>JBEHXV010000010.1:0-141618 GCA_048498515.1 Bacteroidota bacterium | reverse complement strand
TTGAGTATTACAATAATGGCCAAATTGCCGAAGCAGGATTTTATCTTAATAATGTTCCTCATGGCTTGCACTTGTCATACGACACATCGGGTACCATAGTTGACAGAAAGTTTTTTGTTAACGGAAGTGAAACCCATGCCTATGATTCAAAATTTGTCATAAATCAATCTTACATTATGGAGCCAAATGGCATCCGGAATGGAATTGACAGCGCAAAGGGAACTTATTTCAACCCTAAAGAAATTTATTACACTTATTATTATTACAATGGCTTGCAAATTTGTGAGGTCCCTGATTTAAAAAAGAATAAAGATTCAAGCTCCCTGTTTCGTTTGGCATTTCCTTTATCTGAATACTATAGCAGGTATGATTATTTTGCGTGTGAATATTACAAGCCCGTTGATATTTACCGGGAAACCGAAAATATATACAGGAAAGAAGCAAATAAGTGGGAACATAACGGGAAGAGTAAATCTGATATACATAAGGTTACTGATAATAAATCACTGCAACATTCAGCTCTGGCGCAACTTAAGCTTAAATGGAATGAGTACACCGATTCAACCGGCCATTTATTTGTAACCCTGCCTTGCGGGAATCGTATAGAATTAATTGACAGACAGGTCAAAATAAACGGATACTGGGAATTTATTGCTGCCAATGGCGTTAAAATAGTTGAAGGTATGTACAATAACGGACAACAGGGTACATGGATCGAATATTATCCCCAAACCGGTTATCGGCATATTATTCAAAATGTTGATTACGAGGAACACGCAAAGGGAGATTATAAAGAGTATTATAGAAATGGTAGGGTAAAAATACTTGGCAGGTATAATAACAATCGACAGAAAACAGGGATCTGGGAAGAATATACAGATAAAGGACAGAAAACCGGTCATGCAAGGTATATTAATGATAAGCGCTACGGGGTTGTAACATCAGGAAACGGTAACAGAAGGTGGAATGGAAAAGAAAGCAGAAGCATTGACATCTATTGGAAAGACAAACGATTATTCCGTTCTAAAAAACCGAAAAAGCCAATTTATAAATTTTAAATAAAACACCATGAAAATACTACTCTTATTATTGCTCAGTTGCATTACTACTCTTGCTTTGGCTCAGCCAGGCGACAGATATAGTAAAAGTCTTTCTTTTATGGAGTTTAAAGATCCTAAAACAAAGTTGTATGGATTCAAAAATGAGAAAGGTAAAATTATATCCCCTGCTGTTTATTCGGCTGTGGATTTTGATCCGACATGGGGAAAATGGACCGTAACAAAGGACTCGCTGATGGGGTTTTACACATTAGAGGGAGACATGATCTTGCCGCCCATTTACAAATTCATTGAGCCAAATTATGAGCCGAATAACGAATTTATTGTTGTTTCAAAAGATAATCAAAAATACGGACTGATGAATATGGAAGGCCTAAAAATCCTGGATTTGAAATACCCCCATATCCTGGATTTCAAAAAAAATTTATTACGTGTAGGCGCGGCACATAAAGATAGTATTTATAATAGAATGATCATTGATACAGCTCAAAACGTTATATTGGATGGCAAAGTTATCCATGCAAATGTTTACGAGTTTGTAGAAGATTATCCTTACGATAGTACACATGTTTTATATATTCAGGCAATAAAAGACGAAAAATTTGCTTTGTTTGCAAGTACAGGAAGACAAATCTCTGATTTTATTTTTACAGGGTCTTTTAGTTCCAGAAGCGGATTGGTTCATGCCCGGTTATCATACACCGGTAACACCTGTGGAGTTATTGATAAAAACAATAAAATAATTATCCCGTTTATATATTCTTCGGCAGGAGTGTGTGATAATGGAACAATAGCAGTAAGTACAAAAGAGGGGAACAGATATTATTTTGACACAACAGGTAAATCAATTACAGAGAAAGAATTTAAAGTCAGGCAGATCAAGAACCCAAATTGGAAAACGGATTGATGGTTTTTGACTTTGAACTAAAGTATATAAAAGGTGCCAATAGCCATACAGGGAGCACCACCAGCACTATTTGCCGGCACTATTCCGGAATTTACGCTGCAAGTGTAGTTATTGAGGGTAAGCAGTTGCTTACCAAAATAGTTAAAGAATAATTTAATAAAACCCGGTAAAAGGCTCTGCCACATCTGTTGGGGCTTTTTTTTGCTGATATAATGGCTTTTGAAAACAGAAAAACGGAGCTTATTTCTCTCATTTTTATGCAGTTAAACAGGCTATTGGCACTAATTTTGCCTATTTTGGCACCTCTACGCCATTATTTTGATGAAATAGTTTTATAAGTGTATTTAGTTTGTAAATTTGCAGCAAGCCCGGATGGCGAAATTGGTAAACGTTGCGGTCTCAGAAGCCGTTGGATTATTCCTTGAGAGTTCGAGTCTCTCTTCGGGCACAAAGCCCCTCAGTCATGAGGGGCTTTTTACTTTTTAAGCTTTACCGTTTATTCTTTTTCCCTTTTTACAGTCAGTTTTTCCGTAATGACCGAAAATTGCTCCAAAACGGGCGTATTAAAACGAAATTAGCATAAGAATAGCCCCACATATGCATAACGAAGAGAGATTGACTATTTTTATTATTGAAGACAACAAAATGTTTTCATTGCTGCTGGAAACCGAACTGAAAAAGGTGCTTGACGGCAGGGACCACAACATCCATGTGTTTGAGAATGGCGAGCTGTGCCGCCTCTTTCTGCACATTAAGCCACAGTTGGTATTTGTTGATTATCATTTGAACAGTGTGGATGCCAATGCCATGAATGGCCTGAATGTGATAAACATGATTAGGGAAACGCATGCCGATACCGATTTTATAATGGTTACAAACGATGAAGAAACGGGCTTGTTCTTACAATCGCAAAAAACCGGCGTTTATGATTATTTAATTAAAGGCAGCGGCCTGCCTTACAAATTGGACCTTTCATTTACCCAATGGCTTAAGCTTAAGGCAAAACAACAAAATCAAAACCTATAAAACAGCACCCATGAAAACCAAAGAAACCATGATGACACTGGAAGATTTTCAGAAAAGGATATTCTGGATAGCGCTTTGCATTCTTACACCGGTTACTGCAGTTTGTATTTACACCATACTTTAAATGTTATGAAAAAAATATTAGTCATTGATGACGACAGGCTACTATTAAAGGCTTTGGAAAATTCCCTGCAGGAACTGGGATACGTTACTTATACGGCAACAAACGGCGAGGAGGCGGTGGAACGCTTTTCGAATAACAAAATGGACCTGGTGATCTGCGACCTGATGATGCCAAAAATGTCGGGTATTTCATTCATCTGCGAGCTCATTTATAATTTCGAGAGCACTATTCCTGTGATTCTGATCTCGTCTTTCAGGTCGGGAAAACAAATTGCGGATGACTCGGATTATAAGAATATTGTGTTCCTGCCCAAACCTTTTTCGTTTCACCAGATGTCTGATACCGTTAAAAAACTCATTGCCTGAAAGATGCAAACTGTTTTAGAACTGGCATAAAAATGTGACTAAATTCTCAGGTTGAAAATAAAGATTTTCTTACCTTTAATTTGGCCGAACCCAAACCTGTTAACGATGCAAAACACAAATCCAAAACCATCAAACGAAGAGAAAAGGCTCGAAGCTTTAAAGAAGCTGAACATCCTTGACTCCATGCCTGAAAAGCAGTTTGATGATATTACCAAGCTGGCCTCTATTATTTGTGGCACTCCCATGACCTTAATTACGTTAATTGATGAGAACCGGCAATGGTTCAAATCGAAAATAGGATTGGAAGGGACCGAAACGCCACGCGATGTGTCGTTTTGCCGGTATGCCATTATGGATGACAAAGTGTTTGAGGTAGAAAATGCTTTAAAGGATTCGCGCTTTGTTAATAATCCTTTTGTAACCGGCGATCCCAACGTTCGCTTTTACGCCGGGGCGCCTCTTAAAACAGAAGAAGGGTATAACCTGGGAGCATTGTGTGTGATTGATACCAAGCCCAATAAACTCAGCGCCGAACAAAAAGAAGCCTTAACCATACTGGCAAACGAAGTGGTGGCTAATATGAAGTTGCGCAAAGACCGGAATAATGTGGTGAGCGAGAATTTTGTAATCAATGAATCGAATGAATTGCTTAACGCGTTTATTGAGAACAGTCCTTCCATGATCTCCATGAAGGACCTGGATGGCCGTTATATTTACATTAATTCAAATGCCGCCCGTTCCATTGGCAAAGAGGTTTCGGAACTGATTGGCCTTACGGTTCATGACCTGAGGGGGAAAGAAATAGGAGATGAGATTTCAAAAAATGAACTGGAAGTAAAACAGGAGCGTAAAACCACGAGGCACGAGTATCATATTGAAGATAAGTATTATCTGAGCTATACCTTTCCGCTCATTAATAAAGAAAAGGAAGTGTACGGCGTGGGTACCATTTCAAACGATGTGACCCTGGCAAAAAGAAATGAACTGGCCTTACAAAAAAGCAACACGCGTTTCTTAAGCATTTTTAATAACAGTTCGGTGGGGATGGTTATTTCGGCCTTAGGCAGCAGAAAAATTGTGAATGTGAACCGGGCATTCCTTGATTTGTTTGATTATGATACTGAAGAAGGGCTGCTGGGCCGTACTTTAGATAGCCTTGCCTTAAGTAGTAGTGAAGAAGCGGCCCGTGTGGCTCAGGTAATGCAAAAACAGGGATTTGTGTTGAATGAAGAAGTGCATTGCCGGACAAAAAATGGCGCCGATCTTACCTTGCTGTTCTCGGTTAACATGATAGACATGGATGATGAAGATTTCTTTTTGGTAAGTTATATTGATATTACGGAACGAAAACGCCTTGAACTGCAATTGGTAGAAGCGAAAAAAGTGGCAGAGCAGGCTACCGTGTCTAAAAGTTCCTTTTTGGCCAATATGAGCCACGAGATCAGGACACCGCTTAACGCCATGATTGGATTTGCCGACCTGCTGGATACCACGCCTTTAAACGCACAACAAAAGGAATATTTATCGGCCATTGATGTGTCGGGGAAGAACCTGTTGACGATCATTAACGATATACTTGATTTTTCGAAAATAGAAGCGGGAATGCTGAGCATTGAAAAAATTCCTTTCAGTCCACAGCAATTGATCCATTCTGTGTACACGATGTTTTCAAGAAAGGCCCATAGTAAGAACATTAAATTATTCAATACCATTGATCCTGCTATGCCGGCCCTGTTAAAAGGCGATCCTACGCGGCTCAACCAGATCATGATAAACCTTATAGGTAATGCTGTAAAATTTACAAACGAAGGAAACGTAAGCATAGACGTGGAGGTATTGGAAAAATCAAATCGGCAGGCCATCATCAGGATATCGGTTAAGGATACGGGTATTGGAATTGCTCCTGAAAAGCTTTTCACTATTTTTGAACGGTTTACGCAGGCCGAAAGCGACACTACACGGTCTTACGGAGGTACAGGCCTTGGCTTGTCCATCGCCAAAAAACTGGTAGAATTACAGGGAGGCACCATTAGGGTAAACAGTGTGCTGGAAAAAGGTTCCGAATTTTCATTCACTATCCCCTTTGAAATAGCAGATGAGAAAGAGTATGAATCCTCTGGACGTGCTAACGAAGAACCAACGGAGTTATTTACCGGAAAAAAAGTGCTGGTGGTGGAAGACAATATCCTGAACCAAAAACTGGCACAGGCGGTACTTGCCGAAAAGGGTTTTGAAGTGGAGATAGCTGCCAATGGGCAAATTGCAGTGGATGTATTAAAAGAGAACAAGTACGACATTATTTTAATGGACATACAAATGCCCGTGCTCGATGGTTACGAGGCAACAAAAGTTATTCGCCATCAGTTAAAAGACAAAACGCCTGTAATAGCCATGACGGCTAATGCCATGGCTGGCGAACGCGAACGCTGCATTAGCAATGGAATGGACGAGTACATTACAAAGCCATTCAATGCCGACGTGCTTTATAAACTCATCGGAAAATTTTTAAGTTCAAAAGTGCCGAATGATGTGGTAGCTATAGGAAACAGGGTAACTGATTTGACCTATTTAAAAGAATTTTCAGGAAATAAAAGTTCATTCCTGATAGAGATGATCGATACTTTCCTGGAACAAAATCCTAAAGATGTTGACGCCCTGGAAAAAGCTCTTCAGGCAAACGACCTTGGCGCGATTAAAGCGCTTTCACATAGTCTGCAAACTTCTTTAGGATTTGTAGGCTTTAGCCAAATCCTGATGGATCATTTAAAGGAAGCTGAAATGCTGGCTGCTGGCAATTCGGGTATGGAACGGATTAGGCTCCTGATGGGAATTATTATTAAAAGTTGCCGCCAGGCCCAGGCTGAATTAAAAGAAGACGTACAGAAGCTGTAAATTAAATAAGGTTCAGGCGTTTTAAGAGCGCCTGCTTATTTTGCTCGACAATAGGGATAGGGTGCTTGCCAATGTAAGCCGTTTCTTTTTCTATGTAATCAATTTTATTAAGGTTGATAAGGTATGAACGATGGATGCGGAAAAACTTATCGATCGGTAACTTGTCTTCAATACCCTTTAGGGTCATGTGAATGGTATGTCGTTTGTCGGCCACATAAATATTGATGTAATCGCCAAGGGCCTGTATGTATTCTATGTCATCAATTTTTATTTTGGTAAGCACTGAGTTGGAACGGATAAAAATATAGTCCTTTTCAGTAGTTTCAATATTTTGCTGCTTGCTGTCAAAAATTTCCTTGGCTCTTGATACGGAAGCCATAAAACGGGCCTTGGTGTATGGCTTAACAATGTAATCGGCCACGTTTAACTCAAACGCTTCAACAGCATATTTTTCTTTGGCGGTGCAAAATATAACAATGGGCCGCTTGTCTAAATTTTTCATGAGTTCAAGCCCGGTCATTTCAGGCATTTCTATGTCCAGGAAAACAAGGTCAATGGCTTCTTCTTTTAAGATATTGAAAGCAGACATGGCATTATCGCATTCATGCTTAAGTTCAAGGAAATTTATTTCTTCAACCAGCAATTTTAGTGCTTTACGTGCAAGTTTATTGTCATCTACTATAATACAATTCATAACCGGTACATTTAGTTGAGTGAATTTGAGAAATTTTAATTAAAAAAGCAATCGAAAAATTGCTTTTAATTCTTTAAACAAAAGGTTATCTTATTTGTTAAAGGCATGTTTAAGATTGCGGATATAAATCTCGTTTTTAGCCCGCGCGCACAAAACCCCGTGTTTATCGTAAATCTCTATAGGGTATGTTTTCACAAAAACCCCTTTGCTATTTAGGTCGTTTTCGGCTTCAGCCACCATATCCGGTGTAATGGTAATGTGGTAATGGAGGTTGGTTCTGGCGGGCTTAAGGAACTGGATGTTTGCGCTCTTTAACCAAACGCTTATAGAATAGCCTTTATGTTTTAGGGTTTGCCCGAATAACATGGCATAAAAAGGATCGGCAGCGGTATAAATGGTGCCACCAAAAATGGCTTTACCGAAATTGAGCGTGAGTAAACTGCGGTTAATTTTCACATCGGCGCCTGCAAATCCCTTATCGATCTTTTTAATCCAGATGCGTTGCAACAACAAAGGCGGGTATAAGCGCATCCCCCATTTTAGTATATTTTCCGACACCTTCATGCTATAAGATTCTCACGCCAATCAGGCATACATCATCTACCTGCTCCAATGTCCCTTTCCAGTTATTGAAAGCCGCTTTCAATGTTTCTTTTTGTTCTTCCATTGGTTTTGGAGCAATGCTTACCAATAATTCCTTTAAGTTTTTGTACATGAATTTTTTTCCTTTCGGACCGCCAAACTGGTCAGGGAAACCATCCGTCAGGGCATACACCACATCGCCTTTTTGCAGCTCAATGGTATGCTGTGTAAACGGAATGCTATCCTTATCATGCTTGCCTACTGGCATTTTATCGGGGGCCAATTCTATGAGTTCAACATCCCCCGCCCTGCGGGCACCCCCTTCGAAGGGGGAAAGAGAACGAACAATCCATACCGGATTGTTAGCGGCTGCGTAGCTTAATGTATTGTTCTTAAAATCAAAGGAAATCAAACTCGCGTCCATACCATCTTTGCCACCTTCGGCACTTCCGTCCTTTTTTAAACGTTCAATAATTTTAGCACGGGTATGGTTCAGGATCTCAGCCGGCTCGCTAAATCCTTCCTTCACCGTACTTTCGAGCGACGAAATGTTTAAAATACTCATAATGGAACCGGGTACGCCGTGGCCGGTACTGTCGGCAGTGACTAATATAAAGGTATCAGTTTCTGGTTTCTGGTTTGAAGTTGTTTTCTCAGAACCCTGAACCTGAAACGTTGAACCTGAAACTTTTGTAGCCCAATAGAAATCGCCACTTACCACATCTTTTGGTTGAAAGAACACAAAATGATCTTTTAAGTTTTCGTCCAGCAGTTCTTTGGTTGCCAGGAAACTTCGTTGGATCCTTTCCGCGTAATTAATACTATCGGTTATCTCCTTATGTTTCTCTTCTATCAGGTGTTTTTGTTCCACCACTTCAGCGGTACGCTCTTTCACAATTTTTTCCAGCTGGTTCTTCGCCTTCACAAGTCGCCTTACGCTGATGCGGATAATGAGGTATACAAAACCTATAAAGGCAATAACATACACTATGTATGCCCATATGGTGCGATACCATGGCGGCAATATGGTAAAGGCATAAGTCGACTCGATGCTTTCGGCACCATAAATGCTTTTTGCTTTTACGTGAAAAACATACGAGCCTTCTTTCAAATCGGTATACTCTTTTTCAGTTTTTTTCGACCAAGCTGACCATTCTGTTTCATGCCCTTCAAGAAAATAGGAAAAAGTATTGTTCTTGTTATCGCTGTAATTGGTTGCCGAGTAATAAAAGGTCAACGAATTGCTGGCGTAGCTCAATGTCCGTTTTAAAAAGTCTTCCTGTGTTGTAACCGGGATAGCAAGATCGTTTTCCTTTTTATAAAAATTCCCGCCAAATAAAGAGTCTTTTCCTGTTTGCAACAACCTGATGTGCGTGTAAAACGGAACATTAAAATCTTTTTTCACCATGGCGTCATAACGCAGCAAGCCATCGGGTGCGCCAAGCCAGGTAATACCGTTTTCATCCGGGTAAATGGTGTGAATCTCCCAATCGGAGATTTTAAGAAAAGGCTGCGTGTACCAGTTGTACGAACCATTGCTGTTGAGGTGGGCAATGCCGGTTTCCTTTACCTTGTTTGGCTTAATGGTAAACATCCAGAAACTGGTTTTATTTTGAGGTGCGAAGCGGTATACCTGAGCATCGCCAATCTCATCTTTTAAGATAGGGGAACGGAAAAAGGCCGATGACCTTTCATTGAACTCATAGATACCAAAATTCGTGGCAAAAATAAATTTATCCTTAAAGTTGTAAGGAATGATATTGACCATATCAGGTAAACCATTGGTTGTGTCAAACGTCTGTAATTTATATACAGAATTCCATGTTGTTATCAGGCTGTCTTTTGTGAGCTTACCGGAGTTAAACGTTATCTTTATCAGCCCGTTAATGGCAGTTCCCAGCCAAAGATCGCCTTTTTGATCTTCTGCAATGCTTTGCACTTTTACATCTATGCCTTTCAGGTAATCTTCTTCGTGCCATGCTTTGTTTTCGTACCGGATAGAAGAAAAACCATCGCCCATACCAATGAATAAACGTTCGGGATGTTTCTTCCACTGATGGAGAACAAATCCAAATCCTTCATATACTAGGTAAGCTGTTGTGTTTTTTATTTCAAAGATGCCAGCTTCGGATGATGCTAAAAGCACGGTGTCTTTTTGGGTAATAAATTTTCTGAGCGACCAGGTTTGCGCTTTAATGCCTTCAACCTGAATAAACCGATCGTTAACCGATGTAAATACACCCAGCGATGTGGCAACATAAAGTCTTCCTTTGAATTTAATAATATCTTCAATAAAACCGTTTAATCCCTGTGCGTCGTTTATAGATGTTAAAGGCGATGAGATTTCGATATGCGAAATTCCTTTTCCAAGCGCTACCCAAAGGTCATTCTGATTATCGAGGGCAACATATTTTACAATATCATCCTGCAAACCGTTTTTTTTGTTCAGGATCTGCGCTACATTTCCCTGCAGGTCGGTTATGATCACACCATTGAGAAGGGTTGCAAAAGCAAATTTCCCGTTTTTTAAAGAAACGCCTCCATATACCTGGTCGTTGATTAAATGATTATTAGCGGTTGTGTTTAAATGGGTAATGACAGAATCTTTTGCTTCAGGTTTTAGCTTCATCAGGTAGAGTCCTTGTTCCCTTGTAGCCATCAAAATGCTTTCACCGGGATAGGGCAGCATACTATAAATCCGTTGGCCCGAAAATGCAGAACCGCTTTTCACCAGTCTTAGCTTGTCGTTTATCAGTTCTTTCAGACCCTGTCCTCTTTCGTTAATATAAAACCGGTTGCGCACAAAAAAACTAAAGTGAAACGCGTTTTCAGGCTTCCATATTTTTACGGTGTTATTTTTTATGCGAATTAGCTTTGTAAATGTTTGAAAATATACGCCATCGGGAGTGGCATAAGTTTTCCATACATCTGCAAAATCCTGTTCCTCTTTGGGCAGTTTATCAACCAGGGAATGGTAGGTCATAAACCCTTTTTCGTTCGGCGATAAATAACCGAATTCGCCAACAGCGCCTATATAAACAATTCCACTGCTATCGATTGCAATGGAACGTACAACAGAATTATTGGATACGGATATCGGCCTCCATTTATTGCCGTCATATTCCAGAACGCTATTGGCATTTCCAAAATACATGATGCCTCTCTGGTCCTGGGCGATGGCCCAGTTACCACTTGATTCGCCATATTCGGTAGGTGGGTAATTTCTTATAAAGGGTGTGCCCTGCTCCGTTTGCGAAAACGCAATAGCCGGTAACAGCAGCAAAAAACGAAAAAAAGCAACCAGTATGTAACGATCGTATCTCAAGGTAATGGCTTATAAATTCGTTGTGACTATTAGTAAAACAAAAATAGCATAAAATATAAAACCCATGAGATTTTATCCCATGGGTTTTAAGGCGGATAGTTTATGAAATACTATTTCATGATCACTAATTTTTTAACCATTGAACGCTTGCCTATTTGCATGTGAATGAAATAGATTCCCGGGCTGTAATACTCTGTGCTGATGCTCTCGGAGTACTGGCCGCTGAAGCTGGCATTGGTAATATGCTGTACCAGTTTACCCTGTGCATCCTTAAGGTCGATGGTTACTTTTTCGGTAGAGTTGAGATAACCCGAAACAGTAAACTGATCTCTCGCAGGATTTGGATAAACCAACAGGTTATCAAAAGGTGACGAGCCCGGAGCGATGGATGTAATAATGTCTCCATCATGATTATCAAAGTACCGCCCATTACCGGCGTTACCTACCACGTGGCCCTTGCCCGGCGACATGCGCAACTGGCTCTGATCCTCGGTGTTACCAACCGAATACCTTTCCCAGTTTGAACCGTTGTTCACAGTGCGGTAAATAATACCATTGGTTCCTGCTGCCCACGCGGTATCTGTTCCTCTGGCCTCAATACTGTTGAAATCGATATTGACACCGGTTAAGGATGGCAGCCAGTTGGCGCCGCCGTCGCTGGTTTGCAGGATGACACCGTTTGTTCCGGCAGCGTAACCGTTTTGCAGGGTGGTGAACCTTACATCTTTAATGTGGAAGTTCAATGGCGATGTTTGTGGCGTCCATGAAGTTCCGTCGTAAGAAAGAATGGTTTGATTATCACCTACTGCAATGGCATTTCCGTTACTGAAGGCGAAGACATTATGGAGGTGCTCAATGGTTCCTGATGTTTCAGGCGACCAGTTAGTGCCATCGTATTTGTGGATGGTACCGTTTTTACCAACCGCAAAACCATTGTTTGTACCTGAGAAATGGGAACCGTTGAAGGTTTCGCTTGTTCCTGTAGTCATAGGTACCCAGCTGCCGCCAGTATTGGTAGATATCAGGATGGTTCCATTATGCCCTGTAGCAAACCATTTGCCAGGCATGGCATGAACGCCTGTAAGTGGTTCCGTATTACTTGTTGGTAAAGGGCTCCATACTTTTCCACTGTCCACACTAATCAAACAATTTCCATCGGCTAAGCTGGCAATACCCGTTGCGCCGTTTACAAATGATACGCCGGTAATGTCAATCGTTGTTCCCGTAGTCATTTGCGTACTTGGGAACAATTGCTCCACCTCTACATAATTTGTTTTAACGATCGTTTTTGAGCAACCTGTATCATCGGTTACTGTCAATGTAACAGTCCTGTAAGCAACACTGTTATAAGTGTGTGTTGGGGAAGCTAAAGGAGAAGTTCCGCCATCGCCAAATTCCCAGGCATAGGTATAAGGTGCCACGCCTGTTACTGTAGCCGAGAAATCAACAGCCGCGTTAGGAATGAACACAAGCGTTGGTGTTGCCACAAAATCGGCCAGCGGATCATTTACACTCACATTTATGCCCGGTGAAAGCGCACCGCAGCCAAAACTATTGTAATTGGTAACGCTGTAGCTTCCTGCAGTTGTTACGCTAATGGTTTGTGTTACGGCGCCTGTGCTCCATAAATAGTGATCGGCCGCATCGGATGATAAAACCACATTATCGCCAAAGCATAAGCTGGTAACACCACCAGCCGTAACCGAAGGTGTGGCCGGGTTTGGATTAACGGTAATGCTTATGGACGCTGTTGAAGAAGCACAACCATTGATGTCGTCAACCGTTACGGTATAAATACCACTTGCAGTAACAGTAATGGTTTGTGTAGTAGCAGTGGTCGACCAGTTGTAACCGTTTCCTGAATTGGCTGTTAAGGTAACATCACCGCCCTGGCAGAAAGTGATTGGACCACCTGGTGTAATGCTTGCCACACCGGTTGTGTTAACCGTAACTGCTGTAATTCCCGAATTGGCAGAGCAGCTTCCGTTGGAAACAGCTACGGAGTAATTACCCGAAGTTGTAACCGTAATGGATTGTGCGGTTAAGCCATTCGACCATAAGTAGGAACTTCCCGGGCTTGAGGTCAGTACCACATCATTCCCGTTGCAGAAGGTTGTTGGTCCGCTGGCGCTTACTGTTGCCACCGGTACAGCGTTAACCGTTACGGTAACCTCGTCGGTGGCAGAGCATGCGCCTGAATAAGCGGTTAATGTATACACGGTGGTAACACTTGGACTTGCCGAAGGATTAAACGCTGTTGTAGAGCTTAAGCCGGTTGAAGGAGCCCAGCTGTAAGTAGAACCGCCGCTTGCATTTAAAACAGCTGCAGAGCCATTACAGATGACGGTATTTGTACCCGCATCCGCTATTAAGCTATTGGTTACAGTTACATCTACCACATCGGTTGCCGTACAACCATTGTTGGTTACAGTTACCGTATACTGGGTAGTGACCGTTGGATTTGCAACCGGGTTGGCACTGGTTGTGGAACTTAATGCCGTTGCAGGCGACCAGCTATAAGCGGTACCGCCAGTGGCAGTAAAGGTGGCAGATGCACCGTTGCAAATGGTAATGTTGTTTCCTGCATCGGCATTTGGTAATGGCGTTACAGAAACGGTTACCACATCAGTAGCCGTACAGGTTCCATTGCTTGTTGTTAAGGTATAGATGGTTGTTGTGCCCGGCGTTGCCGTTGGACTCACACTATTAGGAAAATCGAGTGATGCCGAAGGCGACCAGGTATAGGATGATGCACCCGTACCACTCAGTACAACTGAATTGCCCTGGCAAATAGCCTGGTTAAGGCCTGCGTCAACCGCTGGTTTTGCAAGGGCATTTACCACCATCACATCACTTGCACTACAGCCGCCGGCATTGGTTACCGTAACGGTGTACGATGTGGTGTTGGTTGTTGTTACCACAGGGTTGGCAATGGATGGATTGGTTAAGCCCGTGGCAGGTGTCCATACATAGCCCACGCCACCTGTTGCGTTTAAGGTAGCCGAAGAACCATGGCACAAATTAATATCAGGTCCTGCATTGGCAAAAGGAGTTGTTTGTACCGACACCGTAACAGCTGCCGTGCGTGTACACACACCATTGCTCACGTTTACAGTGTACTGTGTGGTAGAGGCAGGATTAACATCCGGATTAGGGATATTAACGTTACTAATGTTATACGCCGGTGTCCAGGTGTACGAACTTCCTCCGCTTGCATTTAATGGTGTGGTATTGCCAACGCAAATAACCACATCGCTTCCCGCATTTGGATTTGGCGGCGCCACTGTAGCTACGTTTACTACATCGGTTGCTGTACAGCTTCCGTTGCTGGCCGTTAAGGTAAAGTTTGTGTTTGAATAGATCGGGTATACCAGAGGAGCTGTGCTGTTTGGATTGGTCATAATGGGATCATTAAAGCCTGTTCCAAAATTGTATTGCTGTGTTGGCGACCAGGTATAGGTTAACCCGCCCGAACCATTCAATGTTACGGAACTTCCCGAGCAGATCACCAAATCGCTTCCGGCATTCACATTAGGTAAAGCCATTACATTAACATTTACCACATCGGTAGCGCTGCAGGCACCGTTGCTCACACTTACAGTGTAAGTAATGTTACTGCTAGTTGTTACAACAGGATTGGCGATGGTGTTAGAACTTAAACCTGTGGCAGGTGTCCACAAATAACTTGTACCTCCACTTGCACCAAGTGTGGCCGAAGAGCCGGGACATACATTTACATCAGAGCCCGCGTTGGCTGTTGGTGCCGATAATACAGTTACTCTTACCACATCGGTTGCTGTACACGCTGCTGCATTGGCAACAGTTACGGTGTAATCTGTGGTAACACTTGCGCTTGAAACCGGATTTGAAATGCTTGTTGAACTTAAACCCGTAGCCGGCGTCCATGTATAGGATGTTCCGCCCGAAGCGTTCAGGGTTGCCGTTCCGCCGGCGCAGATCGTAACATCAGTTCCGGCATTAGCACCTGGTAAAGGCGTTACCGAAACGGTTACAATATCTTTGGCAGTACAGGTTCCATCGCTTACGGTTAAGGTATAGTTTGTAGTTGTGCCGGGCGTAGCTGTTGGGCTCACGCTGTTAGGGAAATTCAAACTACCGGCCGGGGCCCATGTATAAGACGTTCCACCCGAAGCATTTAAAACGGTTGAAGCACCATTACAAATGGTTGCATCACTTCCCGCATCGGCTGTAGGTAATGGCCTTATGCTAATGGTAATGACATCTACATCGCTGCAAGCTCCGTTGCTTACGGTTAAGGTATAGGTAGTTGTATTGGTAGTACTTACAACCGGGTTGGCACTTGTTGTTGAGCTTAAACCTTGTGCAGGCAACCAATTGTAAGTTCCGCCACCCGAAGCATTTATAGTGAGCGTAGAACCCGTGCATAAATTCAGGTCAGGGCCCGCGTTGGCTACCGGAGCTGCTGTTACGCTTACAGTAACCACATCCGTTTTACTGCAACCGTTTTGAGTTCCTGTTACCGTATAAACGGTAGTAATGCTTGGATTGGCCACGGGATTGGCAATAATGGTTGAGCTCAGGCCAGTACCCGGCGACCAGCTGTATGAACTTGCTCCCGAAGCATTGAGCACGGTAGCGTTTCCGCTACATACAGTAGCATTGTTCCCTGCATCTACAATTGGCAAACTGTTTACGGTAATGTAATTGCTTTGCACCAGTGTATTGCTTCCAAAAGCGTTGGTAACTGTTAAGCTTACGCTGTATACACCGGGAGTGTTATAAACCACGTTAGGATTTTGAGAGGTGCTCACCGAAGGCGTAGCACCTGCAAATGTCCAGTTCCAGCTTACAGGGTTGTATTGCGAAGCATCGCTGTAGCTTACCGCGCTACCCACGCACACGGTTTGCGTGCTTACGCTGAACTGTGCTACCGGCGGGTTGGTAGAACATAGTGTAAAGGTTGTAAGGGCTTCACCATCGGCTACACCGCCCATATAGGCAAAAAACTGTGTGGGTGTACCGCAGCTGGTAGTAGTGTATGTAAGTAAGGATGAGCCATCATGGTTCCCACCCATGTAGGCAAAAAACTGGCCGGGCGTACCACAGGCAGTTGTTGTGTGGGTTAACAATGAGGAGCCATCATTGCTTCCGCCCATATAGGCAAAGAACTGCGAAGGCGGATTGGTACAGGTGGCATAATTAGCCTCTCCGTGCATGTTTAAGTTTCCTGTTCCGCCAAAATACGCCATAAATTGGGGTGGCGTAGAGCAGCTGGTGAGCGAATAACTATCCATAATGGATAAATTACCCGCGCCGCCTACATACTGGGCGTTTGCAGAAAAGACACAACATAGCAGGGCTAAAACTACCGATATGTAATATTTAGTTGCTTTTATCATTCTTTATTAGTTTTTAGGTTTAGTGAATAAACAAGTTCATCTAAACTCATATTTATAATTCTTAAATCTGGTTTCTAAACTTTAAACTATTATCTCACGCCTCTTCCACCTAACGTATAACTTCTTGCTTGCGGATTCTGATTTGAATCATAACGATTAGCAATTCTCAAATAAGTACTGGTGCTTACATATTCGCCTCCTCTGATGGCTCCGCCTGTAGTACCCGTGAGCCAGGTACTGGCATTGCTGTTACCTGTGGCAGAAAGATCACCGTCACCCAACGTACCATTGAATGCGATCCCTGTTGCGTTACCCGTACCAATGCACCATTCCCATACATTCCCGCTCATTTCCATGGCTCCGTAATAAGCTGCTCCCGCAGAAGCACGGCCTGAAGAATTGGTGGCAAAGATCCCTACTCTTGAAGGCCCATAAGCCGCAGCGTTGCTACCCACAGCATACATGCAGGAACCATTTTGAACGGTGGCTGTAAACGTTTCATTTGGCATCAACGCATTGGTTAAACTTCCAATGGTAGTATAGTATTGGTTTAAATCGATTGTGCCCCAGGCATATTCGTTGGCTACCGGAGCCATTGGTCCGCGGCACACTTTTTCATATTCCAATTCGGTCATTGGTCGTAAAGCTGCCCAATCCAGGTAAGCCATGATATCGGCACCGCTTAACTTATTGCAAACAATACTTTCTCCGTCATCACCATTGCTGTAACCTGTTACAGTTGTTCCCCCGCAGGCAAACACGGCAGGTAAAGCCGAGTTGTTGCCGGGAGTTTGTATCATGATAAAATTTCTGTTTCCACCGTTGGTATTGGTGTTCAAAGCGTAGGTATTAGCGGCAGAGTTAGGCGCAATATCCACACGACTTGCCTGCTGTGTGTAGGTAAGTGAATTTAAAAAATCAACGTATTGTTGTTGGGTAATTTCATACTTCATACAGTAAAAACTATTATAACCCATAGGAAACGTGCTTGGAATAGGTTGAGATGAACCACCAATGGTAGGAGCACTCAAACCACTTGCCTGGGCAGCGGCATCAATTGTTGTGACATTGTATTTACTTGTTTCTGCGCCTGCGCCACCTGCCGTAAACGTCCCTGTAGGAACATTTACCATTTCAATGCCATATACTTTATAATTGTATGTTCCGGCAGGAATGGTCAGTTTTAGGGTAATATTGGTAAGCGCTATATTTCCGCCACCTGTTGCCGAACGTTTGATGAAAACCCCTTTACCGTCGGCTGCTGGTACCACCTGCAAAGGTGCGGCGGCACTATGGTCGCCGGCTACAGTACTTATGGATGCATGGCTCCACAATTGCGTGCTGCAGTCCTGGTATTTTACAAATATCCATACGGCATCGTGATTGTTGGGTTCGAAGGTAGTGTTCCAGCTATTGTCCCAGCTGATCTTAAAGGTAATGTTTTGCCCAGCTACCGATGGATTGCTTAAGGTTACGTTGTTGGCTTGTGCGCTGAAAAGCCCACACAACAAAATGCTCATTAGTAATTTAATTCTCGTTTTCATCTTTTTACTGATTAGGTTATAGGTTAATTCTTAGATCTTATTTTTAAATTCCGGTTTCTTAACGAACGCCTCGTCCGCCTACCTCTATACTTCTGGTGGTTGGATTATTCCATTGCGAATAGTTTCTGTCGGCTACTCTGCAATTGGTAGTTGGAGCATACCAGCCGCCGCCTCTCAAGGCAAAGCCAGTTGCGGTTGGCCAGGATGTAACGTTAGCGTTTCCGTTCACATCTAACGTGCCATCGCCCAAAGCGCCTGTAAATGCTACCCCTGCAGCATCGCGGGTATTTACGCATTGTTCGTGTACATTACCGCTCATTTCCATAACACCATAATAGCTTGCGCCTGCAGATTCACGTCCTGTAGCTCCTTCCGCAAAAAGGCCCACGCGTAAAGGTCCGTAAGCCACATTGGTACTGGCTACTGCGTATGCACAACGCCCGTTAGCTATTGTTGTAAACGTTTCGGTTGGTGTATTATCATTCACCAAATTGGCCAATGTGTTATATACCTGTGTAATATTGATGCTGCCCCAGGCATATTCGCTGGCTACGGCAGCTAAAGGCCCGCGGCAAATTTTTTCATATTCCATTTCAGTCATAGGCCTCAGGGCTGCCCAATCCAGGTAAGCCTTATGATCTAAGGGGCTTAAAAAATTGCAGGCAATGTTTTGTCCATCGTCGCTGTTATTTTCAATTCCCGCGCTTAGGTCACAGGCATATACAGCAGGAGTAGCGGCATTGGCGCCAGGCGTAATCACAACAATACCATTACGGTTGTTGTAACTGGCAGCCGCCTGGGTGCTAAACGCATGCCCGCTGGTACTGATAGGATCGAAATCGGTACGTGAAGCTTGTTGCGGATACGTTAAGGTGTTTAAAAAATCCACGTACTGTAATTGAGAGATTTCATACTTCATGCAATACAAGGCATTGTAACCCATAGGGAAAGTGCTGGGTACTGCAACAGAACTTCCACCCAAAACAGCGGCGCTCAAACCACCCGATTGGGAAGTGGCGTCAACCGTAATGTTATTGTATTTAGTAGTTTCGGCGCCCGGGCCACCCAGTGCAAATGAGCCTTGGGGTACGCTTACCATTTCAATGCCAAATACTTTGTAATTGTAAGTCCCGGCAGGGATGGTCATTTTTAAGGTAATGGAAGTGCTTCCAACGTTTCCACCGCCTAATGCGCTGCGACGTATGAATACACCTCTGCCGTCTGTTACAGCATCAACCTGTAATGGAGAAGCCGCGCTATGATCTCCCGACACAGTACTTAAACTGGCATGTGTCCAAAGCCGGGTAGCACAGTCCTGGTATTTAACAAATACCCAAACGGCATCCCAGTTATTGGGAGCAAGATTGGTATTCCAGCTGTTATCCCAGCTAATGTTAAAGGTAATGTTGGCGCCTGCTACAGATGTTCCTGTAATATTCAGGTTATTTGCCTGAGCAGAAAATACGAAGCCTAACAGCAACGTAAAGACAGCGGAAAATTTAATGATGGGTTGTTTTGTTTTCATGATGTGTTTTTGTTGTTTTTGTATCATGCAGTTGCTTGCGCTCGTGTCATGGTTTTATTTTTTTTCATGGTAGTTGCTATTTTAAAAATGAATAAAGCCTTTAAAAAAGGTGCTTTTCAATCCAAAAATATAAAAAAGCCCGGTTCTATTTGGGGGTAAAAACGAATATACCCAGAACTACGGATGCAAAATACCCACTACCACGTACGGGTTAAGCTTTTGCCTTTAATTGCAGCCATTTCCTAAAAGGAAACAGTAAAATTGGATCCGTTTTATGGAATTTTAAGTTAAATGTATCTCAATGTAAAAAATAAGCCATATGGATATTTCAATTAAAAAACCCTGTCACGAAAACTGGAACAACATGACCCCAAACGAACAAGGCGCTTTTTGCGGAAAGTGTGTAAAAACAGTGATTGATTTCAGTACACGGTCGATAGAAGACATTAAAGAATTTTTCGCAGTAAAAAAGGAAGAACGGATTTGCGGCCGTTTTGAAAAAACACAGCTGGCATCCTTAAGCTTTGATCATTTTTTCATTGAATTTAAAGGTTTTAGTTTTACCAAACGCCTGGCGGTCATTCTCTACTTCACATTCGGCATGGCCCTGTTCAATACCGCAACATTAAACGCGCAGGTCGATCCCGTGGTAAAAGGAGATGTGGACATAAACTACACCATTAAAGGAAAAGTATCTGCTGTTCACCAGCCGCAGGATACCACTAAAAAAATATGCAAAGAGCCTGCTGAAAACACCCTGATAATGGGTAAAATTATAGCGCCAAAACAGGTTCAGTCCGAAGAAAGAGTAAAAATGGGAGAAGTAAAAGCGGTTGATCCTAAACAGAAAGTTAGTCCAAAACCCAAAAAACCCTTGCCTAAGAAGTAAAGCCATGCTTTGTCACCCTGAGCGGAGTCGAAGGGTAAATATATCTGTTCTCGACTACGCTCGAACTGACATGTTCTAATATCTTCACAAAAACACCATCCAACTGGCTAGTAAATTGCTGGTATTGGGTGGTGTTTTTTTATTCTTGTATCTTTGGTGTTTTAACAAGCCATGCAATTTAAGCCGGTTAAACAATTAAACAGTATTTTAACCCAGGAGTACTTTGAGCCTACCATTAGCTGGGCGCTCAGGGTAGTAATTGCCTTGAACGCTCCTTTGATCCTTCTGCCTTTATGGAAAGGTTTTTCCTATGAAATTATTTGGGCCGCTTTTGGGGCTTATATGTTATCGTTGATCGATTACCGTGGTTCGCATTACCGCAAAGTGATGATCCAGTTTACGGAAGCCGTTTTAATTGTGATTGCTGCTTTGATAGGGATGCATGTGGCACAATCGGTAGTGCTTTCCATCATTGCCATGTTTATTGTAGGAATTTTTGCGGCGCTTATCCGTAACTGGAGCGATTATGGCTCAAGCATTGGCGTGGCGGTTGGTTTTTTCTTTTTATTCGGGCTGGCAAACCCGGTTTCGTTTGAGGTGTCGTTAAGTTATGCCACCTATGTGTTTGGCGGCGCCATGTGGGCCATTTTGATTACACTGTTCTCGTTCCCTTTCTCTGCCTCCAATCCTTTACGCCGCTCGGTAGCCAAAATATGGAAAGCCAATACGGATTTTATTGACGCCATTATTTTAAAGCTTTCAGATAGCGATGAGGTGGACGCCCTGACCATGACACAAAAAGAACTGGATGTGCGAAAAGCCATTAACCATTCCATCGATTTGTTTGAAAGACGGCAAACGGCTAAAACGCGACTGAAGGCGCAGCATTATGACATGATGATGGAACTCCGAAAGACCTCTTCCTTCTTCGGCGCGTCGTTGCATGGTATGCAGGAAGAACTGGAAATCCTGAACAGCGCGGATTTTGAACCCATTAAACGCAATGTGCTTTACAAAACATTATCTTCCCTGGCGCAGGCAACCGCCCGCATTTCCATTGTCATCTTTACGTTTCGTGGCGAAGACTTTACCATGGCCAAGATCAGGGTAAAGCGTTTTGAGATTGCCATTAAATTATTTAAGGAAGCCTGTCAGGAGCTAAAATTATCGGAACAGGAAAAACGGGCGGTTAGCCATTTGATTGAAACGCTTTATAAAGCGCATGCTTATTTGCAGCAAACCAATGTACAGATAGAGGAGAAGTTGAACTTCAAAAAAAGCGATTACCTCGAAAATTATAAACTCTCTTTCAATCATTTTATTGCAGGCTTAAAGCCTAGGGTGCTCATTGAGTTTATGCGCGAGATGTTCAACATCAGTTCACAACAATTTCAGTATGCACTGCGGGTAGCTTTGGGATTAAGCTTTGGCGTTTTTATTTATAAGTTCTTTAACATCGATCACGGGCATTGGATCGCGCTGACCATGATGATTGTGATACAGCCTTATTATGGCGCAACACGCAAAAAAGGATTAGAGCGCATTATTGGCACGGTATCAGGGATCATATTGGGAGGCGTGATTATGCTGCTGCCCATACCGCACGAAGCCTTTGTAAGTATATTGGTAGTGATCTCTTTTTTTGTGGCTTATTTTTTACGAAACAATTACAAGGTGGGGGTGTTTTTTGTGACCATTATGATGGTGGTGATGATGCAGATCTCGCAGCAGGGCTCCTGGGAATTAATTGGCTGGAGGGTGCTTTCGACCTTAATTGGTGCGGTGTTGGCTTTAGTGGCAGGTTACGCTTTTTGGCCCGTGTGGGAGAAGCAACGTTTTCCGGCACTCATGTCGAATGCCCTATTGCAAAATAAAAATTACCTGCAACAAATTATCCGTTACTGCAATAAGGAATTAAAGGCCGACGAATCGTGGAGCAAATGCAGGCGTTTGGCCGAAGCTGCCAATAACGACGTGTTTGCCTGCGTGCAGCGTATGTACGAGGAGCCACAGTTTGTGCAGCGACAGGTAGACATTAGTTTTGCAAAAGTAGGCGTTAACATTCGGATTGCCCGTGAACTCACATCCATTGGCTTATCGGTAACCGAATTGAAAAATGAAGAACCCTTGCCGGAGTTAAGTCATTATTTCACACACGCCGCCACTATTTTTGATTGGCTGATACATGAAGTATCAGCATCGCATACACCAAAGCAATTGCCCGACTTTAAAGCTTTAAAAGAAAGTTTGAATACGCCAGTGTTTAACAAAAGCAAGCAGCTCGAATTTATTAAGAACGAACTGGAAAAGATCATCTTTGAATTGGAAACCATTTGCAGACTAATGAAGGAGCAGAGGAAAGGCGCTTAATCCAACCTCAGATTCGTTGAGCCAATCACCACGCCGTCGCAGGGAATTTGAGTCCAAATGATATTACATTAATTATCATTTGGTATAGGGCTATTATCCAAAAAAAATTTATTTGTGTTAAAAACGCCTTTAACGGTATTATATTTTTTATTACCGGGTCGTAAGTTTGTGCTAAACTTTTTGATAATTAAAACAAGCCTTTATGAAAAAAATCCTGTTAAGCTCACTCGCATTTGCAGCCTCCGTCCTAGGTTTAAACGCGCAAAACACCATTCCAACCACCACCGTTGTCGGTGCTTTAAGTGTGAACGATTCATTAAGAGTATCGCGTGATATTACTGCCAGCGGCGATATTACATCCAATGGCGAAGTGGTATCCAAAGATACCATGCGTGCGCAAAAAGACGTAAAAGTAGATGGTAGCGTTTATATCGGCGATAAATTAACGGTTGAAGGGAATGCCGTATTTAAAAATAACCTGAAGGCTAAAGATGGCATCACATTTACTACCGGAAGAGGAATAGGTTATATTCCATCAACACCAACAAGTCCAAACAGGTTCTATTATGGAAGCAAGGTATTGGGAATTCCTGAAGTTTGTGCAGCGCTGCCATATCCTTCAGCCCAGGTAAACCATCAATTTGGAGGCTGGATGCAGGTTTTCAGCACGCTCCCGAACGGTGATTATGACGGATCAAGCGGCTTACTCAATTTCCAAACATGGTCGGGGGGTAGTTCAATCGATGCAAGTGTTGGAGGAGCAAACGCACAAACGGGAACGCTGTTGCTTAATTATTTTTGTGGCAATAATGTGTCCATTTGTCAGGGAAGTAACGGTGGTATAGTTACAACCGGTAAAAATATTGAAATCGGGTTTCCAATAAGAAATACGCAAACGGCATTAAATATTGCTTTACCAACCGGCATCACCAAAGCGATTTCTGTTTATAACCCGGCCCTCAGTTCTACCAATAAAACCGTGTTTGAAGTATCGAATACAGGCAAAACTTCTATAGGAACAGGGAGGCCGCTGGCATCAGGACCTGCTTCCAATGCCATGTTATCGGTTGACGGACTGATCTTAGCCAGGGAAGTAAAAATTGCTATAGCCAGCACACACTGGGCCGATTATGTGTTCAACAACGATTATAAATTAATGAAATTGAAAGAGGTTGAGCAATTTATAAAACAGAACGGGCATTTGCCCGAAGTTCCGAGTACTAAAGATGTAGAACTAAATGGCGTTAACGTGGTTGAAACCAATGCCGTGTTATTGAAAAAGATAGAGGAATTAACTTTGTATCTGATAGAACAGAATAAAGAAATCGAGTCTTTAAAACAAGAAATAAAAGCCATTAAAAAGTAGTCTGATAACTTTCTATGAAAAAAATATTTTTTTGGCTAATTTTATTTGGCCTGCAGTTAAGCGCTCAAATTCAGCCCAACCCTGTCAATCTGGGTGGATTGAGGATACAGGGATTTTATACCGATCAGTACGGTGTTACCGTTAATTCAACACAAAAGCTTTTAAACAATGTCAGACAGGAGATTATTTCGTCTACAGAAATAAATCTCTTACCTGGGTTTGACGCGTCCTTGCTATCTAATGTAGGTCTGGTGAATGCACGGATTGCTCCATCCGATCTGCTCCCGGTTTCTTTTCACCCAAGTGGCTGGAATAACATCGGTATTTACGATCGTTTTGAAGTAGGGGTTCGACTTCCGCCTTCCGTTTCCACACAGGTTGAGGGTTTTTTGAATGGTGGGACGGGAATTAACCCCTATGACCCCGATCAGGTTGAAGTAAGAGCGATATTTAGAAATGCTCTTGCGCCGTCTATGATCTGGATAAGGCAGGGCTTTTACTACAGGGACATTACACTCACCGGTAACGGCTACATCCAAAGTCAATCGGCATACCCCTTCAGGGTAAGGTTTGCACCGCCAATATCAGGAATTATTGATTTAAGGCTTGAGCTATATGTCAACGGGAACCTGGTGGATTCATTCGAGGGTATACGAATTACCGTCGATAATTACTGGCACGCTGCACCCTTAAGCTTAAACGGCGCTGGAAAGCTGAAGGATGCACGCGGGAACACCGTATTTGCCGCCGGCCAGTCAATTGCCTTTGCCGAGGACACAGATAATGCTTCACCAAACAATGCCGCATTTAACGACCAAAGAAATTACATTAACGATCTGATAAATAACTCGGGGAATATGGTGAGGGTACGACTCGACCCCTGGAGTAATGAGATTGAATGGGAGGAACTTGGAATTTATGGAAGTAACCGGGATCAGAACAGCAAAAATTTTCTGAGACAATATCATGCCTACCAATTGGATAAAACATTTGATGTATGTGAAGGAAACAATATTTATATGTTTTTGACCCTCATGCAGGATCAAACACTTAATACAGACGATCATTATGGCACAAATTCTAACTGGGACCTATCAAAAAGGCATTCACCTTACAGTACCATTATTTCTAATCCGGAAGATTTTTTAAGTAATAACCAGTCAAAAGATTATTTTAAAAAGAAACTGAGGTATATCATAGCAAGATGGGGCTATAGCGCGAACCTTGGGATATACTCGTTGATGAACGAGTCGAATGGCGTTGGCGATTATAAAAACAACAGCGCCACCAGAAGCCATATGGAAGCCTGGCATTGTGAAATGTCGGCTTACCTTAAATCGTTCTATCCTGCACATCTTGTCACTACAGGCTATACAGCCGATGGAACCTCGCTTAGCAGTACAGCAAATAAGGATGATAATTCTTTTGCCTGCCCCAACATCGATATCGCTTCCTGTAACCATTACTCCACATCCAGGGATGTACACCAGGAAAGGCACGATGACATCCCCAAACGGGTGTCTCATAATCCCAATAAAAACATTCATACCCTCATAAAACCTTTTATTTTTGGCGAATTGGGAATGACGGATTGTAAGCCAGCAAGCGATGGGTATACCGATGCGGAATTTCATAACAGCTTATGGTCAACCAGTATGTATAGCAATGCCATTGGAAACGGCTTGTATTGGTATGATTGGGGACAACATGAGGGTATTAACCACCGCCAGAACTACAGGGCATTAAAAACCTTTTTCGACAACTGGACAATGGGGACTAACCACTTTACATCCAACTGGAGTTATGCCGGCTCGTTATCAAAAGACAATAGAAAAATAGAATATATCGAAGCGGTAAGCTCCGACAAAAAAAAGGGCTACGGTTGGGTTAAAAACGCCGATTATTTTTGGATCAACGATCCCCTGTTGCTTCCGAGCTTTCCGAATAACAACGTAGAAAGCCATAGTTGTAATGAGAAAGGGCATACCCGGTATGATTACGCTCACCATGATGAACAGATTGTATTGCACGGGCTTTTACCCGTACAGCTTTATGATGTTGAAATTTGGTCCTGTTATGGAAATGGAGGACAGCTTGCAACGTTTCCGAATAAGCTTGCCAGTATATTTGGATTGCTTACATTTCACCGAGACGTATCTACAGATCCTTCGGTTGATAACGGGCCAGACTTTGCCTACAGAGTTTACAGGCGCAACATAAACTTCAGGGTAGCACAGGATGAGACCATGCCCACCGATACGATTTATTTGGCTGCAGAGTCGCCCTGCATTAATGTAGATGTATCTAACCCGGAAATATTGTCAGGCTCCGACAAATGGGATTTTGGGAATGGAAAAACCTCTACCGAAGAAAAGCCAAGGGCTTGTTTCCCGAAGGAAGGGCTTTATACCGTTTCCCACGAGTATATGGATACATCGCATGTTGCCGTTAAACAAAGTCAGCACTTATATGTTATCTTAAAAAGTAATAAGGAAACGGGGAACATAGGTGTAAAACGTAATTTGGTTCTATATCCTAATCCTACATCAAATACCATTTTATTAAAAAGCGATAAACTGATCTCTACAGTTTTTATTTATAACCAGCTTGGAGAAATGGTGTTTATACAGGATCATGTGAATCGCACAGAAACAGAGATCATGGAGGTAGCAAAATTTAAGCCGGGAACTTATTTTGTGAAGGTGATGTATACGGATCAGCAATACGTCTTCGAGAAATTCATTAAAATCTGATGATGAGGCATTGATTACAATACTATTATAATATAAAAAGCCGCTTCATGAAGCGGCTTTTTATATAGTAAACCATGCATCAGGATATAGCTGACGTAGTTTCAATCTGAACAGAGTTGTAAACCAGAGAGCGATCACAACTCATACTTCTCGGATTTCAGGACTCGCCGTAACGAAATGACAAAACATTCGATGAAATTTTATTCTGCTACTTCCTTTTAAATGGTTGCACTGGGTTTAATCCAACCTCAGATTCGTTGAACCAATAATTACCCCATCGCAGGCTACTTCAATAATGTAGTTGCCCGGCACCAATGGGTCTTTGCCTTCGCAGTAGGTTACGCCGCTTATTTCGGCATTGGCATAATTCAGTGCTTCCTTGCCGGCAAAATAGCCGTTTGATTTGTTGAAGGTAAAGCGGTAATTATCGTCGTAATTTTTTGCCATCTCTTTTCCATCGGGCGTTACAATGCGAATGAATACCGTTTTTTCGCCGGCTTTGGCAATTTTATTTTCGCCAAGGGTAAAGGATACTTTTATTTTTTCGGCACGCGATGCCTTGCTGGTCTCACTTTCTTTTTTACCACCGCTCTTAAACTTTACGCCTTTGGCTACAACATTAAAACAGGAAAGGATAGAGCCTTTTTGAATGGTTGATTGCAATTCTTCTTTCTCCTTGTTCAGGCCCGTGATCTTGCCTTTTTCCGTATCCAGCTCTTTCAGCACATTGTCCTTCTCCACGATCAGGTTTTTATTTAAGGTACCTAAAGAGTCGATGGTGCGTACATAGCCGCGCATGATCTGGCGCAGGGTTTCCGATTCTTTTTTCAGTTTGGAAATGACATAGGCATCGCCTTTATGTTTTTCGGCATCTTCGAGCAACTGGGCAATTTCCGCTTTTTTGGCTTCAATCTCAGCCTGTAAACCTTTATCGTTGGTTTGCAGGTTCTCAAAATCTTTTTGCAACTGCAACAGGTCCGCTTTCACATTATCACGCTCCACCACCACTTGCTCGGTTACCACCACTTCTTTGGCGGTATCATTCTTTGCCCTGATATACATCACAAACGTTACCACATTGGTTATGGTCAGTAAGCTGATCAGAATCCATAATAAACCCGATTTTTTGCGGTTGTCGTTTGTCGTGTTGTCTTCCATTGTAAAAAGTATTTTGTTTCAAAATTACTATAAAAAGAAAAACCCGTAACGAAAGTTTTTCACTACGGGTTCTTAATTAGTTTTATTTAACGCTTTAAAACCGTTATTAAATCAGGCTTCAACCTCTATCAGCACAGGAGCTTTAATAAACTTCTCAGTAAGTCTTTCTATTTTTGGCGTAAGTTCTTCGGCAAAAATCAAATGCTGGCATTTGGGCAGGCTTTGTGCCAGGCGGTCTATTTGTCCCTGCAGGCCTTGCTTAATGATTAGTTCTGCATCGTCAATCACAAACAATTTTAGTTTGTTAATGTTCAGTCCCTGCTTAAAATAAATTTCCATTACGCGTTTTGCCGTTCCTATTACCACATCCACTCCCACATAAATATCGTCGAATTGCTTATGTATGGGTGCATCGTCAAACACGGCTACTACTCTCAGGTCCGTTTTTTTTGCCAACAGGTTAAACTGCTCTTTCATGAGCAGGGCATTATCTTTGTCGGCCACAATTATCAGGGCGCGCGGCGCATCTTCAAAAGCTTCCTTTAGCTTTTGTATAGCGGCAACGACAGCCACCGTGGATTTACCTGAATTTTTTGGCCCAATGCCATAGATATCGGAACCGGCATTGATCTTTGATACTGCCTTCGACAACAGTTCTTTGGGTTCGGAGTAGCCCGCCTCCATAAAGGCTTGCGCTAAGGGTTTATGTAATTTTTCTATCGGCATATCAAATCCTGTACTCAAAATATGAATGCAAAGATAGGATGTTTGTTTTGGAAACGGGCATTCATTTTATTGAAAACTCCCGTAGCCAAAGGTAATAATGTCTTCTTTAAATGCTTCTTCCACCAGTTTGGCGGAATGAGGGCTGTAAAACTGCTTGTAATCAGGAGTTTCCCTGCTTTTGTTTAAATGAGGCAGCCCGCTGTTAATGGAAAAACGCTTAAAGATATAGTTCATGTCATTTTCAAGCGTTTCGAACTTGCCAATAAAGTTCATCAGGCATTTGCCATTTTTGTCGTAAAAAAAATCTTTTTGCAAATGCAAATCCTTATTCACTCTCCATTCAATATACTCGTCAAAATTTTTAAAGCTTTTGATCAATTGGTGTTGATGGTGGCCGACTTCCTTCAGCATAAACGTATACAGTGATACCTGCCAGTCCCATGGGTTTCGCACAAAACCAAACCTGAAGTAGTTGTTGAATACATTGCCAGGGATTTGCTCTTTTAATTGGCAGGCCTGAATGTGAGCCGGAAAGTCTTCCGAGAACAACTTGGGATAGCTGTTAAGAGCGCACAGCAATTTATCTTTAATACCTGAAGACCTGAAGGAGGTATTTCCATAGTGATTGAGTGCGGTTTCAATACTGGTGCCGGCTACTTTGTAATTATGAATGAAAATGAACTTTTTGGAATGAGAAATTAACATGGTCCGGGTACGTATGGTGCGGCTGTTTGACCGTTGATTTGAGTAAAGGTTTAAATAAGTTTAAAGTTATTAAAGGTAATGAATAAGGCTTTCCGAATGGGCATTTTACCAATTTTTAAGAAATAACCAACTATTTGATGTCGATCTTTTTACGAAGAAATGCCGCATATTCCTCATTAACGCCACCCTAAGAATTATTAGTAAAATTCATAACTTCCCAGCCTTTGTCCTGATATTCTTTTACTTTTTTTAGTAAAGGATTAGCACAGCCTTTATCAATACCCGATACATCAACATCTTCTTTTAAACATTGTTCACCATCAATGGAAATGTTTATGTGAGCTTTCAAAAGAGTATATCTTATCATCATGAATTGGTATTTGTCTTGTGCTTGTATACACATGCTGAAGACAATAAATAATGTCGTGATAATGATTTTATTTTTCATAGGGTTTATTTTTTGAATTGAAGGTAAAGAATAGTTATGGTATAGTCAAAACTATACCATCTGTGAGATTGCTTCGTCGTTCCGCCTCGCAATGACGAACACAAAAAAACCTGTCACGATTAATCGTGACAGGCTTCTATTTAATCGGATTTTAAATTACAATACAATCCCTAATTTTTTGGCAATTGCCGGTGGAATGGCTTTTTTATGCAGCATGATGCTGGTAGTTTTGTAAAGCACATAACTTTCGGAAGCATAGAAATAACCATCGCATTCGTTACGGTCTGTTCCCCATGAGTTTTTTACAATGTAGTAAGGCGTATCTTTTTGGTCTTTTACTATCCCTACTACATGCATCCCGTGGTCATCCTGCGACTCGTAATTATCAAAGGCTTTTTGCCTGTTTTCCTGGGTTACTTTAAATTGTGCGTGCGGTTTTTTCACCAGGTCTGCTTTTTCTTCATCGGTCATGTCTGAGTAAGGAATTTCAGGTACAATGGCCAGGCCATCTTTAAAACGGAAACCTTTTTCGCTCACGTCAGATGCCCAGGCAAAGGTAAAGCCGGTATTAATGGCGTTGTGCATCACTTCCTGGAACTCATTCAAAGGCAGGTTATACATCTGGTCCCAGTTCCAGTTATCAGGTACTTCCAGGGTAAATTTGCTGTAAAAAGGGTGGTGGGTATACGAGGTTAAAAACACATAATCATCAGGGTTAATACCGGTTGATTCGGCATATGATTTCGGTGTATACTCTTTTCCTTTATACGTAAATTTTTCGGGAGCTTTTCCTAAGAAAGCGTCGCAGGCGGCTTCCACTGCCTGGTGTGTGGCTTCAAAATCAATTTTGCTGTTTTTATCGTCGGCGGCAGCGTTTACAATGCCTTTTAAGGTTGCTTCCAACACCGCGTGGTTATGCGGGTCTTTCGGATTTTTTTTGCCGGTATACACTTCTTCGGGTACCATTCCGTAACGGCGAATAACGTTTACCACATCCGAAAAGCCACCACCTTCGGCCATATTGGCGCGTCCGTGCATGCGGATGTAGTTGTCGGCTTTCAAAGGATAGGCCTTACGGGCAATATACATTTCGGCCAGGTTAAATTCCTTACCTTTACCCATGCGGATCAATTCACTTTCAAAAAAAGACATGGAAGAGAACGACCAGCAGGTGCCGGTTTGTCCCTGGTTTTGCACCGCGTTGGCATCAAGGCTTTTTACAACGGTAAACTTGTATTCGCTTCCTTTCATATTGGTGAGCGGGTTCTGTGGTGTTGCCTGTGTTGGTGTTTGCGGCTGAACCTGGGCGTTCATCAACGACAGGGAACAGGCGGCAAGAGTGGTAAAGAATAAATGTTTCATGGGTTTTTTGTTTAGGTAATTTAGAGTAAGATAAATGTACTGTTTTTGCGCTGCAAATAATATGGATTAGTGTTAACTGGTTTTATTTGCGGGTTAATTGGTTTGTTTAATATATTTTAATAAGAAGGTAATTTCGAATACTGTAAACAGTAGGTACTGGATCATAAAGTGACAGGTAAATGCAAGGGCCTGTGGTTTATTAATCAACGAGTAAATAAAAACCACGATCATGCATACCAACAGCCTGGCCATGCTCATGGCCAGTGTTTTAAATACAAATTCTTTTGATTGCTTGTCGCCTTTGGTAAGCAGGGCATTTATTCCCAGGGTGCTCAGTGCAAAAAATACAGTTGGGATCCAAAAGTGGGGAGTAGCCAGGTATCTGCTTTCAACCTGACTTAGGCCATAGGATACTAAAAGCCCGCCAAGGCAAAGGGTTATAAAATTAATGTAGTATTTTTTCTTATCCTGCATTTAAAGCATTGCTGTGTTTAAATTAACATCACTTTTTTGGTTTTATAAAATCCTTCAATACAATATACATGGCAATGGCTATTGACACCAGGCTTAAAATAATGGTAAATACAGGTGTTGCGTTTTTATAGTGCTCATCGAGCTTAAAGCCGCCATAACAACCGCCACCAATAATAAGGGCCATTTGTATGCCCAGGGCGCTGTATTTAGCGTAAGCGTTAAGCGGTTTTTGTGGCTGCTTCCCTGGCATTGGAAATGTTTTTTACCACCGCGCCCATGTTGCAGGTTCCTGTAAAGGAGGCGTTTGGTTCAATGGATATTTTCCCGGTGATAATATCGCCTAATACTTTGGCACTGGCTTTTAGCGACAATAATTCGCTCACGGTTATCTTGCCGTTTATTTCTCCCGATACATCGGCATTCTGGCATTGCACATTTCCCTCTATGTTACCCGACGGACCCACTACCAGTTTACCCGAGATGATGATATTACCTTTCAAGCTGCCATCTATGCGCATATCTCCGTTGGAGTTAATGTCCCCAACAATGCTGGTACCATTACCAATCAGGTTTATCGATGCTCCGTCAGGAGACGCGTTACTTGCTTTTTGAAACATGCTCATAATTTAAAATTTAAATCATTTAACTTTATAGTGGTCTTCGTAAAACGGTTTATAATAACTCACTTGTTTTTTTCGGAATAAGCGCGGTAAATTTTCGCCCGATATGGCCATAATGGTAAAAAGCTCGGGCTTTAAATTACCCTTAAACACATCCTTATCGGCCTTCATGTTATCAATGTACTTCATGGCCTCATCGGCGCTTTTAAAAAGCCTGATGTTTACCAGTTGCTCGTTTGTGCCAAACAGGCTGCTTGATACGGTGAGGTTACTGTTACTGTAAAAATTGGCATTAAAATCGGATAAGGCCGCCTTGAAAGCGTTGGCAATTGTTACCTCATCTTTTAAAACAGCAATCACAAAGTGGTTTGTATTCGGGTCAACGGTAAAAGTATCGGTAAGGTTTACAGCTGCCGTTGTACTTGGTGTTGAGGTTGCTTCGCTCGGATGTTTTAAATTGAACAGGACGTCTAAAATGTCCTGCGATTGCCTGGCGGTCTCGTCTTTAGAATAAAACACGAGGTGGCGCTTTAATGCTGTTTCAAGGGAGTCGGGACCTTTGAGTTTGCCAATGCTCATGGCATTAATAAACGAGAACTTAGAAGCAAAATCGTTCTTGCCAAACTTTGTTACCGATTCCCTGCTCATGGCGTAGGATTTGGAATAATCGCCTGCCGCATAACTATCGTAGGTTTCGGTATAAAACAACTCCACTTCACCTTTCTGGCTGTTCTTATCCGATACATAATTTGGGTTTTTAATAATTTGGGCATACTCGCTGTTTGGATATTCATTGAGTAATTTGTTTTTATAATAATCGGCCTGCGATTGATTTTTTACAGAAGCAAAAATGCGGTAAAGCTGGTAATACGTTGATAATTTATATTTATGATCAGGATAACGCCTGTTCATTTCCTCAAAAGTGTTGATGGCTTTTTTATTGTTGTTCAGTTCTTCCTTGTACGTGCTGGCCAGGTTATAGTACGCGTCAATTATTTTTGTATTCGATACTTTTATGGCCGAATCGGATAAAGGAAGGTTAGCCAGGTAATAGTCCTTACTTTTTTTATCGTTGGCTTTTGGCAGGTTGTTTTTTGCCACTCCAGTCGAATCCGGTTTATCAAGCGAGTCGTTTGCTACCGGCGTGTTTTCAAGAATAAGGGCCTTCTGGCTTCGGCGCCAGTTATCTTCGAGCTTACGATTGCCCCATTTTTTAATGAAGTCGTTTAAACCAAAAGCCAGTGTTGTGGGATTGTAAAAATACCAATCGGCTTTGGCACCGGTATTCATTACAGGTAAGCCATTATTTGGCACAGCGGTGCTATTAAAATCAGGGTTTTGGTTTTGGGCTTGCAAGGCTTCCAGTTCTTCCTTCTTACGTTCCTCATCCTCTTCCATTTTCTTAATCATCCGGGCAATAAAGCGGTCCCTGTCTGTTTCGCTCATTTTGGCGATCTTTTGCAAGCTATCTTCTTTTTGTATGGTGCGAATGTAGCTTACCAATGTTTCGAGCGTGGTTTTACGCCTGTTAATAGCGTCGTAATCCTTATAATCTTTGGGCAGCGTAATCATGGTACTATCGTAGTAAGCACCCGATGCTTCATAATTTGCCTGCTCAAAATTTATTTCGCCCAGCTTAAGGTATGACAAGGCTTTTTGTTTTGGGTTTTGCGTGCTGTTGTGAATAGAGAGCTTGTAGTTGGCAACGGCCTGCGATTCATTTTTCTCTTTTTCAGCAATCTCTCCTAACGTGTAATAGATCTGATCGAGGTACTCTTTGTTCTTAACGTCCCTGGTCATTTTTATCAACTCACGTTTCAGCTTGGCAATGCTTCCGTTCTTCACATCAACCAGGCGGGCTTTTTTCATTTTGGCATTAAACACCATGTCATAAGGCGGTTTAAAGTCAATTGCCTTTTGGTAGTAATACACCGCTTTTTTATAGTCTTTTTTCTCTTCGTAAAGCTGGGCCAAAATAAAGGCATAGCGCGCCCGTGCGTTTTTTTCGGTACGGCTTTTTAAAAACATGGGGTCAAATTTCTTTTTGGCATCACCGCCTTTCAGCGCCAGCAACAAAGCTGCTTCTGCTTCCTTATAAGCGCCGCGTTTCAGGTAATAGTCAGCCTGCACGGCCGGCAATTGTTTTTTGGCATATTTCGAAATGTTCTTGTCATCTTTTAATAAGCCAATAACCGGTTCGGCCTGCGATGGAGCGCCAATTTCGTTATACGATTTTGCCAGCCACAATAAAGCCTTATACCTGTCTTTTGTTTTATAAGTGCGTATCACATATTCAAACGACTCGATACCCGAGAAGAACTCACGCTTGTAAAAATGCGCTATGCCTATCACGTTCCAGTTATTGTCAATCCACTTACCGGCTTTAGGAATCTCATTGCCTTTTTTATCTTTAATGGTATGGCGCTGAATGCAATTTGACGATTTTTTAATAGCCTTGTCAAATTCAGGAAAGGTGCTTTTTGCCGTTTCGTTGTTAGGTACTAAAAATACAGGCAACAAACGGTCGTAATCATACGTAAAATCCGTTTTTATCTTTTCCTCGCCTTCTTTAATGCTTTCGGTAGCGTAGTAATAACCATTGAACCTGGCTGTAAGGTTATGGTAACCCCTGTGAATAAAGGTGTTCTTGTTTGTTTTACAGCCCGATAGCACTAAAACAAAAGCAAGCGAAATAAGCAGGTATTTAAATAAGTCTTTCAAAAGTGGATGCAAAAATAAGCTAATAACGTCAAAATCGTAAATTTAGTATAATTTTGTGTCCTACCTATGTCCGAAACCAAAAATAGTCGTTGGAAGATTTTTACCAACCAGCTCAGAAGCAAGTACCGTTTGGTGATCCTTAACGACAATTCCTTTGCCGAAAAATTCTCGCTAAGGCTGTCGCCACTGGGTTTAATCATTTTGCTGGGCTCGGTAACCATTGTGATGACCACCCTGGTAATTATGCTGGTGGCTTTTACACCCTTGCGCGAGTACATTCCCGGTTATGGGAATGTGAACGACCGGAAAGACATTATTAAACTGAGTGCAAAGGCCGATTCGCTCGAAAACACGCTGGCAGCCAAGGAGTGGTACTTAAATAACCTGGTCAATGTATTTTCGGGTAAAACCGAGGGTAAAACTCCAAAACCGCCTAAGGATACTACTGGTAAGTATACGGGCATTGACATTAAGCCCAGCGAGCAGGACATGCAGCTGCGAAAAGACATTGAGACCAACCAGTTGGAGTCGACGAGCAACAAAGTATCGGCCAATAAGCTCAACGCTTTGAGTAACTTTTTCTTTTTCAGCCCTATAAAAGGCATTATTACTACCTCCTATAACATTACCGAAGAACATTTTGGGGTGGATATTGTGGCCAAAGAAAATGAACTGATAAAGGCTACACTCGACGGAACGGTTGTTTTTGCAGGGTTTACCACTGACGATGGCTATGTGATACAGATACAACATGGCAATAATTTAACTAGTGTGTACAAGCACTGCGCCAGCATTACCAAAAAAACGGGCGATTATGTAAAAGGCGGTGAACCCATTGCCATTATTGGCAATACGGGCGAAAGCAGCAAAGGCCCGCACCTGCATTTTGAACTGTGGTACAATGGCTTTGCCATAAACCCGCAGGAGTATGTGGTGCTTTAAATTTTTGTACAGCCAAAGCGGGTTTTAACACTCTAAATATTTAGATTTTTGATGAGGGTCTTTGCCCGATAAATTGTGTTTTTGAGCCGACAAATACTTCAAAAAAAGTTTCGGGTTTACCAATTTTTCCATACATTTGCACCCGAATTTTAAAGCGTACAACTACCTTTTTTCGTAATGACTAGTAAAATTAATACATTCAGGAAGTTTTCGGGCATCTGTTTATTGGTATTTGCCCTGTTTATAGGTTTCTCAGCAAAAGTATCGGCATCAGAACCACAGGAACACGACATAGACACGACCCATGCGCATGTGGCTGCAGCCGGGCACGACGAGCACGATGCCAACAAACCGGTTGACATTTCGGCCATTGCCATTGAGCACGTTTCCGATGCGCATTCATGGCATTTGTGGGGCGAGCATCATGAGTCGGTATCCATTCCTTTACCGGTAATTTTAAAAACACATAACGGCATCGTATTTTTCATGTCTTCCGCCTTCGACCATGATACCGAAGGGAAAGTGGTGGTTGAAAAGAACGGAGAGCGTTTTGTTAATTTTGAAGAAAAGATCTATTACGCGAACGAAATGGCCGATGCCGATGGGCAATACATTACCCTTACCAAAGATGGTTCGGATGTGGCCGTGGTAAACGAAGCCGTTTTGGATTTCTCGATCACTAAAAACGTCACTCAAATGTTCATTTCGGTAATCGTCATCTTATGGTTGTTTACCTCAATTGCCAAAACTTACAAAACACAGGGCGTTACATCGGCACCAGGCGGAAAGCAATCTTTCTTTGAGCCTTTAATTGTATTTGTGCGCGATGATATTGCCAAAGGAAACATTGGTCACAGCTCAGAAAAGTTCGTGCCTTATTTGTTAACGGTTTTCTTCATGATCTTAATCAACAACGTGTTTGGCATGATCCCTATCGGGGCCAACTTAACCGGTAACATTGCCTTTACCCTGGTATTATCGGTTGCTACCTTAATAGTTACCAATATTAATGGCAACAAGCACTACTGGTCGCATATTTTCCTGCCTCATGCACCAAAAGCCATCTGGCCTATCTTAATTCCTATTGAAGTGGTGGGGATATTAACCAAGCCTTTTGCCTTAATGATGCGTTTGTTCGCTAACATGACAGCGGGCCACATCATCATCGTATCCCTGGTAGGATTGATCTTCGCGTTTAAAACCATTTACATTGCGCCGGTATCGGTTGCTTTTGCCTTATTTATTGATGTGCTTGAGTGCCTGGTGGCATTTTTACAGGCCTATGTATTTACCATGCTTACCGCTTTATTCATTGGTTCGGCTGTAGCCGATCATAATGAGGATGGAGTGCACAATGAGGATGACGAGAAAATAGCGGCAGGACACTAAAATTGAAAAATAATTAATAACCAATAAAAACAAAAACAAATGACAGGTAGTATCGCAGCAATCGGAGCAGGTCTAGCAGTAATAGGCGCTGGTATCGGTATCGGACAAATTGGTGGACACGCAATGGATGCCATTGCACGTCAGCCAGAAGCTACTTCGAAAATTCAAACAGCTATGATCATCGCTGCAGCCCTTGTAGAAGGTGTTGCCTTATTCGGTGTGGTAGTTGCTTTAATGTCGAAGTAATCTTCAACAAACAAACCAGAGCCTTTACGGTTGGTAAAGGCTTTGGTTTAAAATTTTTATTGGCCCTTCTCATAACAAGTAATGACAGGGTGACAAAATAGTAAAGAGTAGAACTAAAAACATAAAACTATGAACTTATTCATTTTAGGAAGTTTAATAGAACCAGCAGTTGGTTTAATTTTCTGGACAACCATTACGTTTATTTTATTATTGGTGTTACTGGGCAAATTTGCCTGGAAACCAATTTTAAGTGCCATTAAAACACGCGAAAAAGGCATTGAAGATGCTTTGGCGAGTGCCGAAAGGGCCCTGAACGACATGCGTGAGTTGAAATCGAACAACGAGAAAAGCCTGGCAGAAGCACGTGCAGCACGCGATGTGTTAATGAAAGAAGCGCGCGAAATGAAAGACGCTATTATTGCCGAAGCTAAAACAAAAGCAACCGCCGATGCCGAAAGGATCCTGGCTACTGCACGCGAGCAAATTACCAACGAAAAAAACGCAGCTGTTGCCGAGTTAAAAAACCAGGTGGCAAGTTTGTCAATTGAAATTGCTGAGAAAATTTTACGCAGCGAATTGTCGAGCGACGAAAAACAAAAAGCATTGGTAAATACTTTAATGAAAGACGTAAACCTTAACTAATCATGATAGTTGCATCACGATACGCAAAGGCATTATTAGACCTGGCCATTGAAAAAGGACAGCTGGAAGCTGTTTATGCCGATATGCTCAGGGTAAAAGATGTTTGCGAAAGCTCAAAAGAGTTTGTTACTTTTTTAAACAGTCCTATCATTAAATCGGATAAGAAAGCTTCAACCATCAAAGCTGTATTCGAAGGGAAATTAAACGCCATCACTTCAGGGTTTTTAGCCATTGTTACCGCTAAAAGAAGGGAAGCCGTTATTCCTGAAATGGCCAACGATTTTATTGAGCAATACAGGGAACATAAAAATATTTTAACAGCCGTTATTACATCGGCCAGCGGATTAGACGCGGCTACAAAACAAAAAGCCCTTGACCTGGTAAAAGCACAGGCTAAAGGTGAAGTGGAACTGATTGAAAAGATTGACACCAGCATTATTGGTGGTTTTGTATTGAAAGTAGGCGACAAGCAACTCGACAGGTCGGTATCGCGCCAACTGTCGAACCTGAAAAAAGAATTAACGAATAAAACTTTAAACTAAAAACATGAAACACACATTAATTTTAGCATTTGCGCTTACAACTTTGGTTTTTGGTTGCAAGAAAAAAGATAATACAACACCTGCAGCGGATCCTGCTCCAACTACTACCGGTGGTACAACTACCGGTGCTATAACCATCAGCTCTGTTCCTCAGGCAACATTTGTTTTGGATGGTGTATCCAAATCCTATGTGAGTAATAATAATACCATTTTCTCAGGATCTTCAAACGGAAGTTCGGGAGGTGATAATTTTGTTTACGGCTCAGGCCTTGATGATGGGAATGCCATTACATTTATTTCCATAGATAAAGGTACCCTGGTAACCGGCGGTAGCGGTTATCCAACCAATGCGGTTTTCAAAGCGTTCTTTTCCACCGGCAGTAAATCTTATTCCGCCAGTGCAGCAAACGGTATCGAAATTTCAATGTACGACGCAAGCGGAGTTAGCTGGAGCACATCACTTGGCAGCCAAACGGGGTCTACTTTCACGATCGACCAAAACCAGGATGATCCCGATTTACTGGGAAATTATTACCTGAAAGTAAAAGCAAGCTTCTCTTGTAAATTATACGACGCGTCGGGCAATGTAAAAGTATTAACCAACGGTGTGTATGTTGGGGATTTCGGTAACTTTTAATCTTAAAAAAGAAATTTAAAATGATGAAACATACAATTATAGCGGCATTGGTTCTTTCCTCTTTCATTTTTGGATGCAAGAAAAAAGACGATACAACTCCTGAAGCGGAGGCAACCCCCACTACTACAGGTACTACAGGAAGTTCTGTAAATGCTGGTTCAACCCCACAGGTTAAATTTAGCGTTGATGGCACGCCTTATAGCTACGTTCAATCAATGGGAAGCACTCCTTATCTGGCAAACGGCCAGGCAAACAACGGAAGTTTAACCGGAGGAGTAGGCACCATGACGGTTGGAACATTATTTATGAATGTTCCCGGATCAACGATCATGACCATTTATAAAAGAAATCTTAACGTTACAACGTCGGGTACCTCAAATACGGTTTTTGCAAATTTCTTCCCAAAAACCACGCACCCATATTACAGCAGTACAGTAACCGATGGTGTCGCCATTTCCTGGTTCGATGCTTCAGGCACCGAGTGGAAATCATCAAACGGCAGCCAGACAGGGTCGGTATTTACAATTGTTGACACGCAATCTTCCATTGACGGAAACGGCGAGGCCAACATGAAAGTGTATGCAACATTTAACTGCAAAGTATATAACTCAACAGGAACTGTTAAAACAATCACAAACGGACAGTTTGTAGGTTTATACATTAACCACCTTTAATTAAAAAACTATTAATACGTAAATTAACAACCAACCCCATGAAAAATATAATTGTTATAACAGCTTTTCTTTCGATGCTGGTTTTTGGCTGCAAGAAAAAAGATGACACGACTCCTGAGCCGGAAACGACGACAACAACAACAGGAAGTACTACTGGTACTAATCCCGTAACCATAGGTATTAGTTCAACGCCGCAGGTGCAGTTTACGCTTAACGGCACGTCTTATTCCTATATAGAGTCAATGACAGCGCCGGCTGTTGGTAACGGACAGTCTATAATGGGTACCACAGCAACAGCTACCGTTGGAACTGACTATTTTAATTCAGCGGGTGAGATCATAAAAATAGAGAAAGGAACTTATGCCTATAATTCAGGCTCATCTGTTAGCTATGACGATCAGTTCGATAATTTTTTCGCAAAAACATCCTTTCCTTACTCGGTTAATTCCGCTAATGGCATCACCATTACCTGGTATGATGCATCGGGTAATCCATGGTCGACAGATAATGGCAGTCAAACAGGTTCTTCCTTTACAATCATTGATAAGGTAAAAGATTACCTCAGGGATGGCAATGGCTTTTTGGAAATGAAAGTATATGCAAGCTTTAATTGCAAAGTATACAATACAAGCGGCGCTTCTAAAACAATTACAAACGGAAAGTTTGTAGGGTACTATTCGAATAATTAAAATTTAAATCATAAACTGACATACAATGGCAGAAGTAAAACCGGCAGAAGTATCTGCAATCTTAAGACAACAATTATCAGGTTTCAAATCGGAAGCTGAGTTAGAAGAAGTTGGATCCGTATTACAAGTAGGTGATGGTATCGCCCGTATTTACGGTTTATCAAAAGTTCAATCAGGTGAGCTGATCGAGTTTGAAACAGGATTACAAGGAATTGTATTGAACCTTGAAGAGGATAACGTTGGTGCCGTGTTATTGGGCCCAAGCACTGGAATCAGCGAAGGTTCATCTGTAAAACGTACCGGCCGTATCGCCTCTATTAAAGTAGGTGAAGGTATGTTAGGCCGTGTTATTGATACTTTAGGAAACCCTATCGATGGTAAAGGCCCTATCCAGGGAACTACATACGAATTACCTTTGGAGCGTAAAGCGCCGGGTGTAATTTACCGTCAGCCGGTAAATGAGCCTTTACAAACCGGAATCAAAGCCATTGATGCCATGATCCCTATTGGTCGTGGTCAGCGTGAGTTGGTTATTGGTGACCGTCAGATTGGTAAAACAACGGTTTGTATTGATACCATCATTAACCAAAAAGAATTTTTTGATGCAGGAAAACCTGTATTCTGTATTTATGTAGCTATTGGCCAAAAAGGTTCTACAGTAGCAAACATCGTTCGTACTTTAGAAGAGAACGGTGCCATGGCTTACACAGTGGTTGTAGCGGCTAACGCTTCCGATCCTGCTCCAATGCAGTTCTACGCTCCGTTTGCAGGTGCAGCGGTAGGTGAGTTCTTCAGGGACACCGGTCGTCCGGCTTTAATTGTGTATGACGATTTATCTAAACAAGCTGTGGCTTACCGTGAGGTATCGTTATTATTACGTCGTCCTCCTGGACGTGAGGCGTATCCTGGTGATGTGTTCTACTTACACAGCCGTTTATTGGAGCGTGCCGCTAAGATCAATGCTTCTGATGACATCGCTAAGAACATGAACGATTTGCCTGAATCATTGAAACCAATTGTAAAAGGTGGCGGTTCATTAACAGCTTTACCAATTATTGAAACACAAGCGGGCGACGTTTCGGCGTACATCCCTACAAACGTAATTTCCATTACCGATGGACAGATCTTCTTAGAGTCGAACTTATTCAACTCTGGTGTTCGTCCTGCTATTAACGTAGGTATTTCGGTATCGCGTGTAGGTGGTAATGCTCAGATCAAATCCATGAAAAAAGTTGCCGGTACCTTAAAATTAGACCAGGCACAATACCGTGAGTTAGAAGCGTTCGCAAAATTCGGTTCCGATCTGGATGCGGCTACTAAATCAGTATTGGATAAAGGTGCACGCAACGTGGAGATCTTAAAACAAGCTAACGCCACGCCTTTCCGTGTTGAGCAGCAAATTGCCATTATTTACTTAGGAACTAAAAACTTATTACGTACGGTTCCGGTAAACAAGGTAAAAGAATTTGAAAAAGAATTCCTTGAAGTGGCAGAGCGCAAGAACAAAGCACAATTAGATGCGTTAAAAGCAGGTAAATTTGATGATGAGATCACTGGCGCTTTAGAAGCAACCGCTAAAGAAGTAGCAGCGAAATACAATTAATGAGACAATTAGACGATGTGACAATGAGATAATTGTCACATTATCTAATTAACTAATTGACTAATTAATAAGATGCCAAATTTAAAAGAAGTACGAAATAGAATAACCTCCGTGGGTTCAACCATGCAGATTACCAGCGCCATGAAAATGGTGAGTGCTGCAAAATTGAAACGCGCCCAGGATGCTATTACGCAGATGCGCCCTTACGCTAACAAATTGCAGGAAATCCTGCAAAATGTCAGCTCAAGTCTCGATACATCTGAAAACACCTATGCCCGCGAATCGCAGGAAAAAAACATATTGTTAATTGTTATTTCCTCAAACCGTGGTTTGGCTGGTGGTTTTAATGCCAACGTCATTAAAAAAGCATGGAGCTTAATTAAGAACGATTATGCCGGAAGAAATGTATCCATCATCAGCATTGGTAAAAAAGCCAACGATGCCTTTAAGCGTACCGATTATAGCATACACGGCACCGATTTGCCACACGGATTAAACGAGGTATTTGATAATTTAACTTACGATACCGTTGCGCCAATTGCGGAAAAAATAATGGAATCGTTTGTGAGCAAACAATTTGATAAGGTAGTATTGGTTTATAACCAGTTTAAGAATGCCGCCGTACAAATTGTGCAAGACGAACAATTTTTACCGGTTGTTGCTACCAAAACGGCTGGCAATGGTAGCGCTACCGATTACATTTTTGAACCAAGCAAGGAGTTTATCGTTGAGGATCTGATCCCACGCTCTTTGAAAACACAGTTCTACAAAGCATTATTGGATTCGTTTGCCTCTGAGCATGGTGCCCGTATGACGGCCATGCACAAAGCAACCGATAACGCCAAGGAAATGCTGCGTAACCTCAAGATCAGTTACAACAAAGCCCGCCAAACAGCTATCACCACCGAGATCCTCGAGATTGTTGCCGGTGCCGAAGCATTGAACGGATAAGAATAAATGAGAACAGACTAATTTTAAAAACCCTTTGTGACCGCAAAGGGTTTTTTGTTTTAATAAATTTAAGCATGACAAAAATAAACGCCATTAGCAACACGGAACATTATACCTGGGGGCAAGGTTGCCACGGCTGGCATTTGCACCGCTCCGATGAGCTGAGTGTGATCCAGGAACTGATGCCTGCCGGAACCTCGGAAGTGTTGCATTATCATAACAAGGCACAACAGGTATTCTATATCTTATCAGGTATTGCCACTTTTCAAATGAATGATGAGGTGTTGCAGGTAGAAGCAAACCAAAGCCTGCACGTGCCGGCAAAAACACTGCACTGCATTTCCAATGTACATACGGAGCAGTTGTCTTTTATGATAGTTTCTCAACCAAAATCGCATGGCGACAGGGTAGAGATCATTCCGTATACCGAAGAGCTCAAAGAACATGTGAAGCTGTTAAACGTGGAGTGGCTCGAAAAATATTTCAGGGTCGAGGACATTGATGTGATCCAGCTATCAAATCCTACCGAGGAGATCATAAACAAGCAAGGTTATATTTATTATGCCAGGCATAACCAGGATATTGTAGGCACCGTATCGCTTTTGCATATTGAAGAAGGCGGCTATGAACTGGCAAAAATGGCGGTTACCGATAAGGCACAGGGCTTAGGAGTAGGGAATATGCTCATGCAGCATTGTTTTAACGAGGGCAAGCGCTTAAACATCCGTTCGCTGGTGCTATATTCCAACAGGAGCCTGGGTCCGGCCATCCATTTATACCAAAAATACGGCTTCAACGAAATAGAGCTGGAAGCAGGCCATTACGACAGGGCCAATATTAAAATGGAAAAAATACTGTAAAGCAAGCACGAACCAAATGATTTGCGGCGCCCGCCATACCACATTTTTGGTATTGCCGTTCAAGGTTCTATAGGCTAAGTTTGGCAAAATTTTTTGATCATGAAAAAAACAATCCTACTCTTTACCTCCATAGTTTTATTGGCAACCGCCTGCAAGAAAAAAACGGATGAACCTACTCCCGAAGATCCGGCAGCTCCTGCAGTTGACCAGTATGCCTCACAAAAACAACAGGCAAAAGAAACGTATGCCAATATTGCTTTCGCGTCTTACGATGATAGCTACCAGGGAGTTCTGGCTTTAAAAACAGCCATTTATACTTTCGTAGCAACACCCACCCAGGCAAATTTTGATGCCGCTAAAACAGCATGGTTAAATGTAAGAGAGTCTTACGGACAAACCGAAGTGTTTCGTTTTGCCGAAGGACCAATTGATAATGCGGCCGACGGGCCTGAAGGCTATATCAATGCCTGGCCAATGGATGAAGCTTTTGTTGATTATGTGGTAGGCGACGCCAATGCGGGAATTATTAATAACCCAACCGCTTTTCCAACTATTGACGCCGCCACATTGATCGGCGAAAATGAAAACGGAGGAGAAGCCAATATTTCATTAGGCTTCCATGCCATTGAATTTTTATTGTGGGGACAAGACCTTTCAGCTTCAGGCCCTGGCGCACGTCCTTATACAGATTATTTAGTAACAGGAGGCACAGCCTCTAACCAGGGCAGAAGAGGTACTTATTTAAAAGTTGTTGCCGATGTTTTGGTAGATGGTATTGCACAGGTGCGTAATGCCTGGGATCCTGCCGGTACGGCAAATTACCGTGCCGAGTTCCTGGCTATGGATAATACAGTAGCTTTGCGTAAAATGTTCAGCAGTATGAAAGCTTTAAGTGGCGAAGAATTAGCACAAGAAAGGATCAATACCGCTTTAACCAACCAGCAATTAACAGGCAACGGACAGGAAGATGAACACAGCTGTTTTTCAGATAACACACACCGTGATATTGTGTTGAACGCCAAAGCAGTTCAAAACCTGTACATGGGTTCTTACACAAGAGCCAATGGCGTTACGGTTGTGAGCGGCTATTCGTTAAACGACCTGATGCAATTATATGATGCGGCTAAAAACACAGCGGTTGTAAACGCTTTAACTTTATCCAATACAAAAATTGCGGCTATGCAAATTCCGTTCGACCAGGCAATTATTTACGACCAGGCCGATGTTGCCGCTGCGGTTAACGCCCTGGAAGACGAAGCACTGAAAATAAAAGATGTGGCTGCCACAATGGGCATCATTCTTCAATAAAAAACAAACACCTTTAACAAAACACCATTGATGTCAATGGTGTTTTGTTATTTTTAAATAATGAAGAGTAAATACATAATTGGTTTGTTGGTTTTAGGTTTGGTGTCCTGTAAAAAGGATCCGAAGGTAAACGAGGTTGTGCCTGTTGTTGAGCCTACTGCCGAATACGAACCCGGCGAAGAAAATTCAGCCGGTTCGCTTACCATTAACGATCAATCTTCGCTGGCCTTCAATTACCAGGTTCCCGGCTTAAGCTCCCAGGAAATGTCGGCTTTTGCTGTTGGTAACTCTTTCTTTACACAAAACTGGGTACAGGCCCCTTCATCAACCAGCGCCCGCGATGGTTTAGGTCCGGTATTTAACGCAAGGTCCTGTGGCAGTTGCCATTTCAGGGATGGACGTGGACAACCTTTTTATAACAAAGGTTTGCTGTTTAGGTTAAGCATTCCGGGCGCAGGCCCTAACGGTGATCCCATGCCTGATATTAATTACGGCGGGCAGTTAAACGACCAGGCATTAACAGGTGTAACCAAAGAAGGCGATTTCACGATCTCTTATACCGAAATGCCGGGCACTTTTCCCGATGGAGAAACCTATAGTTTAAGGAAACCGCTTTATACTTTTTCAAATTTAGGCTTCGGCGCCATGGATCCGGGAATAATGGTATCACCGCGGATAGGAACACAAATGATAGGCCTTGGATTAATTGAGAATGTTGACGCTGCAGTGATAACCGCTAACGCTGATGAATTTGACGCGAATGGCGATGGCATATCGGGGAAAGTAAACTATGCATATGATGCCGTTTCGCAATCCACAAAACTAGGACGCTTTGGATGGAAAGCCAATGTACCGAACCTGTACCATCAAAGCGCTGGCGCTTTTGTTGGCGATATGGGCATTACCAGCTGGCTGTTCCCGGTTGAGAACTGTACTTCCGTTCAAAATACCTGTCAGGCTGCCATCAATGGCGGAACCCCCGAAATAGACAGCCTTATCTTGAACAACGTTGTGTTTTATTCCCGTACGCTGGGAGTGCCTTTACGGCGTAATTACCAGGATGCAGAAGTGTTGAAAGGGAAAATGATCTTTAAAAATGCCGGTTGCGAAAAATGCCATACCTCTAAAATGCAAACCGGAAATTCTTCCTCCATTAGCGTGTTAAACAATATTACCATTCGCCCTTTCTCCGATTTTTTGCTGCATGATATGGGAACCGACCTTGCCGATAACCGACCTGATTACCTGGCAAATGGCAATGAATGGCGCACACAGCCTTTATGGGGCCTGGGGCTCATACAAACAGTGAACAACCATACTTATTTGCTGCACGATGGCCGGGCCAGGGGCATAAAAGAAGCCATTTTGTGGCATGGTGGCGAAGCACAGGCGGCAAGAAATTACTTCTATAATTTGTCGAAACCCGAACGCGAAGCCCTGGTGAAGTACCTGGAGTCTTTATAGTAATTTAGATTACCGGGATTTACCATCGTGTATCACATACTATCATGATCGAACAACAGGCCACCCCTACGGGGTTTGATGGATCAATACACCATTGTTTATAAACAGGTCGCTCCTACGGAGCTCGACTGTAATAGAATATAAGGCCCCTTGCCCCATCGGGGCAAACTGCTTATAGAAAGGCAAATGTAATTTTTTGTTTAGCTCCGTAGGAGCGACCTGTTATTAGTCCTAAGTAAATTCCCGTTCCTCATCCCACACCGTGCCGCTAAAGCGTTTGTTGAACCCAACCAGGATATAGGCTGTAAACCCACTGAAAAAAATAAGCAAATGAAAAAAAATGCCAATGCGGTATCCACACCAGTAAGTCGCTGTTCTGTCCAGGGTAATAAGGTAGGTGGGCAGGCACATGGTAACAATAAATACAAACGTAATAAGAGTAGCCATCAGCACTTCAAAATTGCGTAGCGGAAAAGCCATGAGTTTTTTGTACCACTTTAGCTTTGTTCCCCAATCATGCACCAGGTAATAATTTCCCATAACCGTTGGCGCAAATAACGCGAAGTTGGCATTTGGCAATTGTTTTCTGAATGCCCCGGCAATGCCCATAATTTTAAAACCATCCAGGTCCTTTCCGTGAGCCTCATTAAGGTGTTTTATTTTCAGGATCGCTTCGTATGGCACATCAAAACGGTAAGCCTGGCTATCCAGGAATTTTAAACGCAGGCTAATACAAACCGCCTTTAGCTCACCAGGTTTAAATACAAGGGAGCTGTCGAGCCCCTCTTCGTTGAGCAGTTCAAACGATTTATTATAGGTCTTTAAATTCTGAAGGATGTTTTTTTCTTTAAACAGGTTGGCCGCTAAGATCTTATGCACTTCTTCCATAATAAAATCATCCGGCCTGGCTGTTTTTACCTTGTGCTTTTGAAGTTCTTCCTTTATATCATACCCACGGAACATGATCTTAAAGTTAAGAAAAATGGGAGAAAAAATAAAGGACTTTCCCTGTAGGTCATGCGGTTTTTGATAAAGGAGGGTTTTGTTTTGGAATGGCTTCCATTAATGCCAGCATGCTTTTTTTAATCTCCTCGTAAGTCAACTCCTCACTGCTTAAGCAAATAAACATCAGGTCTATTTTTTGTTCTTTTAGTTGCTCATACATCAGGTGCTTGTGCAGGCGGTATACTTCGCGCATGCGCCGCTTTATGGTGTTGCGTTTATTTGCACGCCTGTGTTTTTTTTTAGGTACTACAAACATAGCCCTGGCCTGAAATTCACTTTCAAATTCGGCCGGCAAAAAAAGTAATTTAAAAGGAAACTGCGTTTTGGAACGGCCCCTGGCAAATAGCTCGTCTATAGCTTTTTTGCTGCATAAACGTTCTATTTTTTTAAAGGTAAACATGTGGGCCTGAATGCGCGTTAAATAATGTCCGGTTCAAATCCCAGCAAAAAAGAACTATCTCTTGTTTGCTTCCCTGATGTATTCGTCCAAAGCACCTGTCATGCTCGGGTTTTTAGGGTTTGGAGCATATACATCCAAACGGTAGCCGTGCTTTTTCAGTGTATTGGCAGTTGCCGCGCCAAAGCAGGCAATGCGGGTATTACCCTGTTTAAAGTTCGGGAAATTAAATTTCAACGAATTAATACCCGCAGGCGTAAAGAACACCAGCATGTCATACTCGTTTAAATTTTTAATATCCGAAAGATTGGCGCTAACAGTACGGTACATTACCGCTTTGGTATATTTAATGTCAATAGCGTCTAAAAAATCACAGATCTGTTCCCTGTGCACATCGGCGGCAGGTAGTAAGAATTTCTCTTCCCTGTTCTTCCTTATCACATCTACCAGGTCCTGGATGGTTTGATGACCAAAGAAAATTTTACGCTTGCGGTACTGAATGTATTTTTGCAGGTAATAAGCCGTTGCCTCGTTGATGCAAAAATATTTCATCGACTCAGGAACCGTTACGCGCATTTCATTGCACATCCTGAAATAATGGTCAACAGCCATTCTGCTGGTTAATATCACCGCCTTGTGTTCTAAAATATCAATGCGTTGTGCCCTGAAATCTTTCACAGGCAAACCTTCAATTTTAATGAACTGGCGAAACGTTTCTAATAAGTTGTGTTTTTTAGCCAGGTCAAAATAAGGGTTTTTATCACTCTCAGGTTTTGGCTGGGAAATTAAAAGGGTCTTTACTTTGGTTTTAGGATGATTAGAAACTTCGATCACCGGCTGAGGGGCAACCGCTACCAATTGTTTTTTTGTTTTAACCCCGATTTTTACGAATTTTTCGGTGCTGGCGCCCGCGGGAGCAGCTGCCTTTACTTTAACTGGTTTTTCGGCAGGAACTACTTTTTTAATAGCTACAGGAGCCACCTTTTTTTCAGCAACCTTTTTTGCTGTTTGGGGTTTAGCTGTTACAGGGCGTACCGCTTTTTTAACTACTTTTTTGGCTGGCGCTTTTGCGGCTTTCTTAACGGGCTTTAGGGCTGTTTTTTTAGCCACCGCCTTAGCCGGTTTGCTTTGTTTAACAACCGGTTTTTTAGCCGCAGCAGGTCGCACAGGCTTTTTAGCAGTAACTTTTTTAGAGGCGCTTGTTTTAGAGGCTACTTTTTTAACAGCAGGTTTTTTGGCGTTTTTGGATGTTTTTACAACACTTGCTTTTTTAACCTTAGCTGCTTTGGGGGTAGCGCTAATCGCTTTAGTAGATTTCTTTTTTTTAATTGCCATAAATTGTAAAAATCATTACTTAAAAGTAGTCAACAGGAATTTTACCAAAACCAGGAGGGGTAAAATTTCCAAAGCGCAAAGGTACAAAAAAATATAGAGAATTCCTACGTTTTGTTCTAAAACCGAGATCACAAAACCCCTGAAAAGGCGCAAAACATAAAAACCCGCGCAAATAATGACCGCCGGGTACAAAAACCATTCGGCCGGGTATTTTGAGAACTGGATAAGAACGATCATGGGGAACAGGATCAACCCCAGCGTTTGGCTAAAAACAAAGGTGTTAAAAAAGTATTCCCTGTCGAGTTCCGTATTTGAAACCACAAACGAAAGGAGATATGAAACCAGGAACCTGATGGAATAGACCAGGCATACAGTTACGAGGAAAAAGACATATTGCTTCAAAGGGGAAACATCGCTTAAGATAAAGCCAAAATAATGATTCGTCATATAGATCAAAAACGAAATGACCAGGATAAAACTAATGGTTAAAAAAACCGATACCCGTTTGTTAAGCTTATAATCTTCCCTGAAAAGCTGTTTCGAAGCCTGTAAACTAAATACCGATGCGAAGATCTTATAGATCTTTTTTGGATCGTAAACTTTAATGGAGACATAAAGGGTTAATACCAAAAAAAGAATTATACCAGGCCAGTAATAAGTTGTACCTGCCCTGAATACAGGGTCGGCATGAAATGGCGCGAGTAAATGCCCTGCAAACACCGATGGTTCATTAAGGTTTAATGAGTCGTTCACTGGCATGGATGATAATATCGGAAAGAAAACAAGTTAAAACAAATGATACAGATTATAGCGCGAACCATCTTGAAATATTAAATCCAAGTTTGATTTGCCCTTTTGTCCAGGTATCCTGTGTTGTGGTTAGCAGGCTGCTCTCTAAAATAGCGGAACCATTGGTGTAGTTAATGTGGAACACGTGGCCCCCTGTTTCAATTTCAATCCCAACACCTAAAGGGTTGTAGTATCCGGCAGGATTGTTTTGTTGAAACTCGGAGAAATTATAGAAATAATCGGCAACCAGTGCAAAGCGTTTCGAAAGTTTGATCCTACCGCCAATTCCTAACGAGAACAGGTCGTTCATGTCTTCTTTGCCATTGCTGGTATTAAGCTGCTGCTTAATAAAGTTACGGTGAACATAAGTTGGCATGAGTTGTATAGACAACCAGTTGTTGAACTTGCGGGCAATTAATAACTGGCTGCAGTACTGTATGCGGTGCGCTTCATTTGTTTTCGGGCGAATGGTTCCTGCGTATAAGTTGTCTGTCGTCATTGAGGTGTAACCAAGATCACCATAAAAACACACTGAAACAGGAATTTTGTTATCCTCGCGCTGGGTTAAAAAACGCCATTTAATCAAGGCATCATTCATTTCCCTGAATTTACTCCTCCCAATTCCAATGGTAATATCGTCAGTTATACCGTAATCAAACGATATGCGGATATCAGTGGCATTATCCAGTCCAAATGCCCCATGAGCGGCGTCGTTTAACGCGTTGGGACTTGAGCTGTTATAAATGTTGCCAAAGCGGTGAGTTACCCTGAAATCCAGGTTGCGCTTTTTTACCGTTTCAATGGTTTGGGCACTGACAATTTTAGTGGTTTTAAACGTAGCGTATACCTTTTTTGGTGGTTCGTTTTTTGGTTCTTCCTTAACCATATCCAAAAGGTCTTCCTGTGCAAAAGAGGAGAATGAGATCAATAAAGCTATACAAAAAGTAATGATTCGTGTCATGATAAAAAAATTAGTGGTCAAATTCCGTTTTTAATAGTTCTGTAAGGATTAGGGCTTATTTTTTAGTGAATGGTTCAAGTGCCGCGTTCACTTTTACATCAACCACTTCGGCAATGTTTTGTACATAAAGCGAAGGTACTTTGATGTTGTATTCGGCCACTTTTATTTTAAAGTTAGCGCTAATTAAAAGTTCGGTTCCTTTTACGGTAATGGTACCCGGTACCTCTATTTCTTTTTGAACACCGTGCAGGTCTAAAATGCCTTTGGCCGTAACTTTGTGCTCTCCTTCTTTGGTATAATCAACCGTTTCCACAATCTTTCCTTTAAAGGTACAGGTAGGATATTTGGTCGATTCTACGTAGTTCTCGTTAAAATGCTCTTCCATTAAAGGCTTTGCAAATTTAAAGCCCAGCATAGGCACACCAAACTGTATGTCGTTGGTAGTAGTTTTAATGACTACCGTTACTTTTTTGTTGGTAGCATCAATGTCTTCCAACGGCGATTTTGAAAAGAAAGAAATAGTAGACGCATCGGGCTTTCCTTTATAGAACTGGGCATTTGCGCTTATTGTTAATGCAGCAACAAATAAGGCGGTAAAGATGGATCGTATCATGATGTTTATAGTTTATAGGTTAGTTATTGGGTGCGCCGGCATCAAGCCAGCATTTTATTAAATCTAATTCTCCTGAAGTTAATTGGGGAGCCGCGGCCTGAGGCATAATAGAAGGTACATGATCAAAAACACGGGCTTTAATTAAGCCGGCATCTGCTTTTGCTTTTAATTCAGTATAGTTGTTAAAGTCACCTGGCGCGCCACTGGGATTGCCCGGAAAATGGCATGTAACACATTTAGCAGTAATAATAGGTTTAATGTGTTTGTCAAAGGAAACAGTATCACAGGAGTTAATTTTTATCAAATCAGGATTTGGCCCTATGTCTTTTGTACACGCTACAAAGACTAAGATAAAAATAAAGGTTGCAAAAATAGAAAATACTCTCATCAACATAGTTTTTGGTTATTGTAACAATAAAAATACCAAATTTTCACTTACCATGAAAATTTGTGCAATTATTTCAAAGTTAAATATTTTGTGAGCAATTGTGGGATCCCGAAATCATTCAACGCGCTTCGTTTTATTTTTTGCAGGACTTTGGAATGTAAAGGCGTATCTATGCTTAACTCATAGAACGTAGCGTATAAATGCTGGTGCGAGAGGATGTGCTTTTTTAATGGCGTAACCGATACCACCTTGAATTTTTTGGCTAGTGCTTTAATGGCTTTATGCTTCAGTAATACTTCCGGGTCTTTTGGTTCGTCCGTTTCTACTAAATAAAATTCATATAGGTTTTGCCAGATGTCTTTCGCTTCCCTTTTTTGGATGTAAACACAATCTTTGTAATTAAAAACAAAGTAATGAAAGTAACGATCCCTGATCTTTGTTTTTTTATCTTTTACAGGCAATTCGGCAACAGTGTTGCTGGCAAAAGCCAGGCAATGCTCCTGCACCGGGCAGGTTTCGCATTTGGGGTTTTGGGGTTTGCACCACAGGGCGCCAAACTCCATCATGGCGCTGTTATGCAGGCCGGGTTGTTTTTTGTTCAACAGTTCATCGGCCAGTAATTGAAATTCTTTTTTCCCAGCACCTGAGTTGATGGGTGTGTGCAGGTCGTACAAACGCGCCAGCACCCGGTACACATTCCCGTCTACCACCGCGTGCGGCAAGTTAAAAGCGAGGGAGGAGATGGCGGCAGCGGTATAATCGCCCACACCTTTCAGTGATTTGATGTTATCGTAAGTAGCCGGAAATTTTCCTTTATAGGTGCTGGCAACTTCTTTAGCCGCCGCGTGTAAATTACGGGCGCGGGAGTAATAACCAAGGCCCTGCCACAAGCGCATCACCTTATCTTCGGGAGCTTTTGCAAGGTCAACAATAGTTGGGAATGTTTCGGTAAATTTTACATAATAACTTAAACCCTGTGCTACCTGCGTTTGCTGCAGCATGATCTCCGACAGCCAGATCTTATAAGGATCGCTGGTATTACGCCATGGCAGGTCGCGCTTGTTTTGCTTATACCAGGCAATTAGTTTCTCAGAGATTGGGTTCATTTATGGAGTTATGGGTACAGCTTTATCAGGACATTATCAGTTGGCAGTTTTAGAGTTGGCAGTATGCAGTACTAATGAATCGGAATGCGACCTACTGCCAACTGCACTCTGCCAACTGTTAATCTTCTACAGAAAAAATCTTATTAATCGCCTCCATGTTCTTCTCCTTAATTACCTTTCTCTTCAGGCTCATTTTTGGAGTCAGCTCTCCGCCCTCAATACTCCACTCTTTGCTTAAAATGGCCACACGTTTCAATTGTTCAAATGGCGCCAGGCTTTTGTTAATGGTTTTAATATGGTCGTTAATGATCCGTTTCAGTTCTTCGTGCTGGCTCATCTCTTCGTTGGTGGTCCAGGTAATATTGTTTTCCCTGGCGTACTCTTTAAAATTGGCAAACGACGGAACAATAACGGCCGATGCGAATTTTTGGTTCTCGCCCACCACCATGCTCTGTTCCACAAAACGCGATTCTTTGATCCTGTTCTCAATCATTAACGGAGCAATGTATTTGCCCGAACTGGTTTTAAAGATCTCTTTTTTACGGTCGGTAATTTTCAGGAAACGCCCCTCTACAAAGGTTCCCACATCACCGGTATGGAACCAGCCTTCGTTGTCAATCACTTCAGCCGTTGCTTCCGGGTTCTTGTAATAACCCATCATCACGTTAGGTCCTTTTACTAAAATTTCGCCATCCTCTTCGGCTATCTTCACATCTACACCGGCAATCACCGGGCCGCAGGTACCAATACGAATGTTATCTTCACCATAACGGTTAACGCTTACCACCACGCAGGTTTCGGTCAAACCATAACCCTGCAGGCACACAATGTTGGCGCATAAAAAAATGCGTTCCAGTTTTGGGTTCAGTGCTGCCCCACCCGATGCAATGCACACCAGTTTGCCGCCAACGGCCGCGCGCCACTTGCTAAACACCAGCTTGTCAGCAATTTTATGTTGTATTTTATACCACAAGCCATTTTTATTGTTCAGCTCATACGTGTTGGCAATGCGCATGCTCCAGTCAAATATTTTGCGCTTGGTACCCGTAAGCTTTTCGCCGGTGGCCGTAATTTTTTCGTACACCCGTTCAATTAAACGCGGTACCGATACAAAGACCTGTGGTTGAACTTCCTTTAAATTATCACCAATGGTTTCCAAGCCTTCGGCATAATATACCGAGATGCCTTTGTATAAGTAAAGTGTACACACCATGCGCTCATACACGTGGTTCAACGGCAAAAAGCTCAGCGCGCGCCAGCTGCTTGCAAAAGGAGCAAAGCCCTGGCAGGCAATAACATTCGATACCAGGTTGTGGTGCGAGATCATCACCCCTTTTGGAACACCGGTAGTACCCGAGGTGTAAAGAATGGTTAACAGGTCGGAAGGTTTTATGGATTGCTTAATGGCGCTTAATGTATCAGGGGCTTCATTTTTTTTGCCGAGCTCAATAAATTCGTCAAAAGACATGATCCCTTCCACCTTGTCAAAACTAACCACATGCTTTACATTGGGAATATCCTTTTCAATAGCAGCCAGTTTCCCGTAAATGGATTTATCCGAAATAAAAATAAGCTTCACTTCGGCATGGTTCAAAATAAACTGCAGGTCGTTGTTGCTGATAGTTGGGAAAATTGGTACCGTAACAATGTTGGCCTGCTGGCAGCCGTAATCGCAAAAGTTCCACTCCGAGCGGTTGTTCGAAATAATGGCAACCTTATCCGTATTGCTTAAACCGAGCGAGAGTAAGCCGTAGCTTACCCAGTTGGTATAATTGATGAAATCGTCGCTGCTGTATGTTTTCCACTGTTTGTTTATCTTGCTGCACAATACATCGTCTTTTTTGTATTGTGTCTTGTAGAGCTCTAAAATGTCAAATACGCGGGTTATCTCCATTGTTTGCTTTTTAAAAAATAAAATTATTTTCTAATCAAAGATTAATAAATTTAAACTAAAAAACAAATTGTGTTTTAAGCCACGGGCTCAATTAATTGAAGCATCTGTGCGAGGTACAGTTCATCTGTTTTGTCAAACGTGCGGTAGGCGTCACTGTCAACATCCAGCACGCCAATAATTTCTTTTTTCGAATTATAAAAAGGCAGTACTATTTCCGATTTTGACAGGGAACTACAGGCAATGTGGCCCGGGAAAGCATCCACATCATCTACAATAATCACCTCTTTGTTTTTCCATGCAGTGCCGCATACTCCTTTTCCCATGGCAATGCGCGTGCAGGCTACCGGCCCCTGGAATGGCCCTAAAACCAATTGTCCTTCCTTTACCAGGTAAAAACCAACCCAAAAAAAGTTGAGCCCGAATTTGAGCGAAGCGCAAATATTGGCCATGTTGGCAATAGCGTCCGGCTCACCGTCAATAAGTGCCTTTACTTGCGGTAACAGCGACTGGTATTTTTCCTCTTTCGTATTTCCTTTAATCTGAAGGTCTTCGGCCATTGATAAAATATTAGTTGCAGGTTATAAAATTTGTTTATTTTTATATACAAATATAGCAGTAAATAGGCTGCTTAACGCTTAAATTTTGTGATGCATATAATTGGCCTGATATCCTTAAACGTTTCGGTAACCTATGAGCTGGGGCCCATTCACTTAATCACCCTGCTGGCCATTAGCGTGTTTATATGGTTTAAGTTGAGGGATAAACGCTTAAAACGCTCCAAGGCCGAACTCGAACAAATTGTAGAAGAGCGTACCGCTGCTCTCAAGCACAAAGAGCAGGAAATTACCGATAGCATTAAATACGCCCTGCGCATCCAGCTTTCCATTATTCCCACACAACAGCGTGTAAAATCCTTGCTCCCAAAAAGCATGGTGTTTTATAAGCCCAAAGATATTGTAAGCGGCGATTTTTATTGGGTAGAGGCCATTGATGATGAAGTACTGTTTTCGGCAGTTGACTGCACCGGACATGGCGTACCGGGCGCCATGATGAGCGTTATTGGTTTAAAATCACTAAGCCAGGCTGTGCAGGACAAGCGCTTATCGGTACCGGCCGATATTTTGCAGTACCTTGATATTGCGGTGAACGATACCCTGCGACAATCGTCGGATGCGGGTTCGGTGAAGGATGGGATGGACCTTGCCCTGTGCAACATTAATTACAAAACCTTAACCCTGCAATATGCCGGAGCTTTCAATTCGCTGGTGCTCATCCGTAAAAACATTGCCTCAACCTACACCATAAAAAGCGAGCGCGAAGTATTTTACGGAACCGATATGCTCGAAGTAAAATCCGATAAATGCCCCATAGGCAGCAATACCGATGGCGTAGCGGATACTTTTACAAATCATACCATACAGCTGCAAAAAGACGATTGCGTGTATATTTACACCGATGGTTATGCTGACCAGTTTGGCGGGCCAAACGGAAAAAAATACAAGTACAACCAGCTTAAGGACCTTCTCATTTCCGTGGCCCCTTTGCCAATTGATGAGCATTACGCAGTGCTTGACAAAGCCTTTAACAACTGGCGTGGCAAGCAGGAACAGGTTGACGATGTGTTAGTGATAGGTGTAAAGATATAAGTATGACGCGCATAATTTTTTTCTTTTTTCTTTTCCTGCATGCCTTGCTGTTTTCACAGTCAAACATCGATTCCTTAAAAACAGAATTGGGCCGTGCAACTCACGATACTACCCGTTGCAGGTTGTTGAACCTTATTATTGAAGGTGACGCAGATGATACCCAATGGCCCTTGTACAATGAGCAGTTAAAAAAAATTGCAGAACCTTATTACAGTCAACCAAGGTCGGGCTTAAGAGATTACCTGGTAGGTTACTATGCAGGGTCCTTGGTCAACTACGGGTATTTATGCATGCAAAAAGGGATGACGCCAAAGGCCTATGAATATTATTATAAAGCACTCGCTATTTATAAGGAGCTTAACGATAAACCCGGCACGGCAGCAATATACATAAACCTTGGCTATCTGTTCCGACAGGAGGGTGATATTACAAAGGCCATTGATTTTTATCATAACGCGTTAAAAGTTCAGATTGAAACGCATGATCTGTCCGGAGCTGCCACGTCCTATAATAACATTGGGTTTGTTTTTGATAACCAGGGCGAAACAGCCAAGGCACTGGAATACTATACTAAAGCACTGGATATTTATTTGAAAATGAAAGACAAGGATGGGATCGCCATCTCCTATTCAAACATTGGTTATTTATTTAAGAGCTATGGCGATCCTTTATGTAAAGGTACCAGTGCCGACTGCCAGGTTTTGTCGAATAAAAAAGCCATTGATTATATAAAAAGATCTGCTACTATCAGGAAAGAAAGAAATGACAAATTCGGACTGGCAAGCTCTTTAAATTTACTGGGTGGTATTTACGATTATTATGGCGACCCCGATTGCCCCCCGGGAACCGATTGCGGGAAAGCAAGCAGCGAAAAAGCACTTGCGTATTATAAAGAAGCGCTTGAGCTTCGCATGGAAGTAAATAGTGCCAAAGGAATTGCACAATCTTATAGCAGCCTTGCCGAGTATATGCTGCGGCATGGCGATTTAAATGCGGCGCTCGACTATGGATTAAAATGCATGGCTGTGTCAAAGGATTTGGGATCGCCTGAAATAATAAGGGATGCCGCTTCTGTTTTAAACCGTGTTTACGAAAAGCAAAACCAGTTTCAAAAATCCTTGCAAATGTACCGCCTGTATGTTCAGATGAAGGATTCGATTGATAATGAAGAAACCAAAAACACCATCCTCAAAAAAGGATTTCAGATTGAGTATGAAAAGAAAGCTACCGCCGATAGCGTACGGATAAGTGAAGAAAAAAAGGTAACCACCGCCCAGTTAAAACAAGAACGTACACAGCGCTTTGCCTTATACGGAGGCCTGGTATTAGTGGCCCTGTTTGGAATAGTGATGTATAACCGCTTTAAGATCACCCAAAAGCAAAACCATTTGATCCAGGAGCAAAAAGCCGAGTTGCAAAATCAAAAAGAACTGGTAGAGGCACATCAAAAGGAAACGCTTGATTCCATTCACTATGCCAGGCGCATTCAAACCGCCTTGCTGGCCAATGCCGATATGATTGCGCAAAGCATTCCCGGTAACTTTATTTTGTTTCAACCCAAGGATATTGTGAGTGGCGATTTTTACTGGGCCACCATGCATAACAATGTGTTTTACCTGGCCGTATGCGATAGTACCGGCCATGGCGTGCCCGGCGCGTTTATGAGTTTGCTCAACATGGGGTTTTTAAGCGAGGCCATTAAGGAAAAGAACATTGAAAAACCAAACGACATTTTTAATTACGTGCGCGAAAGGCTTATTACCACCATTGGCGATGAAGGTCAGAAGGATGGGATGGATGGAATTTTGATAGCGGTAGACAAAAGCAAACATCGCATTGAGTATTGTGCTGCCAACAACGAACCAATTTTAATCCGTGACGGAGAGATCATTGAACTCCCCAAAGATAAAATGCCGGTGGGAAAAGGTGAGCGTAAGGAATCGTTTACACTGCATACGCTGGATTTAAAAGCCGGCGATTCGCTGTACCTTTACACCGATGGTTATGCCGATCAGTTTGGTGGACCAAAAGGCAAAAAATTCAAATACAGGAAGCTCAATGATATATTGCTTGGCTTTAACGACAAACCATTGCCCGATCAAAGAACAATTTTGGAAACAGAATTTAAGGATTGGAAAGGCCCCCATGAGCAGGTAGATGATGTACTTGTAGTAGGCATCAGGATCTAACATGCTGCAAAAGTATTTCATAGCCATTGTCCCGCCCGAGCCTTTGTTGTCTGACATCAGGACCGTAAAAGAAGATATTTATCGCCACCATGGTACCAAAGGCGCGCTGCGCTCACCGGCACATATTACCCTGCACATGCCCTTTAGCTGGGAAGAAGAAAAAGAAGAAAAACTATTTTCAGTTCTGCAGACTTTTCAGTTTACCGATGCTGTTTCCATTTCTCTTTCGGGCTTTTCCTGCTTCGAGCCGCGGGTGGTGTTTATTGATGTAAAAGAAAATGAACACTTGTTCCAATTACAAAGCAAGCTCGTGCAGCATGTTAAAAGCAAACTGCAACTCTTTAACCAGGCCGAAAGCCTGCGCGGTTTTCACCCACACATCACTGTTGCTTTTCGCGATCTCAAAAAACCACAGTTCTATAAAGTCTGGGAAGAGCATCAGCACAAAACCTTCGAAGCCTCTTTCAATTGCAGTTCAATAGGCTTGTTAAAACAGCTGGATGAAAAATGGGAAGTGTACAGGGAATTTGTTTTTGTACAATAAGATGTTGAATTTAAGTATGCATTGAAACAATCATGAAAGTATTCATGAGTAGTTTTCGCGTTCGGTTCAATCGCATTCTGTTTTCTTGTGATCTTGCAAAATACTTTAACAATAATAGTTGATTGAGTAGTATAAATTTCCAAAAAACAAAAACCCCCGTTTCGATTAACCGTAACGGGGGTTTTAATTTATACTTTAAAGAAGATGATTATTTTTTAATCAACACCTCGTCAATCATACCATAATCTTTTGCTTCCTGTGCAATCATCCAGTAGTCACGGTCGCTGTCGGCCCACACTTTTTCGTAGGTTTGTCCGCTGTGCAGCGCAATGATCTCGTACAGTTCTTTTTTCAGTTTCTGGATCTCGCGCGCCGTAATTTCAATGTCCGATGCCTGTCCTTCGGCTCCGCCTAAAGGTTGGTGGATCATAATGCGGGCATGTTTCAATGCTGTACGCTTGCCTTTGGCACCCGCGCATTGCAATACAGCGCCCATACTGGCGGCCATACCGGTACAAATTGTTGCCACATCCGGTTTAATGATTTGCATGGTATCGTAAATACCAAGGCCGGCATACACCGAGCCACCCGGCGAGTTCAGGTAAATCTGTATGTCCTTTTTAGGATCTACCGATTCCAAAAATAATAACTGAGCTTGCACAATGTTAGCCACCTGGTCGTTAATACCGGTGCCCAGGAAAATGATCCTGTCCATCATCAAGCGTGAGAATACGTCCAGTACAGACACGTTCAATTGCCTTTCTTCAATAATATTAGGCGTTAAATTACGAATGCCCGGGGTAATGGCCGAAACGTAGCTATCATAAGTAAGGCTGCTGATGCCTACATGTTTGGTAGCGTATTTTTTAAATTCATTTTGATCAAACATAATCTGTGGGTTTAAGTAGTTAAACAAATGTAATTGTTGCATACTGTAAAGCAAATTAAAAGCCAAAAAGTTTTTAACGCCAAAACGTCAGTAAAGGCTCAAAGGTAGGTTTTCCAATCATTTCCCTCTGCCACCTGCTTCAGGTAAGCATTGCGCATCAGCAAAAAACGCTTCATGTAAGCCACCAAAAACAGCCCTTCTGCCAGCTTGCCTAAAATCCCTAAAGGCGCCTGCAGTTCAAACACATCGGTCATAACGGTTTTGCCCTCCACCTCGGCAAAGCGGTGTTGGTGGTGCAGTTTTTTAAAAGGTCCTTTCAGCATTTCGCTCACAAAATAAGTTGGCTTTTCGTATACAGGTATGTGCGAGGTCATGGTAAGGTTAAAACCAAAATGCCTTGCCTGCCAGGTTACTTTATCGTTTAGCTTCATGGTGCCGCTGGTCACACCCGCAATGGCCGTTTCCCTGGTTTGTGCTACGCTGGCCTTGTGCAGGTCAACCGAGAGTGACAAAAGAAAACAACGTTCAATGGGCGCGTTGATGATGGTTGTGAGTTGAATGACTGGCATAAGGGCTTATATGAATAATTAACTTAATCTTGTCAGTTCGTCACGACGAGTCGTGAGAGTCAAGAACAGATAGCTTAAATTTACAATGAACTTAAACATTCCTCAAAATTTTGATACTTAAATGTAAAACCTTCCTTTAGGGCCCTTTCAGGGTAGGAGTAACGACTTTTTAAGATCAGTTCGGTTTCCGTACCAATCAGCATTGCGCCAATCTCCAGCATCCAGCTAGCGGCTGGCAGTCCAATAGGTATGTGCAGTTTTTTGCGAAGCAGCTGCATCATGTGGCGGTTTGTAATTGGCAGTGGCGCCACGCTGTTATAAATGCCACTAGCACCTTTGTTATTAATAAACCATTCCACCATCCGGCAAAAATCATCCACATGCACCCAGCTCACCTGTTGCGTTCCTTTTCCCATGGTGCCGCCAAGGCCTTTCTTTACCACGCCGGTCAGTGCCGGAAACACGCCGCCTGTTTTTCCCATTACCATCGATATGCGCATGTTGACTTTACGTGTAGCCGCTAAGGTAAAGCTGTTGAATACTTTTTCCCAGGCCTTGCACACTTCTACCGAAAAACCACTGCCAATTTCTCCTTCTTTTTCTGTCATGGGCTCGGTTTCGCTGTGGCGGTAAATGGTGGCCGATGCGCCATTGATCCATAAGGCAGGAGGTACGTTACAGCGTTCAATAGCCTCGCCGATTATTTTAGTAGACTCAAGCCGGGAGGAGAAAATAATGGCTTTGTTCTTTTCGGTATAGCGGCAGTCAACACTCTTGCCGCATAAATTAATCACCGCTTCTGCGCCTTCCAGCTCCCTGCACCAGCTGCCAAATGTTTTAGCATCCCATGTCACATAACGTACTTTTCCTTCAGTTTTGTTTTCCGTACGCGATAAGATCAGAATCTCATCGAAACTATGTTCGAAATGCCTGCACAGGGCCTGACCCAAAAAGCCGGTTCCACCTGCTATAATTAGTTTTTTCATAAGAATTAGGGTTTTAATGGTTAATTATTTGCCTGGTTCCTGGATGGTAAAAGAAGAATGCTGCTGTTGTTTTTTTGGTCTCTGGATCATGAGCATGATAAAGAAGTTAAAGAACAGCAACAAACCAAGGATGAGGGTAAAACCGCCAAGCTTCATGGCCAGTTCTTCCATGGTTTGTTGCGAGGATAAAAGTTGGTCGTACACATAACGCTGGTTGGTATCATAGTGCCCGTTATTCCGTACCGTCATTTTCATGAACGAGTATCCAAAGGCAATCAGGTAAAAACCTGTTTGAATGAGGTTATTAGTGGAACCTGCCAGTGCTTCGTTATGATTAAAACGCTCAAGCAAAAAAACTTTGGTATTCCTGTGTAAATTCTTCGCGATCCAGATGCTTAAGGCAATGGTAGTTGGAATGTAAATGCTGTAGGCAATGATGTTGTAATTCATGATTTCTAAAGATTTAAGGTTAATACTGGTTTAATTTTTTAGACAAAAAGAACGAGATTATCCTTGGCGCCAGGATAACATTGAGTGCATGCAAAAAACCTAATGATAAAAAGATAATGCCTTCCGATGTGGCAATGAATTCCAGCAGCTGAGCAAAGCTTAAGATAATGCTTGCTGAGTTAAGAAAGTAAAAGGCAAAGCCGGTATTCACCAGGCAATAGCCTATGTACAAAAAATTATTGGCGCTGCTGCTCAATTGCTCATCAGGACATTCGGCAAACAAAAAATCCTTTCCGTTGCGGTGCAGGCTTTTGCCTACTACCAGCACGGTTATTAAGCTAATGCTTAAATAAATGCTATAAGCTAGTATCTGGTACATGGTTTATGCTTTTAAGAATAAAATATGTTTAAAATGGTATACAGCAATGCCCCAGGCTAATGCCAAATAGCCACAGCCAAAAGATATCCTGGTTTGGGCTGAAAAATAATTTAGAACAACCCAAACAATTGCGCCTATTGCAAAATAGGCCAAAACCAATAGCCAATATATCCGCAGTTGTTTTGGTATTTTCTTACCCTGCAAAGCCCATAGCACCGATTTAAGTAATGCGATCACTAATTGAAAAAAACCCACAAAAAGTTGTGGGTAAGCCAGGGCTCCAAATATGTCGGGAATAACCGCTACCAATAAACCAAATAATAAGGTGAAGATGACGTACCGCTGTCTGGCGCTGAGTTGAATGTGTGTTTCCATGATCTCTGGTTTTTATTATGTTTCTAAACTTTCAATAAATATTGAAACATTTAGTCAAATTTTTTTATTTAAAGAGTTTGAACAAAGCGCCGACCAGGGCATTCTCATCCAGTTTAATAGCACGCTCCAGGGCAAAATCAGCCTTATCCACTACGCTTTCTATATTGGTTACCGCATCCACCAATGCCTTGTGTTTTTTATCATTCTTATTGCCTTCCACTTTTTTCAGTTCCTCCAAAAGCGTTAGTATAGGTTCAACTTCGCGTTTACGGCGTTCCTTGATAATTTGCTTGGCTACTTTCCAAATGTCTTTTTCGGCTCTGAAGAATTCTTTGCGTTCGCCCGCTTTCAACTCTTTATACACCAGGCCCCAGTCCATCAGGTCGCGTATGGTCATGTTGGCATTACCGCGCGATATTTTAAGATCTTCCATGATTTCTTCGGTACTCATCACCTCAGGGCTTATCAACAACAAAGCATGAACCTGTGCCATGGTGCGGCTGATGCCCCAGCTGCTTCCCAGTGTTCCCCAGGCTTGTATGAACTTATCTTTTCCCTCGTTGTATTTCATGATCTTAATTCCGGAACAAATGTACATAGAGTTTTTAAACTTTCAAAATAAAATGAAAGTTTATTTTTTAATTTTATTGGCAATGTTCTTATTATATATATAGTATGGCATTTCTAAAAAATCCCTTTCTTTGTAATAAAAAATTGCAAAAGCTACTCCTATATATATGTATCCTGCTCATCACTGTGCGATGCGCACAGATCACACCCCTGACAGGAGGCAAAAAAGATGTCGATGCACCTAAGGTGCTGGAGTCGAATCCGCCTAATGCTTCATTGAATTTTACCGCTAAGGAAATAGAGATCCGTTTTGACGAATACATAGTATTAAAAGATGTAGCCAACCAGCTTATTATTACTCCCCAAACAAAAGAGCTGCCGGAGGTAGAGGCCAATGGAAAAAAAGTGAACATAAAATTCAACGAAGCCCTTTTACCAAATACTACCTATAAGTTGTCTTTCGGGAACGCCATTACCGATTTGCGGGAGTCGAATATCCTTCCCGATTACCAGTATGTATTTAGTACCGGCGATGTATTGGACAGCATGAAGCTGAGCGGACAGGTACTGAATGCCTTTGATAAAAAACCCGAGGCAAACCTTTTGGTAGGGTTGTACCCGACCGATGCAATGGATAGTATTATATATAAAGAGAAACCCTTATACATAAGCAAAACATCCGGCACCGGTAATTTTAATTTCAGTTACCTTCCCCAAAAACCTTTTAAGCTGGTTGCCATCAAAGATCAAAACAAGAATTTATTGTATGATGGCTCCGAAGAGAGTATCGCGTTTTTAGACAAGCAGGCTCAGCCCGGAGATTCGGTTCCAGTATCGATTTTATTGTTCAAAGAAATTCCCTCTAAAAGTTTTATCCGGAAAACCACGTCATTGGAATATGGTAAGGCATACATTATATATAATAAAGCCCAAACCACTATTACCGATGTAAACGCAAACGAATTGGTATCCTGGTCGCAAAATTTGCAACAAGATAGCCTTACCTTATATTATGCCGATAAGCTGGATACGCTTACGGCTTATGTGAACTATAGTTCGGCTAGACAAGATACAGCTCTTATAAGGATCCCTTCAAAAAACAGTGTGGAAAAACTGAAAAAGAATAATGCCATCAAATACTCGTTTGTGTCGAACCTGGGTAGTACAATGCCTTATTATGACTTGCCACGTTTTCAACTGAACTTCCCGGTGGAAGCTAAAAACATAAATGAGGTCATGATCTCATTAACAGACCTTAAAGATTCGGCAAAGGCGCTAATGCCATTTACTATTTTAAAGAATGCCGAGCCGGTAACGGCTTTTACCATTCAGGCGGCTTTTAAAGAAGAAGGCGATTACAAGCTGGTGCTTAATAAAGAAGCGTTTGCCAATGCCGATGGAAGAAGCAACGATTCAACCGCCTATAAGTTTAAAACAAGTACAAAAGATGATTATGCGCAGTTAAATATGAAATTATTGTTCCCTGAAAAGGAAAAATACATTGTCATGCTGCTAAATGACAAAGAAACGATCATAAACGAAACACCCGTTGAGTTTTCTTTAACCTCTACTTCCGAAAAGCTGATTACCTATAAAGATTTGCTCCCTGGAAATTATTTTATCAAAGTAGTTGAAGATGCCAATAAAAATGGGCGTTTCGACGTAGGTAATTATTTTTCACATCAACAACCAGAAACTATTTTTATAAATCCAACGCCGATAAAATTATTAGCCGGATGGGAAATTGAAAACGAATGGATGGTAAAATGATCTCTTTTAAATTCATTTTCAGAAAAAAATTCGCCTCATTTTAAAAATTTTTTTCGAGCCGTGAAGCATTGTTTTTTAGTTTGTCCTTATCAGACCATTTTAATTTAATTTATACTATGCCTGAAAACGCCTTTAAAATCAATATGTACAGAGCATCATTGTTTTTATATCGGCATATTGTTTTTATAAGGACTGTTTCGGAAAATGAGTATTAACAATTTCAACATTTTTATGTTAATAAAATAAGTGATTGAAAATTAGTTAGCGTTAATAATTTTATTTACTTCGTAGTAACAAAAATCTTAAAAACAAAAAACCATGGCAACAACAAAAAAAGCAGCTCCTAAGAAAGCAGCAAAAAAAGCAGTGAAAAAAGCAGCTCCTAAAAAAGCAGCTAAAAAAGCAGTAAAAAAAGCAGCTCCTAAAAAAGCAGCAAAAAAAGCGGCTCCTAAAAAAGCAGCTAAAAAAGCAGCTGCTAAGAAAAAGTAATAAAAGCCCCGCATTAGCGGGGTTTTTTATTTGTACCAAGTATTACAATAACCAACTATATCAAATGCCACTACCTAAAATAGTGGCATTTTATTTTTGTAACACATCGGTTTGCAGTATATTTGTTCAACAAACAATAATAACATGAAAAAACTAGTTACACTTTTATCGGCTTTAACCTTGTCAGTAGCATTTATATCATGCGGAGATAAGGATGCGAAACAGGATATTCAGGCGCCGGCTGGAATGGTTGCTTTAGACCTGAGCAAATTTGGAAAACAATTCTCCATTTTTGTACCGGATACTACGGCCGCTAAACTACAGATCACCGAGCAAAGCTGGGGTGCCCTGGAGATTAAAGTTGGCAAAAACTTTCAAATATCCATTACCGAAGATCCGGGTGACATCGAATTAAGGAAAAGCGACATCAAATCCAATGACGTTAACATATTCAAGTCGTTTGTTATTGAAGAACCTTTAACCATTATGTGGGAAAGCGCTATTACAAAACCGGAGTTCCATTTCTATTCTATTCAAAAAGCGGCAGGCAACTCGTATGTTTTTGAAGATGTGGTATCGGCCGATGGAGAACCTTTAGGCAAAGACGCTGTTCAGAAAATGGTGGATTCCGCTAAAAGCATCGTTGAAAAGAAGAAAGACGCTTAATTTTTTAACGTATTTAAATACAAAAGGCCCCGTCCGATTAATCGCGACGGGGCCTTTTTAGTTATGGTATTATTTCAACCTGAATGATACCGGGATATTGAACCGTACTTTTACCGGGTGTCCGCCATTTTTACCGGCTTTTTTCCAGCGTGGCATTTTGCCAATTACTCTCAGCACTTCTTCATCACAACCGTAACCAATTCCTTTCATCACTTTTGCACCTTCTACATTACCAAACTCATTTACTACAAACGATACATGTACGGTACCTTCTTTTCCAACTTCTCTTGCCATGTCAGGGTAAGAGATGTTTTGCATCACATACCTCATTAAGCCGGCAACACCGCCTTCAAACTCAGGCATTTCCTCCGCAATAATAACTTCCGGAACTTCGGCGGGAGCTGTGCTGGCCACATGAAGGGTTGTTACACTCGACGTTTCAGGCCCGTCTACAGATGTTCCGGTAGCGGTTGCCGAGCCCGTACCCGTTAATGGGTTTTCAATATTAACAGAGCCCGTTTCCACAGCGCCATCATTAATTATTGTACCGAGCGATGTTCCTTCGGGCGCGGCAGCCGGCGGTGTGATATGCTCAACCGGTTCCGAAACAGGGGTGTTGTCAACCTCTGTAATGTATTCCAATGGCTCAGGGTTAAGGTCAGGTAATACAATACCTTTTTCTGTTGGAATTTCATGGGTCTTATTATAAGCATAAGCTGAGCCGAATACCAGCACCAGTAAGCTACCCAAGCATAAGAGCGATTTCATCAGCGAATCGTTGTAGCTTTCCCTGATGGCATAAGCACCGTAATCTTTGTTCCTGTTCTCAAAAACCAGCGCGTTTAACTTGCTGGCATTGTTTCCTAAAATACTCATAACTTTTTGTTTTAATGGTTATACTTTTTGTTAGTTCAAACCTGCTGTCAGCGCTTACATAAGTTTGCTGGTGTAAAAGTAAAACCGATGAAAACAAAAAACCACACCCGTTTAAGATGTGGTTGAGTTTGTTTGGTAAGTGGTTTATTTTAAGCCTAAATTGGAACTTATTGCTTTGCATAAGTTGCACTGCAACTATCCCTGTCGGTGCCAATGGCCGTTGTATAAGAAAGGTTAATAACGGTGGAGCTGGAAAGCGTACCGCTGCCGCCTACAACAAAACCGCCCGATACAGCCTGGTAAGGTATTGTAAAGGAATTGTTACTGACCGTTGCCCTTACCGATGAGGAAGGCATGCCGTAAAAATTAGCGATCAATACATCGGATGATAAAGAAGAGGATTTTGTAATATTAACCGTATAAGATGTAGTGCCGGCAGGTCCTGCACTATGTTCGGTTACCAGCCAGTGTGCCACGTATTTATCCCTGTTGTCGATAGACGGTGATGGCGAATCCGGTTCGTCCTTACTATCGGAGGCGCAGGAGGCCAGCAGTAGTCCTGTTGCTATAATCAATGCGTAGTTGCGAAAAGTTTTCATGGTAAAATAATTAGTATCAAAAATAAGACAAAAAGCGTTCCGTTATTTTTCCCTTAACGAATTTTGAGCATAATAGGCGATTTCTTTACTGAATTTTTTTCGTGCCAATACCGGCGCCAGTCGCGATAAAATAGTAATGATAGGCGATAAAATGAGAATGGCCGTAGGCAACACAATCCCAAAAATGCGCACACGGGTTTTGCGTTGTTCGCTGCCCTGGGTTCCCTTTTTGGAAATGTAGTTGGCGTACAAAGGAAACAAAGCCCTTCCCCTTCCTTCCATTAATAATAAATTGCCCCTTATATCCAAAGCTCCCTGCTGGTTTAACTCGGGTTGTATATTTTGCAAACTGCCTTTCTCCAGATTATTTAAGATAATGTTTCCAAATACAGGAGCATGGGCCAGGTCTTTCTCGGTAACGCCATATTTTGGAAAGATACCCATAAAGTTTTCTTTAGTGCCTTTTAAAACATAGGCAAGTACAGTAACAAGACTTACCAGGTTAGCCGAACGATCGACAAAAGTAATGTTACCCACCAGGTTGGCTTTAAGATTAAGCAATTGTTTTTTCATTTTTTCCTGGGCGCCCAGCCACATGTTGCGGCAATTGATAATGGTAACTACGGGTTTGTTTGTCAACAGTTGTTTGGCTTCAGGCGTTTGTAAAAAACTGTTGATGGGAATGCAAATGCTCAGGAACCAGGGTTGGTATGCAATTACCACCAGGTCGTAATCGGTTTTGGGATCAATAGCAATAGGCTCCAGTTCGCAGGCAATGCCATTTACTGTTTCAGGAAAAGCGTCAAAAAACTGGGTGTAACTCCAGGGATAAGGGAATGCCTGTTTTGGTTTTATTAGTAAATGATCGAGCTGGTAATTCGTATCTTCTTCAAATGGTTTCAAAACAGCATCAAGCGATTGCTTTGCCTGCCCGGTTTGAGTGAAATAAATTACAAGTACTTTTTTCATAGCTCAAAGATAAATTTTCTTTTTATATAAATTTCATATTATCAGCCACACACAAACTTACCGTACAATACCATATATTAATAGCGCCTTTATTGACTTTTGGCGTATAAATAAGCCCTTCAACTAAAAATAATGTACCTTTGCGCTATGATAGCCATTGGCGAAACCCTTATTTCGGAGGATATATTTGACAAAAAATTTGTTTGCGACCTCAATGCCTGCAAAGGCGAATGCTGTGTTGCCGGAGATAGCGGCGCGCCTTTGGATAAAAACGAACTGGCTATTCTGGATAAAATCTATCCTGCGGTAAAGCCATATATGAACGAGAAAGGAATTGCCGCAGTTGACAAGCAGGGCAGCTATGTGCTGGATAGTGATGGCGATTATACCACAACCCTGGTGAGCGATGGAGCGGAATGCGCCTTTGTATTTTTTGATGAAAAGAATATCGCCAAATGCGCTATTGAACAGGCTTATCTTGAAGGAAAGATCGACTGGAAAAAACCCATTTCCTGTCATTTATATCCCATTCGAATTACCGACTACAAAGCCTACGAAGCGGTAAACTATCATTCATGGCATATTTGTAAACCTGCCTGCGAGTGTGGCAAACAATTGGACGTGCCGGTTTTCAAATTCCTGAAAGACCCTTTGATCCGGAAATATGGTAAAGATTGGTACGAAGAATTGGATGCTGTATACGCTGCTTACAAAAAATCCTGATCAGCGTTCGAACTGGTAATGGCTGTAGTCCAGCAGCACTGTTTTTAAAAACTGCTCATTGTTAAGAGTTGTTACAACACCCATTTTTGTTTTTACTTTTCCGGCCAGGATGGCCATATTCTCAGGTTTATTATTGGCAATGCTATGTTCCAGGATCTCTTTAATAATGGCAATATCCTTGTCTGACAAAAGGGCCACTTGTTCGAAGACAATGTTGTAATTATTTACCTGTTTATATAATATGGTATCGCGCAAAGTAACTTTATAGCCCAGTTTTATAACGGTAGTTCCGGCAGCCATATCGCCCAGGCGCTGGCTTTTTTCCGAAACAGCCACGCTGATTAATGCTACTAAACCATTCATGATCTGTATATCTATGATCCTTAACAGGGAGCGGATGAGGTAAGAACCAATGCCCGGTTGTGTGCCATCCAGCTTCACCACTTTTATGCCTACAATTTTTTTACCAAAGCTCTGCCCGTTCATAAAGGTTTCGCTTAAGAAATGGTAAAGCAATACCGGTAAACCTAAAAGAATAAGAATGGCTATCATTAAATAGTAATTATCAGAAAAATAATCACTAGCGCCGCTTACGCTGATTCCTAAAATGAGCATAATAATAACCACGTATATCATGATAAATATGCCGTCGAGTATGGTTGCCAGGATCCGGTACCCAACGCCAGCAGCTTCATATTCAAGGTCTACATTTTGAGTGGTGGCAATTTTTATTGAGTCCATGCGCTTAATAAGGGTTGAATGGGGTGGGAACGAATATTAAATATAACGTATAAATTTAAATAAATTCCCGGCAAAATGTATAAATTTAGAGAGTAATATAAGCGCAGTGAAAGAGATTACTTTCTTAAAACAAAATGTGGCGAAGTGGGAAAGCTATGAAGCTTCGTTGGATAAAACGGACATTGAGCAGCCCGCCAAAGTGGCCGAGATGTTTGTTGAGCTTACCGACGATTACTCATATGCCAAAAGTAATTTCGAAGGTAGTAAAACCACCCGTTACCTTAATTCCTTAACATCGCGCATTCACCAATTGGTGTACCGCAATAAAAAAGAAAGCAACAAACGCCTTTTGTTGTTCTGGAAAACCGAGATCCCTTCCCTGTTCGGCAAATACCATAATTTGTTATTGGTGTCGTTTATTGTTGGTGTTTTGGGTGCTTTGCTGGGAGCCGTATCGCAACTGTATGACGATTCGTTTATAAGGATCATTGTAGGCGATGAGTATGTGAATGAAACGATGGAGCGCATCAAAAAAGGAAACCCTATAGGTGTTTACGGAGAAATGCCGCAGGGTTTTATGTTTGTTTATATTACCATCAATAACATTAAAGTAGCTTTTACAACGTTTGCATTGGGAATGGTATTTTCGGTTGGCGCCGGTTTTTTTGTGTTTTATAACTGCATTATGCTTGGGTCGTTCTTTGCCATGTTTTATCAGTACAATGTATTGGGGAAAGCGTTAAAAGTAGTGTGGATCCATGGAACCCTTGAAATGTCGGCCATTGTTATAGCAGGCTGCGCCGGCCTTATTTTGGGCAACAGTTTTATGTTCCCGGGCACTTACAGCCGGCTCGAATCGTTTAAGCGTGGCGCTAAGGACGGGATAAAAATAGTGGTTGGCCTAATACCGGTTTTTATAGCCGCCGGCTTTTTAGAAAGTTTTATCACCCGTTACACCGAAATGCCACTATGGCTCAGTCTTATTATCATCCTGGGATCGCTCACCTTTTTGATCTGGTACTTTATCATCTTGCCTCTCAGGTTAAGCTCACCACAGAGGCGCTAAGAAAACAGAGAAAAAATAATGGGAAGTCCCGGTAAAAAAACAAATAAACCATGCAACAGAAAATAGAATTCAGAAAAGAAAGGGAGTTTGGCGCTGTATTAGGCGATTCGTTAAACTTTTTAAAGCAAAACTTCAGGTCATTCTTTGCCAGTGTCATATTAATTGTGGGGCCTTTTATATTGCTCATGGGCATTGGTTACGCTTACATGCAAACCTCTATGGTTAATAGTTCTTACGGACTCAGAGGAGCGGAAGTATTTAACAGCACCTATTTCCTGTCGATAGGTACCAGCGTATTTTGCGGACTGCTGGCCAGTATCCTGTTAAGCGCCGTAGTATATAATTACATGCTTCTGTACCAGGAAAAACCGTTCGGGGAACAAATCACCGTGTCGGAAGTGAGTAAAAAAGTATGGGGCAGTATTGGTCGCCTGGCAACTTCATCGTTCACATTTCTGCTCGTCACCATTATTGTAGTAAGTGTGGTTGTGATAATATGTATTGGAATTGTTACTATTATGGGCGTTGTTGGAGGCGTTCTGTTAGCCCTTTCTGTTATTGTGCTGGCAGTTATTTATACGCCGGTGATCTCTTATTTTATTCCGGCCGCGTTTTTTGTTGTGGTGCGCGATGAGGAATTTATTTTCAGCGCCATGGGCAAGGTAAAAAAATACCTTTCGGGAAATTTTTGGTGGACATGGCTCATTATGGTGGTTACCATTATTGCACTGGCGGTACTGCAAATTATATTTAACCTCCCGGCCAGCATCATGGTCATGACAAAAATGTTTTCGCGCATGAATGGCGCTATGCCCGATGACCAGGACAACAGCATTTTGTTAATGGTATTTTACACCATTGGGATTTTCCTGACCTATTGCACCACTTCCATCTCTCACATAATAGCGGCTTTTAATTTTATGAGCCATGAAGAAAAGCATGAAGGGCAAGGCTTAATGTCGCGTATAAACGAAATTGGATAAAACGTTGAAGTTAAGGTTACATACTATCCTGGTCTTTCTTTTTGCAATTTTCAGCAGCCTTGCACTGTCATCGGCCCCTGTTAAAAAAACACTGCGGTACGACTCGGTTGGGGTGAAAACCATTATTCCTTCCAAGCAACAGGAAGAAAAAGTATTTGCCGAAGTGGATGTTGACTTTGCCCGGAAGATCGAAAACAAGAACATGGGTCTTTGGGACCGTTTCTGGAACTGGATCCTGGAATCACTCTTTGGCGATTCGGATTATGAATCGCGGCAGAATGCTCAGAAACTGTTTTTCTGGTTCATTGCCATTGCCGGTTTGGCGCTTGTCATTTGGCTTTTAACGCGCGCACAATTCACCACTTTCCTGAAAGGTGACACAAAGAACACCACTTTCAATTTCTCGGATGTGGACGAAGATATTTCGGGCATCGATTTCAATGCCCGCATCAGCAAAGCTGTTGGGGAGCACGATCTCAGGCTGGCCATTCGCTGGCAATACCTGAAGCAGTTACATTTATTAAATGAGAAAAAGGCCATTACCTATCAGCCTTTTAAAACCAATATTGATTACACGCAGGAACTTGCGGGATCGGCTTTGCAAAACACATTTATCACCATTAGCAGGGTGTACGATTATGTGTGGTACGGAAAATATACCATTACCGAAAGCGAGTACCGTACGTTTGAAACAGAGTTTAAACAATTTGAAGGAGTTATAGGTGTTTAAAGGCAACAGAAAATATTATTACATCCTGGCCATTGTATTTATTGCCGTTATTGTGCTGCAATACATACAACCAAAGCCTGTTAACTGGAGCCGTACGTATTTAAAAAAGGACAAGATCCCTTTTGGCTGCTACGCTATTTTTAATTTATTGGAAAGTTATGGCAAAGCCATTGCGGTAAACCAGCAAAGCATTTATAATTTGAACGAACAGGCAAACGGTTCACCGACCAGCCTGTTAATTGTGAACGATAAGATAGAGATGTCGAAACTGGATTTGAAAAGCCTGTTCAGTTATTTGGAAAAAGGGAATACGGTATGCATTGCCGCCAATGAATTTGATAAAGCCATTCAGGATACCTTCAGGCTTAAAACAAGTTACAACTGGATCAATGTGCACAGCTCGGTGGACTCCTTATTACTGAAACAATTATTTGAGATAAGGTACATTGCGCCCGAAAATAATATTTTTAAGACCTATGTTTACCCGCAGGTAACCACCGAAACCTATTTCACCGGTTTTGATACCACCCTCTTCAGGGTAAGTTCCGTTAATACAAAAAACGATCCGGTTCTGTTGGAAGCTTCTATTGGAAAAGGAAAATTACTCATCGGTTCTTTACCCGATGTGTTTGGGAATTTATTTATTGTAAACCATACCAACCGGTTTTATACTTACACCTTGCTAAGCAAGCTAAAAAACAATAGCATTACCTGGGACGAGTACTACAAAACCTATAACGTACAGGAAAAAGGGCTGTTCCAGTTTATTTTTGGGAACGACGCCTTGTATATGGCGTATTGCATTGCCATATTAGGACTTTTGTTCTTTATGGTATTTGAAATGAAACGGAGGCAGCGGGCCATCCCGGTTATAAAACCGTTGCAAAACTCAACACTTGAATTTGTGGATGTGATAAGCCATGTGTATTTCAACTCAAATAATCACAAACACATAGCGGAAGAAAGCATCCAGTATTTTTATTTTTACATCCGCAAAAAATTCAATGTCAACACCCACCAAATGGATGACGCGTTTTATGATGCTGTTCACCGCTTGAGCGGAATTGACAGGGAAAGCGTTAAAAAACTATTTGTGTATTGCGAAAACCTGAAACAGGCCCCTGCTTTAACCGAAAACGATTTACTGGAACTGAACAACAGAATTAATAATTTTAAACAAAAAAGTACACGCTGATGGAAAATTTTGAATCAAGAGTGGATCTTACCGATCTCACCGAGAAAATAGAAAAGATAAAAGCCGAGCTGGCCAATTACCTGGTTGGACAAACACAGCTGGTCGATCAGCTCATTATTGCTTTGCTGGCCGATGGGCATGTGTTAATAGAGGGGGTTCCCGGTGTGGCAAAAACCTTAACCGCCAAACTCATGGCAAAAAGCATCAATGCCGGTTTCAAGCGCATTCAGTTTACTCCGGACCTGATGCCGAGCGATATTACAGGAACATCCGTTTTCAATTCAAAATCCAATGAGTTTGAATTTAAGCGCGGGCCTTTGTTTACCAACATTGTACTGGCCGATGAGATAAACCGTGCCCCGGCCAAAACCCAGGCCGCTTTGTTTGAAGCCATGGAAGAACGACAGATCACCGTTGACGGGAATACCTATGCCCTGGACGCGCCCTTTATGGTACTGGCCACCCAAAACCCTATTGAGCAGGAGGGAACCTACCGGTTACCGGAAGCGCAACTCGACCGTTTTATTTTTAAGTTGCTGGTAAATTACCCCAGCCTTGATGAAGAAACGGTTATTTTGCAAAACGCGCATACGAACCAGGATCAGCTTGATCTTGGAAAAGTAAAAGCCATTTTGCATAAGGAAGATGTCAAATCATTGCGCAAAACCGTTTTCAGCATTACGGTTGAAGAACATTTGTTTAAATACATTGCACAAATTGTGGGTAGCACCCGTCAAAATCCATCGTTATATTTGGGAGCATCGCCACGCGCGTCAATAGCTATTTTAAATGCGGCTAAAGCCTGTGCCTGCTTAAGAGGAAGGGATTTTGTGAGTCCCGACGATATTAAATACGTATCTACTCCGGTATTAAGGCACCGTGTGGTGTTAACCCCCGAAAAAGAAATGGAAGGCGTTACCTGCGATGCAGTGATACAGCAACTGGTTGATAAAATTGAGATCCCGAGGTAAAGTAATGTGTCATAAGAACGTGTCAGGCTGAGCGGAGTCGAAGCCTCCGTAAACCCTTCGACTCCGCTCAGGGTGACAAAAATAATATATAAAAAATCAAAACCATAAAACACATATTCAACTCATTGTTCTTTACCAAACGCCTTTACATTGCGCTTGGTGCGGTAGTATGCGTGTTTGTATTTGCCTTTGTATACCCATGGCTTTATTTGGTTGGTCTGCTGGCGTTTTGGCTACTGGTGTTGCTGGTAATGACGGATATATTGCTTCTTTTTGCAAATAAAAATGGCATTATCACCAAACGCCAGGCTGCTCATCAAAAATTATCAAACGGCGATGAGAATGACCTTTTTATCTCCATTCAAAATAATTATTCGTTTGGTGTTCATGCCGAGATCATCGATGAGATCCCTGAACAATTTCAGTTCAGGAAGTTCAACATTAAAAAACAGCTGGAAAGTGGCGAAGGGCAAAAAATAAAATACACGCTCCGCCCTGTATCCCGTGGCGAGTTTCATTTTGGCGACACTATTGTATTGGTTTCTACTGTATTTGGTTTGGCAAAACGAAAATTTGTATTTGACACGAAACAAATGCTGCCAAGCTATCCTTCGTTTTTAAAGTTGCGTCAATATGAACTCATTGCCATAAGCGACAGGCTGGTGGATGTGGGGATCAAAAAAATGCGGAAGATAGGGCAGAGTACGGAATTTGATAATATTAAAGAATATGTGATCGGGAACGATATTCGCACCATTAACTGGAAAGCCACCGCGCGTAAAAACCAGCTCATGGTTAATCATTACCGTGATGAGAGGGCGCAGCAGGTGTATTCGGTAATTGATATGGGACGTATCATGAAAATGCCTTTTGAAGAGTTAAGCCTGTTGGATTACTCCATTAACGCGGCCCTGGTGCTGAGCCATATCAGTTATATCAAGCAGGATAAACCAGGGCTTATCACCTTTTCAAATGTGATCCATAATTCAGTAACGGCCGATAGAAAAGGAAATCAATTATTCAGGCTGCAGGAAAACCTTTACAATGCCTCTACTAATTTTGCTGAGAGCAATTATGAGGTATTGCTCAATCATATCCGTACCAAAGTTACACAACGCAGCTTATTGCTGTTGTATACCAATTTCGAAACCCTGAGTGGTTTGCGTCGCCAGCTTAAGTACATTCGCCAACTGGCAAAGCACCATTTGGTGGTGGTAATTATTTTTGAGAATACCGAACTGCATGAGCTGCTTCATAAAAAAGCAACGAACACCTCGGAAATATACAGCCAAACCATTGCCAGGAAATTTGATTACGAAAAAAGCCAGATCAGGTATGAATTGCAAAAGCTGGGAATTCAGTGTGTGTACACAAAGCCGCAACAATTAACGGTAAACACCTTAAATAAATACCTGGAGCTGAAAGCGAGGGGGATGATTTAATGGAATAACATAGAATTAGAAGAGTGTTCCAGTTCCCCCTTCCCGAAGGGGGAATTAATATAACGCAAAAATAAAAACTGAGCTTACTCCACCGTTACACTCTTCGCCAGGTTCCTTGGCTGGTCAACATTACAGCCACGCATCACAGCAATGTGGTATGATAATAATTGCCATGGAATAACCGATACCAAAGGTACCAGCGATTCATCCGTTTCAGGAATCTCGATCACATGTTCCGCCATGCTGCGCACATCTTTATCGCCGGCTGTAACAATGGCAATGATCCTTCCTTTACGGGCTTTCACTTCCTGTATGTTACTTACTACTTTTTCGTAGTTAGGACCTTTGGTAGCAATTACAAAAACCGGCATGGCCTCATCAATTAAGGCAATGGGTCCGTGTTTCATTTCCGCTGCCGGATAACCTTCGGCATGTATGTAGGAGATCTCTTTCAGTTTCAACGCGCCTTCCAAAGCTACCGGGAAAGAATAACCCCTTCCAAGGTATAAGGCATTGGCCGCGTCTTTATACTCATTGGCGATCTTTTTAATGGAGTCGTTCATTTTTAAAACCTCCTCCACTTTTGCAGGAATGGATTCCATTTCATACAACAGCTGGCGGTAACGGCTTTCGGCAATGGCGCCTTTTACTTTGGCAACGTGTAGTGCCATTAAGGTTAACACAGTAACCTGCGCGGTAAAAGCTTTGGTAGACGCTACACCAATTTCAGGTCCCGCGTGCGTGTATGAACCCGCGTGCGTGGCCCGTGCAATGGATGAACCAACCACATTACACACGCCAAAAATGGTGGCGCCTTTGGCTTTTGCCAGTTCAATGGCGGCTAATGTATCGGCGGTTTCGCCACTTTGTGAGATCGCAATCACAATATCGTCCTGGTAAATAATAGGGTTGCGGTATCTGAACTCCGAAGCGTATTCCACTTCAACCGGGATCCGGGCATATTCTTCAAATAAATATTCGGCTACCATACCGGCATGCCATGAGGTTCCGCAGGCAATCACTAAAATACGCTTGGCATTTTTAAACTTACCTTCATGTTCCTCAATACCACCCATTTTCAAATGCCCTGTTTCCGAATTTAAACGGCCACGCATACTGTCGAAAATAGAACGTGGCTGTTCGTAGATTTCTTTCAGCATGAAATGCGGATAACCGCCTTTTTCAATGGCTTCCAGCTCCATTTCGAGTTCCTGTACATAAGGCGTAATTTCCTTATCGCGAATGGTGCGAATTTTTAATTCTTCGCCACGGCGAATGATGGCCACATGTTCATCTTCAATATAAACTACATTTTTGGTGTACTCTACAATAGGCGAAGCATCGGAGGCAATAAAGTATTCGTTGTTGCCAACACCAATTACCATTGGGCTGCCTTTTTTGGCGGCTACCAGCGTATCCGGATCATTTTTATCGAGCACCACAATGGCGTAAGCGCCATTAACCTGTTTTAAGGCAGCCATTACCGCGTGACCCAATTTCATGCCTACTTCGTGCTGGCGAATATCTTCAATTAAATGGATCAACACTTCGGTGTCGGTTTCCGACATAAACGTGTGACCACGTTTCTTTAATCCTTCTTTTATGGAAGCATAGTTCTCAATGATCCCGTTATGAATGATTACCAGGTCTTTTGTTTGTGAATAGTGCGGGTGAGAGTTAATGTCGTTTGGTTCGCCGTGCGTAGCCCAGCGCGTATGACCAATGCCAATGTTGCCAGAAGTATCTTTGCCTTTACTGTAATCCAAAAGGTCGGAAACCTTTCCTTTTTTCTTGTACACATTCAACGCGCCTTCCGGCGAGATCATAGCGACACCGGCGCTATCATAGCCACGGTATTCCAAACGTTGCAACCCTTTGATTAAAATAGGAAACACGTTACGGTTTCCAATATATCCTACAATTCCACACATAAGTTTTGATAAAAAAAGACTAGGCTAATATAACTCTTTTTTGCCGAATTTATTGCGTGAAAACCCGAAAATTTGAAGTTACTTTTGAATTACTATTTTTTGATAAGCAATTTGCTTTTTAGCAATGTAAAATTTTATAAAGTAAAGCCCATTAGCCAATTGCTGGGTATCAATTGACTGATTAGTTAAGAGAGGAACGGATAAAACAACCTCCCCTAAACCAGTAACAATCTCCATAGTTACATCATCTACTTCCGGGTTACTAAGGCTGATTTTTAAGAGGTCATTGACAGGATTTGGCAGAACAGAAATGCCGGTTTCATTGCTTAACTCATGCAATGATGTGGGAGCAGGGTCACTAATTGATACGGCGGTAAACACTTGTTCTCCCATTGAGTTTTCGATGAGTATGCCATATTGTGAACTGCAGCCACACAACGTGTTTACCGTATAGGTAGCGCCTGTATAAGCAGACTCTCCTGGAGGTGTTTGGCAGGCTGCATTCATCCATTGTATTGTATACGGAGGATTTGAACATCCTGAGAAACTGAGTGTCATTGTGCCGTTACACAAGCCAGGAGCAGTGGGATTGGAAGAACCAACTACCGTAACAGCACATGATAGAAAAGAAGATACCTGACTTTGTGAAAAAGAAAGTGAAGTCAACAGCATTAAAAAGGGGAATATGTGCGATTTTTTCATGACAACTGTTTTATATAAATAGCATAAAACCCTTTCAGTTTATTATTTGGCTTAATGCATTTCGGAGAGTTGGATATTTAAAATAAAATCCTTCATTGATAAGCTTTTGGCTACTGACCCTGGAGCCTTCCAGTAATACATTGGCCATTTTTCCAAACAAGAGTTTTAACAGGAATGCCGGTACATTTGGCATAAAGAACGGTTTGCCCAGGCTTTTTGCCAGTTGCGCCGAAAACTGCTTACTGGTAATAGGTTCGGGTGCTGCCGCATTATATACACCATTATAATCCTTGTTGAATAAGCTTTCGTCAATAATAGCCACCATATCATCCAGGTGTATCCAGGGCATGTATTGTTTACCCGAGCCAACTGCCGAGCCAAGCCCGAACTTAAATAAAGGCAACAACCGTTTTAAGGCACCACCCTGTTCACTTAGGACTACGCCTATCCTTAGGATACAGGTTTTTTGGGCAAGGGAAGCGATCTCGGTATACGAATTTTCCCAAAGAACACATACTTCCGATAAAAAATCCTGCCCTGCCGGGTCGTTTTCCGTATATATTTTTTCGGAAGTGGTCATGCCATAAATACCAATGGCACTGGCACCCACAAAAGACTTTAAAGCACTGTTTTTCTTCTTAATAACCCTTGTAATCAACTTCATGCTATCTACCCGCGAAGCAATGATCTCCTTTTTTCTTTCGTCTGTCCAGCGTGTATCGGCTACACCGGTTCCTGCCAGGTGAACAATGTGCTCAACTCCTTCAAAAGCCGCCTCATCAATTTCCTGTTTTTCAACATTCCAGTAAAATTGCGAAACCGCAGAGCCGGCCCGGGGCGTCCTTGTCAGGATCCTTACCTCATGGCCCTGTGCCAGCAAGCGTTTGCTGAGCGCTTTTCCCACTAAACCCGTACCGCCTGTAATTAAAATTATTGCCATGATCAGTTCAATTTTTTCGGGTTACAAATTTGCATTAGCTTTGCTTAAAGATACACTATAATTATGACACCTATTTTTGATATCCATATTTTTGTTTGCACAAACCAGCGCACAGGTACCGAAAAACTAAGTTGCGGCGAAGCACACGGTCTTGAGCTGGTTGGCGAGTTTAAAAAACAATTAAAAGACCTGAACGTAGGCCTAAAAACCCGTGCCAATAAAAGTGGTTGCCTGGGCATTTGCGATTTCGGGCCAACCGTTGCCATTTATCCCGAAGGCATTTTTTACGTTGGGGTTCAAAAAGAAGATGTAAAGGAAATCATTGAATCGCACATTATCAATAAAAAACCGGTTGAGCGCTTATTACTGAATAAATGAGCCCCGATGTATTACATAGCCTTGAAAAACCGGGACTGTTTGAAAAATTCAAACAGCAAACCTATAAGGACTTTGAATTGGCGGGGGCCCTGGAACATTTGCCGGCAATTGAATCGAACAACCTTGCCGATTTGCAGGAAGCCTTTTTAAATTCCGTTGTGAGGCTCGAAATGTCCAATGCCTTAAAGGTATTATTATACCGCATTGATATTACCGAATTGCAGATAAAGCAGGCTGCTCAACAAAAACCCGATCTGCCCTTGCAAAGCGTGTTAGCCGAGTTGATGATAAAACGCATTCTTCAGAAAGTAGTGCTGAAGGAATTGTATTCTAAATAATGCCTTCTATGTTAAAATCATCCGCATCCATCATCACAGGGAACAGTTTTCGGAACTCAGCCAGGTATTTATAAGACAAGGCAGTTGTTTCCATTTTGTCTTCATGCGCTTTTGTGGTACTGATAATTTCTCCTCTTGGGTTTATAACGCTACTGTCGCCTGAATGGGTAACGTTATTGGCGTCGGAGCCAATACGGTTTACGCCAACCACATAGGCCTGGTTTTCAATGGCACGGGCTATTAATAATTGTTTCCATGGATAAGACCTTACTTCGGGCCAGTTGGCAACATATATCAGCACATCATACGGATCATTTTTTGCATTCCTGCTCCACACCGGGAAACGCAGGTCGTAACAAACGAGAGGGCATATTTTCCAGCCTTTATAGTCAACAATCAGCCTCTCTGTTCCAGCCTGGTAATGCTTATGCTCATCGCCCATGCTGAATAAATGGCGTTTATCGTAATACTGAAACGAAGCATCGGGTTTTACCCAGTACAAACGGTTAAAGTAGTGGCCATTGTCCTTTACCGAAATGCTTCCCGTAACCACGCATTGTTTTTGTTTTGCTTTCTCCATCATCCACTGCAAACCCTTGCCTCCATGCTCTTCGGCCATTAATTCAGGTTTCATGGTAAAACCTGTGGTAAACATTTCGGGTAATACAATCACATCGGCTGCCTCTGTCAGGCCATCCAGCTTTTGAGTGAGATGCGCTAAATTTTTATCGACATCTTCCCAATATAATTGGGTTTGTAACGTTGTAATGTTGAGGTCCTGCATTTGTGGAATAATGATAAAGTAACGTCTGTTGAATGTAGAACAAATTTAATAAATTAGTACAACCCTAAGCCCTCGGTCATGATAAAAAGAATTCTTTATGCAGGTATTATGTTAATGCTATGCAGCCATGCATTTTCACAAAGCGTTGGAAAGTATAAGTTCAAAGGAAAAGAGTATTTGGTTTTTCCATACAGGATTGGCAATACGGGCGATATTCCCATGTTGGGTTATGTTATTCCGGATGGCGAATACCTTGCCTTTGCAACCTACAACTTTAAAGAGAAACTGGGTTTCAGGCGGGAAAAGAAACACGTGCTTACCGATACAACCATTGTAGCGGCCCTTTTTAGCATAAAAGCCAACCAGGTTCAGGGGCCAGCTGTTTTCTATAATTACAGTTATGGCAACAGGGGTAAGCAGCGCCACAAACCCTCCGAGGAAATTTCGGGCAATTTTGTGAATGGGTTAAAAAACGGGGAGTGGAAACGCGTTTATCCGGGAAAATATTTAAATGAGATCAAAACATACAAAGATGGGGTGGCTGACGGTTATTTAATGAGCTACGACAAGGATGGCCTGGAAAAAAAAGAAAAGTACTGTGCCGGAGTTGTATGCGATACGGTTTTTTATTACCTCGGTGGCACATTATGGAAAGAACATGACCTGATACCACCGGGGAGCTACCAGGTTCAAAACTGTTACTCCGAAGCCCTGTCTAAACTCGACATAAGGTTCAGGGCAAAAACATATTGCAGGCAGTACGACTATAATGGTAAACTACTCTATGATATTAAGCTAAAGGACGGCGCGGTATTGCCTTTTGACAGCATGCGCAGTGCTTACAGGGGAACGGCTGCAAATAACGACTATGTGACGCTAAAAAAAACAAACGAAGGGCAACTATTATGCGAGTTCCACGATTTCAGAACCTATTCAACAGCTACCACAAAAGAATATTTTGAAAATGATTTTTTGGTTAAAAGATCTTATGTGAGTTATAACAAGATCAGGAAGAAAAAATGGTTCCTTGGTAAAAGAAAGGTTACAGGGATAGATACTGTTACTTCTGAAGAGATTTACGTAAACCCTAAAACACTGGCCGATACCATTTTGCGCCCCGTACAGATTTACAAAGAGGTTAAGAGTAAATATGTTTACGAAAAGTACTACATTCCCGGCTACCGGTTTATTTTTTATCAGATTGGAACCAGGCCGGCTTTTATTGGGCTCGACACAGCACGCAAAAGAATATACATTAACAGTTACCGTACGGGTTTTCGCGCACACTATTACAAACGCTATGAACAAATTTACTTAAGCGCCGATGAACAATTACGCCTCGACGGACAAACCAGGGCTTTTTTAAACAAAGCATTTATTGTGCCTGATGTGATGGAACATTTTGAAAAAAGGCGCCAAAGATATTCATACAATGCAGAAGGATACGACACCCGGGAATTTGTGAGTATTGACACCAAGCCGGTTTACTATAAAGATTCGGTCTTACTCAATGGGATGTACCTTTTTTCTCCGTCGTCGGCAAAACCAAAAAATATTCCCTCTCATATAACCTATACAGGTTATACTAATATAGAAGAGGATACACATTTGGGGCAATTTGTTAATGGTGTAAAAGAAGGGCAGTGGCTTAACCTTTATTATTCAAGATTCCTCAAAAAAGCGCCGCTCAACCTTAAAGCCTGGTTTTTTGCTCATCCCAAAACGGCGGATAATTATGAAGAAGAAAACTATAAGCAGGGAATGCGGGATGGATTGTGTGTCTATTATGAAAAATATGATCCCAAAAGACGCGACAGAAGCAGTAAAAAACCCATTATTTTATATAAATCAAAAGAGTTGAACTACCTGAGGGATACGCTTAACGGAATTTGTAAAATATATTTTCCGTCGGGCAAGCTCATGCGGGAAGTGAACATGGTGATGGGCACGCCCGATGGCGAATTTAAAAGCTATTTTGAGGATGGAACCCCGAACATATCGGCTCAGTTTAAAAAAGGAAAACTGGATGGGCCTTGCCTGTCATATAACTGGGGGGGATTGTATAGCTATGCTTATTTTAAGGACAATTGTGTAAAAGATTCGCTTATTTATTATTTCCAAAATGGTAGGCCAAGTATGGCCATTTATACAAGGTACGATACGCTTGTTAAAAAGATCTCGTATTACCATGACGGGAAAGTAAAGGAAGTGATTGAGTTTGATGCCGGTTCCCGCGCGATGATTGTTAAGGACGTGCTTTCTTCGGAAAGTTTCATTGAAACATTAAAGAACGCGTACAATAATGTATTTGCCGAGGCGAATGCCAGGTACAAAAATTATTACGATAATGGGCAGCTCTTGTCGGAAGGACCGATAAGGAAAGGAAAGTTAAACGGGCCCTGGAAATTTTACTCCTTAAATGGCGTGCTCATTCATGACGTTGATTTTGCGGATACAACCATTCGTTTGCCAGGCCGCGATGAGCCTTCAACAATTGCGGGCTCGTATAAAGGCTATTACATTAATGGTAAACAACGTTGCACGGGCTATATAAAATACCTCGGCCTGAGCTACGATTGTTTTACAAAACAGGATAAAGCCGATCTTGATTTTTATGTGCTTGATTTTTACGACATGCAGGGAAAGCAAACGCTTAAGAACGGGAACGGGTATTTTATTAAGTACGACGAGAACGGGTCGCAGAGAAGCGCCGGTAAATTGAAAAATTGTGCTGAAGATAGTTTATGGCGCTACTACACGCCCGAACAAAAATTAACTCAAATAGGTCATTATGTGAATGACGAAAAAGAAGGCGTTTGGTACGAAGGTTCGCTGGAGGGCATTAATTTTGAAGACGGAGCGTGCTTTGACATGAGCGACCCTGAAGCTATTAAGGAATTTAATGCCAAGCGCAAAGAACTCAGCATTATTAAAACTATTTACAGAAATGGTGTTTCCCTCGAAACATCAGAATTTTATTCCGATCTGAATAAAACCTACGATCCTGACAACGACATCAGGGGCCTGGAATATTAACACCGGTAATTATAAATTCTGGTTATACAGGGCTACAGCCTTGTCGCTGTGCTTTATGCGTTTAATTTTAAAATTAATACAAACCACCTGTGCGGAAAGGATAATGCCTATGCCATTTATAAACATAGCGGGACCAACTACCGAGTCGTAGAAGTTGTTGTTTGCATAAACAATGGAGCCCGTTATTACCAGGAGACCCGCCCCCAGGCCACCAAAACCGCTCAGGTATTGCCGCGTTTTGTTCTTGTTCACATTCAGTATCTCCGATTCGAGCTGGGCATTTTTCCAGCCCACATTTTTAGTACCCGCAAGCAGCATCGCTTTAGTGTCGGATATTGTTGCCCCGTGATACATATAGGTGCCTTTCACGCGAGCTTTCAGCATCTGATCGTTATACACAGGAACTACCATTTGGTTTTGATGTAATACGGTATTGACAGGTGTTTCACGGTACACAGTAAATGAGTCGATGGCACCTGTCTTGTATTTTATTTTCTTAACCTCATTCTTCTCCAGTATATATAAAGGCCCGTCGGGCATGCCTTCCCGCTTGTATGAGATGTCCTTGGTATTTATTTCAATAACGCGTGCCGGGATCACATCGCCGCTGCGTTTGTAAATAGTGTCCTGGGCATTAAGTGCCAGTTGCACAAAGCATAAGAAAATAATGGCAGAGTGTTTCATAAGATCGGGTGTTATATAAAGATAACTATAATATTTCTTTATTGTATAGCAGGGCCGCTTTACGAATGTGTTTATTTTTTACCGACTTATAGATCTGCGCTGTTATAAATGAGGTAATACCCAGGCCCACACCGCTCAAAATAATTGCTTTTGCCTTAAACTGGTCGGCCGGGCCATAATAAGTTCGCCTGGCAAAGTAAAGTCCTCCCACTACACAAACCGGCGCCAGTATGGTAAACGCAATTTGTCCGTTCTTTTTCCCCTCTACTTTCAGCAGGGCTTCATTTAGTTCATCGGAGTTACTTTGGGGGTTCCTTTTCATCATGATCTTAAGCGCATCTTTATGCAGAATATCGGCATTGTTGTAACTAATGTGGTTTTCTTCAATGATGAAAAGGGGAGGAGTGACTGCCTGTGGATTGGCATTTGTTTTTTGGGCTATCTGGAACCTTGATTCTTCCTTTCCGTTCTCGTAAATAATCCGCTGAATATCCTCGTTCTTTAATTTATAAATAATGCCATCCGGGTTGTAAAAGATCTTATAACTCACTTCGGTTTTCGAGATCTCCAGAACCCTAACCAATAATGACTCACGGTTTTTTACAAAGATCGTGTCCTGTGAAAACACATAAGAACTTAAGCTAACAAACAAAAAAAGGGTTAAGCATTTACTCATTATATATTCTTACAAATTCGTGTCTTTTTTGCTTTAAATTGATATTAAAGGAAATAGAGGCAGCTCCTAAAATAATTCCTGCAGTACCAAAAATTATGGGCGGAATGGCAAACACCTCAAGGTCATCGGTACCGCCCGACAGGGTATAAGCAGCAGTATAAATAATTCCGCCGGCAACGGCAAAACCGCCAAAAGTAATGGCGCCGGTGCGCGTACCATCCTGGTGAATTTTCAGTTTTTTGATATCGCCTGCAAGATTAAATAAGGCATTTTTCTTTTTCGGGTCGGGGTGTCCGAGCGCCATGTTAATTAAAGACGACGATCTTCGTTTGGTATCGGCATACTCAATTTTCCCAACATAAACGAGCGAGGAGCTGGCAATGGGATATTCCTGCGTTTTTACTGTATTGGTGGCAACAGGAGGATCTAACTTTTCGGTAACCCCATTCTTGTAAACGATCTTTTCGACATCGCCGCGTCCAACAATGTACATGGGACCGTCGGGCGCTTCAAATTTTTTATACTGGATATCTGTTGGCGAAATTTCTTTGACGGATACGACCAGGGTACCGGCATTCTTAAAGAACAGGGTATCCTGTGCTTTGGCATGATACTGGAAAAAGCAACACAACAGGAGGAGGTAGGGTATCAATTTCATAAGTTAAATGTAATGGTTTAATTCCAAATCAATGTGCTGGCATACGATTTTGTTGAACAGGGTATGAAACCATTTGTCTATATAATTCTGTTAAGCCTGTTATGTTTCAAAACCATAGCCCAGGAGGCGGTAGCCGAAGCAATTACTCCCAGGATCCCCAGGTTGGAACTGGGGCTGAAAGCAGGCTTAAATTATAACACCTTGCAAATGGAGGGTGCCCCGGCTTTTTCCATTGAAACCAAAACCGGTTATGTGGGTGGCGCTTTTGCAAGCCTTGCCTTTAATGAATACCTTGGTCTAAAGGCGGAAGCGCTTATTTCACAGAAAAGTTTTTCGGGTTCCAACCATGTCGATTCAAGCAACTATGTGTTTACACGAAGCGCAGCCTATCTCGATTTTCCTTTATTATTACAGATCAAGCCCGCCAAATGGTTCCATATTGTGGTAGGGCCACAGTATTCCTATTTGGTTTCCGTATCCGACAGGGTGAAAGGTGATGATGGAGAACTGGCCAAAGCGGTGAAAGCTGAGAACACTAAAATTTCCTACAACAATATTGGCGGTTGCGCCGGTGTGGAGTTTACGTTTAAACGCGTGTGGGTATGGGGGCGCTATAATGTGGATTTTGAAAATAATAACTGGAATGGCACCAACAGTTTACCCGCCTATAAAAACGAGGTATACCAGGTAGGTGTCGGTTTTTCTTTCTTCAGGCTTTAAATGCGGCAAATAATCTCCGCGGCCTTTTCCAGTGTTTCGTTTTTTTTGGCAAAGCAAAATCGCAATAACTGCTGTTGTAGCTGGCCGGTGTAAAAAACCGATAGGGGAATAGCGGCCAGACCTTTTTCTTTGGTTAACCGAATGGCGAGCTCCGTATCTTTTTCATCCGTAATGTTTTTATAACTCATCAGCTGAAAGTAAGTGCCTGTACAAGCTTCGAGCTGAAAGCGTGATGAGGAAACCAGCTTGCGGAAATAATCGCGTTTGGTCTGGTAAAATTGATGCAGACCTTTGTAATTCAATTCGTCTTTTAAATATTCAGCCAGCGCCATCTGGTAACCATGGTTCACAGAGAACACCAGGAACTGGTGCACTTTACGGAACTCAGCCATCAACTCTTTAGGCATGGCCACATAACCAATCTTCCAGCCGGTGGCATGAATGGTTTTTCCGAAAGAAGAAACCACAATGGACTGCGCCGCCAGTGTTTTAAAACGCGCCACACTCTGGTGCTGTTTGCCATCAAACAACATATGTTCATACACTTCATCACTCACCACTATGATGTTGGTACCGGCAACCAATTGTTGCAGTTGCAGCAGGTCGGCCTCCGCAAGTGTTGTTCCACTTGGGTTATGCGGTGAGTTAATAATGATCATTTTTGTTTTATCCGAAATGGTATTTTTTACCCTTTCCCAGTTAATGCCAAAACCGGGGTATTGCAGCTGAATGGGTTTTGCAATACCACCATTTACCTCAATAGCGGGGATGTAGCAATCGTAGCAAGGTTCAAACACAATCACCTCGTCGCCCGGTCGAATGAAAGCCGCGATGCTGGTAAAAATGCCCTGCGTGGCACCGGCTGTGACGGTAATTTCGGTCTCAGGGTCATAAGTGGCGCCATAGCAGTTTTGCATTAAAGCGGCAATTTGTTCACGTAACTGGATAATGCCCGGCATGGGAGCATATTGGTTATAGCTGTGATCGGAATAGGTTTTCGCCAATGCCGTCAGGGAAGGGTGACACTCAAAATCGGGAAAGCCCTGCGAAAGGTTTATGGCATTGTGTTGTTTGGCCAGGCCACTCATAACGGTAAAAATGGTAGTGCCTACATTGGGCAGCTTGCTGTTGATTTGCATCGCGAATAATTTTCACTAAAATACACTTAGCCTGCAACAAAGCAAAATGTAAGGGAAAGATGTCGCTTTTTTGTATCTTAGAATCCTGATACATATGGAAAATCAACTACCTCTACTGAGCGCTGCTGAACAGCGTGTGCTGGGAACGCTTCTTGAAAAAAGCAAGGTCACACCCGATTATTATCCCATGACGGTAAATGCCCTGGCTGCCGGTTGCAACCAAAAAACATCGCGCCGTCCGGTAACCGACTATGATGAGTCAACGGTGCTATCAACTATCAATAGTTTAAAAACACAAGGTTTGGTAACTACCGCCATTGGTGGCGGAAGCCGGGTAAACAAATACAAGCATAATTTCTCGGTACGTTTTACGCTCTCCGATGCCGAAGAAGCCATCCTTTGCTTGTTACTGCTGCGTGGGCCCCAAACCCCGGGAGAACTGAATACCAATGCGGGGCGCATGCATGAATTTTCGGGCCTCGAGTCGGTGCTCGAAACACTCAATGGATTGATTCAGGCAGAGCCGCCTTTTGTAAAAGAGTTACCTAAACAGCCCGGCCAGAAGGAAGGCCGCTATGCACATTTGCTCGGCGAAAGCCAGGCAGTTGAGGAGGAAATGCCGGTAGAAGAAACCGCCCACTCTTCGGTTGCCGAGCTGGAAGCCCGCGTTACGGCGCTGGAACAGGAACTTGCCGATTTAAAAGAGAAATTATCGGGCTTGTTATAAGGCAGTTCTTTACTGATGGCAAGCAAAAAAACGCAGTTGATACATAATTTTTTGTTGGTTTTGGCAGAAAAAAGTGTATTTTTGCTACCCGTTCTTGGAAATGTTAAATGATAGGTGATAAATGTTGAATGAAAAACATTTATCATTTTTAATTTTCCATTTATAATTTCAAATGGTCCTGTGGCCGAGTGGCTAGGCTCAGCTCTGCAAAAGCTGCTACAGCGGTTCGAATCCGCTCGGGACCTCGATAAATACAGCAAAGCCTCCTGAAAAGGAGGCTTTTTTGTTTTTCACAAGCGCCCATCAAATTTGCATGAATGGGTGTGAAGGAAGAAATAAAAGGCTGACGAAGCCAGCATTGCCATATTGTGACTCAGGGCATGCCCGAAGGAGCAACAACGTTAATCCCTCCAGTACCCCCCTCCCTATCAGGGTAATCCCTGTCTAATAGATCCATTTATTTAAATTACTTTTGTATAATGATACAACAACCCTTAACTATTTGTGGCGAAACGCTTCATGCCCCTATTCATATTTGTGCTTTCTTCGATTCACGCGACGAGCAGTATGAAGTGATCCTGCCCTATATGAAAGAAGGTTTAGCCAACCAGGAAAAGGTTGTTAACATTCTTGAGAGCGCTTGTCATCACGAGCATTGTGAACGTTTAGCGAATGCAGGGATCCCGGTAAAAGAAAAATTAGGAACCGGCCAGTTAAATGTACTGGCTTCAGAAGATACCTATCTGAAGGGAGGAAGCTTTGCAGCAGAGAAAATGCTGAAACTGCTCGAAGATGCTTTGATTGAAGCAAACAGCGAGGGCTATGCCAGTGTAAGAGCCTGTGGCGAAATGGTATGGGCTCTTAAGAACCTTCCGGGAACCGATGAGCTGATTGAGTACGAAGCACGCCTAAACCTTTTAACACCAAAGCATTCCTGTTCACTGGTTTGTATGTATGATATCAGTCGTTTCAGCGGCCGGGTGCTGGCCGATGTACTTTCTACACATTCGCATGTTATTATGAATGGAAAAATTCACAAAAATCCTTACTACATTGAGCCACTTGAATTTTTACCAACCCTGCAGCGTAGGCGCCAAAGCTCTTTAGTACCCGAAAAATAAAATTATCCTGAAACAGGTCCAAGCACATGTCCATTCTCAAAGCTTCCTATTACTTGAACGACGATGTTGTTTTCCTGGCCAAAGACCTGATCGGAAAAACGCTTTGCACACGTATCAACAATAAACTCACCTGCGGCATCATTACCGAAACGGAAGCGTATGCCGGCGTTGTTGATAAGGCCTCTCATGCTTATGGAGGAAGAAGAACGAACCGTACAGAAACCATGTACAGCAAAGGTGGTGTGAGCTATGTGTATTTGTGTTATGGCATTCACCGTTTGTTTAATATTGTAACCAATGCCAAAGATGTTCCACACGCGGTGTTAATTCGTGCCATTTACCCTGTAAAAGGCATTGAGGAAATAGTGGTGCGACGTGGTGTAAAATTATCCAACATGTTGTGCGTAGGTCCCGGCAAAGTATCGCAGGCGTTGGGTATAGATCTCATTCACAACAATGTGTCATTAACGGGAAAAGAAATTTGGTTGCAGGATGATGGTGTGAAGGTAAAAGAAAGTGATATCAATGTCGGTCCGCGAATAGGTATTGATTATGCCGGCGATGATGCGAAATTGCCTTATAGGTTTTGGACGACGAATTATAGGTTTGAATAAAAAATAAAACCTGTTTATTTTTTATTAATAGGTAAGCGTCGTTAAACAAAACAATTTTTTATTTTTCTTTTTAACAAATTTATTTCCAAATAAAAAATCCAAACACATCTGCTTGCCGTAAATGTCATTGAACTGTCATCAAACTTCAATCACATGAAAGCGAAAAAGATCTTTAAAATTGCCGCCATCAGCCTGTCCATAGCAGCTGTGTTGTTTGTGGCCCTCATCATTCACCTGGCCATGGTCATTAAAGATAAACAGGTGGAACCTGACGACAGGCAACTGAGTCGCATTGATTTTACACAAAAAGTCGATTCGGCCGAAGCCGGGAAGATCAGGAGCTTTGTAGCACACCTGGATGGGATTGAGAGTACTTTTTTTAATGTGAAGGATGGCATCCTTGTGTATACCTATTCCCTGCAAAAACAAAATTCGCAAGGCGTTTATGACCAATTAATGCGATCGGGAAATTATAAGGCCAAACGTTTTACAGTGAGCCAGGAGCAGGCGGCAACAGGCTGCCCGGCCATGGGAGGCAAGAAATCTTTTATTTATAACATGGCTTATGCTGTGAAGAAATTAATCAATTAAACCAATCAGTATAAACCCTGTTTGCCATTAGGCAGGCATAAAAACCAAAACATCATGAAAAAGAAACTATTAATGGCAGCAGCCGTAGTAATGTCTGTTGCCTTCCTTTACCCTTCCTGTAAGAAAAAAGATGACCCGGCACCGGTTGAAGAAACGCCTGCACCGAATCCCGGACCAACCCTGTACTCACGTGTTGGTGGTACTACGATGGTAGCCGATCCCAAACACCCGGGCACCATGATAGAGCAGGGAAGACTAACGCTCCGCTCTGTGGTGGACAGTTCCATCAACGTCATTGCAGCCGATCCGCAATTACAACCCTACTTTAATGTATTGTTTGCCGAGCTGGGTGCGGGGAATACCTCGGGCTTAACAGCCCTGAGCCTTAACTTTACCGATTTTATGTGTTCGGCAACAGGTGCCAGCAATGCCGCTTACCTGTACGGAGGCCGCAGCATGAAGCAGGCGCACGACCCTATGCATAATACACGCATGACGGGTACTGTAAACACAGCCGATTTCAACCAGTTTGTCAATGACATTGGAATTGGGCTGGCAAAAAACGGAGTGAATTCTACCAATAACCCACAGCTGGTAAACGACCTGGTGGCTTTATTAAACACAACACGGGCTGATATTGTACAGCGTTAATCGAAATTTTTTTAGTTCAAAAGAGGGCTGCCTTTATGATGAGGGCAGCTCTTTTTTTATGGAATAAATTACATCAAATACAATTCACGTTCCGGGTGACTTCTTTGTGAGTTCTTAAATAATTTTAGCACATGCCAATTATTTACTATCTTGAGGTTTGGACTAAAAACTATGACCTATTCTGCTCTCAAAAAACTGTTCTTATTCTTATTACTTGTACCATCTTCCCGAACTTACAGCCAGGCCGCTCATGTTTCAGACTCGCTTAAGCTGGCGCTGAAAACAGCTACGCACGATACCACACGCTGTAACATTTATTACACCTGGGCCGGAACACTTAATTTGCGTAACATTGACTCGGCTTACCTCCTGTGGGAGAAATCGCGGGCCATTGCCGAAAAAAACCTGAACCTTTCAGAACAGGATAAACAGCTGGAACGCTTTTATACCAAACTGTTGCCGTACCTGTATAATAATATTGGTTCCTATTATTCTGATAAGAGTAATTATAAAGCCGCCAAACAAAATTATGCCAAAGCACTCGGGTTGTACAAAAAGAACGGAGATAAAGCCGGTATAGCCGAAGCGTATAATAATATTGGTTATATAAACGAAACTCTTGGTGAAACGGAGCAGGCATTTGAAAATTATGATAAAAGCCTGGCCATCAGGGAAGAGATCAAAGACCGCGATGGCATAGCTACTACGCTCAATAACATTGGTTATTTATTCAACATGCAGGGAAATACGGTGAAAGCCCTGGAGTATTATTCGAAAAGCCTGAAAATAAGGGAAGAGATCAAAGACAAAGAAGGGATTGCGCATTCGCTGAATAACCTTGGCTCGGTATACCAGGAACAGGGCGATTCAAAAAAAGCCATGGAATACCACGAGCGTGCGTTGAAACTGAGGGAAGAAATAAACGACCAACAGGGAACGATTTATTCTCTTATCAATATTGCTTACCTGTATGGCGAAGCAAAAAAGTATGAACAGTCGCTGGCCTTTTTTAAGCGGGCACTTGATCTCTCGAAACAACTTGGCGATAAATACACAGAGGCCTATGCACATAACTTAACGGGCAATGTTTACAAGGCCATGGGTGAGCATGATAAGGTATATGAAAGTTACATGAAAGGGCTTGAATTGTTTACCGAACTGAATAATGCAAAAGGTATGTCAACCGGCTATTCGAACCTGGGAACGTATTTTGAGCAAAAGAACGATGTTCCCAAAGCCATTTCTTATTATGAAAAAAGCCTGGCGCTTGGTAAAGAAAGTGGCTACCCTTCTTTTGTTGCAACGGCAGCCGAAAATTTATTCAAGGCGTATCAAAAACAGAACAAGCCTGCTAAGGCTCTGGAAATGCACATTTTGTATACCCGTATCAACGATAGCCTCAGTAATGAAACGACAAAGAAAGCCAGCCTCAAAAATCAGTTTCAGAACGAGTACGATAAAAAAGAAATAGAGATCAAGGCACTTTCAAAGCTCGAAAAAGAAAAGATAGAGCTAAAGGCTGCCGAAGAAAAAAAGCGGCAGAACATGATCATTACTTTTGTTGGCGCAGGCTTAGTCCTCGTAACCCTATTCTCGGTATTTATTTTCAGGGGGTTGCAGCAAAATAAAAAAGCCAATAAGCTCATCTTGCAACAAAAAGAAGAAGTTGAACAGCAAAAGCAGATCATTGAAGATAAAAATCACCAGGTAGAAGAGAAGCAGAAAGAGATTATAGACAGTATCAATTACGCGAAACGAATCCAGCGCAGCCTGTTGGCAAGTGATGTATTGCTGAACGAACACCTTAAAGATTATTTCATTCTGTTTAAACCAAAAGATATTGTGAGCGGAGATTTTTATTGGGCATCAGAGGGTTCAGGTTCGGGGTTTAAAGTTCCTGGTTTACAAAACCAAAAACCAGAAACCGCTAACCAGAAACTCTTTTATCTGGCAACTGCCGATAGCACAGGCCACGGCGTACCTGGCGCCATTATGAGTATGCTGAATATTGCCTGTTTAAATGAGGCCATGAGTAAGGGCTATACTATGCCCGATGAGATCTTATTTGAAACACGCTTGCGCGTTATTGAGCACCTGAAAAACGACGGAAGCGAAGAGGGTGGGAAGGACGGAATGGATTGCAGTTTACTATGCTTTGATTTTGCCAATAGGAAAATGATCTATTCGGCAGCAAACAATCCGGTGTGGATTGCCCGTCATGGTGCAGGCGACATTGAACTAATAGAATTGCCTGCCGATAAAATGCCGGTTGGCAGGCACGACAGGGATGAGTTGCCATTTACACGGCATACGGTTGAATTGCAGAAAGGAGATGTTGTGTATGCCATAACGGATGGGATGCCCGATCAGTTTGGTGGACCCAAAGGAAAAAAATTCATGTACAGGCAAATGAAAAACCTGCTGGTCTCGCTGTCAGGTTTGCCGATGAAGCAGCAACGCGAAGAGTTAGCACTGGCCATCGACCATTGGAAAGGAAACCTGGAGCAGGTAGATGACATCACTGTTATCGGTATCCGAATTTAGTGAATGAAGCTAATAGCAAACAGTAGGCTTTATTACGTAAGGCCCGAGCTGTTTTATGATACAAATTAAAAAAGGGAAGCGTAACGTTTTGCGATGCTTAAGAACTAAAGTTGATCATCCAGCTAATGCCGAACGGGTCGATCAGTACACCAAAATATGCGCCCCAAAAAGTATTGCTCATTGGCATAACGGCATTGCCTCCGGAAGAAAGCGAATTGAATAAGCGATCGGCTTCGTTTTTAGTGGCAGCATCGATGGATACTGTAAAATTATTTCCATAAACAGTTGCCGGACCAGGGCTGAATTCGTCCATGGCATCGTTGCCAATCAATACTGTTTCTTTACTAATGGGTAATGCCACATGCATGATCCTGTTTGCCAGGTGTTCAGGAATGGGTTGTCCGCCTTCCATGGGCATTTCGCTGTATTTACCAATATAGCTGAAATTGCCGCCAAATATTCCACGGTAAAACATAAAGGCTGCTTCGCAATTACCGTTAAACACCAATGCCGGGTTTACTGTAGTTACTTTTGGAGCAGGAGCAGGTGCCGCTTTTTTGCTGGCTGCTTTTTTCACCGCCTTTTTAGCTGCTTTTTTAGGAGTTGCTTTTTTAGACACGACAAGTCGCGATGTTTTTTTCGCAGCTTTCTTAGGGGCTGCTTTTTTCGTTGCTTTTTTGGCTGCCTTTTTAGGAGTAGCTTTCTTTGCCGCTTTCTTAGGCGCTGCTTTTTTTGCAGCTGAGCCTGTTGAAGCTTTCTTTTTTGTTGCTTTCTTTGCCATAGCTTGTTAGTTTAATTTGTTACACTAAAGTTATTACTATTTCGCATTTAAAGAAATTTTTTCATGTAAAATAATAGTAAAGAAAACGTCGGCTGGCCTGGTAGCAAAAAGGAGGCAATTGCCTCCTTAAACTTTAAAAAAACTTGATTAGGTAAATTTAGCTTGAGCAAAATTCGCAGTTGTCGTCGCCTGTTGGGTTCATGGCTTCATTGAGCTTGCGTTGGGCTTCGGCTTCAATTTGCTCCGGGCTCCAGTCGGGATTGGCAATTTTTATCATGGCTTTGATGAAATTGCTGTTTTGGGGAGTGGTTTGTGTGTTGTTTCCTGTTGTATGCATGGGTTAGTGTTTGATGTTTAAATGTTTTAGGTTTATTGAAGAACTGGCACCTGTCATCAGATCCAGTACCATTCGCCAAATACCGACCAGGGTTTCGACTTATCTATGTTCAGGTTATTATTTGTAATGGCGTCCCTCACCGGCTCCTTGCTGTCTTCTTTTGGCGAAAGCCTTTTTAAAGCTGTACGGTCTTTGCAATAGCAAAGCGCATTCGTAGTCGTGTCGTTTTCTTTCATAAGCTTTGGGTTTAGTAATTGATATATCTAAATATTTCGATTTATTTTTTAATTATTTCCCACCGCTTAATTTTTGTGACATAAAGTTTTGGGATTTGATAACAAAGGAAAAGGATCAAATCGATATATCCAAATATTTCGATATATTATTTACATTTTTTAACAACCATAAAAATTTAAGAAAAAAACTCAGGAGTCGTAATGGCTCAGGTATTTGATGTAGGAAGAGAAAACTTCTTTGTTGATCCTGTAATTCATATGCCTGCCTTCTTTTTCAGGGATGATAAGGTCGGCATCGATAAGCTGTTTCAGGTGATGCGATACGGTTGACTGGGACAATTTAAAAGCATCTACAATACAGGAGCATTGCATGGCGCATTTTTCTTTTTTGATCTGTTCCATGATCTTTAGGCGGTAGGGATCGCCCAGGGCCTTTGATATCTTCTCGATCTTTTTAAGATCAGTCTTCGCATTCATGAATGCAAATGTATCGATTTATTGTTTAGGCCAACGTTAAATCATCTAAAAAATGCCCCACTAAACGGCTTCATACCGATTGTTACCTGTTTTTGTTATAGTAAAGCAAAGGGCTTCCATGGTTCCTGACACTATTAACGCTAAACACATATGCTATGAAACGCTATGAATTTATCCTGTTTGTTCTCCTTGGTCTTGCCATGGGCCTTGGGGCACAGGACCTTCAGTTTACCCAATTCTACGCCAACCCGCTTTATCTGAATCCCGCCTTTGCCGGATCGGAATATTGCCCGCGTATGTGTTTCAACTATCGCAACCAATGGCCAAACCTGTCGGGAACCTATGTGAGTTACAGCGCTTCGTACGACCGTTATGTGGAAGCCATTTCGGGAGGGTTGGGATTTTTGGTAACGAGTGATAACCAGGCCAGGGGAACGCTTAAAACCACCAGCGCTTCGCTCATCTATTCCTACAACATAACCGTTACCCGCAGTTTTTCTATAAAAGCGGCTTTGCAGGCTACTTACTTTCAAAAAACCATCGACCGGAGCAAGCTCAATTTTGGTGATATGATCGATGCGCGCAGAGGCTTTGTATGGAATACCAACGAAATTATTCCGATGCAAAACAAGCGTAATGCCGATTTTTCGGCAGGCATTTTAGGGCATAGCCGGCATTATTTTTTTGGTGTGGCAGCCAATCACATCACGCAACCCGACGAAGGACTCCTGGGCCCCTCAAAACTTCCGTTAAAACTCACGGTGCATGCGGGTGCTATTATCAACCTCGAAAAAGGCAGCGAAAGTTCCATCTCTCCAAACATCCTGTTCCAGCAGCAACAAAACTTTACGCAACTTAACCTGGGTGTTTATTTTACGAAACAGTATTTTGTGGCTGGCCTGTGGTACCGGAACAGCGACGCCTTTATTGTGTTGCTTGGCATCCAGACCAATCACTTAAAATTAGGCTATAGCTATGATGTCACCGTATCAAAGCTTGCAAGCAACACCGCGGGCTCACATGAAGTGTCTTTTCAGTTGAGGTTTGAATGTAAAAAGAAAAGGCCCAGGTACCGTTTACTCGACTGCCCGTCGTTTTAAAGCTGTTACCTGTTTTTGTTATATAAAGAAACCAGCCGAAATTGCTTAAATTTAGTGGAAGATATGAATCCGTTTTATGATTGAACTGGTACAACATATACGCAGGAAAGATGAACAAGCTATTACACTCCTGTATAACAGTTACGGAAAAAAACTGTATGGCTTTGCTGTGGGGCGGTGGAACCTGGACGAAGACGAAGCCTGGGAACTGGTTTATAAAACCTTGTATAAAGTAATGGAGGTTATTGATAAGTATACATTTGAAACCGAAAGCAAGTTCAATGGCTTCGTGTTCCGCATCTTCATCAATAACCTTAAGAACCATTATCAGGCAAAAAAACATAAGCAGGTGCAAACCGTTGAACTCGAAGAAAAGCACGGCAGTATCGTTCCGGTCGATAATGGCAGCGCTACAGATCAAAAAGACAGTTTGCACATGAAATGCCTTAAAATGATCCTGGCCGGTTTCGACGATTGGAAGCGTGTTTTACTGTTAATGAAAGCCCAGAATTTTTCGTATGATGATATTGCACGTTACGTGAATAAACCGACTGAACAGCTTAAGGTATATTACATGCGCGCCAAACAGGTACTGGTTGAAAAAGTAAACGAATGCGTGAGCAATAGTTAAGCCATGAAAAAACAGGAACATATCAATGAACACGAACTGGATGAATTGCTCAGGGATTTATACCTTGAGGAGAACAGCGTCACATTAAATGAGCAGGAGGCTGGGTTTGTGCTGACGCAGGAATATGATGTGAAACCTGATCCCTCAAAAGAACAAGCACTTTTAAAACGTTTAAAAAATAATTCAGGCAGCAGAACTAAATGGTATTATGTGGTGTTCGCCATTAGTATTGTTTGTCTATTGTTGCTGCTTTGGTATGTTTTAGGGCCAGGACCCGAAACGGTTAAAGGAGGTAAAACGCCAGGTAATTGGGGTAGTTTAAGAACGACAGTGGAAGCCGGCTCTCATCCTGCAGGAGAAGCTGCCAGTGTGCCGGTTGATGGTGCGGATGCCATTATAAAACAACCCGATACGTTTGGGCGCCCTAAGTTGTTGATCCGCATATCCCCCCAGGATTCTGCAGCATCAAAGAAATTGGTTGCTGTAGCTCAGGAAAAACAAGTTACTGTTCCTTACCTGGCTGATAAAGACAAGGCGCTTTACCAAAGTATAAAAGAGCAGATGATTCTGAAGCTGATACAATCCGATAAAGACCTGTACACCTATGTGCCCGCCAATAAAATGACCTATGTCGGCAAGCAGCTTATATACGATGCTTTCAGGATACGGAATGTACAAATCACTAACCTTGAATACAGGACTTTTCTGGCCGATCTGTTGGCCCAAAAACGGGATAATGACTATTTAACGGCAAGGGCGTTTCCTGAAAACTGGGCGGTGTATGGTTACATGAACCTTGCGGAACTGTATTTTCAGGATGTATCCTACAATGATTTCCCTGTAGTGACAATTACCCGGGAAGGCGCGGGGCTGTTTTGCAAATGGCTCGAAGAAGAAACAGCTCTTTTCATTAAGCAGCATCGCCTGAAAATAAAGCCACTGAAGATCAGGCTGCCTTACGACGAAGATTGGATAGCGGCAGCCCGCGAAGGATACGCCAAAATTGCTTATGAAAAAGGATATAATACCATTTATGATGAAACAGAGCGCCTTGTTGACGGATCGTTTGAACACCGCATCGACATTGTAAAGAAGCGGCTGAAACGGATCGATTCGCTTTATCCTGTTTTCACCACCAACCGCTACGGCTGGAATGAAAAAGAGCTTATGGATTTCTTCAACAAAGGCATTCAGTATTACAAGACGGTCAATGCGGATACCATTTATACTCAACGCATGAAAGTGCTTGGAAAAACAGGTCGTGTGTCGGAAATGGTGCTTCAAAAAAACTCTTCCAAAATCTGGCTTGCCGGCCTGAGCTGGAAAAGTAAGCAGGATTATAATAGACTGGAAAATGAGTTTACAGCACAACGCATGTCGCCTTTTGTGGGGTTCAGGATCGTTGTGATTGATCCTGATGACCCCGACTATAAAAGCCCATTTTGGTAACAGGTTGCTGGCATTTGATTTGATGAGGCATGGAATCAATACAAAAAGACCATGAACACAAAAGATCTTGTTGCTAAAGCGCAAATTACCATCAACGCTTCAACCCACGATGTGTGGGACGCCCTCATCAATCCTGTTAAAGTAAAACAATATATGTTTGGTGCCGATGTGGAATCGGATTTTAAACCCGACAGCAAAATATCATTTACCGGGGAATGGGAAGGAAAACCTTTTGAGGAAAGAGGTTATGTGTTGAATGTGGAAAAGGGAAAATTACTGCGCTATAATACCTTTAATCCGGCCTCCGATAAACTGGACATTGCCGAAAACTACCATACCATTACCATTGAGCTGAAAGAGGCAGGCAATAAAACAGAGGTTACCTTGTCGCAGGACAATAATGAGTCGGAAGAGATGCGTGTGCACTCCCAGAAGAACTGGGAAATGGTACTGGAAAAACTGAAGAACGTGGTTGAAAAAAGTGGTTTATGAAACGCTTCATTTCCAAAAAAATAAAAGTTTCTACGCGTTACCATTTTATCCGGCTATGTGAAATAGTACTTCATCATGTATTTTAGCTTTTCATTTGTCAGTGTAAAAAAAGAAAGGATCCCTTAGCAGCCGATTAGTTTCATCAGTCTGCGCGGGATCCTTACCACTACTTTTTCGTATAACACGAATTTATTGGGAAGCGTAGATCATTGCATTTTAAACTGGTAAGAAGCTAACAGAGGCGTCATGACCAGTTTTATATGGTTCATAAACAATCCTTACATTTTTTACTTCCCACTCATAAGTTGTACTGGTTTTGGCTGGCGCACCATAATTATCTTTCAGGTATTTAAGAAAATAACCACGTGTGGAATTTTTAGTTGAAATGGTAATAGCTGATAGTTTGTTTTTTGTGAAGGCAGCATGAATGTATTCAAACTCAACACCCGGTATGCTTAGTTCGGCAGGGTTAATAGTGTATAAATGTGCGCTTTTATTCTCAACTTCGAGCGCCAGGTCTTTAAAAGAGCTTTTTGGGGCACCGAATACAAATTTCTCCAACACGTTGGTGTTGTTTAATGTGTTGTCATCCTTTAAAGTGAAGCTTAAAAAAGGAAGGGTGGTTAAAATAATAATAAGTGTTTTCATGATTTATGTTATTTAAGGTTTAAATTCTCTTTATCTGTTTTCTGCTACGAAGGTCCGAAGATTACAGGCCCGTTGCGGCGTTTTTCGGTCACTACGGAAAAAAGGCGGTTAAAAAAGGCAAAGATTCCACTAAGGAATTAGTGCTTACCGGTTAAACTGTTACTTTTTTTCATTTACGCCTTATACCAAAAAACAATGCATATGAAACGAAGCCGCATCCTTCTCCCGGTAGTTGTGCTGCTCTTACAACTACCCTCCTGCAAAAAAATAGAACAGCTGCAGGAAAAAGCCCTGGATCCTGACAAAAAACAAACCTTGTTGGCAGTACCTTATGGGGAACACTGGCGCAATAAAATGGATATTGTCCTGCCAAAGAACCGCAGTACCAGTACACCCGTTGTTATTTTCATACACGGTGGTGCTTGGGTAATGGGCGACAGGAGTGTGTTCTTACAGGAAATAGAAAAGTTCTCGAACGATGGTATTGCCTGCGCCACCATTAATTACAGGTATGCATCAAGCATTACCCATCAGCACCATGCTGAATTGATGCAAGATGTGCGCAAAGCCATTGATTTTATCGCTTCCAAATCGGATACATGGCAAATCTCAGCCGATAATTTCGGCCTGGTAGGGCAGAGCGCCGGCGCGCACCTGTCGATGATGGCAGCCTATACCTATAATGCCGATCATAAGATCAAAGCCTGCGCCTCCTGGGCAGGACCCGTCAACTTTATTGATCCCGACCAATTGGCCATTAATAGCGCACACGAAGTGTTTGAGGTGTATGCCGGTTGCCCTCTGCATACATCACAGGACACCGCTTCTTATAAAGCAGCGAGCCCTTACTGGAATGTAACCAATGCTGTACCAACCTTACTCATTCACGGTACAAAAGACATTGGTGTGCCCTATGTAAGCGTTCAACGCTTTAAGCAAAAGCTGGATGCGAACGGGATCCGGAATTCATTTATAACATTCGACGGGGAAGGCCACTTATGGTATGGCGATAAGCTGAATGAAGCAAGAAGCCTTACCCTTAATTGGTTTAAACAGGAATTGCACGTAAATAACTGAAAGGCTTAAGAATCATCCTATTTTTTGTTACATTTAATTTATTAAATGAATAAAAAATGATGAGTCCGGGGTTTAAAGTAATTGCGCTTTTATTTTTATTGCTGCCTTCAGTTCAGTTTGCACAGGAAGAGAAAACAAATGCCCAGGTAGTAGCTGAAGAATTAGCGTTTCTTAAAAAAGCAAAAACAGATACAGCTAAACTTGCCTCTTATACTGAGCTTGCCTGGGCTTATCGCGACATCAATGCCTCAACCGGTGAAGCCTATGCCGATTCCACGATCCTTTTCGCTAGAAAATTAAAGCTGGATAATTACCTGTGGCTGGGACTTAACAGCAAAGCGCTGGCCCTGATTTCCCGCGAAAAAAATGAGGAGGCTTTCAAGCTTCACATGGAAGCCCTGGCCCTGGCTGAAAAGAATCAATTCACCAAAAAAATTGCGCATTCGCTCAACAACATTGCCAATGTATTTAAGAGGCAGCGCGATTATAAAACTGCTTTGCAGTATTATGAAAAGTCGCTGACTACTTACAGGTCCATTCATGATTCGGAAGGAGTAATGACTGTCTGTTCGGGCCTGGCGGCATCTTACAGTTACCTGGGAGATTATAATAAATCGCTGGAGTATTATCAGAAAATTATTGCCATGGCAGAGCAGCAGCACCAAACGTTTGCACTCGGACTGGCACTCAATAATATCGGGAATTGTTACTACGAGATGCATTTACCAAAGAAAGCCAAGGAGTATTATTTTAAAGCCATGGCCGTGAATGAGAAAGGTGATATCCGTAACAGCATGGTAGATTCGTATAACAATTATGCCTATATGCTGAATGAAGAAGGTGACTATGCCGGTGCCGAACATTACTACCGGAAAGCATTGGCTATTGCCAAAACAACCGGGTATACCGATAACCTGGTAGATGTGTATGAATACATGGCAGAAATGTACCTGGCAAAAAAGGATTTTATGAATGCCTATTATTATGCCGATACGGTAAAGCATTATAAAGACTCCATGGCCAAAGCATTTAGCATAAATGCCTTGCATGAAATGACACAACGATTTGATTCGGAGAAAAAACAAATAGAGATAGAAAATCTTGGAAAGGAAAATGAGTTAAAAGAAAAGGAAAACAGGCAGCAGCAATTCATCCTGCTCATCGTTGGTCTTGCGCTTATTATTTCGCTGGTGTTGGGAACACTGGCATATAAGCAGTACAAAAAGAACCGCAAAGCCAATAAAATTATTACCGAACAAAAAGAATCGCTCCAGGAAAAACAAAAAGAAATAGTAGACAGTATTACATATGCCAGGCGCATTCAAACCGCTTTATTGGCCAGCGACGAATTGCTGAAAAATAATCTGCCCGAATTTTTTGTGCTATTTAAGCCAAAAGATATTGTGAGTGGTGATTTTTATTGGGCATCAGAGGTTTCAGGTTCGGGGTTTAAAGTTCCTGGTTTGCAAAGCCAAAAGCCAGAAACCGGTAACCAGAAACTCTTTTATCTGGCTACTGCCGATAGTACCGGTCACGGCGTTCCGGGCGCATTTATGAGTTTGCTCAACATTTCATATCTCAATGAATCCATTAATGAAAAGAAGATGACTGCGCCAAACGATGTGTTGAACCACACCCGCAGCCGTTTAATTAATGCCCTTAAGACTGATGGTAGCGCCGAAGGAGGAAAGGACGGGATGGATTGCACCTTGCTGGCACTTGATCTTAATAATAATAAGTTGCACTACGCGGCTGCCAATAATGGGTTCTATATTATTCGTGGCGGTGAATTTATTCGTTACAATGCCGACAAAATGCCGGTAGGCAAGTCACCTAAAGACCATGAGCCTTTTACCACGCATACGGTTGAATTGCAAAAAGGAGATCTCATTTATACCTTTACTGATGGTTATGCCGACCAATTTGGCGGACCGAAAGGTAAAAAACACAAATACAAACCTTTGGAAGAATTTTTATTGGCGAACAGCCACTTGCCAATGGAACAGCAAAAACAACTGCTCAATCAGAACTTTGAAAACTGGAAAGGTAATTTAGAGCAGGTGGATGATGTATTGATAATAGGGATCAAGATTTAGTTAATCTGGGTGGTTATCGCCGCCAAAACTGTAAAGGTTATTTTCCTCGTCCTCGCTGCCAATATCCTCTTGTTCATCGTCCAGCTCAGCACCAAGTACATCCAGGTCACCGCCGGTTACATCGTCTTTAAAATCTTTTTCGTTGAGTTTACCGATTTTTTGGACAGCTGTTTTTAATTTGCCCGGTTGTTCCGGGTCCAGGTCGGTTTCCTTTTCGCGTTTATAAATGTCTTCGCTTTCGGGATATGGTGGATATCCCGGGAACAACTGTTTTTCTTTCTTTTTCATGGCCATCAGGTTATGGATTTATACTATTCTATAAATCCATAATCTGATACCACTTAAATAACAGGATACATGAGTAGAAAAATTCCCAAAGAAACGTTGTCAGGCTTTTTCCAGGTACTCCTTTAAATTTTTGCCAATGATCTCGGTCCAGCCCGCTTCGAAATTTTCTTTGGCAAAATCCGCAATAGGAGGGAAGGTTTCCAAACCGGCATGTGTTAGTTTTAGTTTTGTTTGAGTGCCTTCTGCAAATAGTTCAAAAGTCACATAAGAGCAGCCTTCATAACCAACATAGGCCCAACTATAGGTTAGTTTTTTATTTTCAATGGCTTCGGTTACTTCACAGTGATGAATGTATTTCCGGTCCTCGGGCCCACCTTCAAATTCGAAGGTGAAACCAACCTCGGGTTTAAATTCCTCCAGGTCGAAATACCATTTTTTCATTTCATTCTTGTCGGTTAGTGCTTTCCACACTGCCGCCACCGGCGCGTTGTAGGTACGCTCTATGGTAAAAGGTTGGTTCATCATACAATCAATAGTTAAATTTTTGTCTCGTAGAGTGAAGCCGAGAACCTTTTCATTCGTCTCGACCCCGCTCGAACTGACAGATTAATTTATATTATTTTACTTTTGGTTATAATCGTAATTTATCATCCATTTAATGCCGAATTTATCTTCGAACATGCCAAAGTAAGCGCCCCAAAATGTTTTTTCCATAGGCATTTCTACTTTACCACCGGCCGATAAGCCATTGAAAACTCTGTCGGCTTCCGCTTCGCTTTCCACATTAATGGAAAGGTTAATGTTGTTGCCAATCTCTATCTTATGCCCTGCAGATTCCAGCGCGTCGGTAGCCATTAAAACGCAGTTATTGCCTAAAGGTAAAGACACATGCATGATCTTGTTCTTGTCAGCTTCCGGAATATTTTCCGTACCTGGCACATCTTTAAAGCGTTGCAGGGTGGCAAACTCTCCGCCAAAAACAGATTTGTAAAAATTAAATGCCTCTTCGGTATTGCCTAAAAAATTTAAATAAGGGTTGATTGTTACCATACTTTTTTGTTTTTAATAATGAATGTGTTTTTTAATTGATGAGTGACTAATGTACTTATTTGTTTTTCATTTGTTGTAAATACGCTTCCAGTTTTTCGCCGTTTTGCTTCAGGCCTTCATCCGCTTTAAATGTTTTCACCACTTTATCCAACTGTTCCTCCGACTCAAACAGCATATGCCAGTGCAGCAGGGTTTTATTTCCCTCTTTGGTAAAGCTAATGGTGGTAGTATGTTTTGGGGCGTTCACGTGTTCGTATACAATCCGTACCGGCTTTATAATTTCAACAAATTGGATCTTATTTTTATAATCGGTGCCATCGGGCCCGTGCATTACAAATTCCCAGTTGCCTCCGGCCTTTACTTCCATCACCTCAATGGAATTGGTAAAACCCTGTGGTCCCCACCAGTTCTTTATGTGCTCAGGCTGTGTCCATACCTCCCAAACCAATTCTATAGGAGCATTAAGAGTACGCGTCATTATCAGTTCACGCTTTGTAGTATTAAGTGTTGTTGTCATTTTACTGTATGTTTTTTAAATAATTAACCAATTGGTCGAAAGTGCTGCCAAAACCCTGCTGCATATTTTCGCGCAGGTTCATGTATATTTTTATTTCTTCTTCAGTCGCTTTGTAAGGGACTCCTTTTAAGGTTAAGGTTGTTTTTCCGCCCTCTTCTGTAAATGTCCAAGTATTGTATACTTCCTGTGGGAATACCGGGAGGAACATGTTTTTGGTCCAATTGCCATTTTTATCGGCAAAGCCATTGGTGAACTCAATGCACTCGGGCGCATTTATTTTTTTGTACAGGAACAGGCCAAATAGTTCATAGCCCTGGTCGTTCTTCATGGAATAATGAAACTGCCCGCCTTCACGCAAGTCCATTTTTATGCCCTCCAGCTTAAAGCCCACCGGACCCCACCAATGTATTAAATGCTCAGGCTTTGTAAAAGCATCGAACACCAGTTGACGTGGTGCGTCAAACGTGCGTACGATTACAAACTCATCGTTGTTTTTTGTTTCCATGTTTTTTAGGTTTGGATTTGATTTTTTGTTTCGGTTTTTGTTGTAACTCTGCCAGGTATACTTCCAGGGCATCGAGTTTGGTTTCCCAGAATTTTTTGTACTGTTCCACCCAGTGCGACACTTCGTTCAGTTTTTCGAGCTTTGCTTCACAATAGCGTTCGCGCCCGTTTTGACGAATGGTAATTAAACCGCACTCGGTTAGTATTTTAATATGTTTTGAGATGGCTGGCCGGCTTACATCAAAATGTTCGGCAACCCCATTGAGTGTGAGTTTCTCTTTAGCAATTAAGCTGATGATCTCGCGCCGGTTAGGGTCCGCTATGGCTTGAAAAACATCTCTCCTGGTTTCCATGTGTAACTATTTGGTTACAAATATATGTGTAACCATTTGATTACGCAAATTATTTTTAGTTTTTTTCATAAACCTGTTGGTATTGTGTTTGAGTACTGTAGTTTAAAAAATAATTTTTATGACACACATCGCTTTCACCTCGGAATATTGCATTTATAAATTGAATAAAGCCACAAGCGCTTATTTGCTGGTTGCTCAAAATGCCGCTAAGGTTATAAGGCAGTATGTTACCGAGTACCAGGGCTTGTCGGCAGTGCCCGATAATATCAAGGTTAAAGGAATTTTAACGAATGAACCGTATATGCATGATCTGTATACAATTAATGGCAAAATGACGGATGTGGAGATCAATAAACTACAGTTTGACTGATTATTTAAAACTAAAACACCAAATAATGGGGAATTTATTCCTCAATTGCTTGCTATAAATACAAGGTTACAGGCTTTTAATTTGCATACATTACTTAAAACCTATTATTATGGAAACGAACAGACTTTCGATACCGCTTGAACAAGCGCTTAACGACCAGGTGACCAAAGAGGCCCAGGCCGCGCAGATTTATTTATCGTATGCTGCATGGGCAGAAAGGCTCGGTTATTCGGGAATTGCCAATTTTTTATTCAGACATGCGAGTGAGGAACGAAACCACATGATGAAGTTCCTTGAATATATTTTACGTCGTGGTGGCGAAGTAAGGATAGCCGCCATAGCGGCGCCACCTGAAAACCCAAGGAGCATTAACCATTGTTTTGAAAAAGTATTTGAGCATGAGGTTGATAATACCAAAGCCATTTACCGTGTCGCGAAAATTGCTCATAACGAAGAAGACTGGGCTACCTGGAACTTTATGCAATGGTTCATTAAAGAACAAACAGAAGAAGAAAGCCTGGCTATGAAACTGAAAGACAAGATCAAAATTGCTGGTGGCGAAAATGCCGATAATGCGTCGTTGTACGCTTTAGACCATGATCTTGAAAAAATGCCGGATAATGTAGAAGGGGCGGAACATGCAACAGCCGACCATCCCTTATAATATAATACAATTTTTATGGAAGCCATCTTATTCTTTAAGATGGCTTTTGTATTGGGGTTATGTTGTAATATAATGTATGTTTAAATTAATCTATTTTTCTATTTCTTTTTTCTTAGTCAAAAAAGAAACAAAAAGACAAGTCAAAACGATCGCAACCCGCTCTTTTAATTTTTAAGTTTCGCAACTGAAAAACACTGAAGGTTTTTCAGGCTCAACTAAAAAAATTAAAACTCACACCTCACCGCCGCCGCGTTTTGACAGGCCTGCGCGCTGCTTTGTAAAGGCTGATATATCAATATAGGATATAACTAAGAAATAAATTATTGAACAAGAGAAGATATCAGGCTTTAGAGTAAATAGTATTAGGACAGTGCGTGGGAGTGAATCCGCCAGCTGGCGGACGAACCGCCATTTTCACTCTGTTTTCCCTTTCCCCCTTTGAAGGGGATGGCCAAAGGCCGGGGGATGTTATTCTAATACACGATATTATATTATAAAAAATGCGTGGTAAAATGGAACTAAACCAGATCGGTTTTCGTACAATATAGTAACCCCGGGTATAAAAATTGGTTGCTTATTTTAAAACTAAATGTTATGAATAAGATATTGGTACCCTGCGATTTTTCAGAGACATCGGAAAACGCATTAGAATACGCCATAGAACTTGCCAGGTATTTATCTTCAGGCCTCGTGCTTTTGCACATCGATCAAATTCCGGTCATGAGCTCGGAGTTTGGCATGACACCTTATACGGTTGTAGACGCGGCCAACAACAGCGAAGAAACACTTCAAAAAATGATCGAAAAGATCAGGAGGGAAGAACCATCCATAAGCAGTGTTGAGTATTTTTCTGAAATTGGCAACGCAACAGAATCCATTCATGAGTTTACAAAAACGCATAGCGTGGATTTGATCGTGATGGGAATAAGTGGCCACGGCAGCAAATTCATGAAAAACCTTTTTGGAAGCACGGCGGTAGCGGTTTCAAAACGTGTTGAGGTTCCCGCCATTATTGTACCGCCGGGCGTGAAATATAAAAAAGTGCAGAACATTGCCTATGCCTGTGATTATAATCCCGAAATAGAACAGAGCACAACCCTCACCCAGGTTAAGTACATCAATACGCTTTTGGGAGCTGACCTGCAAATCCTGCATGTGATTCCTGAAGGGCACGACCTGGATGCCAAAGAATCGGAAGTGGATTGCTTTGTGGAGCAGAAACTGGAGAATGCCACTCACAAAACATACATCATTGCCGAAAATAATGTAAGCGAAGGGTTACTGTTCTTTATCAGCCATCATGATATTGACATGGTAATCATAGAACCTAAAAAGCACACCTTCATCCACAATTTATTTTATCAAAGCATAACCAATGAAATGGCATTTTTTAGTCCTGTGCCGGTATTAACCATTCATGGGTAAAATATAACCCTTGATTTGTCAGTTCGAGTAGCGCAACGTAGTGAAGCGTATCGAGAACTTTTTTCCATCAATCACTTCTCGATACATTCCTCCTGAGGTCGGAATTACTCGAAGTAACAGTTTGGTTTACTGCGAAAAGCAAGCGCTTCTGCCAACTGATAAAAACTCCGCTTCATTCTCAAGGTAATTCCTGCAGTATAACTGTCCGCGGTAACCCCGTTGGATAATGAAATAATTACCCAGCATCATTTCGTAATTAAAGTCAAAATAGATCCATTTGCTTAGCTTATCAAATCCTGCTGAGTTGGCTTTCCATTTTTGAGCAAGAGGATTAAACCAGGTATTAACTCCCGAAAATTCCTGGAACTGAAAAACATGGCCCATTTCATGCGCATAGGTATTGCAAAAATTAGCGCCGCCGGTAAGTGTATCTACAAACAAAACGCCATTGGAAGCGGTTGAAGCTACAAGGTTTGGCGCATACCGAATGTGATCTGTCCTGAAGGTGAGCGTGCCTGAGCGGAGCGAAGTGCTTGCGTCGAACGATTGACTGTTGGAGGCCATAAATACTATGCCGCCAAAAGTAGAAGGCATAAAACGAGGTATAACCGAAAAGGGACCATTGGTTTTAATTTCAAGGCGTATAAAGCCAATATCGTAATGCCACTGTGCCCAAAAATCGCGATTGGCAGCCGCGTTCTCTACAATGGAATTTCCAGCACTAAATACCGCCCGCGATACCCATGCATAACCCAGGTTCTGATTTTTGGCAATTAGGCTATTTAATTTTTTGCCCGAGTAAGCAATGGTGCCACCGCCAAGCCCAACAACAAAACCCTTTATAAATGCCCGATGCCATTTCTGATCTTTCTTTTTATTAATGAGGGCGCCTATGCCACCCGATAAGCCACCGGCCAATGCATTATAGGCAATGACTTTGGCTTCAATATTCTGAGATCGCAGTTCAGGAAAAGAAAAACCGATGAACAACAACAGGTAAAGGACTTTTTTAATTCCCGGCACAACGCGTTTCTTTTGTACAAAAGATTTCATAAGGCAACAACAGTAAGCAATTGTGTAGCCTGTAGAATTTAATACTCAGGAATTTTAAGGAAGTACTTTAGGAGCCATTCTTTCTTTTAATTGTGGCTTTTTTTCAACAATTAGCCATTGCACCGTATGCAATTCCAGTCATAACTTCCGGACTTATCCCGGAAAGTAGGACATCATGCCAATGAGCTGCTCTGTTATTTTTTGGATCAACCGAAACATGATATTAAAGAGCTAAACCATAAAAGTCGTTGCTGGCACCAGGAATGTAATTGTAATCAGCATACACATTGTTATAATATTCCAAATCGTTTTCAAAACTGTATTTTGGATTTTTTTGACGGCCTTTGGTCGCTACAAAACGTCCGGTTGATTCTTTTTCTTTTAAGGGGGATTTTCTTTTTGATGATGTTTTTGATGCCATGATCGTAAGATTTTAGTGGTTAGTTAATGAGTTTATTAGCGAGGTTATGCATAAGTAAATGTTGGTTTTATAATACCGGTCAATAATTTTTTCCATTGTGGCCTTACAAGGCCCGTCATTGACCAAACGGCAATGACCTGGGACTTTAGCCTGGTTAACAAGGAGATTGATTCAGTTCGGGATACATCATTTACATCATACTCCACTGCTGTTAACAGGCAACCGGTACGGCATATTAAAAAGGAATTACAATCATTGTTAACGTGCATACTAGGGCTTCGATCAAAACGACCCGAAGGATCTTTAACCTGTTTAACACAAAACCCAAATAATTCTTCATCTTGCAGCAGGTCCTTGGTATGTTCAAATTTTTCTATTTTCAACCATCTAAACTCTTTTTGACTGGTTGAAACCGGTAATTTTATGCGGATGAGGTTGCCAACTACCGGAGCCGAATCAGGAAGCAATTCTCCTTTTGCATCGGTTAAGCGAAACTCGGTTCCTTCATTACCGCACAACCTTCCCCAGTTATTAATATCCAGTAAACGCTGTTTGGCTTCGTTAAATAAAACGGCCGCTAAATGCCTCGACTCTGCTTTATGCCTGGAAGTTGCTCCTGCATGACTTCCTGTTTGGCCCGGAATGTTACTTAATAAACTCATGGTCATAAATAATTAATGTTATTTGATATGCCGGGATTTTATACACCCGAATGCATAGAATAATACTTTATTAGAAATAAGGAACAGGTTATTTAACAAATTCGCTTTTCATTATTTCCGTTTAAAAGCCAAAACTAAATGCCAGATCAGGAGCCTTAATCTGTTGAAAAAAATAGGCAAGTATCCTGTAAAACTGCCTCACTCTGTTAAAATCGCTTCCACATTATTTTATTCCTGATAATCCTAAATGAGTTTAGTAATTTTGTCATGACATGGACCTTTTTAGCGACGATACAATTTCAAATCTTTTACCGCAGGGTGGTACTGTTAACTATTATGGACATATAGTAAAAAAAGAGCAGGCCGATCGGTTTTTCAATGAGTTATTTAATACCATTGAATGGAAACACGACCAGGCCCAGGTTTTCGGGAAGCTCATTGTTACTCCACGCAAGGTGGCCTGGTATGCCGATCGGGATTTTTCTTACACGTATTCGGGAACTACAAAATATGCTTTGCCCTGGACCCGGGAATTGCTGGAGCTAAAACAGCTAACGGAAAAAATAACCGGGCATACTTTTAATTCCTGCTTGCTTAATTTGTATCATAATGGCGATGAAGGAATGGCCTGGCACAGCGATGGTGAAACCATGCTGCAAAAGAACGGTGCCATCGCGTCGTTAAGCTTTGGTGCCGAGCGAAAATTTTCGTTCAAGCATAAAGAAACAAAAGAAACAGTATCATTGTTGCTTGAGCATGGAAGCTTATTGGTTATGAAAGGCGAAACACAAACGCACTGGCTGCACCGTTTGCCTCCTACTACCAAAGTAAAAAGACCAAGGATCAATTTGACATTCAGAACCATTGTTACATACTAATGAAATGTCTGTTTTGTGTTATCATGCAAAGCCCAATCTGATTATGACACGGCAATGAAGAATTTTTTGTGCCCGTTTTTTAGCTATGTTGTAGAAAATTTAACATCTGCCTGGTACAGGTATTTTTTAAGGGAGAATTGTTAAATTGCTTACTGTTTATAAAAAACCCTTATTCTACATACAAACCGGCATGATCTTAAAAAAACTGATTGAATTAGGGGTTAAAGATGAGCTGGATTTTTATCAGAAGCGGGAGGTTAGGGTCGTTAACCTGTTTGCACTTATCATTATTTCAGGGCTAATAATTGGCGGTACATCAGTATTCTTTTTAGGTGGAGCTTACCCGGTTGCTACCGTAAGTTTTACTACATTTTCCAGTCTCCTGATCCTTTTGTTCAATTCCCAAAGACTTTACAACCTGGCAACCTATGCCTTTGTTATTTCCATCAACGTTACCATCTTTTTAATAAACCAAAACTACGATGTGTCGGTGGCCTGCTATTTATATTACTTCCCGGTCATTTTTTGCATAGCGCTTATTCATAATCCGCACAAACCCGATTACCGTACCATCATATTCTTTACCATTACGCTCTTTAGTTTTTTTGCCGCAAGGTTTTTAAATATAGAGAGCCTTAAGAACATAACAGTAAGTGTTGAAGACAATGAAGTATTGCTCATGTACAACAGCTGGCTCACTGTTGTGCTGACGGTGTTTTTGGTATACCTTGTGGTTAAGCTCATCAATCGCCAAAACAATGAGGTAATTGCCTCTTCCGAAAAAGAGCATGAAGCCAAGGCCGGCGTTTCGGCCTCCTTAAAAGAAAAAGAGATCCTCCTGGCCGAGATCCAGCACCGGGTAAAAAATAACCTGGCCGTTATTTCAGGTTTGTTGAGCCTGCAAATAGAAAATGCCCAAAGCGATGAAACCAAGACCTTTTTGCTGGATGCCAAAAACAGGGTAATGAGCATAGCTATGGTGCACGAACGGTTGTACAAAAAAGATAACCTGTCGAAGATCAATTTTTCCTTATACCTCTCAGAGCTGGTGCAGGAAGTGGTAAAAGGCTTTCCGCTCCATTCACAGGTCGAGATCATTAAAGAACTCGATGCCGTTGAAATTCCCATTACCAAAGCGGTTCCTGTAGGACTTATTGTAAATGAGGCAGTTACAAATTCATTTAAGCACGCTTTTAAACAAGGAGATGGGTCGCACAGGATAAAGATCCAAATGAAAGTTATTTTCGAATCCCTCCAGATCTCCATATCCGATAATGGTTCGGGATTTAAGGACCTGCAGGACAGGAAAGAAACCTCCCTGGGAATTACCCTGATAGAATCGCTGGCCGATCAGATTGATGCGAAATTATCGTTCAGGAATGATAACGGGGCCTATATCAATCTTGTTTTTTCTGCCTGATAATGCATTTAAATAGCTATTTTTAAAAACAAATTAAAATACATGAAAATCGTCCTGTCCCCTTGCTTAACGTTTTTATTTATTCACCTGGCATTTTTGTCGTTTGCACAAACGGGCTTTAAAGCCGGGACATGGCGTGGTGTATTAACGCTTAGCGAAAAAAAGAACGAGATCATTTTGCCATTTAACTTTGATGTAAGCTATGTGAAAGGAAAGCCAATTATTGAAGTTCGTAATGCGGAGGAAAAAATTGAGGTAACCGAGATCACTGTTCTAAAGGATTCGGTGATCTTTAAAATGCCGGTATTTGATTCGGAGTTCAGGACACAATTACGAAACGACACACTTACGGGCACCTGGATCAATTACGCTAAAAAAGAAAAGAACAAGATTCCCTTTGAAGCCTATTACGGTGATAAAAACCGTTTTGTAACTGAGCCCGTAATAGCCGGGAAGGAAAAAGCGGTGCTTAATTTTACCGGGAAATATGAAGTGACGTTTAACGCGAAAAAAGAAGACGAATACAAGGCCATAGGCGTATTTACCCAAAAAGGCAATATTCTTACCGGTACCTTTTTAACCGAAACAGGCGATTACCGTTTCCTGGAAGGCGTTGTACAAAACAATAACATGGTCATTTCCTGCTTTGATGGCTCGCACGCGTTTTTATTCTTTGCCAACAGCTCCGCTCAAAAAGGCGATGCCGACTCGCTCACAGGCCGCTTCTATGCCGGCATTTCGGGAACCGAAGATTGGGTTGCTGTTCGTAACGAGAAGTTTGAATTAAAAGATCCGGAAAGCATTACCTATTTAAAAAATCCGAACGAACGCATTTCATTTTCATTTCCTAACCTTAATAAGAAGACCGTTAGCCTCTCCGATGAAAAGTTTAAGAATAAAGTAGTTATCATTGAAATTATGGGAACCTGGTGCCCTAACTGCATGGATGAGACCACTTACCTGGCAAAGCTTTATAAACAATATAAAAGTAAGGGACTTGAAATTGTAGCATTGGCTTATGAGCGCACCACCGATTTTGAAAAAGCCAAGAACAATGCCCTGCGTTCCAAAATAAAATTTGGCGCCGACTACGAGTTTTTAATTACAGGTTTAACCGGTAAGGCAAAAGCTTCGGAAAGCTTCCCTTTCCTGAATTCAATTTCCGCTTTTCCAACCACCATTATTTTAGACAGGGACCATAATGTCAAATCCATTTACACGGGTTTCAATGGTCCGGCAACCGGAAAAGTATACGAGCAGTATAAAAAGAAAACCGAAGACCTGATTGAAAGCCTGCTGATGAGCAAGCATTAATGTCATTTGGGCTTTGGGTCACGACTTGTCGCGATCAGCCACCAAATTACTGAACCTTTCGTATCACCCTGAGCGGAGTCGAAGGGCGCTCTCTTTTCTCCGTGTCCTTTATGCCTCTGTGGTGAGTTAAAACAACTTCATCTGTTTGTCCTCTGCCAGTGCTTCTTTATAAGCAGCCAATGTTCTCAACCTGGCGGCATTGTGATCAACAATGGGTTTCACATAATCAGCCGTACCAAACTCAGGAACCCATTTTTTAATATAGACATGATCGGGATCAAATTTTTTTGTTTGCTCCGTAGGGTTAAAGATGCGGAAATAAGGCGCCGCGTCGCAACCACTACCCGCCGCCCATTGCCAGCCGCCATTGTTGGCGCTCAGGTCAAAATCCAGGAGCTTTTCGGCAAAATAAGCCTCGCCCCAACGCCAGTCAATTAAAAGGTCTTTCACTAAAAAGCTGGCAACGATCATGCGCACCCGGTTATGCATAAAACCTGTTGCATTTAATTCACGCATCCCCGCGTCTACTATTGCAAAACCTGTTTGCCCCTGGCACCAGGCGGTAAAGTCTTTTTCACTGTGCCGCCATTTTACCAGGTCGTACTGAGGCTTAAACGAATTTTTGGCAGCATGTGGAAAATGGAACAGGATCATCATGTAAAAATCGCGCCATATCAATTCATTCAGCCAGGTTTCATTCAATGCAATAGCTTGTTTTGCAAGGGCGCGAATGCTTACTGTACCAAAACGCAAATGAACGCTTAGCCGGCTGGTGCCTTTGATGGCCGGAAAGTCGCGTTGCTCTTTGTAGTGAGTAACAATGGATTTGGAAATGGTGGTTGGCGGAAATTCCAGTCCGCTTGGTTTAAACCCAAGCTCTTTTAAGGTTGGTATGTCAAATGCTTTTGTTTGTATGAAGTGTTTAAAGTATTTTTTATTAGGATAAGATTTTACATAAAAATCGTTCAGTGTTGCTTTCCATTTACGGCTGTAGGGCGTAAATACCGTATAAGGTTTTCCATCGTCTTTGGTTACTTCCAGCTTCTCAAAAATGCATTGGTCCTTGTAAGTCCTGAAACCAACCTTATGCTTTGCCAGTAATTCTTTTATGGCCTCCTCCCGTTCGTTGGCATAGGGTTCATAATCGTGATTGGCATATACTGCCTCAATGTCGTATGTTTTAATTAATTCCCTGAAGGCTTTTTCGGGCGTTGAAAAAAAGACCTTAATACCCGAATGTAATTTTTGCAATTGTGTGTCTAAATTTAAAATAGCATTATGAATAAACTCCACTCGTCCGTCCTGTTTGTTTTCCAGTTTATCAAGGATGTTTTGATCGAAAATAAAAACCGGGAGCACGGGTCCGCCCTTTTTTAAGGCATGGTACAGGCCGGCATTATCTTCGAGCCGCAGGTCTCTCCTGAACCAAAAAATGGAAATTTTAGTCATAATGGATTAACAAATAAAGTAAATTAAAGTTTAAACATTTAGTATTAAATTCACAGACTAAAACTTATTGTAATCTATAATTCTTTAAATCAATAACTCACTAACTATACTTATGGAATTGAAACAATTTCAACAACACATATTACAGGGAATACCGGCAACATTGCCCGAACCAAAAGCTTACGAAACCAGCATCAACCACGCCCCAAAGCGCAAGGCCATTTTAAATGCCGAAGAAAAAAAGCTGGCGGTTCAAAATGCCCTGCGTTATTTTGAGCCACAGCATCATGCTGTACTGGCAAACGAATTCTTGAATGAACTCAACACTTACGGACGTATTTACATGTACCGTTTTCGTCCCGATTATAAAATTTTTGCACGCCCAATTCACGATTATCCTCATAAAAGTGTACAAGCTGCCGCTATCATGCACATGCTCAGCAATAACCTGGATTATGCGGTGGCACAGCATCCCCACGAGTTAATTACTTATGGAGGCAATGGCGCGGTATTTCAAAACTGGGCGCAGTATTTACTCACCATGCAGTATTTGGCTACTATGACGAATGAGCAAACACTGGCTTTATACAGTGGGCACCCCATGGGTTTGTTCCCTTCGCATAAGGATGCGCCACGTGTGGTAGTCACTAATGGCATGATGATCCCGAATTACAGCAAACCCGATGACTGGGAAAAATACAATGCCCTTGGTGTAACGCAATACGGACAAATGACAGCAGGCTCCTTTATGTACATAGGTCCGCAAGGCATTGTGCACGGTACCTGTATTACCGTGATGAACGCGGCACGTAAAATTTCGAAAACAGAAGAAGACCGCCAGGGAAAATTATTTGTTACCTGTGGACTAGGTGGGATGAGCGGTGCACAGCCCAAAGCGGCAAAAATTGCAGGCCTTGTTTCTGTAACAGCCGAAATTAATCCTAAAGCCGTGAATACCCGCAAAACACAGGGCTGGGTAGATGAAGTGCATCCCGACCTCACGGAACTGGTTGAACGCATTAAAAAAGCTACGGCGGCAAAAGAAGCCGTTTCGCTGGCATATCAGGGCAATGTGGTTGATTTGTGGGAGCGAATTGTAAAGGAAAACATAAAGGTAGATATCGGTTCCGATCAAACCTCATTGCATAATCCTTGGGCGGGTGGTTACTATCCTGCAGGTTTAACGCTTGAAGAAAGTAATGAGATGATGGCCTCTAATCCTGGTAAATTTAAAGAGGAAGTGCAAAAAACACTGGTGCGCCATGCTAATGCCATTAACACCCTAAACAAACAAGGCATGTATTTCTTTGACTATGGAAATGCCTTTTTGCTGGAAGCTGGCAGAGCAGGGGCCGATATTTATAAGGAACTCCCTCCGCAAAAAGGAGGGCACACAGGAGCAACCTTCAAATACAATTCTTATGTACAGGATATTTTAGGGCCCATGTGTTTTGACTATGGCTTTGGGCCTTTCCGCTGGGTGTGTACCAGCGCTAACGAAAATGATTTGCGTAAAACCGATGAGATTGCTTTAGCTGTTTTGGAAGAAATGTATAAAACAGCGCCGGCTGAAATTAAACAACAACTGAACGACAACATCGTCTGGATTCGTGATGCCATGAAAAATAATTTAGTGGTTGGCTCGCAAGCCCGCATTTTGTACGCCGATAGCGAAGGTCGTGTAAAAGTAGCCGAAGCCATTAACAAGGCCATTGCCAATAAAGAAATTTCGGCGCCGGTAGTATTAGGCCGCGACCATCATGATGTAAGCGGTACCGATTCGCCTTACCGCGAAACCTCTAATATTTATGATGGCTCTAAATATACCGCCGACATGGCTGTGCAAAATTTTGTAGGCGACTCTTTCCGCGGTGCCACCTGGATCAGTTTGCATAACGGCGGCGGCGTGGGCTGGGGCGAGGTCATTAACGGAGGCTTTGGCATGGTGCTGGATGGAACGGCTGATGCCGACAGAAGACTTAAATCCATGTTGTTTTGGGATGTGAACAATGGCATTGCCCGCCGTAGCTGGGCCCGCAACAAGGAAGCCGTTTTTGCCATTAAACGCGAAATGGAACGTACACCGAATTTAAAGGTTACGTTGGCCAATATGGTAGACGAAAATATTTTAAAGAATTTAGAATAGCTTATTGTTCTGTTTTCTTCTCCTTTGGAGAGGGGCTAAGGTGCGAGGTCTTTTAACTCATCTCTTTAATCGCTGTCAACTTTTCTTTTTCACTGTAACTTTTTTGTTTTCACAGGCGTCCTATGCATAAACAAACAAATTACTATGAAAACGATTACCCTCATCTTCGCCCTGTTAATGAGCTTTACCTATTCTGTAAATGCAAACGACGACACCAATGTATCATTAACTCACAACCTGAGCAAAAAAGTTCAAACAAGCCTGGTAATGCCCGATGCGTTGAAACAGCAGGCAAAAACACAAAAAATTACGATTTATTTTGCAGTGAATGAAAACGGCAAGGTCACAGAAGTGAATGCCGTTACCAACAACAAAGAAGCCAAAGCTGATCTTGAAAAACAATTTATTCAACTTAACTTTAAAGGCCTGCAGCCATGCGTGTATAATAGCATTGATGTGAGCTTTGTGGTTTACTAATGTTCTTTTTTTACCACAGAGGCGCAGAGGGCACAGAAATTATTTATAATACACTAAAGGTTTTCTCTGTGTTTCCGGGGTGAGATTTAAAAATTCAACGATTGTTTTGTTTATGTTTTAAAACGGCAAAAACCCATCCCTCAGTGAGCGGATGGGTTTTTGATTTGCCTTATTTACTACCCTATTACTAACAGTAAAGTCTGGCAAACTTTCTTTATTTGCGATGTTGACCTTTATCTTTTAACTTAAGATCAGCTTCAGCTTTTTTGTTTTTTTCAGTTTCAATTTTGTGTGTTGCACCTGTGTGCGAGGGCGCTGCTTTTTGCTGGCGAACCCTTTCTAAATCTCTTCCTCCCTGCTTGCTCATGATTTCTTAATTTTAGTGTTTGCTTTTTACATTCAAACTAAAAGCCAGTAAAAATTCCTAAAAACAGAGGAATTACAGGCCTTTTATGTGAATTTGTTTACACAATTGGCCGGTATTTCTACATTATGGTTTAAATATTACATTTGTTATAAAATTTATCCCATGAAAAAACTATTCTCCCTTTTGACAATTGCACTTATTATCAATTCCTGCGGCGAAGAAAAACATACAGCGGATGCAGCTATCAACCAGGATGAAACTTTTAATAATTATAAGGAGCATTTTATTGAAGAGCTGTGGAGGCAATATCCGGGCTGGGCGAGTAGTCAGGGGTATCATAAATACGACACTGTGTTGGTGGTGCCTAACGAAGCGGCAAGACAAACCGAATTGGCATTTTGCAAAACAAACCTCGATTCATTGAAAAAGTTTGACCTTAACACCTTGTCCGATAATAATAAAACCGATTTTTATTTGATAGAGAACCAGTTAAAATCGGCCCAGTGGTCCATTACCGATCTTAAAGCCTATGAATGGAATCCGGCCGACTATAATGTATGTGGCGGTTTTGCTGAAATATTGGCCAATAATTACGATTCGCTGGATACCAGGCTGCATAACTTTTACCTGCGCATGAAAAACATACCGGCTTATTACGAAGCGGCGAAGAAAAACATACATGGACCTACCACGGCACACACTGAATTAGCGATCGATCAGAACTTAGGTGGTATCTCAACGTTTGATGCCGATTTAAAAGACGCACTACATAGATCGCATTTGAATGTGGCTGAAAAATTGGCTATCCAGAGAAGAGCCGAAGAAGCAATAGCGGCGATTAATGATTATGTGAAATGGTTGAAAACTGCGCCGGTAGATCATCGTCGCAATTTCCGTTTAGGAAAAGAGCTCTATGCCAAAAAGTTTGAGTTCGATATTCAGTCGGGTTACACTGCTAATGAGATTTATCAAAAAGCGTTGGAGCATAAAAAAGAATTGCATGCTCAAATGTTTGTACTGGCCGATGGGCTTTGGGACAAATACATAGGACAGGCCGAAAACGCTTCGCTTGGAAAAAAAGGAAGAACGCCAAAACCGACCGATACCTTAAAACTAATCAAACAAGTTATCGATAAAATTTCGTTAAAGCACGTGGCAGCCGATTCGTTCCAAACGGAAATTGAACACCAGATCCCAAAGCTGGTTAACTTTATAAAAGAAAAAGACCTGATTTATCTTGATCCATCAAAACCATTGGTGGTACGTAAAGAACCGGCGTATATGGCAGGCGTTGCCGGCGCTTCCATTTCATCACCTGGTCCTTACGACAAAAATGGCAATACTTATTATAATGTAGGAAGTTTTTCGGGCTGGGGCAAAGAGCAGGTTGAAAGTTATTTAAGGGAATATAACCATTACATTTTACAGATCCTTAACATCCATGAGGCTATCCCGGGTCATTACACACAACTCATTTATTCCAACCAATCGCCTAGCATTATCAAAGCCATTTTTGGCAATGGTGCCATGGTGGAAGGCTGGGCGGTTTATACAGAGCGCATGATGCTGGAAAATGGCTATGGAAATAATGATCCTGAAATGTGGCTCATGTATTACAAATGGAACTTGCGCACTACCTGCAATACCATTTTGGATTACGGCGTGCACGTGAACAACCTGAGCAAGGAAGATGCCATGAACTTGTTGGTAAACGAAGCATTCCAACAGCAGGCAGAAGCCGAAGGAAAATGGAAACGCGTTTCGGTAACACAGGTACAGTTATGCTCTTACTTTACCGGTTATAAAGAAATTTACGATTTCCGTGCGGAGCTCATGAAAAAAGAAGGCGATAAATTTAACCTGAAACAGTTCCACGAAAAATTCCTGAGTTATGGCAGTGCGCCGGTTAAATACATTAAGGAATTGATGCTGAAAAAATAACCTGTCAGGTTTTTAAAACCTGACAGGTTATTGAGAGCGAATTATTTCCCTTCCCACTCTTCAAAAAACCGGTCCAGGTAATTCACCATTACCTCATGGCGTTTGGCAGCCATTGCCTTTCCGGTTGTGGTATTCATTTTGTCTTTCAACAGCAACAACTTTTCATAAAAGTGATTGATGGTGGGAGCAGTGGTGTTTTTATAGCTTTCTTTGGTGTGGAGATCAATGGGTTTTATGGCTGGGTCGTATAATACCCTGTTCTTAAAGCCACCATAAGTAAAGGCCCTGGCTATGCCAATAGCGCCCATGGCATCGAGTCGGTCGGCATCCTGTACTACCTGTAGTTCCTTTGATGTAAATGCATTGCCGTCAAAACTGTTTTTAAACGACATGTTTGCAATAATGCGCTTTACATGCTCAATGATCTCCTCATCAACACTAACAGATTTTAAAAAATGTTCCGCTTTTTGTGGTCCAAGTGTTTCATCGCCATTGTTAAATTTTGGGTCGGCAATGTCGTGCAACAGCGCCGCTAGTGCAACTACCAGCTCATGGGCCTGTTCTGTTTCATTGATTGTTAAAGCGGTTTTATAAACCCGCTCTACATGAAACCAGTCATGCCCCGCTTCAGCATCAGCCAATTCCTGTTTTACATAATCAATGGTTTTATGAATAATGCCCTGCATAGTGTTTTGATAAAAATGAACCGAAAATTAAATACTATTTTACAGCTATTGATTTCTTCTTATCACCATAGAGCAAATAATATCAACATTGCTTCACAAACCTGTCCATCAACGCTAAACGCATATTCGTAATCATTCGTATATTCGTAAAAATTCGTAATTATATATGTTTACCATCGATACCCATACTCACATTATCCCAAAACACATCCCCGATTTCACTAAAAAATTCGGTTATGGAAATTTTATACAACTCGACCATCATCAGCCCGGCCGTGCCTGGATGATGCAGGGCGATAAGCGTTTTCGCGAGATCGTAGAGAACTGCTGGGATCCGGAAGTACGCATCAGGGAAATGGCGGAGCACAAGGCCGACATGCAGGTCATTTGCACCATCCCGGTGATGTTTAGTTACGATGCAAAACCAAACGATTGCCTGGAGATTTCGCAATTTTTGAACGATGACATCGCGCAGACCGTTAGTAAATACCCCGATAAATTTATTGGACTGGCAACAGTACCAATGCAGGATACGCAATTGGCTGTGTGGGAACTGGAACGTTGCATGAAGCTTGGTTTTAAAGGCGTACAGATAGGCAGCAATGTGAACAACATTAACCTGGGCGAGCCGCAGTTTCATGATTTTTGGGCAGCCTGCGAACGATTGAATGCCGCCATTTTGGTACACCCCTGGCAAATGATGGGGCAGGAGCACATGACCAAATACTGGCTACCCTGGCTGGTAGGTATGCCGGCAGAGATAAGCCGGGCCATTTGCTCTATGATCTTTGGAGGCATTTTCGAAAAATACCCGAACCTGAAAGTATGTTTTGCGCATGGTGGTGGCTCTTTTTTGCCTACCATTAGCCGCATTGAGCATGGTTGGGAATGCCGCCCCGACCTGGTGGCCATTGATAATGAGTTTAACCCGAAAAAATACCTGGGAAAATTTTGGGTCGATTCGCATGTGTGCGACCATAAAATGCTGCAATACATTATTGACCTGGTGGGGGTTGACAAAGTGGTGCAGGGCTCCGATTATCCTTTCCCTTTGGGCGAGGCAGTTCCGGGAACATTGGTGCGTGAAGCGCCGCTTTCCGATTCAGAAAAAACAGTCATTATGGGAACAGCGGCTAAGGCCTGGCTTTCTCTTTAAAAGTTAAGAGAGATGAGTTATAAGTTATGAGTTTCATGATTTATAACCCATCTCATAATTCATCACTCATAACTCATCGCTAATTATGCATTTCACCGATCATCAGCTAAAACTCCTCACCTCTGCCGAAGGCAAAACACTTAAAAAGGTTGTTATTTATTTTTGGGTAAACCGCTTTAATCCCGATGCGCAGGTTGACCTTATTGATAATGTGGAACTGCTGTTTACCGACGAAACCTCATTGGTAATTACCTGTAACGAAGAAAGTACGGGCATTGATGTATTGAACGACTTTAATTTTGAAGAGGAAAAAAATGCCCTGAAACAGGAATTTGGCGATAAGATCAAAATGATCCCGATTGACGCTTCCACTACTAAAATGTGGACCGATGTGATAGGTGGAACCATTGATGCCATTGAATTAAGCAGGGAAGACGAACAGTTTTTGAACGACGCGTTGATTATTAGTTTTGGAATAGAGAAAAGATCTATTGGCATTAGCCCTTCCGATGGATTGATTATTGATTATTGGGAAGACTGATTTGCGGGCTATTTTTTTAGGTTTATCTTTAAAAAAACTACTTTTATCCACTCAAAATCTCGTATCGTCCAAAACCATTTAGGATAGGCTTTCCCTCTGTTTTTCATCTCTTATTTAGAATTATTATAAATTAACAGATGTGTTAATAAAATCTAAAATTTACTACCTAGTTATATAACATTCTGTTATTTTTGTGCGGAAATTTTTGTCATTATAATGTCATTAAGGTGCCATACCACACAAAAACTTAGATACAAATCTATGCATAATCATATGTCTCATTTCTCTTTAAAATCCCTGTTTGGCGCGGTTTTCCTGTTTTTTGCTTTTTCCTTTGGATTAAAAGCGCAGGATGGAGCCAAAATTTTTAAGCAAAACTGTGCAGTTTGCCATACCCTTACCGACCAGAAGCTAACAGGCCCTGGTTTAGCTGGTGTGTTCGACCGTGCTCCGAAAGGCGACTGGTTGCACAAATGGGTCATGAACAACGAAAAGCTGATCAAATCGGGCGATGCTTACGCTAACAAGATTTATAACGAGAATGGCAAAGCTGCCATGACTGTTTTTGAAGGCCAGTTAACTGATGCTGATGTGGACGCGGTTTTAGCCTACGTTAAAAATCCTCCTCCTCCTCCGGGTACAACAACCGGTGCAACAACAGCCGGCGGTGGCGATGTGGCATCGGCAGAAGCAACAGGCGGAATTGACCCATTGTATTTATTATTAGGTGGCATCGTTATCTTAGCCCTCATCATTGGCGCTTTACGCAGCGTTCGTCACTCTTTACAAAACTCTTACAACCGCAACGAAGGAAAACCTGAGAATCCGGATATGACCTTTGGCGAGGAAGTAAAACACTGGATCAGCGGTAACCGCCGTTTAGTTGGTGTGTTCGCTATCATCATTATGTGCATAGGAATGAAATCATGCTGGAATGCCTGCTTTGACCTGGGTGTATACTACGATTGGGAAACACAAAAAGGTTACAAACCTGAGCAACCAATTAAATTCTCTCATAAAATTCACGCCGGCGATAATGAGATCGCTTGCCAGTACTGCCACAACTCGGTTGAAAAATCACGTCACGCGGGTATCCCAACGGTGAATGTGTGTATGAACTGTCACAAAGGGATCAGCACAGGCGCTGTAACCGGCGAAAAAGAAATTGCTAAAATTTACGCAGCAGCAGGTTTTAATGCTAAAAAAGGAACTTACGATGGGCCTCAGAACCCAATCAAATGGATCAAAGTTCACAACCTGCCTGACCACGTTTACTTTAATCACTCACAGCACGTTGTAGTTGGTAAACAAGAGTGTGCTACCTGCCATGGCGATCTGAAGAAAATGACGGTAGCGGAGCAAAAAGCGCCGTTAACCATGAAATGGTGTATTGAATGCCACCGCAAAACGGAAGTAGCCATGGAAGGAAATCCATACTACGACCGCTTGCACAAAGCTTTAAAAGAAAAATATAAAGGACAGTATGATGTTAAGTTTACGGTTGACAAGATCGGCGGACTTGAATGTGCAAAATGTCACTATTAGTATTTAGAAACCGGTAATAAAAGAAATATCACAGATGACTATGTCAAAAAAATACTGGAAAGGATTACCTGAATTAACAGACAGTCCTGAATTTACACAAAGCAAAAAGAACGAGTTTGCTGATCCGTTACCTATCGGTGATTTCCTTGCAGGAAATGAAGTTGAGGAAAAAGGAACCAGCCGTCGCGACTTTTTAAAAGTAATGGGTTTCTCTACCGCAGCAGTTGCCCTGGCAGCCTGCGAAACTCCTGTAAACAAAGCTATTCCTTATGTTGTAAAACCTGAAGAAGTTACTCCTGGTATTGCAAACTGGTACGCCTCTACTTTTTACGACGGACATGACTATTCTTCTGTTTTGGTTAAAACCAGGGAAGGTCGTCCGATCATGGTTGTTGGAAATGAAATGTCAAAGATTACCAATGGCGCTTCATCTGCCCGTACCCAGGCTTCAGTATTAAGTTTATATGATGGTGCCCGTTTAAACGGACCTTTGGCTAAAGGAAACCCTACTACCTGGAAAAATGTAGACGAAGCCGTTGCAAAAGCTTTAACCGGTACAACGGTTATTCTTAGCTCTACCATCATCAGCCCTTCAACTACTGCGGTTATTGCCGAGTTCTTGGCAAAACACCCGGGTGCCAAACACGTTACTTACGACGCCATTTCTTACGCGGCATTAAAAGCAGCTAATAAAAATGTATTCGGTAAATCCGTTATTTCTTCATACGATTTCTCTAAAGCAAAAACAATCATCGGAGTAGGTTGCGATTTCTTAGGAACCTGGTTAAACCCGATTGAATTTGCATCACAGTATTCAAAAGGCCGTAAAGTTAACCGTGAGAACACGGACATGAGCCGCCATTTCCAGTTCGAGGCCAATTTATCCTTAACGGGGTCTAATGCCGATTACCGTTATATGGTGAAACCTTCGGAGTTTGGAAAAGTACTGGTTGCCTTATACAACGAAGTAGCAGGAGCCACCGGAAATTCAAAAGTTTCGGCTGACGCTAAATTAGCCAGCGCCGAAGCCACTAAAGGCCTTGAAAAAGCAGCAAAAGAATTAATAGCCAACAAAGGAAACTCGTTAGTTGTTTGTGGTTCAAACGATGAGCATTGCCAAACCTTAGTGGCAGGTATCAATAAAATGTTGGATAACTACGGTACTACTGTAGATAACAACAACTATTTTAAATTAAAACAAGCCGACGATAAAGAATTCATTGATTTGGTAGCGGATTTAAATGCAGGTAAAGTAAGTACCTTAATTACGTATAACTGTAACCCTGTTTATACCGCTCCTGGTTCTTTAAACTTTGCAGCGGCGTATAAAAAAGTGGCTACTAAAGTTTCTTTTGCACAGGTGCTTGACGAAACAGCTGCTATGGCTGATTATGTTTGCCCTGACCATAACTTCTTAGAGTCATGGGGTGATGCAAATCCTAAACATGGCCACTATTCATTACAACAGCCAACCATCAACCCTATCTTCGCGGCGCCTCGTTATGAGGGGACACGCCAGGCACAGGATACTTTATTAAAATGGGCAGGTGTTAAAACCGATTACTTATCGTACCTGCAAGGTTACTGGAACAATCATATTTTCCCTCAACAAGGTAAATATTTAGATTTCGCTTCTTTCTGGGCGCATACTTTACACGATGGTGTATTAAAAGTATCGGTTTACAAAGAAGTTCCTGTTGCTCCGGTAGTACTTGACTCGGCCGGTAAGCCGGTTATGACTGGTGTTGCGGCAGTAGTAAGCGAATTGGCAGCTGATACAACAAAAGTTGTTGCACCTGCGCACCATGCAACAGTTGCAGCTCCGGTTGCCGAAACAACCACACTTCCTACAGCTGATTACAATAAAGCCGCTTCAATGGCTACGTCTGCTAAAGGCGGAACCTTTGAATTGGTGATTTACGAAAAAATTTCAATGGGTAATGGTAACCAAAGCAACAATCCTTGGTTGCAGGAATTACCTGATCCGGTATCAAAAGTAACATGGGACAACTACATTACCATGTCGCCTTTGGATGTTCAGGCATTAAAACTGAACGAAATGCTGCGCCAGGATATTGACGGCTCCATTGTTGAGCTGACGGTAGGTGGTGTTAAAATAAATGTTCCTGTTTACCCTCAACCAGGCCAGGCTCCGGGTACCATTGGTTTAGCCTTAGGTTATGGCCGCACTCTGGAGAATTTAAAAGTAGCTTCAGGTGTTGGTGTTAACGCTTTCCAATTGGTATCGGTTATCAATGATACCATCCAGAATGTCGCTTATACAGCTGCTGTTGGAAGCCAGGTTGGTACACACCGTTTTGCCGCTACTCAGATCCAGCATACGATCATGGGCCGCGAAGAGCAAATTTTACGCGAAGTATCCTTAAAAGAATACAAAGATAAACCAAAAGAGGTTTGGAACCCTGCAACTACTTTGGCAGCTCATGGTGGCGGTAAGTTACCAATCAACGATGTTGATTTGTGGGATGCGCATCCACGCATGAACCATAAATGGGGATTAACCATTGATATGACTTCTTGTATTGGTTGTGCGGCCTGCGTAGTATCATGCCAGGTAGAAAATAATATTGCCGTTGTAGGTAAAGAAGAAGTTGGTAAAACACGTAGCATGGAGTGGTTAAGGATTGACCGCTACTACAGCTCCGATGTGACCAAAGAATCGGCTAACGCGCATGGTTTATTAGAAACTAAAAAAATGTACATCGACATGGAAAATCCTTCGGCTAACCCGAAAGTAACTTTCCAACCGATGATGTGCCAACACTGTAACCACGCGCCTTGCGAAACAGTTTGCCCGGTATTGGCAACATCACACAGTACAGAAGGATTGAACATGATGACCTACAACCGTTGCATAGGTACCCGTTACTGCGCTAACAACTGTCCTTTCAAAGTGCGTCGTTTCAACTGGTTTAACTACAACGAAAATCCTGATTTTACAGATATTAACCCAGCACAAAGCGATTTGGGCCGCATGGTGTTGAACCCTGATGTAGTGGTTCGTGCACGTGGGGTTATGGAAAAATGCTCAATGTGCGTTCAACGTGTACAGGCTGGTAAGCTGGTTGCTAAAGCGGCTAAAATGCCAATGGTTGACGGCTCGGTTAAAACGGCTTGTCAGCAAGCATGTCCTACAAACGCCATCATGTTCGGTGACCTGAACGATGAAAAATCACAGGTAAACGCATGGAGGGCAGATGACAAAAACTTCCTTTTGCTTGAAGAGATCGGCATCAAACCTACTGTATCTTACTTATTAAAAGTAAGGAACCAGGATGAAGCGATTCATAACCATGCCGAGCATGGCGCTGCTCATCACGAAGAAAAAGCGGAAGGTCACAAAGAAGAACATCACGCATAATTAAAAAGTTAATAAAAAATTAAATTATAAATTCTGAATTAAAATAATATGCACGCAGAATCACAGATAAGGGAACCATTGATTATCGGCACTAAAACGTACCGAAACATCTCCGATGATATTATTGCGCCCATAGAAGGTAAGGCAAGCAGAACATGGTATGTATTATTTACTATTGCTTCGCTGGCTTTTATGTGGGGTATTGGATGTTTGTCATACACAATTGGCGTTGGTGTTGGAGCCTGGGGTTCTAATAACGGGGTAGATTGGGCATGGGATATTACCAACTTCGTTTGGTGGATCGGTATCGGTCACGCCGGTACATTGATCTCTGCGGTATTGTTATTGTTCCGTCAAAAATGGCGTATGGCCATTAACCGTTCGGCTGAGGCTATGACGATCTTCGCGGTATTGTGCGCGGCTATCTTCGTAACCTTACACACAGGTCGTCCTTGGTTAGATTACATGCTATTCCCTTTACCAAACCAGTTCGGCTCCTTATGGCCAAACTTTAACTCACCGTTATTATGGGACGTGTTTGCGGTATCAACTTACGCATCGGTATCCATCGTATTCTGGTACATTGGTTTAATTCCTGATTTCGCTATGATCCGTGACAGGGTGATTAAACCACGTATGAAAACAGCGTACACCCTGTTATCTTTTGGTTGGGGCGGTAGCGCCCGCCACTGGAGCCGTTTCGAAGAGGTATCTTTAGTATTAGCCGGTTTATCAACTCCACTCGTATTCTCCGTACACTCCATTGTATCCTTTGACTTTGCCACATCGGTAGTTCCGGGCTGGCACACCACCATCTTCCCTCCATACTTCGTATCGGGTGCGGTATTCTCAGGATTCGCCATGGTATTGACCTTAATGTTGATCGTTCGTAAAGTATATAAATTAGAAGCGTACTTAACGGTGAAACACGTGGAGTACATGAACATCGTAATCATTGTAACAGGATCCATTGTAGGGGTAGCTTACTTAACCGAGTTATTCGTAGCCTGGTATTCGGGTGTTGAATGGGAACAATACGCGTTCTTAAACAGGGCTACTGGTCCTTTAGCCTGGTCGTACTGGATCATGATGAGTTGCAACGTTTTCTCGCCGCAATTATTCTGGTTCAAGAAATTGCGTACAAGCTTGGTGTTTACATTCGTTATCTCTATTGTGATTAACATTGGTATGTGGTTCGAGCGTTTCGTAATTATCGTTCCTACATTATGCCGTACTTACTTACCATCTACCTGGAATACCTATACACCATCATTTGTTGATGTGGGTATCTTCGTAGGAACCATCGGTATGTTCTTCGTGTTATTCTTATTGTATTCAAGAACATTCCCGGTAATTGCACAGGCCGAGTTAAAATCAATTTTAAAAGCATCGGGCGAAGAGCATAAAAAGCTGGCTGCTGCGCACGAACACGATCATCATTAAAAAGTTGACAGATCAACGTTGTAAAAATTAATAAGTAAACTGAAATAAAAAGAGTAAAGTGTTTGATAACAAGAAACCAGACTCAACACTAAAAACTTAAAAAATATGGCAACTAAACAAATTATACACGGCATTTTTTCTGATGAGGTTCCTTTGATGGAGGCTTGCAAGAAATTGCGTGCGGATGGAATTCGTATTAAAGATGTGTTTACACCTTTCCCGGTTCATGGTATTGATCCTGTAGTTGGTGTACCGCGCACACGTTTGGCAATCTGTTCATTCATTTATGGTATCACCGGAATGTCGTTAGCTACATTGATGATGTGGTACATGATGGTTCACGATTGGCCGAATGATATTGGTGGTAAACCAAACTGGGCATATTATTTCAATATCCCCGCCTTTATTCCTATTACTTTTGAGGCAACTGTATTTTGCGCGGCTCACGGTATGGCTTTAACGTATTTGTTACGTTGCATGTTGGTACCGGGCGCCCGTCCGAAAAATCCGGATCCACGTACGACTGACGATAAATTCATGATCTATTTAGAGCTGAACGATGAGCAGTCGAGAAAAGCGGATGAAATATTAAAAGCTAATGGTGCCGAAGAGATCAACTACAAAGGAACTATTACAATCGAACCAAAATATTAATTAGATAAACACAAAGATATGAACTTATCATACAAAAATCTTAAACTGGTAGCTTGCGGAACGTTTGCAGTTATGTTGGTTGCGGGTTTTACATCATGTGGTAAAAAAGACGTGAACAGTCCGGGTTTTGAATTCATGCCCGATATGTACCGCTCCCCATCTGTTGAATACTACGGAATCCATGTTGTGAACGGCGATACTTTATACAATGCCATGATGCCTGTAAAAGGAACGATTGCAAGAGGATATATGCCATATGTTTATCCTGAAACACCGGAAGGATATGAGCAGGCAGGATTATATTTAAAAAATCCGATTGCTTACTCTGAAGCGGTTGAAAAAGAAGGTGAAGTATTATATGGTAAGTTTTGTGTACACTGTCATGGTGCTACCGGACAAGGTGATGGAAAAGTAGGTTTAAAATTACCAGGAGCTCCTCCATCATACAGCGGCCCGTTAAAGAATTTACCTGAAGGAAAGATCTTCCATTCCATTACTTACGGAAAAGGCTTAATGGGTAACCATGCAAGGATCTTAACCCAGGAAGAACGCTGGAAACTGGTTTATTACGTGCAAAAATTACAAGGCCCTAAAGCGGCAGCAACCGATACCACTGCAAAAGCAGAAACTACAATGACGCAAGAAACTGTAAAGAAGGTTGCAGAGAAATAAATAATAAAACGATTTTTTAAATACGACAGAACTTTTAATATGAATACTGATAAATTAAATTTCGTAGTACCGGCTAAAGCAAAAATGACATCATTTATCCTGATGGCCATTGGCTTAGTATCCATTATACTGATGTTTATGATGGATAAAGGAAATGAAGCAGAGCATTACCACGCCGGAACGCGTGCATGGGCCAATGTGTTTACCGGATCATTCTTCTTTATGGCTACTGCTTTAGGAGCGTCTTTCTTTTTAGGTTTGCAATACGCTGCTGAAGCAGGATGGGCAACTTCTATTAAACGAATTATTGAAGCGGTAACCTGGTACTTACCATGGGGTTTGTCACTTTTATTATTACTGTTCATTTTAGGTCAGGTGCATGTTCACCACATCTATCCCTGGATGGAAGATGGTATTGCTACCGAAGGTTCAGCTAACTATGATAAAGTAATTGCAGGAAAAATTGGATACTTTGGTGTATTCTGGTGGATTCGTACTTTATTATACATGGCCGCATGGATCATCTTTACCTGGAAATTACGTCAAAACTCATTGGATGCTGACGCTTTAGGACATGAAGAAGCAAAAGGCTTTCACTGGAAAAACGTAAAATTAAGCGCCTGGTTCATGGTTGTGTTTGCCGTAACATCTTCTACATCGGCATGGGATTGGTTGATGAGCATTGACACGCATTGGTTCTCTACCATGATGGGCTGGTACGTATTCTCAGGCATGTGGGTAAGCGCCATGATTACGGTAACTGTATTAATAGTTTGGTTAAAACATTTAGGCTACCTGGAATTTGTAACTGAAAGTACTGTACATGATATGGGTAAATGGATGTTCGCCATCTCTTTCCTTTGGACCTACTTATACTTCTCACAATTCATGCTGATCTGGTATGCTGATATTCCTGAAGAAATCATTTATTTCCAAACCCGTTGGGAATCTTATAAAGCCTTAATGTGGACCGTATTATTCGTGAACTTTGCTTTCCCGATGATCATGTTAATGAGCCGCGACAGCAAACGTAATTTCTTCTTCTTAATGTTTGTTGGTACCATTATCTTCATAGGTCACTACCTCGATATTATTATGGTTGTAATGCCTGGCACGGTTGGTCATAGCTGGACCGGTTTAAGCTGGATGGAGCTTGGCAATTTCTTATTCTTCTTAGGATTATTTATGTATGTGGTATTGAACAATCTTTCTAAACGTCCTTTAGCGGTGAAAAACCACCCTTTTATGTCAGAAAGCTTACACCACTCGATTTAATTACAAAAAAGAAGAAAACTATTAAAGAACTATAAAAAATTAAGATATGAAATTGTTGATTTTAATCGGACTTGTACTTTTAATCATTGCTGTGCATCAGCTAATGCGCGTTATCGAATTATCGCGTGAGTTTAAAAAAACCAAAGAGTGGCATATCACCGAAAAGGATAATGCGTTTAATGGCAAGGCCATGTTGACGTTCATGTTCGTGTTTTTTGCCTTCTTTTTCTGGCAAATCAACCGTTGGAGCGATAACTCCTTGCCTGGAGCCGCATCGGTACACGGGTTAAAAATTGATACCCTGTGGGATTACAACATGTATTTAGTTATTGTTGTATTCATCTTAACAAACGCGGTTTTATTCTATTTCTCTTATAAATACGCGGGCAAAAAAGATACGAAAGCGGTGTTCCTTGCTCACGATAACCGTTTAGAAATGATCTGGACCATTGTGCCGGCAGTAGTGTTAGCTTTCATCATTATTTTTGGTTTAAAATACTGGAACGAAATTACCGACAGGTCTACCGATGCAAATAAAGTAACCATCGAATTATATGCGAAACAGTTCGACTGGACAGCGCGTTACGCTGGTAAAGACAAAACCTTAGGATCTACCGATTACCGCCAGATTGACGGAGGAAACTCTGTAGGTTTGGATACGACGGATGCAGCTTGTTATGATGACATTATTGTAAAAAATGAGTTCCATATTCCTGTAGGAAGGGAAATTGAATTTAAAATGCGCTCACGTGATGTGATCCATTCGGCCTTCATGCCTCACTTCCGCGCACAAATGAACTGTGTACCGGGTATGGTAACTGAGTTCAAATTCATTCCAAACAAAACAACTGCCGAGATGCGTAAAGACCCTTACGTGATCCAGTTAATGGCTGGTATTAATGAAGCCAGGGCTAAAGACGAAAGCCGCTCTGCGGCCGACAGGGAGCCGGTTGAGTTTGATTATATCTTATTATGTAATAAAATTTGCGGAGCTTCTCACTACAACATGCAAATGAAAATTGTTGTTGAGAGCGAAAAAGATTATAATGCCTGGCTGGCAAAACAAAAAGCGGTAAAAACGCTGGCTGCTAAAGGAGAATAAATAAAAAAATTGTTGGACTAAATAAAGATATATAAAATGGCAAACGCACATTCAGAAACAATTACAGGACATGCAGTTCACCACGATCATGCACATGACCACGAAGAGCATCACGAAAGTTTTGTGAGCAAATACGTGTTCAGTATGGATCACAAGATGATCTCACGTCAGTTCTTACTAACAGCTGTTGTAATGGCGGTTATAGCAATGACGATGTCAATCATCTTCCGTATGCAACTGGCATGGCCTGGTGAAAAATTTGGGTTTATTAATGCCATGTTGGGCGATAAGTGGGGCAAGGACGGTGTTCTTGATCCTAACATGTACCTGGCCCTAGTTACCATTCACGGTACCATCATGGTATTCTTTGTATTAACCGGTGGTTTGAGCGGTACCTTCGCTAACTTACTGATCCCGTACCAAATTGGCGCGCGTGATATGGCGTCGGGCTTCCTGAACATGTTATCATACTGGTTCTTCTTTGCGTCGAGCTGTGTGATGTTATCTTCTTTATTTATTGAAGATGGTCCTGCATCAGGCGGTTGGACAATTTACCCTCCGTTATCGGCTTTACCTGAAGCAATGCCTGGTTCAAAATTAGGGATGACCTTATGGTTGGTGTCAATGGCTCTATTCATCGTATCTTCGTTATTAGGTGGTTTAAATTACATCGTTACCATCATTAACTTACGTACCAAAGGGATGAAAATGACCCGTATGCCGTTAACCATGTGGGCTATCTTAATTACCGCTATCTTAGGGGTATTATCGTTCCCTGTATTATTTTCTTGTGCTTTATTATTGATCTTCGACAGGAGCATGGGAACAAGTTTCTACTTATCCGATATCTACATTGGAGGCCGTCCTTTGGATAACGTTGGTGGTAGCCCGGTATTGTTTGAGCACTTATTCTGGTTCTTAGGTCACCCGGAGGTATACATTGTATTATTACCGGCGTTAGGTATTACATCCGAAATTATCTCTACCAATTCCCGTAAACCAATCTTTGGTTACCGTGCCATGATCGGCTCTATGTTGGCCATCGGTTTCTTATCCTTCATTGTTTGGGGTCACCATATGTTCTTAACCGGTATGAACCCGTTCCTGGGATCTGTATTCGTATTCACCACTTTATTAATTGCCATTCCATCGGCGGTAAAAGCCTTCAACTACATTACTACTTTATGGAAAGGTAACATCCAGTACACCCCGGCCATGTTATTCTCTATTGGTTTGGTTTCTTCATTCGTAACAGGTGGTGTAACCGGTATCATCTTAGCTGACTCTACTTTGGATATCAACGTACACGATACATACTTTGTGGTAGCTCACTTCCACATTGTAATGGGTCTGTCGGCTATCTTTGGTATGTTTGCTGGTGTTTACCACTGGTTCCCGAAACTGTTCTTGCGCATGATGAACAAAAAATTAGGTTACCTGCACTTCTGGTTAACTTTTGTATGTGCTTACGGCGTATTCTTCCCAATGCACTTCTTAGGTTTGGCAGGCGTACCTCGTCGTTACTATACCAACTCAAACTTCCCAATGTTTGATAACCTGGTTGACATTAACGAGATTGTAACCGTGTTTGCCATCCTTGGTGCTTTATCGCAATGCGTGTTCTTATTCAACTTCTTCTACAGCATTTTCCGTGGCGAAAAATCGCCTCAAAATCCTTGGAACTCAAATACCTTAGAGTGGACTACGCCTATGGCTAACATTCACGGTAACTGGCCAGGTTCTTTACCGGTAGTTCACCGTTGGGCTTATGATTATAGCAAGCCGGGTGCTGAGCACGACTTTATTCCTCAAACCGTTCCATTGGCGGATGGTGAGCATGATGGCGGGTCGCACTAAGTTTACCATACTAAAAATCAAAACCCTTGCTGCAAGCAAGGGTTTTTTTATGCCTTAAATTATTTACCGGGGAAAACCATTTTCAACTACAGATAAGAATGTATTTTGAGAGTAGTTATATTGGGTTAATTTTGTAGTAAGATATCCAAATGAGAAAAATAGCGATCATTTTCCTTTTTGTTTTTTGTAATGTGGTGCATTCTCAAAACGATGCGCTTTCGAAAAATACCGATGGGAGGAAAAAAGATAGTGTTGCCGCAAAAACGTTGAATGATCTGAGCTGGAAAGCCATATATGCGGGAAATTACGATTCGGCAACCTATTACATTGATATTTCTTTAAAGCTTTCGCTAAAACATGATATAAAAATAAGTATCTCGTCATGCTATAATACCCTGGGGAGCATTGCCATGCAAAAAGGCGATTTGAACCAGGCGCTCGATTATTATTTTTTGGCACTTAAGCCACTTACCGCGCTTAAGCATAAACGGGGGATGGCCATGGTAATGAGTGGTATTGCTTTAACTTATAGTGACAAAGGAGATTATCCCAAAGCGAAAAGTTATACTTTTCAGGCCATGAAGTTGCAGGAGGAATTAAAGGATAGCCTTGGGATTGCTACCTCGTACAATAGCCTGGGAATGCTTATGAGAGAAGAAAAAGATCCTACAGCCTCAGGCAATTATTACAATAAAGCGCTTGCCATTTTTACAAGAATGGGCGATAGCATAAGGATGAGCCAAACCCTTAGTAATTTGGGCGGATTGTATAAGATGCAACAAAACTTTGATAAGGCCCTGGGGTATTATGACAAATCGTTAAAACTGGTACAAGATGGGTATTATAAAGAAGGAGTGGCAAATGCCTATACCAATATGGGCAGCGTTTACCTGGATATGGGTAAATGGGATGCTGCCCTGGATGCCGAGTTTAAAGCACTGAAAATATGGGAAGAGATGCAGGATAAGGAAGGAACTATTCCCTGCTTGTTGAATATTGGAAATGTCTATCATAATCAAAACAAAAACAAACCTGCTATTGACTATGTGATAAGGGGTATTGCCCTGTCAAGAGAAATTGGCGCCCTATATTATCAAAAGGAAGGTGAAAGCCTGTTAAGCAATATTTATTTGGATTTAAAGAATTATGAAAAAGCACACGAGCACTATAAAACCTATATACGAATAAGGGACAGTTTGTACAATGAAGAAAAAACAAAAGATTTGTTGCGTACGGAAATGAATTATGAGTTTGAGAAAAAAGAAACTGCGGCAAAACAGGAACAAATTAAAAAAGAAGCGGTAGCAGCCGCCGTTCATAAAAAGCAAAAAATTATCATATGGGCTGTGAGCGCGTTGTTTTTACTGGCCATCATTATATTTGTATTAATTGTGCGGCAAAATAAGTTCCGCGCCGAACAACGTTCCATGCAGCTTGAGCAACAACTGTTGCGCTCGCAAATGAACCCGCATTTTATTTTCAATTCATTGATCGCGATTGAAAGCTTTATTTACAGGAACGAGCCAAAAGAAGCGGGCAGGTATTTATCGGGCTTTGCCCGCTTAATGCGCCTTATCCTGGAAAACTCAAGAGAGGAATTTGTGCCCTTGGAGAAAGAGCTATCAACACTTGAAAATTATTTAAAGCTTCAAAAACTGCGATATGACGATGCCTTTGATTATAGCATCAATGTTGAAGATAACATAGACAGTGCGATGATTGAAATTCCGCCCATGCTGGCCCAGCCTTTTATTGAAAATGCCATTGAGCACGGTTTAAAAGGCCTGGATAAAAAAGGCAATATCATTATTAATTTTTTCCTGAAAAACGACGACCTGATCTTTGAAGTTTTGGATAATGGTGTGGGTTTTGAAACAACAAAAAACCTGAACCACAAAGGCGAAGGGCACCGTTCGCTGGCAACAAGCATTACACAGGACAGGTTAAAGAACCTGAATAAAAAGAACCGGAATATCAGGGTGATGATGGAAGACATGAAAGACACTGATGGCAATATTACAGGTGCTAAAGTTACATTTGTGGTGCCCTATGCAAGGGCATAACAGTTATTCAACATAAAGCTACGTTGGATAAATAAGACCCGCCGGATGTCAATTTATTGACACGAATGTGGTATTTTTGCATTATATATGATTAAGGCAATAATAGTGGATGATGAAAAAAGGGCGCGTGAAACCATACACAGCCTTTTGAAACTGTATTGCAAAACAGTAACGGTGGTAGCCGAGGCCGAGAATATTGACCTGGCTGAAAAAGCGATTGAAACACATAGCCCCGACCTGGTTTTTCTGGATATTGACATGCCGGGAGGAAACGGATTTGAGCTGTTGAAAAAATACAAAACCCTGCCCTTTAAATTGATTTTTATTACAGCCTACAATGATTTTGCAGTAAAGGCATTCCGCTTTAGCGCGCTGGATTACATTTTAAAACCAGTAAACCCTGATGATTTGATAGCCGCTGTAAATAAAGCCGAAACATTGATTGATAAGGAAAACCTGAACCAAAAACTCCAGGTTTTTATTTCCAGCATGGAAACCAGGTCGCTCGATTCTAAAAAAATAGTACTGAAAACAAGCGACAGCATACATATTGTCAACGTGAATGACATTATTCGTTGCGAAGCCGACAGAAATTATTCTTCGTTTTACCTGGTTGGTGGCAAAACCATTTTGGTATCCACAACGTTGAAGGACTATGATGAACTCCTGTCTTCTTTCCGGTTTTTAAGAGTACACCAGTCGCATTTGGTGAACCTGAACCATATAGAGCGCTACGAGAAAAAAGATGGCGGCTGTATCATTATGAAAGACGGAAGTGTGGTTCCTGTATCAGTCAGGAAAAAAGAAGAACTGCTTTCTCTTCTTCAAAATATCTGATCTTCAGGCCCTTTTCCTGTTTTTAGGTTAAAAACCCTTTACGGATAATAATCAAATTGCTACGATTGGTAATTTATATGTACCATATGTTCATTTCGGCCTTTCCTTATGGATTTATGCCCTATTTTAGAGTGATTTTTAACCCCCATTATGCTTAAATTACTGGTAATTGACGATAGCAGTTGTAAGAAAGACCTGGATGGCTTTGTGAATAAGCATAAAAAATCAATTGTACACAGCCTGGCAACAAAAGACCTGTTAAATGGGTTAGATCATCTTTTGAACATGACAGATGCCGGTAAACAGGTAAAGCGCCTGGCGGTAAGCACCACCGAACACCTCACCTTGTTAAATATTACAGAAATAATAAGGTGTGAGAGCAAGCGGAACTATACTTTTATTTATCTTACGGGCGGCAGAAAATTAATTGCCTCGAAAACATTAATGGACTACGAAACGATACTTCAGGCTTATGGTTTTTTACGAATCCACAAATCACATTTAATCAATATCAATTACATGGACAAATACATGAAAAGTGAAGGAGGCTATATGTTATTGAACGACGGTACAAGGTTACCGGTGTCTGTTCGTAAAAAGGAATACCTGTTTAAAGAACTGGACAAGCTGTTGATTACAACTGTTTCTTAAACAACTTAATAGATTAAAAACAACATTATTAAAATTATAACACATGAAAAAAATTGTATTTTTTCTTTTAATACTTTTCACCGGTTTTGTCAATGCACAATCCATTACCATTATTCAGCCAAATGGTGGCGAGGTGTTAGCGTCCTGCCAGGTATATCCTGTTACATGGAGCCAGACGGGTTCACCTTCCAACTACTGGAACATTGATTATTCGTTGGATGGAGGAACCATCTGGACCTCGGTAGCCAGTAATTTCCTTTCAACCAACGGGCAATTCATGTGGACCGTTCCAAATGTGCAATCCTCAACGGTGTTGATGCGTGTGTATGATGCGATGAACGCCTCTACGGTTGACCAGAGCAACGCTTTCTTTACAATCAATATCCCTATTATTTTAACGTCGCCAAACGGAGGCGAAGTATGGCAGGGAGCTACGGTGCACAATATTACCTGGACATCAGTTGGAACATCGAACACTTATAACATTGCCTACTCTACGAATGGTGGTTCTACCTGGACAAATATTGTTACTGGTTATTCTAATGTAACGGGTGTATACAGCTGGACAGTTCCAAACATCCCATCCACCAACTGTTTAGTACGCGTGCAAGATTATGTGCAAAATTGCATGCAGGATGTCAGCAACACCACCTTTACAATCACGCCAGCGCAACCTATTTTATTGACGCCTAATGGAGGCGAGACGCTTCAGCAAAGCTGCAGCTATAACATTACATGGAACGCGTCGACATTTTTCAGTTCGGTGAAGCTGGAGTATTCTCTGGATAATGGTTCTACTTGGGTTCAGATCGCGGCCTCGACACCCAATGATGGAAGTCAGAACTGGACAGTTCCCACGACAACGAGCACCTTGTGTTTGGTACGGGCGAGTAATACCAGCAGCTTATCGGTGAATGACATGAGCAACAGTACGTTCACGATCGCTCCGGCAATAACGGTTACCAGTGCCAACGGAGGCGAGACGTGGTATGGCTGTAGTACTTACGCTATTACGTGGAACCGGACGAACTGTTCGAACTATTATAACATAGAGTACAGCACCAATGGCGGGACGAGCTGGACAACGATTATAACGGGTAACAACAATGGCTCGACGCTGACGGACAGTTACCTGTGGCAGGTACCCAATGGAATCAGCAGTACACAGTGCCGCATTCGTGTGAGTGATTATTATGGTGTTTTACTGAGCGATGTGAGTGATGCGAACTTTACGATCCAGCCGAGCAATGATATTACGGTGACGGCACCAAATGGAGGCCAGAGCCTTGTTGGCTTGAGCACGTATACGATCACGTGGACGAACCTTCCGAGTGCCAGCGGGACCTATAATGTACAGTACAGTACCAATGGAGGCGGGAGCTGGACAGGTATAGGAACGGTAACGGGTAATGCTTATACATGGACTGTACCGAACATTCCGTCGAACAACTGCCTGATTAAAGTGATTGATTATTATAATACCTGCAAATACGATCAGAGCGATGCTACTTTTACGATCACACCGGCCCAGCCTATTTTATTGACGCCTAATGGAGGCGAGACGCTTCAGCAAAGCTGCAGCTATAACATTACATGGAACGCGTCGACATTTTTCAGTTCGGTGAAGCTG
>JBEHXV010000009.1:0-152886 GCA_048498515.1 Bacteroidota bacterium | reverse complement strand
AACTCTGATGGTTCATTTAACTCACTCGACTGTAAAGGAGCAACCGGAACAGCCGGTGCTACAGGAGCAACAGGCCCTGCCGGTCCAACCGGAGCCACAGGAGCAACCGGAGCCACTGGCCCTGCCGGAACCGCTGGTGCTACAGGCGCAACTGGTCCTGCTGGTCCTACTGGAGCAACAGGCGCTACAGGTCCAATAGGCCCTGCCGGTCCTACAGGTTCTGTTGGTGCCACAGGCGCAACCGGAGCTACAGGTGCAACGGGTCCTGCGGGCCCTACTGGTGCAACGGGTCCTACCGGAGCTACTGGTCCTGCCGGCCCAACATGGAGCATTACTTCAAACAATTTTAATGCAGATGGTACGCAAAGTATTATCACAACACTTCCACAAACCAGTACTTCTACAAATGCTGCCTGGCTTGTGGGCACTACTGCTGGAACTACAAATAATACTACTGCTACCCGCTTTTTGGGTACATCCAGTAACCAGCATATGGACCTTGTTACAAACGGTACGGTTCGCGGGCGTTTAAGTAATTTAGGGGAGTTCTTTATCGGAACAACAGCTACCATTCTTACAGGTGATTTAATGAATGGGGTAGGTAACGCAACTTTCCCATGGGCGGTAAATGGCTATTCTTCTTTTAATGGAGCAGGCGTTTACGGATCAATTCAAGGGAATAACACTACCGTTTTTGCGGCGGTACAGGGTGAAAATACTTCCTCTTCAACTACAGCTGTTAACACAGCTGCAGTGCGTGGTATCAATAGTTGCCCTGGCCCTGGAACAGGCTTTAGAACTCTTGCCGCTTCTGGTCCCCGTACAGGTGTTCAGGGAAATGTAACATCGACCACCGGTGCTTATACGTTTGGAGTTTATGGAACCTTTAGCTCAACGTCTGTTCGTTGTGGCGCTGTATATGGCGATGATTTTGGCGTTGCTGCCGGTGCTTTAGGGTATTACTCTGCCGGTGGTGTTGATTATGGCGTTTATGGTTTTGGCGCAGCTTACCAGGTTGGTGTTGCAGCCGGTCGTATGACGAACGTTAATGGTAGCAGTAGCGTTTATACACCTAGCGAATCAAATAACATGATTGGTATGGGTGTATATGGTGGTGTAATGGGAAGCTGGACCAGAGGTATGGTTTATGGTTCTCATATCAAAGGTGAAAGATATTCCCTGTATGTAGACGGTTATACCTTTACCAACAAACCAATTGCACAATTAGTGACTAAAGACGATGGTTCGCGCATTGCTACTTACGTTCCTTCTTCTGCAACGGCTGATGTATATGCCCGCGGAAAAGTGATGATGATGAATGGCGAAGCCCATGTGTACTTTGATGATAATTACCTGCAATCGGTTACCAATACCCAGGACCTGGTCATTACAGCAAGTCCTAAAGGAAACTCTAACGGTGTATACATTACCAATGTAACCAATAATGGTTTTACCATTAAGGAAAACGGCAACGGAACTTCTAATGTGGAAGTATCATGGATCTCTATCGGTACCCGAAAAGATGCTGAACAACTATTTACTGCTCCTGAGGTGCTAACTTCCGATTTCGATCACAACATGCGTGGTGTGATGTTCAATGATAACAATACAAGCGATCAGGCCACTCCAATCTGGTGGGATGGTAACCAGGTAAGATTTACTACACCGATCAGACCTGTAAACGAGCCTTCACAAAGTTTCCTGAGAGAATCAACAGCAGGCGGATTCCATGGTATTAAACACCGTTAATGAATAGGATCATGAAAATAAAAATCCATAACTCTTTTCATCTCCACTTGTGGAGAGGAATGGTTATTTTGCTCCTGTTCCTGTTGCCCTTAGGGAAGCAGGTAATGACAGGACAAACTAACGCGCTGGTTTTAAATGGAGCTTATATTATGATGGATGGCGGTACGTCAACCAGTAATATCTATATGGTGGTTGACCAGGCCGACCCTGCTGCTATTATCCGTCCGGGTGGAGGACATATTCATTCTGAGAACCAATACAATATCCTTAAATGGGTGTCAGGTTCAAATACAGGAAATTATGTTTTTCCGTTTGGCGTTGGCGGTACATCAACCGATTATATTCCATTTACGTTTAATAAAACGTCTACTTCCAGTTCCGATCTTAACATTTCAACCTGGACCACCAATCAACAAAACATGCCACACCCCGATGTATCTAACGTGGGGGCTGTGACCAGCATGATTGGTGTTACCGACTCGCTTGCAAACGCTATCGATCGTTTCTGGGACATTCAATCACCCAATGTTGTTGGTGATTTAACCTTCTCTTACAGAGGAAGTGAAAACACCACCATGTTCCCTGTTGATACCTTCAAAGCACAGCACTGGAACGGCACATCATGGGATGTGCAGGCAGGTGTAGGTAACTTGGGTGTTACTGCAGGTATTGGAAGCGTAGGTCCCGTTACCGGGCAATCTACCTTCTCGCCGTGGGTATTGGACAGGGCTGCATTAAAAGCTACTGTAGCGGCGCAAAGCGCTATTTGCGGAACCCAATGTACGGCCTCGGCAAGTATTACGCCTTTGCATGGTATCAGCACTTATTCATATTCATGGAGCGATGGGCAAAGCACAGCGGTGGCATCAAACCTTTGTGTTGGAACGTATACTTGTTTAGTGACTGATAGCGTACACGCCACCACAACGGTGACGGTTAATGTGATCTCAAACCCATTGCCAACCATAAGTTCTATTGCCAGCCAAACGGCTTGTGCCGGCACCAATGTTAATGCGGTTAGTTTCTCTTCAGTGCCTTCGGCAACCGTTAACTGGGCAAATACCAATACGGGCACCGGTTTAGCATCTAACGGAACAGGGAATATCGGGGGATACACCGCGCCAGGCGTAGGTGTACAACAAACCGGTGTTGTTACCGCTATTCCGGTTGATACTATAACAGGTTGTGTGGGTAACGCTTCTAATTATACTTTAACCATTAACCCAACACCAAATGCCAGCGGAAGCCCGGCGGCTACTACTGCCACCTGCGGTACTGCATCGGGAGGAGTTAGCGGTACAATAAATGTTACCGGTGGCACCAGTCCTATTCAATACCAATGGTATAATGGTTCGACGCCACTTGCAGGTCAAACATCACCAACTTTGACTAACGTTGCCGGTGGAACCTACAGTTTATCAATTATTGACGCGAATGGTTGCGTTGCAAACGGTATCTCAACAACTTTTGTGGTTCCTTCCACGGCGGCAGTAAGCGCTAGTTTCTCACCTAGTACTTCACAAGGCCAGGCACCTTTGGATGTTTCGTTTACCAACTCCTCTACCGGCGCGTCTTCCTATAACTGGAACTTAGGAAATGGTGTTTCAACACAACAAGATCCTTCTTCAACCTATACCACGCCGGGTACATACACCGTTATGTTAGTGGCCAGCAATGGTACCTGTGTTGATAGTGTATCAGCCATTATTATTGTTGATGCCGAAACAACCATCACTATTCCCAATGTGTTTTCACCTAACGGTGATGGTGTAAACGATGGTTTCTTTATTAGCAGCACCGGTATGGAATCCTTAAACTGCGATATCTTTAACCGTTGGGGTCAGCTTGTATATAAAATAACGTCGCCGGGCCAACGATGGGATGGTACCTTAAATAATGGCAGTCCTGCAACCGACGGTACGTATTTTTATATACTGACGGCAAAAGGCTTTAACGGGAAAGATTACAACTCCCAGGGCTCATTGTCGTTGTTCAGATAACATTACTTTTTAATATAACAAAAAAGCTTCTCCAACAGGGAAGCTTTTTTGTTTTACATTTGTCCTCATACATTTTATTTTGGCAGCTAACGACAGAATCATACTTGGCATTGACCCCGGCACGTTGGTAATGGGTTATGGCCTGGTGCACATTCAAAACAACAAACTTTCCTTACTCGCTTTGGGAGTTATTAAGCTCGAAAAATACGATGAACATGCCGACAGGTTGAAAAAAATATTTGAACGCGTGGTTGGTTTGATTGATGAATTTAAACCCGATGAACTGGCTATTGAGGCGCCTTTCTTTGGAAAGAACGTGCAGTCTATGCTCAAGCTTGGTCGTGCGCAGGGTGTAGCCATTGCGGCAGCGCTTTCCAAAAACATTCCCATGGTGGAGTATTCGCCAAAAAAAATAAAAATGTCCATTACCGGTAATGGTAACGCTTCCAAAGAACAGGTGGCCGCCATGCTTGAGAATTTGCTGAACTTTAAGCACGACGATAAATACCTGGATGCGACCGATGCCCTGGGAGCTGCGGTGTGTCATTATTTTCAAAACAAAACAGGCCTGAGCAGCGCTAAAAAATCGTATTCGGGGTGGGATTCTTTTTTAAAGGATAACCCAAAAAGAAAAGTATAATGAAAATCAAATAATCTTTTACCTTTAATTAATATTTGGCATACCAAATGTAACCAGGTAATGTAAAATTAAAGTATGAAATCAAAAGCAACTAAATTAACTGTTTCGGCAGAGTTTGAAGTATATAAATCGGCAGACGATCTGTCGGCAAAAGATTCTGAGTTATTAAAAGCGGCCCAAAAAGCGGTAAAAGCGGCTTACGCGCCTTATTCCAATTTTCGCGTTGGCGCGGCTGTTTTATTGGAAAACGGAAAAATTCTCATTGGCAATAACCAGGAAAATGCCGCTTACCCTTCGGGCCTGTGTGCCGAAAGGGTTGCTATTTTTCATGCCGGGGCAAAATATCCGGGCGTTCCTGTTATAGCTCTTGCTGTTGCCGTAAAAGCTCACAACCAGGTTATTAACGATCCGGTAACCCCATGTGGGGCTTGCCGCCAGGCCATTGCCGAATACGAAACGCGTTACGAAACCCCTATCCGTATTATTATGACAGGCGAAACCGGCCGCGTTTTTGTCACCAAAAGCATCGAAAGTTTGCTGCCGCTGATGTTTAACCGGAAGTATTTAAAATAGCCCATTTTCATGGGCTTTTCTTTTCCATTTATTCTCTTATTTTTGTACCTTATTTAATTGTTATTTCTATGGCTAAAACAGCTGAAAAAAAGAGCAAATTTTCAAAGGAACAATACCTGAAATGGTACGAATCAATGTTATTGATGCGTAAGTTCGAAGAAAAAACCGGGCAGGTATATGTTCAACAAAAAATAAAAGGCTTTTGCCACTTGTATATTGGCCAGGAAGCCATTGTAGCAGGTACGGTAAGTGCCACAAAAAAGGACGACAAGCACATTACCGCTTACCGCGACCATGCTCACCCTATTGGTCTTGGCATGCACCCAAAATACGTAATGGCCGAAATGTACGCTAAAATTACCGGCTGCAGCAAAGGCAAGGGAGGTTCCATGCATATTTTTAGTAAAGAGCACAATTTTGTTGGCGGGCATGGTATTGTTGGCGGGCAGGTGCCATTGGGTGCCGGCATTGCTTTTGCCGAAAAATACATGGGTACCGATAATGTGTGTGTATGCTCTATGGGCGACGGAGCTGTTCGCCAGGGCGCTTTGCATGAGGCATTTAACATGGCTATGACCTGGAAGTTGCCGGTGGTGTTTATTGTTGAGAATAACATGTATGCCATGGGAACTTCGGTTGAACGAACCAGCAACGTACACGATCTGTGGAAATTAGGTTTAGCCTACGACATGCCAAGCAAGCCGGTTGACGGGTTAACGGTTGAAGCTGTACACGAAGCCATGGAAGAAGCGGTTGCACGTGCGCGCCGTGGCGATGGACCAACTTTCCTGGAAATGAAAACCTACCGTTACAAAGGACACTCCATGAGCGATGCACAAACTTACCGTACAAAAGATGAGGTGAAAGAATACCAAACCCAGGACCCGATCGAAAAAGTGTTGAAAACATTAGTAGCTAATGGCTGGATCGATGATAAAGGCATTGAAGAAGCCGAAGCAAGAGTAAAAGCCCTGGTTGATGAATCAGTTCAGTTTGCCGAAGAAAGCCCGTATCCTGAACCGGATGAACTATACAAAGATGTATACGCCGAACCAAATTACCCATATATACTTGAATAATTTTAAATGTTGAATGTTAAATTATAAATGGAGCAAAAGCCAAATATTATAGTTGATAAAACATTTAATTTTTCTAAGGAGATTATTCAATTATATATAGATCTGAAGGACGAAAAAGTTTACGAATTGGCAACCCAACTATTCAGATCAGGCACAAGTATTGGAGCAAATGTTGAAGAAGCGCAAGCTGCCCAATCTAAAAAAGATTTCATAGCTAAAATGTGTATTTCAGCTAAAGAAGCGAGAGAAACAAGGTATTGGCTAAAATTAATAGATGAGACACATATCTCTAAAAAAGATGTAAAATCTCTGCTGATTGAAATAAATGAGATTATAAATATTTTGACAAAAATCATTAAAAGTTCAATAGATAAATAATTCAAAATTTATCATTTAAAATTTAACATTAATTAAAATGGCTGAAGTAGTAAGAATGCCCAAATTAAGTGATACCATGACAGATGGCGTAATAGCCAAATGGCATAAAAAAGTTGGGGATAAAGTAAAAAGCGGCGAATTGCTGGCCGATATCGAAACCGATAAAGCTACTATGGAATTCGAATCTTTCCAGGATGGTGTATTATTGCACATTGGAGTACAGGAAAAACAAGCCATACCGGTTGATTCGGTGATCGCTATTTTAGGAAAAGAAGACGAGGACATTTCTGGACTGCTGAATGGCGGAGGAGAAAAAAAATCGGAAAAGACTGAAGAGACTAAAAAGACCGAAGAGACAGTAAAAGTTCAATCAAACGATAGTTCATCTCAAAAAGTAACTATTCCCGCCGGCGTTGAAATTGTTCGCATGCCTAAATTAAGCGATACCATGACCGATGGTGTGATTGAAAAATGGCATAAGAAAGTAGGAGATAAAGTAAAGAGCGGCGAATTGCTGGCCGATATAGCTACCGATAAAGCCACGATGGAATTTGAATCGTTCCAGGATGGCGTGTTATTACATATTGGAGTTCAGGAAAAACAAAGCGTTCCGGTTGATGGCATCATTGCTATTTTAGGAAAGGGAGGCGAAGATGTGAATGCGATTTTAGCAGCCGTTAATGCAGGAGGAAGTAAAGAGTCAGCAGATGGTAGTAAGCAGGAGACAGCAAACAGTCAACAGTCTGCAGAGAAAAAAGATAATCCTGTCACTTCGGGCGGAGTTGAAGCGTCACACTCATCCGACGGAAGGATAAAAGCTTCCCCATTAGCAAAAGCCCTGGCAAAAGAAAAAGGGATCGATCTGTCAAAAGTAAGCGGTACCGGCGATAATGGCCGTGTTACAAAATCGGATATCGAAAATTATAAACCGCAGGCACAAACTGCTTCTGCCGGTAATGCGAAGAACGTTAGTTCCTTTGTTCCGGGAACAGAAGGCTATACCGATGAACCTGCTTCGCAAATGCGCAAGGTTATTGCCAAGCGTTTACTCGAAAGTACGAACGGAGCGCCGGCATTTTATTTAACCATTGAGGTGGATATGGATAATGCCATTGCTTCACGCAACGCTATTAATGCCATACCTGATACCAAAGTATCGTTCAACGACCTGGTCATTAAAGCCTGCGCGGCGGCTTTACGCAAACATCCAAAAGTAAATACAAGCTGGCTGGGCGATAAGATCCGCACCTATTCTCACATTCACATTGGTGTAGCGGTTGCCGTTGAAGATGGCTTGTTAGTACCGGTGGTTCGTTTTGCCGATCAAAAATCCCTGTCGCAGATCTCTGCTGAGGTAAAAGATCTGGGCAAACGCGCCAAGGATAAAAAATTACAGCCGGCCGATTGGGAAGGAAATACGTTTACTGTTTCCAATTTAGGAATGTTTGGCATCGATGAGTTTACATCCATCATCAACACGCCTGAATCCTGCATTTTATCTGTTGGTTCTATCAGGCAGGTTCCTGTAGTTAAGAATGGAACAATTGTTCCAGGCAATGTAATGAAAGTAACCATGGCCTGCGATCACCGAACAGTGGATGGCGCAACAGGAGCAGCATTTTTACAAACATTAAGAACGTATTTAGAAAACCCGGTAACCATACTGGCGTAGAGATTATAAATGTTGAATTATAAATGAGGTTTTAATTTAGCATTCAACATCTAACATTTAAAATTTCAAACATGGAAGGCACTATTAAATCACATATCGAAAAAGGCATTGGAACCATTACGTTTTTTCATCCACAAAGCAACTCCATGCCCGGCACACAATTGCGTAACCTGGCCGCTGAAATTGAGAAGCTGGGCAAGGACGATAACGTTAAAGTAATTGTATTGCAAAGCGAAGGCGATAAAACATTTTGCGCTGGGGCCAGCTTTGATGAGCTGATCTCGATTAAAGACATTGATACAGGACTGAAATTTTTCTCGGGCTTTGCCATGGTCATCAATGCTATGCGTAAAGCGCCAAAATTTGTGATTGCGCGTGTGCAGGGCAAAGCCGTTGGCGGCGGTATAGGTATTGCCGCGAGCGCCGATTATACCTTCGCGGTTGATACGGCCTCTATTAAGTTATCCGAATTGGCGGTTGGTATCGGCCCCTTTGTAGTAGGCCCGGCGGTAGAGCGAAAAGTGGGAACATCGGCGTTTTGCCAGTTAACCATTAATGCCACCGAGTGGCAAAGCGCCCAGTGGGCAAAAGAAAAAGGCTTGTATGCCGAATTATTTGCCACCGGCGAAGAAATGGATAAAAGCATTGAAACACTTGCCACAAAGCTGGCAAACAGTAATCCTGAGGCCATGGCCATGCTGAAAAAAATAATGTGGGAAGGCACAGAGAACTGGGATACCTTATTAATTGAACGAGCCGGAATGAGTGGTACATTAGTACTTTCGGAATTTACGGTGAACGCCATCAATAAATTTAAAGCGAAAGCGTAATAGAATTTAAGTAGAGTTGGGAAGTATGAAAAATCTGAAATTCATTTTCTGTTTTGTGTTTATTTCCTATATGAGCTTTTCTCAAAACGCGTTGAGCTTAATCAGAGATACCTCCGGGTATCGTGAATTAAGAGGTAAAATTGCCAATCAAACCTTTTTTATAGACCGCGACAGTACAAATTTTGACGCTCTTGCCAAACGATCGGGTTTTGAGCTGCAGTTAGGCGATTATACCAATTGCATATTGGACAACAACCGTTTGCTGCAATTAAACCCGCGTTCGGGTTCTGCCTACTGTAACCGGGCATTGGCCTATTGTTTCCTGAAAGAGTATAAGAAAGCCATAGCCGACGTTAACAAACAAGTGGAGTTGGAGCCTGAGGTCGCGATGAGTTATTATAACCGCGCCTATATAAAAGGTGAAAGCGGAGATTATAACGGCGCTCTTACTGACCTGGACAAGGCTATTGCCATAAGACCCGATTACTATAAAGCCTTTGCCAATAAAGGGTTTATGTATAGCAAATTAAAAAACTACCCTGAGGCCATAAAATACTATGATAAAGCCCTGGATATCCATCCTAATTATCCCGAAGCCATATTAAACGGGGTGATGGCAAAATTCGAAGTAAAAGATTATAACGGGGTGATTGCCGATTATAACAAATTTATGGACATAAACCCTTTTATTGAATTTGAAACAAATGCAATATACCTGTTAGTGCAGCAATCTTATGAGAAAATCGGCAATATGGAAAATGCCAGGATTTATAAAGAAAAAGCGGACTCATACTCAAAATAACCAATTCATTAAAACTCCATAACAATTAAAATGAAAACACTTCTACTTGTACTGGCATCAATTTTAATTTTAAACCAGGATCTTCACTCGCAAATTATTAATACCATTGCTGGTAACGGCAGTCCAGCATTTACCGGCGATGGTGGCTTAGCTATAAATGCCCAACTTAACAGGCCTAACCAGATTGCCATCGACCAGTTTGGCAACATGTTCATTGCCGATGATTTTAACCATGCGGTGCGTAAAATTACCCCAACCGGAACCATAACAACGGTAGCTGGTAATGGCACCATGGGTTTTAGCGGCGATGGCGGCCAGGCTACAAGCGCCCAGTTAAATAGGGCAACCGGTGTGGCGGTTGATGCTGCCGGGAACCTATACATATGCGATGCCGATAATTTCAGGATTCGTAAAGTAGACCCTTCAGGAATTATTACAACCATTGCAGGAACAGGAACTAACGGTCACAGTGGTGATGGTGGTCCCGCAACATCTGCCAATATTGGATTTAGCAGCGGAATTATATTGGATGCATCGGGAAATATTTACATTGCCTCGCAGCAACAAAGTTACAGTGTTCGCAAAATTACCCCAACCGGAACCATAACAACAGTAGCGGGTAACGGTACCAGTGGTCATAGCGGTGATGGCGGGCTTGCCGTTAACGCCCAGTTTTATTCGGTTTGCGCTATTGCCTTCGATAATTTTGGCGATCTGTATGTGAGCGATTTTACCAGCAGGGTCAGGAAGGTTAGCATGTCTACCGGTTCGGTAACTACCGTAGCAGGCAACGGTGGATTTGGGAGTGGTGGCGATGGCGGACAAGCTACAAATGCGCAATTATTTTATCCTTACGGTATTGCTTTCGACGCGAGCAATAACATGTATGTTTGCGAACCGGGATACAATAAGATCAGAAAAGTAAACCCTTCGGGTGTCATTTCTACCTTTGCCGGTGCCGGAGGTTTTTCAGGAGGCTATAGCGGCGATGGCGGCTCTCCTTTGAGCGCACAGTTAAATAACGCGTCGGCTATTACGATCGACGCTTCAGGTAATTTTTTGATCGGAGATTATGCCAATAACGCTATCAGGAAAATTACGACGGGAGCTACAGGCCTAACGGAGCTGGCGAACCATGAGGAACAATTAACGGTTTATCCTAACCCTAACAATGGTGTTTTTACACTATCCTTTAAAGAAGAGGGCTCTTATACTATTGTTAACTCTATTGGACAATCTGTGAAACATATTAGCGCTAAAAAAGGTGAATGTGTTGAAATAACTGATCTTTCGAATGGTGTTTACTATATAACCGGTCTGCGTTCTTTAGGCAGGATTGTGGTCATGAAATAATATATCATGAAGCAAATCATACTTCTTCACGGAGCAATTGGCGCTCACGATCAGCTTGTAGCATTGGCCAATGAGTTAAAGCAACAGGGCTTTCAGCCTTATTCTTTTAGTTTCTCGGGCCATGGCCAAATTCCTTTCCAGGATAATTTTAGTATTGAGCAATTTGCGTTGGAGCTGGAACAGTTTATTGCTAAAAATAATTTAGAGCAACCCGCTGTTTTTGGCTACAGCATGGGTGGCTATGTAGCCTTATACCTGGCAAAGCAAAATCCCGGCTTACTGGGTAATGTGATTACCTTAGGCACTAAATTTAATTGGTCGCCCGAAATTGCTCAAAAAGAGATTAAGATGCTTGATGCGAAAGCCATTGCTGAAAAAGTGCCAAAGTTTGCCGCATCACTAAAAGAAAGGCATGGAGAAGCATGGGAAGCACTTCTTGGTATGACTGCTGAGATGATGATTGCCCTTGGCGCTAAAAATTGCTTATCGGCCGAAGACTTTTCTGCTATTGAAAATAAAGTGCTCATTGGGTTGGCAGATAAGGATAACATGGTAAGCCTTGAAGAAACAGTAGCTGTTTACAAACAATTAAAGAATGGGAGCATGTACATGCTGCCCAATACCAAGCATCCAATTGAAACAGTGAATGCAGCGTTGTTGGCAAAAACGATAACGCAATTTTAGCCTCAGGCTGCATGCTCTATGGAGCTGTGCCCTTCTTTCATTCCCGTATTACGCTCATCAATTAAATGATACAGGTGATCCATTTCCAGCTTTTCAATGGCACGATTGGCTCTTTTAAATGCAATTCGTGATTTAAAATCGGCCCAGTATTTTTTAAATATGGCACTCATCAATTTGTCGATCCATAATTTGTAAGTCAAACCACTTAAGCCCTCAAATTTATGTTTTAAACTATGCGCCATTTTTCGGTAGGCCACACCAAAGCTGCCGTCTTGGTACTGCATGTAGTGCCAGTAGCCGCTTGGCATAAATAAGGTATCACCATGTTCCAGCATAATGTCATAACCTTTGGCATATTTTAGTCCCGGAAATTTTTCATAATCCGGATTATCAAAATCGGCTACACTATAAGTATTCAAAGGCGTTTTATATAACAGGTCATTATTTTCAGGTGAAAACAGGAATACGCGTTTCCTTCCTACAAACTGCGTGTGCATCACATTGCTCATATCAAGATCAAAATGCATTCGCACATTGGTTGATTTCCCACCAAAAAACATGAAGCCAATTTTGCCTAAAATGCCTTTAAACAGCTCCGGGCAGGGGAAATCTTTCCTCAAATCGTGGCAATGTTTAAAGCCATCGAATAAAAACAGGCGATAACCCGTAGGTTTATCCTGCATGATAGTGTCAATAAAATCCGAGAAAGGCATCTTCAAATCACCGTGTGTGTAAGCAGTATCCGTTTTAATGCTATTGTCATAAACATCAACCTCTACTTTGCCCAGTTTTTCCTTAATGTATTCCATACACCACTTCTCATCAGCAGGTGTATCTTTCAGCATCCCTTTAATGATAACCGGTTTTTGTTTGTAGAAATAATCTTTAAGGAAGGTTTTACAATCAATGCCTTCTACCGTATCTATTTTTAGTGATAAGTCCATAACAGTTGAATTTGGTTTTTTTAATACCAAATTCAACTGTTATGCCAGCTAAGGTTCTACAAAAACAATTTAAGATTTAGGCTTTATAGCTTTTCCCCTGGCTATGAGCTACCAAATTAGAAATGCGGTATAATAACCGGGACGCCACATTAGCGTTCCATTCATCCTCGCCACCAACCTCATTCAGGTCAAAAGCCACAAAAGTTTTGCCTGCCGCAACTACCTGCTCCAGTAAATAAAGTACCTGGTCGGTTTCAAAACCACCGGCTACCGGGGTTCCGGTGCCCGGACATAATTTTGGATCCAGGCCGTCGATATCAAAACTCAGGTAAACCTTTTGAGGGAGCTCTGCTATAATTTCCTTACAAATAGTATCCCATGTTTTGCCCTGGTATTGTTGCTGTTTAATATCACGGTCGAAAAAGGTTTTTACCCTGCCGTTGGAATTGTTGATGATGTCCAGTTCCGCCTGGCAATAATCCCTGATGCCAACCTGCACCAACTTTTGCACGCTATGTCTTTTTAGCGCGTTGTACATAATAGAGGCATGAGAGAACTCAAAGCCCTCATAAGCTACGCGTAAATCAGCATGAGCATCAATTTGTAAAATAGCGAACTCGCCCACATGCTCACCCAGCGCGTCAATCATGCCAAGCGGGGTAGAGTGGTCGCCGCCAATTAAGCCAACCGTTTTGTTTTGATTTAAAAAATGAAGCACACGTTTTTTTACCCAATCGTTCATTTCGCGGCAGGCATCATTCACATCTTCTATTTCGGTAATGGCGCTCGCGTCTTCGCCGTTACTTTGCCTGTCAATAATTACTTCGGCAACGGGGCGGTAAGTTTCGCTTTTCTCTTTAATATCTTCATTGATGTCATCCATGGCAATGCCCATTTTCCAGGCATCTTTCACAATAGGGTCATACAGGTCAACCTGGAATGAAGCGTCAAATATTTGCTGAGGGCCATCCATGGTGCCGCCTCCATAACTTACGGTTACTTCCCATGGCACCGGAATTAAAATGGTTTCAGCTTCAGCAATGGTAAATGGTAGGCCAAATACATTGGCATTAATATCACCAACACTGTTGGGATCAAAGGTTTTTATTTTTTCCTGTTTGTTCATTTTTAGTTTCTGGTTTGAGGTTTCTTGTTGGTAGTTTGAAATTTAAAGTTTCGGGTCGCTTCAACTTGAAACAAGAAACCAGAAACTTCAAACTCCTAAGGTGCTAATCGTTCAATTTTCCAATCGTTATTTTCTTTAGTAAAAACAATCCTGTCGTGCAACCTGCTTTTACGGCCCTGCCAGAATTCGTAATAGTTTGCGGTTATTTTATAGCCCCCCCAAAAATCAGGGCGAGGTATTTCATGGTCTTTAAATTTGAGAGTATTTTCTTTAACCCATTCTTCCAGCACCTCCCTGTTTTCAATAACCTTGCTTTGTGGCGAACTCCAGGCGCCAATTTTCGATTCGCCGGGACGTTGATTGTAATAAGCATCGCTTTTTTCTTTTTCGGCAAATTCAATCGTACCCTCTATTCGTATTTGCCGTTCCAGTTCGGGCCAGAAAAAAGTCATGGCTACGTTATTGTTAACCAAAATATCCATGGCCTTACGCGATTGGTAATTGGTATAAAAATAAAAAATACCTTTCTCATACTCCCTTAAGTAAACAATCCGCGAAGAGGGTTTATGTTCTTTATTGACGGTAGATAAGTGAAAAGCCTGTACTTCGTTTATTTTAGATTCAATGGCCTCCTTCATCCAGTTTTCAAACTGGAGTGCGGGACTTTTGGCAATGGCATTTTCAGAAAGTTGTCCTTTCATAAAATCTTCGCGCAACTGAGAAATATACTGGTTTGCCTCGTCCATTTTTTGTAATTTTACACAAATATAGAGAGTTTATTTTTGATAAAAGCAGGAGACATAGTAATTGCCAAACCATTTTTGCAGGACGGTCATTTTAAACGTTCGGTGATCTATTTATGTGAACATAACGATGAAGGTAGCCTGGGTTTTATCATCAACAGGTCGCATGGTTTATTATTAAGAGATATTTTTCCTCATATAAAGAACGGCAATTTCCCTTTGTTCGAAGGAGGGCCCGTATCGCCAAACCAGTTATTTTATACGCATACCCTTGGTCTTGAGCTGAGCGATAGCCAGCACATTAGTGATGATGTATACTGGGGTGGAAATTTTTTTGAACTCTCCAAACTCATTGAGGAAGGAAAAGTAACCCCGGCGCAGGTTCGTTTTTATATCGGGTACAGTGGTTGGGGCAAAGAACAATTAGCCGGAGAGCTGGCAAATGATATGTGGTTTACAAAAAATGCGGCCTATAAGGAACTTATGAGGGTACCACCCGATGATTTATGGGGCGAAGAGCTCCTAAAGATCAATCCGGGTTATAAGGCTTTTACCGATTTTTCATTCGACCCTTCTTTAAACTAATCAAATGAAAAAATATCGTTTCTGTCACTTTTTTTTAGTAGCTGCGGTAATATCCTTTTCATCCTGTACAAAAGACATCGGCAAATCGCCACAATTAAATAACGGGGAAGAAATTCCCGGTTGCGATACGGTTACATATGCCTATAACGCTAACGTAAAAAGCATTATCCTCAATAATTGCTCGGGTTGTCATTTTGCAGGAAGCCCTGATGGAACCTTAACCGACTACCCTCATTTACAGGCAAAAGCGCTTGAGGGGAGTCTTATGAAAAGTTTAAAGGGCAAACAAGGTTATGCCTTGATGCCACCTACAGGCCGCTTAAGCGATTGCGATGTAAAAGGCATTGAAAACTGGGTACAGGCCGGTGCAAACAATAATTAATGGAGCAAAATAGTTCACATAAACATGAGGCCACACATTGCCCCCGCTGCCAGGTGGAATTTGTGTGCAACCCTTTTAATGTTGCCAATTGCAACTGTAGCAACATAGAATTGTCGTACGAAGAAACGCAATATATCTCCTCACAGTTTAACGATTGTGTTTGTAACAAATGCCTGGCTGAACTTAAGTATGAGTTTTATTTAAAGTTCTATCACAATAAGACCGGTTAATTTTTGCACTGGCAACCTGGCTTTAAGCACTGTACCTGTATTTGCTGTGCCGCTTTTGAGGACATTAAAATAATTTCTTTGTGTTTTGTACTGATCTTTAGTGAGTCATCGTATGAGTTTACCTGCTCAACAACTAATTTATCATTTAGCCCAATGTGCAGTTCCGTTAAATAGTTCAGGAACACTTCGCTGTGTTCGCTTACGCCCAAAACAACACATTTGCAGCCCTTAATACTTTTTGAGAGTGGTCGCCGGTCAGATTTTGGAAGCTTGCCCTGCTTGTTTGGGATAGGATCGCCATGCGGATCGAAATCGGGATTGCCGATGATATCATAGATCCGGTCCATTAATTTATCGGAGTTCACATGCTCCAGCTGCTCGGCAATCTCGTGCACCTCGCTCCAACTGAATTTTAATTGCTTGTATAAATAGGTTTCCCAAATGCGGTGGCGGCGCACAATGTTCAGGGCAATTTCTTTTCCGGTAGCAGTTAGTTTTGCACCATCAAACTTATTGTACGTAACATAGCCCTTTTTGACTAAAATGCCCAATTTTTCAAGTACTGTAGGCGGCTTTACCTCGAGCCAGTTGGCAATATCGGTCGGGCTTACAATCTCCTTTTCGTTATGATCGGTCAGCTGATAAATGGCTTTTAAATAATTCTCTTCCCGGTAGGTTTTCATGTAACAAAGGTATAAATTATTTTTAAAATTAGGTAAGCCTAATTATATTAAATAGATAGGACTTATTTTTGCGCCGGAATAATGAAGAATTTAATAAAAACAGGATTACTGATGGCTTTATGCCTTTGCACAATTTTGGCAAAGGCACAAAGCAACACAAAAATAAGCGGAACTGTTTTTTGTAACGGAGAGCCTGTTCCTTTTGCTACTATTGGCCTGGGCAAAACCACGTTCGGAACGAGTTCAAATGCCAAAGGTTATTTTGAGATCAGGAATGTGCCTTTTGGCAGCTACGAGGTGCTTGTTTCGGCAATTGGTTATGGAAAACAACAAAAGAAAATTATACTGTCAGAAACAAATACATCTCTTTCTTTATCGTTCGAATTAAAAGAAAGCCTGGCCGACCTGAACGAAGTGGTGGTTTCGGGAACTATGAAAGAAGTATCGAAACTGGAAAGTCCGGTGCCTGTAGAAGTGTACACGCCAAAATTCTTTCAAAAAAATCCGACACCCAATATTTTCGATGCCCTTCAAAATGTAAATGGCGTGAGACCGCAATTGAATTGTAATGTGTGCAATACCGGCGACATTCATATCAATGGGCTGGAAGGACCTTACACGATGGTGATGATCGATGGAATGCCAATTGTGAGTGGTTTGTCAACGGTATATGGACTATCGGGAATTCCCAATAGTTTGGTGGAAAGGATAGAGATCGTAAAAGGCCCTGCTTCCTCTTTGTATGGCAGCGAGGCTGTTGGCGGGCTCATCAACATCATCACCAAAAAAACCGCCAATGCCGATAAGGTTTCGGCTGACCTGATGACCACAACTTACCAGGAATACAACCTTGACCTGGGTGTAAAATACAACCTGGGGAAAAAAGTAAATTCGTTATTTGGACTTAACTATTACAATTACCAGGTTCCGGTTGACCATAACGGTGATGGGTTTACCGATGTGACCCTACAGCACCGCATTTCAGCATTTAATAAAATTACAGTTGAGCGGAAAGATAACCGGGAGTTTTCGGTAGCGCTTCGTTATTTTTATGAAGACCGCTGGGGCGGAGATATGAAATGGAATAAGGAGTGGCGGGGAACAGATAGTATTTATGGTGAAAGTATTTTTACAAGCCGTTATGAGGTCATTGGCAAATATCAGCTGCCTTTTAAAGAACGTATTTTCTTTGCGACATCATTCAATAGTCACGATCAAAACTCGTATTATGGTAAAGTGAAATTTTACGCGAATCAGAAAATAGCCTTTAACCAGTTATACTGGGAAAAAGACATACAAAAGCACTCGCTGCTGGCTGGCCTCGCCTACCGGTATACATGGTACGATGATAATACCCTGGTGACACAAAGCGGCGATTCGCTCAACCCGGCCAATAAGCCAAGTAATGTGGCTTTGCCCGGAATATTTATACAGGATGAAATTAAATTTAATTGCGCTCACAAATTGCTGCTTGGTTTCAGGTACGATTATCACGAAATACATGGCAATATTTATACACCCCGCCTGGGTTATAAATGGACACTGAACGACAAGAACATTTTGCGCTTTAATGCCGGAACAGGTTTCAGGGTAGCCAATGTGTTTAGTGAAGACCATGCAGCGCTAACAGGATCAAGGGAAGTAGTTATTACCGAAAACCTTAATCCCGAGCAAAGTGTAAACATGAACTTAAATTATGTGACTAAATTTTACAAAGAGCATTTTATCCTGGGAATAGACATCTCCGCTTTTTATACCCATTTCAGTAATCGCATTATTGCCGACTACGATACCGATCCCAATAAGATCTATTTTAAGAACTTAAATGGTTATGCTATTTCGCAAGGTATCAGCACCAACATTGACCTTGTTCTAAAAAAAATACCGTTAACGATATTGATAGGTGGTACCTATATGGATAATTACAAAGTGGAAAACAACCGCCAGGCAGCGCAGATCCTTACAGAACATTTTACCGGAACATGGAGCATGACCTACAACTGGAAAAAACTGGATCTGAGCTTTGATTATACAGGCAATGTATACAGTCCTATGCGTCTGCCGCTCCTTGGCCCTTCCGATCCGCGGAAAGAATACTCGCCATGGTGGAGCATCCAGAACATACAGGTGACTAAAAAGATAAAACGTTTTGAAATATATGGCGGTATCAAAAACCTGCTTAATTTTACACCACCTGCCAACAGTATTGCCCGGCCTTTTGATGCTTTTGATAAAGCTGTGCAATATAATGCTTCGGGCCAGGTTATTGCTACGCAAAATAATCCCTATGCCCTGAGCTTTGATCCATCCTACATGTTTGCGCCAAACCAGGGCATAAGAGGCTTTCTTGGTATAAGGCTTAAACTATAAATACCGCAATTTAGGTATTACGAATACAGGACTTTTAGTATATGTTTGTTGTTTAGAATTAATCTAAATTACATCCCTTGCCTGAAAAACCAATACGCGTCATTATAGCCGACACCGCCTTTCTGATTAGAAAGGGCCTGAGAACCCTCGTGAAAGAAAACCCCGGTTTTGAATACGTGACCGAAGTAGTTGATACGAAAGGATTAAATGCTGCCTTGAAAAAACAATTGCCCGATGTATTGATCGTGGACCATTGCTGCGACGATTGTTTCTCCTTAAAAGTGATTACCAATGTCAAAAAGGAATACCCTGGATTGAATATTTTAGTAATCTCTCACGAGAAAACAGCCGATGAGATCAAAAAGATTATTGGCATTGGCATTAAAAATTATTTATTAAAAGATTGCGATGAGCAGGAAATTACCGAGGCGATTACCTGCTGTGCCAAAGGCGAAAAATATTTTTGCGGACAGATCATTGATGTGTTACTCGAAAAAGAAATTTCGGCCAAAGATCACTGCGCTACCGGGGGCATTACCGAGCGGGAAATAGAAGTTATCAGGGAACTGGTGTCGGGCAAGCGTCCTAAAGAGATAGCCGATGTACTGAACATTAGTTATTTTACCATCATCACACACAAAAAGAACATCTATAAAAAACTGGGCATCAATCACAGTATTGAGTTGGCGCAGTACGCACTGAAAACGGGTTTGATGAAAACACCGGTAAATCATTAGCAACACTTCTATAACATTAAATCATATTGAACGCTGATGACGCGGATTTGTTATGTGAGTTATGATATGTTCTTTCTTCATATTCAATCAAGTTATGTTATAGAATAATTTAGGATTATCTTATCTATTTTTTTATTTCTTAGTCAAAAAGAAACAAAAAAGACAAGTCAAAACGATCGCAGCCCGCTCTTTTAATTTTTAAGTTTCGCAACTGAAAAACACTGAAGGTTTTTCAGGCTCAACTAAAAAATTAAAATTCACACCTCATCGGCGCGCGTTATCTGAGCCTGCCAGCCAACCGGCTGGTTCCATCTGTAATACTCTTTTTTAGGTATGCACTACCGCAATCGCTGTAATTCAATTTACTATAGTTTGTGTATTGTAAACTGCTCTCATCTGCTCCATCTTTGCGAAAATTATTTATAATTATTCTAAACAACATAAAACATGAAAAAACAATTACTCTCCATTGCTTTATTGGCCTTAGGTGCACTAAACCTGGGTGCTCAAACTATAGTAAATGATTCAGTTATGATAGGAAGCGCCAATGAATCGTGGTACAAATTATCAGACGGAACACGAAGCTCACAGGCACGCGCTAACTGGGATTTGGGCTTTACAACCGATGGATACGATGTGACCATTTTATTTAACCACGCCGTTGGTAATAACGTTTACATAGCCAACGGACAAACGCCTGCAACGTTTACAGCCGTTACCCAGGCCGACGCGGCAACAACGCCTTTCTATAACAGCGATTCTACATGGACAGTGGGTGCCCTGAACCAACAGCCTGCGGGACAATATAACTACGGATGGGGTAGCTATAATCCCAGCACGCATAACATTACCGGTAACAGGGTATTCATTGTTCAGTTAAGCGGCGGTGCTTACAAAAAATTTTATATCCAGGATTTAAATAATTCAAGCACACCTTATGTTTATACATTGGTGTATGCCGATATTGATAACTCCAACCAGCAAACCGTTACCATTCCAAAACAAACTTACGGAACTAAAAATTTCATTTATTATTCCTTTACTACCAATGCCATTGTGGATAGGGAACCTGCTTCAACCGACTGGGACCTGTTATTTACCAAATACACTTCTACATCGGAGTTGTACCAGGGTTCTGCCAACCAGGTAGTGGCCGGTGTTATTCAAAACAATGGTGTATTAGCCGCGCAGGCCAATTCGGTGGCTGCTCCGGCAACTTACACCGCTTATACATCACACACGTTCAGTACGGCAACCAATGTATTGGGCTGGGATTGGAAAGGGTTGAATGCAAGCTTTCAGTATACAGTTGAGCCAAACCGCGTGTATTTTGTAAAAACAAGCAATAACGATGTGTATAAAATCATCTTCCAGTCGTACACAGGCAGCACCAGCGGTAAATTCAAATTCTCAAAAGAACTGTTACCAACGGCAACCGTTGTTAACGAGTTAGGTGATGCGATTGCAACGGTTGCTTTATACCCAAACCCTAGCAGTGGAAGCAACACAACGTTATTATTAACTACCAGGGCCGAAACATCAAACGCCTCTGTTTCAATTATTGACCTGACCGGAAAAGTAATTTCTTCCGAAAAAATGGAAGTGGCTAACGGCTTTAACCAGTACCAGTTGAATACCGGTGAGCTCACCAGCGGAATTTATTTTGTTCAGGTAAGCATTGGTGCAAATACAGTAACACAAAAACTCATCAAACAATAAAAATACAACCGGTGAAGCAACGTTTTTGTTTGTTGCTTTGCCGGTTTTTTCTATTTATAAAAACAACGATATGAAAAAAATCATCGCTCTTGCAGGCCTTATTTTCACAGGCACTTTAGTTGCACAAAAAAACAAAATCGACCAGGACAGAGAAAGCATTAAAAGTATGTGCGGCATTTACAAAGTAACATTTGACTTTGCCGAAACCTTTTCGCCTGATACCGGTTACAAATACCACGACCGCTATAGCGAATATGGTATTGAGCAGGTAACACTGGTGGAGGAAACTCCAACCAAAGTTGTACTGCAGCATTTATTGATTATTGACGATTCAACAGTTATTAAACACTGGCGCCAGGATTGGGTGTATGAAAATAAAGACATTTACAACTATGTGAAAGATAATGAGTGGAAAAAAACGACTTTAACTGCCGAACAGGCCAAAGGAACCTGGACACAAAAAGTTTTCCAGGTCGATGACAGCCCCCGTTACGAAAGCTATGGTACCTGGGTACATGTGGATGGAAAACATTACTGGGAAGGGATGAACGATTCGCCTTTGCCACGCCGTGAGTATACCAAGCGTAAGGATTATAACGTGATGAGAAGGCATATTCGCATGGAAGTGTTTAAAGATGGTAACTGGGTGTACGAGCAGGATAACGAGAAAATTATTCGTGAAGGCGCAAAAGACAAATTGCTGGTTTGGGAAAAAGGAATTGAAAGCTTTACCAAAGGTAAATACGATGCTTCGCCCGCTTTAAGGTATTGGGAAAAACAAAAAAACTACTGGGCCGATGTACGCACCATTTGGGATGAAGTGTACCAAAAAACACCTGATCTGAAATTGGCCGCTAAAGTAGATAACAAGCGCCTGTATGAAAGCTTATTTGAACTGGGAGAAAATACCTGCAAAAAAAGCTACGTGAAAGGTTCGGCTACAACCGATATCAAAAAAATAATCGACGCCTTTTTAAAAGCGGCATAATCATCAATCGTTAAGATTAAGCTCATGTGCAGCTATAACATATTATCGAGGAGCCAAAACGGTTACGTTATATTGTGCAACCAGTGCAACCATTACCAGGTAGCATTTGGCACCATGGCTGCCACCTTTGAGCCCGATGCTTTTAAATATTTTTGTGACTATGTCATTTGCATGAAGGATTCGGTTTGCTGTAATGGATTTGAAAATGAAAAGCGCATTAAAGTGGATGTGTTTAGCACTTCCACCATGCTGATCTTAAATTATAAAGAGCTCAGGCAATTATACGACATCGTTTGTGAGGCCAAATTCAACCTGGAAACAGATGAGCTGCTGAGCGAACTCAATTTAATAACAGAGTGAAACACATTATCCTTCTCTTCATTGCAGGGTTTATCTCCGGCAAAGTATCTGCCCAGCGCATTCAAATATGCTCTGCCAAAGATTCTTTGCCGGTTCCTTTTTCCACGCTCATTGCTAAAAATTCATTTATTACCCTGGGTAAAACAGCCAACGACAAAGGTGTGATTGAGTTTACAGGAAGCGAAGATGACAGCAGCTCTTACACCATTATTGCGCAGGCGGTAGGTTTTGACAGGTATACCAAAGTAGTGACAGGTATTGAATTGAACCACATGAGAAAAATTTACCTGCTGCCTTCTAAATTGAATTTGAGCGAAGTAGTCATCACGGCACAGTATGCACCAACCCCGGTTGACCAGTCGGTGCAAAAAATGCAGGTCATTGATAAGGAAAAGATCCAGCAAATGGGTTCGGCTAACATGCGCGATGTACTTTCCAATCAATTGAACGTGCGCCTGCAGCAGGATAATATTTTGGGAGCGGGTATGAGCCTTCAGGGCATCAGCGGCGAAAATGTAAAGATCCTGATGGATGGCGTGCCAATGATTGGGCGGCTGAATGGAAATATTGACCTGTCGCAGATCAATGTGAATAATGTAGAACGTGTGGAATTCATTGAAGGGCCATTATCCGTTCAATATGGCACTAACGCATTGGCCGGAACCATTAACATCGTTACCAAAAATAGCAGTAAAAAGAAAGTTACCCTTGGGGCTACCACTTATTACGAAAGTATTGGCACTTACAATGTCAATGCTGATGCGAACTTTCATTACAAAAAACATAATCTCCAGCTAAGTGGCGGAAGAAATTATTTTGATGGATGGAATCCTGCAGATGCTCCCTTCTATTTTCCACAGCCACACATTGCCGATAGTACACGCTATAAGCAATGGAAACCCAAGGAACAGTATTTTGCCAACCTGGCCTATCAATACACCATTAAAAATCTAAACCTTGGTTTTAAGAGCACTTATTTTACAGAGAAGATCATCAACCGAGGTTACCCAAGAGCGCCTTATTCCGAAACATCGTTCGATGATTATTATTATACCACACGTATTGATAACAGCATTTTCCTGAATGGAAAAATCGCGAAGAACTGGACAGTAAATACTTTGTCGGCTTATAATTATTATAACCGCATTAAAAAAACGGTATTCAAAGACCTTACAACCCTTGATGAAACGTTGTCGGGAAACAGTTCAGACCAGGACACCAGCCGCTTTACCTTATTAATGAGCAGAGCGTCCTTTATTCATACGAAAGATTCGGCGAAGCTAAATTATGAGATTGGCTATGATGTAAATTATGAATCGGCCCTTGGAAAGCGCATCGACAAGCAATTGCAGTACATGGGCGATTATGCGGGTTTTGCTACTTTGGAATACAAACCTGTTTCAAAATTAGTGATAAAGCCCGGTGTGCGTTATGCTTATAACACCGTTTACAAAACACCGCTGGTGCCCTCCTTAAACCTTAAGTGGGCCATAAACGACCATCACACGGTTAGGGCAAGTTATGCCCGTGGGTTCAGGGCGTCATCCTTAAAGGAACTGTACTTTTTGTTTGTGGACATCAATCACAACATTGTCGGGAACCCCGATCTGAGAGCGGAACAGTCGGATAACTATACGCTTTCCTATAATTACAGGGCCAGGGTTAAAGATTGCCGCTTAAGAGTGGATGTCTCGGTGTTTTACAACGATATTTATAATTTGATTACACTTGCTCAAACATCGGGTACGGAATATTCGTACATCAATGTGGGCAAATATAAAACCATTGGTATACAGTTGGGGAATACCTTACGCTTTAAGAAAGTAAGTTTCCAAACCGGCTTTAATTATACAGGCAGGTACAATGATCTATCGGAAAGCGGAAATGCTCCTCAGTTCAGCTTTAGTCCCGAAGTGCAGGAAAATATCTCCTACCGTTTTATTAAGCAAAAAGCCACGGTATCTTTATTTTATAAATACAATGGCAAATTACCAGGTTTTGCTATGGTAAATAATGAAGTACAGCAAACCGCTTTATCCGATTACCATACGATGGATGCAACCGCCTCTAAGCTCTTCTTTAAGGAACGTATTGGCATCACACTGGGTTGTAAAAATATATTTAATGTTACAAATATCAGTTCCAGCCTGGTATCTTCGGGAGCGCACAGTACTTCTGCTTCTTCCGTGCCCTTTTCAACCGGCAGGAATTATTTTGTAAAACTATCCCTTAGCATAAGTAAAGAATGAGATGTTTAATTGCCATATGTACGCTCATCCTTCTTTCTTCCTGCGAGAAGAAGGAGTTGCCTGCACCCGCTTACGACCGTGGCGATGCCCTAACTGTTGAAGTAGAAATGACCCCGAACTACAAGAACCAGGTATGGTATTCCTTAAGCGAAAACAAAGTGGTTTCCACCAACCTTAAATCCGAATGGGACCTTGCTTTTGAAAGTGCTGCCAATGGTACTCATATATTTTTGAACGGTTCCAAATCCATGCGGGTGTATAAAACAAATGCTACTTCTTTAACTGCAGTTACTGATACTGCCGGTTTGGAAGCATACGGAAAAGCCGATATGCCCAATGGTAACCTGGATAGTACAGCCATAGGTGATTGGCAAACTAATAATACGGTATATGTTGTGAACAGGGGATATAATGAAACAGGCCAGTTGCAGGGCTTTTATAAATTAAAGATCAATGCTGTTTCTGTTTCAGCATTTACCATTGAATATGGCGATATTTATGGTACACAAACCTGGCAGCAAACCATTGTAAAAGACCCGGTATATAACTTTATTAATTTTTCCTTTTCTACCAATCAGCAAAGCAATATGGAGCCAAAAAGAACCGATTACGACCTTTGTTTTACGCAGTATACGCACGTCTTTACCAATCCCTTTCAATACTATCTCGTCACAGGCGTATTGAACAACAGTTACAATACCCGTATCACTAGGATTACCGACCGTCCCTTTGCCGAAATAACCATTAATGATACGCTCGGCAGGTTGTTTGGTTCAGCCAGGAACGGCATTGGCTATGAGTGGAAATCTTTTGATCTCAACACCAATCTATACACAGTAAACCCCGCCATCTGCTACATTATCAACGATAGCAAGGGTTTTTACTACAAGTTGCATTTTGTGGATTTTTACAATGCTTCGGGCATTAAAGGCTATCCTAAGTTCGAGTTTAAGAAGCTATAAAGTTCTCCCTCTCCTTTGGAGAGGCAGGGGTGAGGTCTTACCGCCCCCCGGGTACCGTTCACCGACCGCGGGTGTAAACTAACCTAAATGCTGTTGTACAGGCTTTATTCCTGCAGTACATTTGATGAAAATTAGAACACAAATGGAAAATAACAGTAATATACAAACGGAGAACGAGGAGTTTTGGAAACGCGAAGAAAAAAGTCACCGTCGCGGAAAAATTTTCGGGGGACTTTTAGTGGTAGCAACAGGATCATTATTTTTAGCAAGAGAACTGGGAGTTGAGATCCCTGCCTGGGTACTTACCTGGAAAGTATTTTTAATTGCGGTTGGTTTATTGATTGGTGTAAAGCATAATTTCAGGCACGCCGGCTGGTTTTTTATGATGGTGATTGGCGGAGCTTTTTTGTTGTGTGATTTTTATCCTACCATGGCTATTAAACAAATTCTCTGGCCTTCGCTCCTGATCCTGGTAGGCCTGGCTATCATGTTTAAGCCCCGCCGCAAACACCGCCACAAATGGGAGAGAATGCATGAACGCTTTCACCACAGGCGTTATGGAAGACATGGTCGTTATGGGCACCACGGAAACCCATTTGATTGCGACATGAACATGGTGGGAACCGATACCAGCGAAGATTATATCGAATCAACCACCTTTATGGCAGCAGTGAAAAAGAACGTATTGTCGAAGAATTTTAAAGGAGGCGATGTGACTAATGTGTTTGGCGGTACCGAATTAAACCTGACCCAGGCCGATTTTACCGATAAGGCCACTCTTGAACTCACCAACGTATTTGGCGGCACAAAATTACTGGTTCCTGCAAACTGGGAAATCCATTCCGACCTTGTATCGGCTTTCGGGAATATTGAAGACAAGAGGCCTGTGATGCCAAACACAAGCGGTGAGGCTCCAAAAATACTGGTACTGAGAGGAACCACCTTTATGGGCGGGATCGAGATCAAAAGCTATTAACCCTAATCACTAACATTTAAAACTATACCCTATGAAACACTATTTAGTAAAACTGATGTTCAACATCAACATCGACAACGGAAGTCACGCTTCACAATTCGATGAACAAATCCGCGTTGTAGAATCCTATACAATAGAAGATGCATTCCACAAAGCCCGTGCTATTGGAAAAAAGGAAGAGGAAACCTTTGTGAACAGCGATAATAAACTGGTTAACTGGCAGTTCATTGATGTAGTAGATGTATACGAGCTGGAATCATTAAAAGACGGGGAGCAGGTGTACTCTAATACTCATGAAAATACCGACCGTTATTCGTTTATTAATTATATTCGCCAGAAAGCAATGGTTTTCCAGGCAAAAAACCTGAGCTTTGCATAAGTGCATTTGAAAAATTTATCGTCATACCCGCTAAGAAGGATCCTCGGACTGTATTTTGTCTGGTGGACCTTTTGGGCGTTTGTGCAATCGGTTATGCTACACCGCCTGGGTCTTAGCTGGGAAATTTCAGTGATTGACTCCATTGTTACCAACAGCATACTGGCTTCCGCCTGCTTTGTAGCCATTATCTTATATCGCTATTATCAGCCCGGAAGAAAGAACCGCTTTTACCGTTTTATTTTTGCCTTTGGTATCAGCATTTTATTTTGCGCTATTTTCAGGTGGGTATTAATGCATATACTTGCCCACGACAGGGAATACCAGGCATTCCTTGAGCTATCGATGCCTGTGCGTTTTGTATTTTCCTTGCTCATCATCTCATTCGTCACCATTTTTAACTGGCTCATGTCGAGCATACAGGAACAAAAAGAATATGAGCAACGCCGGAATGATGCGGAGCAACTGGTTAAGGAGGCCGAACTGGCCAAGCTCCGCCAGCAATTGCAACCGCATTTCTTATTTAACAGTTTAAATTCCATATCGGCTTTGGCAGGCTCCAAGCCAAACGAAGCGCGGAAAATGATCCAGCAATTGTCTGATTTTTTAAGGGGAACGTTAAAAAAAGACGACCAGGAAACCGTTTCTCTAAACGAAGAGCTGGAGCATTTGAAATTATATCTCGAAATTGAAAAAGTACGTTTTGGCCACCGTTTAAATGTGGAGATCAATTTTGAAACGGATCATCTGGCCGCGCACATCCCTCCTTTATTAATGCAACCCATTGTTGAAAATGCCATTAAGTTTGGATTGTATGATACAGTAGATGCAATTACCATCAGTGTAGCTTCTTATATAAAAGATACGAATTTATACATCGTTGTCAAAAATCCTTTCGACTCTGAAACGCAACTGGCCAACAAGGGAACCGGTTTTGGATTGAATTCCATACAGCGTCGCCTGTTCCTGTTGTTTGCCCGTAACGACTTGATGACGACTGAAAGAAAAGGCAATGAGTTTATTACCACTTTAAAAATTCCACAAAAATGAAAATAGTCATTATTGATGATGAGCCTTTGGCCAGAAGCATTGTTTTAGAATACCTGCATGAACATAAAGGCCTGGATGTTGTGGCAGAGTGCAGCGATGGTTTCCAGGGAGTGAAGGCCATTAACCAACATAAGCCCGATTTGATCTTCCTCGACATTCAAATGCCAAAGATCAATGGTTTTGAAATGCTGGAGCTGCTGGACAGCACGCCAGATGTTATTTTTACCACCGCTTTTGATGAATATGCCATCAAAGCGTTTGAAACAACGGCGATTGACTATCTCTTGAAACCCTTTAGCAAAGAGCGTTTCGACCAGGCACTGGAAAAATGGAAAGCGAAGCGTGGCACACCTTCAGTATCTGTCTCTTCCGAAAAAAACATCCAGGCCTTGCTTGAGAATAGTTCCAAGCAGCCGGACGAGAAGAACCGCATTGTAGTGAAGAATGGAACCGATATCCGGATCGTGCCGGTGAGCGATGTGATGTACATTGAAGCTTATGATGATTATGTAAAAATCTTTACAAAGGATACTTACTATTTAAAGAAAAAAACCATGAACTATTATGAAGGTGTTTTGGACCCGGCACAATTCTTCAGGACCCATCGCTCCTTCATTATTAATATGCAACAACTCACCAGGATAGAACCTTTGGAAAAGAATACATACGTAGTGCTTTTAAAGAACGGAAAGAAAGTCCCATTGAGCAGAACAGGGTATTCTAAATTAAAAGAAACGCTGGGAGTATAAGGCGGTTTCGAGTCCCGACAAGTCGGGATCAACCACCCGTTGACTGAGGCTCCCGAAGTCAATGGGGTAATAAAATATAAGTCATGTCATTATTAAAATCATTGGGTAAAAACCCGGGAGGAAAGCGCCTCGAAAGGATCTTAAGATCACCGAACTACAGGGATAAAGCGTTTCAGAATTTATCGCATACCGAGCAGCTGGCAGAGGATAGCTCATTTTTTAAGATCCTGAAAGACTCACTTTCCAAATCAAAAAATGTAGAGCCATCAGTACCAATCCCTTTTGTAAAAACAGATCTTAAGCATATTGCCTCGGAAGAGCCTGTCATTGTGTGGTTTGGGCACTCTTCTTATTTTATTCGGATTAATGGAAAGAACATTTTAGTCGATCCTGTTTTCAGCGGCAACGCTTCGCCTTTCTCCTTTATGATAAAAGCCTTTAAAGGCGCTAATGAGTACGGAGTGAATGATATGCCGGAGATTGATTTATTGGTATTGACGCATGATCATTACGATCATTTGGATTACCAAACCATTACCCGGCTTATGCCAAAAGTAAAGCAAGTGTTTTGTGCTTTGGGAGTAGGCTCGCATTTAGAGTATTGGGGAATGAATGAAAATAGGATCACTGAATTTGATTGGTGGGACAAGCATGATTTTTTTGATATGGAATTTACGGCAGCACCTGCCAGGCACTTTTCAGGAAGAACGGTTGTGAGATCTAAAGCGCTTTGGTGTTCCTTTATTTTAAAAACAAAAGATCATTCATTGTACCTGGGGGGAGATTCAGGTTATGATTCTCATTTCAAAATAATTGGAGAGAAATATGGTCCTTTTGATATTGCCCTTTTGGAGTGTGGACAGTATAATACGTCCTGGCCAAACATACACATGATGCCCGAAGAAACGGTACAGGCAAGTATTGATTTGAAAGCAAACGTGTTATTTCCAATTCATTGGGCAAAATTTGCTTTATCCATGCACGATTGGGATGAATCCATTAGGCGCGCTGTTAAAAAAGCGGAAGAACTGAATGTTAACATCACCACTCCAAAAATTGGCGAGCCGGTTATTTTAGGGAATAAATTGCCTGAAGAACATTGGTGGGAGAGTCTGTAATACATCGGTCAGGTTTTATACCAAACGGTTTATAAACCTGGCAGGTGTTTCCTAAATAAGTGTACTATTTACTTTATTATGCTTACTTTTAGTTATGGCTAAACTGAAAGAAGCAGCTCCCCAAAAACCACGATCGCTTTCATACAGGATTTTAACCAACACGGCATTGCATGTGCTTAGCGCTATTATTGCCGGTGTGCTGGTTGGGCATTTTTACCCGTCTGTAGGCGTTAAGATGGAAATTGTTGGCAAAACATTTGTCGACATCATTAAAATATTTATCGGGCCCATTGTATTTTTAACCATAGTACTTGGTATTAGTGGCATGGGCGATTTAAAGAAAGTGGGCCGCATCGGCATCAAATCCTTGGTGTATTTTGAAGTGGTGACAACCTTTGCATTGATGCTGGGATTACTGGTGGCTCATTTTTTACAACCGGGCAATATTGACCTTGCTGGTTTAACAGCAAAAGATGCATCCAAGTACACGCAAAACCCCCAGGCTTTTAGCTGGTTGGGTTTCTTCCTGTCCAACTTTACCTTGCAGGTGTTGCTTGTAGCCTTAATAGCGGGTATTGTTATCAGTAACCTAAGGCAGAGAGAAAAAATTGTTGCAGGTTTTGAAACTGCCTCGCAATTTGTTTTTAAGATCTTAAAATTTATTATGTACCTGGCGCCCATTGGGGCTTTTGGAGGCATGGCCTTTGCCGTTGGTAAATTTGGTATTGCCAGTTTGTTGCCTTTAGCAAAATTATTGTTATGCGTTTACATTACCATGGCACTGTTTATTTTTCTGGTGCTTGGCACTATCTTAAAATATTATAAGGCCAGCATTTTTTCATTTTTAGAATACATTAAAGAAGAATTATTGATCGTACTGGGTACATCGTCTTCCGAAGCGGCTTTACCCTCACTGATGAATAAACTGGAGAAAATGGGTTGCAGCAAATCGGTAGTAGGCTTGGTGGTGCCAACCGGTTATTCCTTTAACCTGGATGGTACGTCCATCTATTTATCAATGGCCGTTATTTTTATTGCGCAGTTGTATAAAGTAGAATTATCCGTAGGAGAAATGGCCAGCATCATTGGTATTCTTATGCTCACCTCAAAAGGTGCAGCCGGGGTAACGGGAAGCGGTTTCATTGTATTGGCTTCTACACTTACGGCCATTCATAAAATTCCTGTTGAAGGCCTGGCTTTCTTATTAGGGGTAGATAAGTTTATGAGCGAGGCCAGGGCTATTACCAACATTATTGGAAATGGCGTAGCCACGATGGTGATCGCTAAAAGCGAAAAAGAGTTTGTAAGTCCTGAGGAAGCAATAGAATAATTGCTCTGAGAGATATCTGGGGCTGTTTCTTTTTTATATTGTTATAAGGGTTATTCGACGCGGCGCGTGGGCCTGTCAAAACGCGGCGCCGACAAGATGTGAATTTCAATTTTTTTAGTTGAGCCTGAAAAACCTTTAGTGTTTTTCAGCTGCGAAACTTAAAAATTGGAAGAGCGGGGAGCGATCGTTTTGACTTGATTTTTTTGCTTACTTTTTTCATCCAAGGAAAAAAGTAAAAGAAAAATGATTCAATAGGCCTGATTTGTGAAACAATATCCATCAAAATGATAATTTACTTCATTTTTTGTCTGGCTTCCGCAAACCACAACAACTCATCTAAAAATGTTTTCGCACGTTTTTCAGTTGCTTCTTTGTCAGCAGGCTTCCCGGCTTCATCATAGCTTTTTTCTATATTAGGTACCGGGAACATGGCCGGAACAACAAAGGCGCCCTGTTTCCATAAACTGAACTGCAAAGAGGTAATGACCTGCGACCCGCCAAAGGCTCCCGACGAAACAGTTGAAATGGCAATAGGTTTTCGTTTCCATTCGCTGGTGAGCAGGTCAACCACATTTTTTAAACTGGCAGGGTAACCGCCATTGTACTCAGGCGTAACAATGAGTACGGCATCGGCCTTTTTTACATCTTCCGAAAATTCAAGCGCTTTTGTTGGTGGTTCCGCCATGTTCTTCAGGCGTTCTTCAAAAATGGGGAATTGATAACTATTCAGGTCCAGCATTTTTATGTCACCCAATTGATGTTCTTTTATATAGTTCTCAAAAAAGAGTGCTACACGATGGCTGTTTCTTCCGGTGCGGATGCTTGCTGAAATAATGGCTATGGTCATAATGAATTTAGGTTTGGTTTATACTCTCATGTAATCAGGGATCCAGTTTTTAATGGAACGTTTAATGTCATCGGGCGACAATTTTTCTTTAATAGCCCTCTCTGTTAAAGCTACCAGTTCGTTATTAGAAGCAAAGCGCAAAGCCAGGATCTGCGCTAGTGACAAATGGTGCTCCAGTTCTTCGAAATGCTTTTGCGTTATGGTGTAGTACCTAAAGCGTAGCTCCAGGCGGGCTATGCGGTTCTGGTTCCCCAGGGAATAATGCTGCCTTAGCATAAAGCTTAACCATACAAGCATAAAAACAATGGCTGAAAGGAGAGCCCACAATAAGGTATGTTCCTCGCTTTTAATCAGTGCATATATGCTTATACTAAAGATCAAACCCGCAAAACCATAAAAGAAAAAATGATGTGGAGGGTAATAGTGGATGTGGTTTTTATAGTTCTGGGTTTCCATGGTGTTTTAATATCGGTATATAAATATATTGATAAAACTATATACCAAACAAACCGGGGAAAATTAAACTAAAATGAGGAGCCACATTATGCGGTTCCTCATTTAGTTTATTAACTATAAAATCAGGTTATTTTAAAAGAATGATCTTGCCTGATGAAAGCTGGGTGTCGCTTTTAAATTTCACAAAATAAATACCGCTTGCTTGCTCCCCAAGGTCAATTTTCAAGTCTTCAAAACTGTCGCCATGGTAGGTGTAAATAACCTGCCCTGAAATAGTGGTGATGTCAATGCTCATGTTTTTACCGTTTAGAGAAGATTGTTTCAATGAAACCATAATCACGCCATTTGAAGGATTAGGGTAAATGTTTAAATACGTGTCTATGCTGTTTTCTTTCAGGCCAACGGTATTGAGCTTAATCCGGTTGGAGTAGGAAAGGCTTGTGGCCGATGATGATTTAAGGGTAGGCGTACATGAAATGTTCCATTGTGTTCTCACCCTCCAGGATGCCGTTGCCTGGTAGCTGGAATAATTGGGATCAATAATGAACTGCTGTGTTCCGGCAACACTGCCAATTGCCTGCCAGTTGCCATTACTTAAATTATCCCTTTCCAATATGTATGCTATTGCAGGATTTGCCGCTCCTTCTATTTCATATAACTGAGGCCACGAAAAAGTTCCGTTTGAGTTGTTAATGTAAATGGTGTTGTGGTAAGGACTAAATTCACTGTATTCACCACAGCTGTTACGCGTTTTTAATTTGTAGCGGTATGTTCCCACATTCGGGTCGCCGGTGTTAGGGAAATATAATGTGCGTACGGTGTCTGTAAACTGGCTAAAAGCGCTGTATGGTTGCGATTGAATTTTTTTATACTGGTTGGTTGCTACTTCACGGTAGATGAAAAAACTATCGGCCGAGGCAAACAATGTCTTTTCCCATGTAATGACGTTGTGTTGGGAAAGAGAGTCAACGGTAATAAAACAGATTGGCACAGAGGCAAATGTGGGGCTAAGGGTTGATATAAGAACAGTATTGGTTCTCATGCAGCCATTCCCATCGGTAACGGTTACACTATAGTTCCCGGCACTAAGAGAGGAAATGGTATTGGTGTTAGCCGTTGTTGACCATGTGTAGGTATAGGGTCCCGTACCTGTTGGTGAAACTGTTGCCGAGCCAAGACTGCCGCAAGTGACATGGGTAACATTTACAGAAACGGCCAGCGTTGGGGTAAACAAAATGTTTAAGGTTGCAGTAGCTACGCAATTATTGACATCGCTAATAGTAACGGTGTGAATGCCTGGTGCCAGGTTGTATCCAATAGCCGTAGTTGATGTGCTTCCCGACCACAGGTAAGTATTTGGTCCGCCGGCGCCACCATCAGTGTAAGCAAGCCCGGCGCCATTTGTATTGCAGGTTACATTGGTTTGAGTGGTAGCAGAAACCGAAAACTGTGTTGGTTGTGCGATGACGATGTATAATTGTTCCTTACAACCACTGGCATCGGTAGAAGTTACTACATAATTGCCGGCGCAAACAGTTGTATACGTTGATCCTGAGCCTAAGCCACCCGACCAGTTGTATGCATAAGGTGCCTGACCGCCGGTGGATGTAACCTGTACGGTCCCGTCGCAGGCGGCAAAACATTTGGCATCGGCGCTTGTTGCCGAAAAATTATAGGAGCTTACTTTCCTGATGCGTGAATTGGTTCTGTCGTTAATGTAAAAACCACCGCAGTCATTTGCTACCACACCGCTGCAGGCGCTGAGCATGGCATTAGTGGCAAGCCCACCATCACCACTATAGCCAGAGGTACCTGTTCCTGCTACGGTATGGATAATGGATGAAATGTCTACTTTACGGATGGTATTATCAAAACGATCGGCAATGTAAATATTCCCTGATGTGTCTACATCCACGTCCCAGGCTTCTTTTATATTGGCCGATGTAGCCGGGTTACCATCTCCTCCATTACCATAGGTACCATTGCCGGCTACGGTTGTAATGCTACCAGTGGCCAGGGAGATCTTGCGGATACGGTAATTATCCTTATCGGCAACGTATAAATTATTCAATTTATCAAATGCCAGCCCGTAAGGGAAATTTAACTGGGCAGTATTTGCCGCAATATTGTCGCCATTATATCCTGCGGTGCCGGTACCCGCAACAGTTGAAATAAAGCCGCTTGTTTTATCAATTTTCCTCACACGCATATCGCCCAGGTGAGAAAAATACACGTTACCCGCTGTATCTACGGCAATACCTGTAGTTTCAAACAAATTGGCCAATGTAGCCGCTATACCGTCGCCATTGTATGGGCCATAGTTTCCGGTTCCCGCAATGGTGCTGATATTTCCGGTTGCGGCGCTTACCTTCCTGATGCGCCTGTTGCCATAATCGGCAATGTAAATGTTTCCGGCTTTATCCAGTGCAACAGCCATGGGGCCTTTTAATTTTGCCTGTTTTGCCGGTCCGCCATCGCCACCAAAACCATTAACGCCATTACCGGCAACATTTACAAGCGTACCGGTAGCAGCATCCAGTTTCCTGACACGGTTATTCTGGTAGTCGCAAAAATAGACGTTGCCTGCCGCGTCCATGGCCATGCCACCTTCGGGTAAATTTACCTCCGACACTACGCCTTGTAAGCTATCGCCAAGATAACCGGCATCGTTTGTGCCGGCAACAGTAGTTATAATTTGCGCTTTCGACACAAAGCCCAGCAAAATAAATACAAAAGTTAATTTGCAATAAGCAGTTAAGGATTTTGTTTTCATGGGGTTAGGTATTAGGGTTTTAAATATGTATGTAAATATAAACGTATACTAAGAACAAACGACACTCAATGTACTATTGTAGCGGTTTTATGTACAGGTGTTAATGATTCAGGCCTTTTAACAGTTCGGTCAACTCCGGATATTTCCTGGTAGATACAGGCACTTCCGATCCATCTTTTAAAAGCAGGACACCGCCATTTCGTTTTTCGAGCCGGTCTATCAGGGCTGTGTTTATTAGATGCGAATGATGCGACCGTATGAAATGGTGTTCTTTCAGGGCCTCTTCATATTCTTTCAGTCCGCCTGATACAAGGATGCGCCTTTTATCTGTCAGAAAAAAACGGGTATAGTTCCTGTCGGCTTCGCATCTTACAATGTCGGCTACATCAATTATAAAGGTCGCTTCCTGGGTATTGAGCACAATTTTCCGGTCCTTTTTTTCAATATTATCCAAAAGCTCTTTTAATCTTTTGTTCTCTTTTTCTTTATTTAATTCATTCTTTGCTTTATCAAGCGCGTTAACAAGTTCGCCGGGAATAACAGGTTTCAGCAAATAATCCAGCGCGCTGTACTTAATGGCTTCTATGGCATATTGGTCGAAGGCGGTAATGAAAATGATTTTAAAATCTACAGGCACCAGTTGCTTCAGCAGCTCAAAGCCGTCGCCGCCCGGCATTTTTATGTCGAGTAAAACAACATCGGGCACCTTTATTTTAAGCAGTTCGCCGGCTTGCTGAATGTTCTCGGCCTCTCCAATTACTTCCGCTTCGGGATAATGAAGTTTCAGAACATGGACAAGCGATGTCCTGATCCTTTTTTCATCATCAATGATTATGACCTTTAATTTATCCAAGCTTCACTAATTATACCGGTATGGTAAAGAGAACTTCGGTTCCTTTTTGACCGGCTGAATTTATTTCTTTAATGCTAAAAACAAGTTTTTGATGTTTGATCCTGTTTAAAAATTTTAAGCGTTCATGAGTTATTTTGATCGCCATTGAATTATGTTTTTGGTATAGCTCTTTTTGCTGCTGTGCTTTTGCAATGCCAATACCGTTATCTATAATTTTTATTTCGAGCTTGTTTTCTTTAAGGGCAAATCGCACCATCACTTTTCCGGTTTCGCTTATCCCCCTGAAGCCATGCTCTATGGCATTTTCAATAAAAGGTTGTGTAAGCATGGGTGGTAACAATATGTTTTTGGGAATAATTGCCTTGTCAACATCAATAATGTACTCAAGGTTATCGTTTAAACGCAATTTTTGCAGCGAAAAATAGTAGTTCAGGGTTTCAATTTCCTTATCAAGCGAAATGTATTCGGACGATGAGTTTTCAAGGATCAGGCGCATCAACCTGGCAAAGCGGGCAAGGTAATCGCCTGCTTCTTTTGGTTGATGTTCGTAAATAAAGCTCTCAATATTGGCCAGCGAGTTGAAGATAAAATGAGGATTCATTTGGGTACGCAACAGCTTTTGTTCCAGCCTTGCATTCTCCTGTTTTGACCGGAGTTTGTTTTGCCGCACCACCAAATAGCCAATTCCAATAATTAATAAGCATAGGGTAACAAGGCTAAAGGTGAGGTACCTGTTATTGGTAACCGACAGCTCAAGGATCTTGTTTTTTTGAGCAAGCGCGTTGTTTTCCGCTTCCTTTTTTTCCGTATCGTATTTTACCTGAAGCTCGGAGATCGCATTTTTATTCTGAAGGCCGTAAATGCTGTCTTTTAAAGCCATGTATCTTTCATTATGTTCAAAAGCTTCGGGGTAACGTTTCATGCCTTTATACAATTCATAAAAGCGCTGATGATTGCTAATCAGCAGATCGACGGCTCCAATGCTATCGGCCAGGGCGTGTGATTGTTTCAGGTCTTTTTCAGCTTCCCCGAAATTTTTGTTGGATGTGTTTATGGCAGCAAGGTCTCCCAGAACAGATGCTTCTATGAACAGGTTGTCGGTGGCCCGGGCTTCGTTAAGAGCTTTGTTGAAAATATGCCATGCTTCCTTCGCTTTTTCATTCATCAGGGTTGTGTTCCCTGCCTTTTTCGCTAAGTCGCTTTGCAACTGGTAAATCCCCGCGATGTTGGTTAGCAGCCCTGGCAGGGTTTGTTGGTTTCCCTGCTCCTCATCAATTTTAAGGGCTTTGCTGTAATAATCAAGCGCGACGGAAAATTGACACTTGTCGGAATAAATACTCCCGATATTGATAAGGTTTAAGGATGAAAGATGACGGTAACCGTAAATTTCGGATAACTTTAAGGCCCTGTTGAGATAATTAAGGGCTTTTACAGTATCGCCCATGTCTTTGTATAGCACGCCGATGTTGCATAAAGTGGAGGTGGTTGTTTCTGTATCTTTAGTGTCATTGGCCAATTGGAGCGTGATAAAGTACTGTTCGAGAGCCTTTACGTTATCGCCAAGGTCGGAGTAAAGGGTGGCCAGGTTGCCCAACGTCATACAGGCTTGTGGTTTGTACCCCATTTCCTGCCAGCCCTTTAATTCTTTTTGACGGTAAATTAAAGCCTGGGGGAAATTTCCTTGGTAATAATACGCGCTGCCGGTAAGCGCATAAGATAACACGCATCCCTTTTTCCATTTTATTTTATTGGATAAGTCATATACCTGTTTGCTGTATTCCATTGCCTTTGGCAAATCGCTCAGCATATAATGGTTGGTAATTCTTACAAGTGTTCGCACTTTTAAAGAATCTTCGGCCTGTGTGGGTAATACCTTTAGCAGGCTATCGATGTTATAGGGATTCTGGCAAAAGCAATGTTTGCAAAAAATAAGCAGAAAGGCTAAACAAGCGGCTTGTTTCATGGGGTTTACTGAGAAGGAAATTTAGGCATAAATCTCAATAAATTTGCCGTATTTATAACAAATGTACAAGTGCGGCCTTTTTATGTACAAGTGTTTGAGTAGATAAAGCTTTGCTTATTTTTCTTCAGGTGAAGCGTTGGTTTCCACATCCCGGTTAATGACGTTTCCGTTGGCATCGTAGGTAATAATGCCTTTGCTGTTGGTTTTGGGATTGCTGTAAATGGCTTTGTAGTTTTTATTATCAGTTTCCCATTTTGGCTGTAGGGTTGGGAACTCGTTTTTAAAGGTATTTTTTACAGCTTCGGGAACAGAGAGGGCATTAATGGAATTGGTATTGGTTTTAACCGCGGGTGTTTGCGCCACGGCGCAGCCGGTAGCAAAAATGAGGAATAATAAAGTGATGACGGTTTTCATGATCTTTTTTAATAGGATCAATAAAATCCGGTGCCAAAAAAAGGCTGCCTGTTGGGCAGCCTTTGGGAATATTTTCTGTCAGTTCGAATGTTTTTGCTGTCTTTTACAAAAAACGCATCGGGAACTGTTCTTTTATCACTTCTCGATACACATTTGCAGGAGGCAGGCAAATGTACTCGAAGTGACAGCATTTTTTTTATTCCATCGGATAGTCTTTAGCTACCCAGTCCGGTTTCAGTCCTTCGGGTAACTCCAGTACTTTGGTATTTTTAAAACCCTGGGAAATTAAAATATCGTAGGCTGGTTTAATGTTTGGGCAGCTTTGGTACGAGCAGCAACCGCAATACACCACTACCGACCTGGTTTTGTTCACCATGGCCAGGTTGCCTTTCATTTTATCGGCAAAGGTAATGTTGGTAGCGGCCCCAACGGCTACAGCGCCTTTAATATTATCCATAGGGCCTACGTTAAAAATAAGGGGTTTATCTTTGGCATTGGCAGTGATTTTATCGGCCAATTCCTTGGTAGGCATTAATTGTTCTTTTTTCCAGGTTGGGGCCTGGGCATAAGTGGCCGCTAATCCGGCTAAAACAAAGGCGAGGGTAAACAGTACTTTCATAAACTTATTTTTGGTAACCAAAGCTAAGGAAAATAGGGGAAGGGAAATTCAAAAAAATGCTAAAATTATTAGTGCAGAAGAATAAGTTAGTGTGCATTCTTATCTACTTTACCTTCAACAATCCGGGAGTATATTTTTTTGACATCGGCTGGTAATTTTTCTTTCGTGTAAAAATTTTCTCCTTTAGGTTCCAGGTCATTTTCAATCATCAGGCGCAAACACTCTTCTACAATATACCAGGCCATGTTTTGATTGTCAAAGTCAAGAATAGGTTTTGCAGTATAAGGAAGCGCGGTGTATTGACTTAAATCATTGTTAGAAGTGCTCCACCTGCAAAAATCCAAGATGATTGGCACAATTTTAAAATCGGGCTTGTTTTTTTTCTTTTCAAATGCTTTAGCTACTTCATGTTCCAGGATATAATCAGCTTTCATAAAATTAGGGCTTATCATAAAGCAGATGATGTCTGCTTCTTTCAAGTGCTCCTGAATCTCGTTATTCCAGTCCGAACCAGCCTCCAATTCGCTGCAATACCAGTGAGAAACTTTTCCATCCCGTTGTAAAGCAGAAAGATGCTCGATAAACTTATTGACATATTTTATGTCTTGTTTAGAATATGAAATGAATATTTTTTTCATCTTCAACGGGCTGTTTAAATATTTTTTGAATGAAGTTAAGCGGTAATATTTTTTGTTGTAATGGAAAATCGGATTTTGATCTTTTTCGTTTTGGTGGATAATTTCCAAAGGCACAAAGTCATTTGATTTTTCAGCGGGCACAAGTTTTTCGACTCTTAGGCCGGTGTTCATATTGTCTATGTAATTGATAACGTCATTTATGAATTTATCGTCTGAATTGTTTATGGCATAAATATCCAAAAAAGCACTTTTACTTTCGTTGTTTGCCGGAACAAACTGAACCATTATAATGGCTTTGGTTGCTTCATCTTTGATAACAACGCCATCTTTCCAATAATAATATAAAGTGCTGTCATTTGTTTCTTTTAACGCTTTTTTCCCATACTCCTGGAAAAAATCAAGAATGATACTTTTGTGCATATAGGATTCATATTGAAACTTGTAGCAGGGTGTTTCAAAAAGTGAATGAAATACTTTAATACTTTGAGGCACTTCTTGTGTAAGATACAATGGGGCAATAAATGTTTTTTTATTGGGATGCTTAAACAGGATTTTAAAATGGGTCATTAAATCAATCACATCCAGTACCTCCTGATCTTGTCCTGTTTTTCCTAAGGATTTAGTTATTTCCGTTTCATCAAGCTCGCCCTTTGAGGTTTTTAATATTTCTAATACTTTATTCAGGCTGGTTAATATTTGATTTTGATTTAAAAATACCCGGTCTTTTAGCTGGTTATTCTCAGGGTAGTAAAGGCATAAGCCTATATCCGTTAAAAATGATGCAAAAACTTCAGCATCTTCTTTAGTGAAAAGAACATTTTTTATTTGTTCCGGCGATTTGCCATTTAATTCAGGAATTTCCCTGATAATTTTGTTGCAATAATCAAGGAATTCCGGGAAAGTATGATGTTCATTGAATTTCTGTTTCTCTATATCCTGCTTTATGTAATTCCATGTTCCAAGGTACGGGCGATTTGAAACTTCCAAACTGTCAAAGATGTCAAATAACAAGTCATTCGACGAATCGAGGCCCTTGTTATTATAGACTGAAATTTCTGTAAAATCATAAATCTTAGGATAAGTGGTTTTTAGCAATTCTTCATTAGCAAAAAATTTTAACTTTTTATGATCCACTTTATTTTGCGTCACTAAAATATTTTCTTCCTCTCTCTGAATGGCATATTCTTGGTTTGTTGATTCAATGCCCAATGTGGCAAAGTTGGCATTGTGTTTAATTGAATGTTCGATTTCTCTCTCCCGCTGATGAAGAATTTTATCGATAGATATTTCGGCCTGTGTTCTTCTTTTTTGTGAATGATATCTTATGGAATCAAGCCAGTAACCAATTGGAAATGTTTCTATTTTAACTTTCTTCTTTGTTTTGTCATTCTGAATTTGGTCTACTTCCAATTCACCAAATTGATTTGATACACTATCCCATAAAAGAACATAGGCTGTTCGGTTTGTAAAAAAGAGGTGATGTGTATCATGATAATACTCCTGTCCGCCAAAGTCAAAGATCCTCACATGGTACGCTTTGCCATTTCTATTGGCCAACCAGGTACCTAGCTCCAACCAGTGAGTTGATGGAATTTCCTTATCTACTTTCCCTGTTTTCAACCAGTGCACATAAGTAGATTTGCCTACATTGCTATTGCCAACCACAATTAGTTTAACATCTGTATTAATGTATGGTTTGAGATCAATTTCTTCTTCTGCTTCCAATTGCATAAAATAAGCTAAAACACTTCTTTTTCCTTTGGAAACAACTTCCATTGGCGGTACACTGATGGGATTTTTGGAGATGCTTATTGTATTATGCTCCCAACTCGAATCCTTAATGCCCAGTTTTGAAATTGAATCCTTAATCGGCGTTAAGTCTTCTATCCTGTTCGAGTGCAAATCTATAGTTCTGAGAGAAGGATGGTAGGATATAAACTCCACACTTTGAAGCCTGTTATTGCTTAAGTATAATTCTTTTAAATGCAATAGCCTTGTATTAATCGGGAATTTTTTAATGTAGTTGTTATTTAAATACAGTTTTTCTATTTTGCTTAACCTTGCTACCGGAGTAATAGTGTCAATATCATTATTGCTGAGATTCAAAACCTCTAAATTTGTTAAACGCAGTAAAGGGGAAATATCAGTTATGTGCCAATTAAATGTTTCGGTTTCTCTTTTTTTATTTGTTCGCCAATTACCGCCGCAGATTAATACTTTAAGATTTTTTAGTTTGGAAATTTCTTTAGGGAGGCTGAAAAAAGTATTGGGTTCAAGTTTATTATTGCTAATTCTTCTCTCCCATTCGTCCTTCACATACTCTCCCCATTCATTACTTAAGATCAAAATTTCCAGGTGTGTATTATTAAACAATTCCTTTACTTCATTAAGGCTTGTTAAATTGCATCTGCCCAAATCGAGTTGCTTCTCCTGGTGTTCATAATTCCATTGTATTAGAGACTTGGCATCACTAAGCTCGTTAGGATTTTTATTAAGTATTATCCGCCTTAATACAGTGGAAAATTCGATAAGACTTTTGTACTCTCTCCGAAAAGGATTTATCTTAAAAAAGTATTCAATAAAAGGAAGTTTCTTTTTTAAGCTTGCTATGTTTGAATCTGAAAAATCCTCAAACGAAGAGAAAGTAATGGCAAAGAGTAGTGTCGAATACTCTGAAAGTTCTTTTAATTTATTAATTAAATTTTGGCTTAACTGTTGACTGGAAGATTTTTTTGTAAAATTAATAACGTATAAAATATAGGTTTTTTCTTCCTGGTCTTTTTTAATAAAATTTAAAGGGAGTTTTTCAATAGCACCAAATTCCCTGACCCTCACTTCAACCTGTGTCTTTTCTGAATGAATGACCCAATCCGGTCCCTTGAAAAGACTATATGTTTCATAATAGGAGTGACGAAAATCTTCTAAGCTTTTTATTAAAGTGGTTTTCCCAACGCCTCGGTCTCCAACAACAAATAAGTTACACTTTGTGAATAGTTGCCCCATAAGTTAGTGTTTTAAGATAATGAATAGCAAGGTATAACTTTGGTTTGAGATAAAAAGGGCGGTTTACCGCCCTTCTTTTCTGCCGCGAAATCCGTATTTTGCACCCTTTTTCTTAAAAATAAACGAAGATTGATCTTACCTTCAACAAAATAAATTCCCAAAACCACCGTTACACTACAACCAAAACCAATAACATGATGCGTATCTTTAAAATGGCTTTATTAATGACGGCAGTTGCCTTCGCTGTTTCATCCTGCAACAAAAAAACAGGTTGCACCGATTCAACCGCTACTAATTATTGTAAGGATTGCAAAAAGGATTATGGAAGTTGTCACTATGAACGCATTGTGCAACATGTGTTTTGGTTTGACAGGGCCACGGCTGATAGCTTGTTTGTTCACAGCTACAATGCAGTTTCATGTGTCAATATACTCAACGGCCAGGAACCCTATAACGGCATGCCCTTGTTTACATACGTGATAGTGTCTCCTTCTTATAATTATCCCGATTCGGCGCCGGATTGTAGCGCCAATAACATGTTAACGGTGAGTGCCTCCTTAAAAAAAGGCGAATCTAAAACCGTTACGTATACCATAGCCGACCTGAGAAATGTTCCGGATAATTTCGAATCAGCTCCGCCAATCAGGAACTGGACAGGAACCGTAACACTTACTTACGATGCCTGCGGGTCTACACAATTAGTGTGGTAAGACCATAAAACTTTAAAAATAAAACCCCATTCGCAAGCCGGCGGATGGGGTTTTGTCATTTGTGACCTATTTGTGAGATTTTTTTAAGAGTTTATCGATAATGTTTGGATTAAAGCAAACTGCTGGGACAGGCGTACTCGCTGAGCATAAACAAACCACTTTCTTTCAGCGCTTTAAATCCACCGTTGATATTTACCAGGTTTCGGAATCCCCTGGCCTGAAGAATGGAAATAAAAATGACTGAGCGATAACCCGATGCACAATGCACATAGTGAATAGCTTCACGATCCAGGTTTTGTAAATTGTCATTGATAAAATCGAGTGGGCAATTAATAGCATGTATTAAATGCTGGCTATTGTATTCACTTGCTTTTCGAACGTCCAGTATATTAAGCTCCTGCGGGCGGAGGAGTCCTGCCAGTTCATTACTGCTCACTGATTGTATCTCATCGCATTCTTTCCCCTTCTTCTTCCAGGCACCAAAACCCCCGTCAAGGTAACCCAGGGCATTATCGTAACCCACCCTGGCCAGCCGCATGATCACTTCTTCCTCGCGACCCTTATCGGCTAATATTAAAATCGGTTGCTTAATATCGGGAATAAGCGTACCCACCCAGGTCGCAAAATTTCCGTCAATACCTATGAATATAGAATTAGGAATAAAGCCTTTTGCAAAGTCGCTTGCCGATCGGGTGTCAATTACCAGTGCTTCGGCCTCATTGGCCAGCATTTCAAAGTCAGGTACAGAAAGGGGCCTGGCGCCACGCTTCAGCACATTGTCAAAACTTTCGTAACCTTTTATGTTCAGTAAAACGTTCTGTGGAAAGTAACCTGGTGGAGGTACCAGACCGGTAAGAATTTCTTTGATGAATTGTTCTTTGCTGAGCTTCGGATTCAGTGCGTAATTCACCTGCTTTTGATGCCCCAGAGTATCTGTTGTTTCCTTACTCATGTTTTTCCCGCAGGCGCTTCCGGCCCCATGGTTCGGGTATACAATGAGCTCGTCGTTCAAGGGCATGATATTATTACGAAGCGAGTCGAATAAATACCCGGCTAGCTTTTCCTCTGTTAATTCGGCCACCACATGCTGTGCCAGGTCGGGCCGGCCCACATCGCCTATAAATAAGGTATCGCCGGTAATAAGTCCATGTTCTTTTCCCGCTTCGTCAATCAGTAAATACGTGGTGCTTTCCATCGTGTGTCCCGGCGTGTGGATCACTTTGATGCTATAATCGCCTAGTTTAAACACCTGGCTATCATGGGCAACAATAGCATCATAGCCCGGCTTTGCGGTTGGACCAAACACAATGTTAGCTCCTGTTTTTTTGGCAAGGTCTAAATGGCCGCTCACAAAGTCGGCATGGAAATGGGTTTCAAACACATATTTAATAACGGCACCATCCTGTTTTGCCTTTTCAATATAGGGCTGCACTTCTCTTAGGGGATCGAAGACCGCGGCTTCGCCATTATTCTCTATATAATAGGCCGCGTGAGCAATGCAGCCTGTATAAATCTGTTCTACTTTCATATCGCTTAATTTATTTAACTTTTAAGATCGCATTCGTTATCAAAGTACATTTCCACCATTTCATTATTAATTGTAAGCCTCACCTTGCAATTATAAAAGCCTTGCGCCGGCACATGGGCCCGCAGGGAATTGGTATGAAAGAACTGTTTGAAATTGGTCATAAGAGATGTCTCATCCAGGTAAAAGAACTCACAGCTGCCTGTAATGATGGTGTTTCTGAGAGGAGTTCCATAAGCATCCAAAACGTAAATATCGAGGTAATTGCTGCAGCCGGCCAATTCCACTTTATATTCTCCGGAAGCTTTGGTTGTACATTGGTTGGGCTCGCATTTTGAGCCCTGGGCATAAAGGTTTGCCGTAAAAAACAGGCAGCTTACAAACAATAATATGGAAAGTTGTTTCATGAAGGTTTTTTGTGGTAAAGTTCTGTTGAATGACCGCGTAAAAAAATGGCATAGGTCATACTACCACATGAATTTTATCATGAATGAAAATAAATGCTGACAACCCCTTTTGTTAAAACATGAAAGCAGAGGGCAGGCGCTCAACGATATCGCCCGCGATCATTCCTGTTTCACCTTTTAACTCCTTTGCAAGGTCGCCGGAAAAACCGTGAATGTATACGCCGATAATTGCTGAATCTAATGGAGAGTAGCCTTGCGCTAAAAGGCCGGTGATAACGCCGGTTAACACATCGCCGCTGCCGCCTTTTGCCATGCCGGGGTTTCCGGTTGAGTTGTAATAGCAAAAGCCTTCGGGTGTAGAGATGCAGGTATGTGCCCCTTTTAAAATAACATATACCTGGTATGATCTGGAAAACTCGATTTGCAAACGGTTCCTGTCAAAATCATTGACAGCTTTTTGTGTGAGCCGTTCAAACTCTTTGAGGTGCGGTGTGAGAATGGAATGTTTTGGGATAAGTGATAACCATTCTTTATTCAATGAAATACAATTGAGCGCGTCGGCATCCATTACCAGCGGCTTTTTGCAGGAGCTTAAGATCGTTTTTAAAGTTTTCTGTGTTTCTTTTTCGGTACCTATGCCCGGGCCAATGCCAATAGATGAATAAGGCTCCAATTGTACGGCTTGCGTCAGGTAATCTTCGTTCGTATCAGTTAGAACCATCGCTTCGGGAACCGTGCTTTGCAGAATAGTATAACCGCAACCCGGAACCTTAACGGTTAGCAGTCCTGCGCCACTCCGCAATAAAGCTTTCGCCGACAATACCGCTGCGCCAATTTTTCCATAAGAACCAGCAATCAGCAACGCATGTCCGAAAGATCCTTTGTGTGAGAATTTTTTTCGGGGTTTTAGCAAGTGTTTTACAAACTGCCGGTTGAGCATGTAATTCGTTACCGGTTCCTCGTTAATGAAACGCTGGTGAAGGCCAATGTCAAGAACCTCCACTTTACCGGTAAAGGTGCCATTTTCGGCAAAAAGAAAGGCATGTTTTGGAAACTGGAAGCTTAAGGTATAGGTTGGTTTAATAATAGCAGATTGAGGATCGCTATGCTGATCGGCAAACAAGCCCGAAGCGATATCAATGGAAATGATCCTTGCCTTCGTACTGTTAAGGTAGTGGATGACATCGGCAGCTAGCCCTGATACAGGCTTGGAAAGGCCTGTTCCAAACAGCGCATCGATAACAAGATCATTTTTGTGAATGGCCGGAAAACTATCGCCCGTATGAATCTCGCTGATGTGTTTGGCGTAAATTTCTTTCAGTCGTTTCTCATTGCTATTAAAATCTTCGGAACTTTTATTGCTGTATCGCACAATATACGCGCTTACTTCATAACTTGCATCAAGCAACAGACGTGTCAGTGCGAGCCCGTCCCCGCCATTGTTGCCGGTACCGCAAAATATATGAATAGCCATTTGCCTGAACCCTTGTTCCTTTATCCAATTAAAACAGGCCATCGCGGCGCGTTCCATTAAGTCAACAGAAGCAATGGGTTCATGCTGTATGGTATAAGCATCCGCTTTCCTGATCTGTTCGGCTGAAAACAATTTACCCGGCGTATTCATGGTTTAAAGATACTTTATTCCGGAAAAAAGACATAACTACTTTTTAGTAAATGTTTTCAGCCAGTCAATAGCTTCTTCCTTGCCTTTAAACGCCCTGGTTGGAACCGCAGGCTGGTTATGGTTCAGGTAAAAATTGGCAATGAGCTTCTGTCCCAACGAATAGTAAGCAATCGCATCGGCGAGGGTGTAAAGGTTGCTTTCCTCACTCGCCGAAAACACCCTGACTTCCTGGTCAACTGTCGTAAACTCACCGGCATCGATCAATACCGGGAATTTTTTTCCATCACCCAGCTTTCCCATGGCTTCTACAATAAGAACCGCGTCGGTGAGATGGATCTCTGTTCCGCTTTTTAAATGAATATGCAATATGCCTTCGTCTAATAGGGATATAGTGCTTTTTTGCAATAAGATTTCTTTCATGGTTTTATTTTTTGTTTTAATCATGGCAGGTTCGATCCCGAATGATCCCTGTTTTACAATTGTATGGCTTAGCTTTGCTTCTCCAAACAATTTTCTTTTTGTATTTCTTTATCGAACCGGATAAAAAAATTCAACCAGATAATCCTTGCCCAGCGGTATGCCACCGGAAAAAATGCTAACATGGAAGCAAGCACCAGCAGAGAAAGAACTTGTGCCGATAAGTGGAGCCAAAGTAGGTCGGAAATAAACCAAAGGATAAAGATGCCCGACATCAGCGCGTAGGATACATACATGGCCCCATAAAAGAAACCAGGCTCGCGCTCATACTTCAACCCGCAGCAAGAACAGGCACTGTTCATCCTAAATACGGATTTGAAGTTATAGGGGTTGCCCGACTCAAATATGTTGCCGCCGTGGCAGCGCGGGCATTTATTAGCCAGGGTTGAAAAAATGATGTCGTATATTATCATCGCTTATTTTTTTGATATTAATTCCTGTTTATGTTTAGGAAAGATTCTTCCCGTTTCATAACAGAAGAATCTTTCCGTCTCTTGTTATGCAGTTTCTTTTTTCTTATCCATCAATTTTTCAATTAAGTCCGGCAGTTTTTCCAGCGCAGCGCCCAGGCCTTTAGACGACTGTGTAGAGATAAACTGGATCTCTTCTCCTTTTGATACCAGGAAACCAATGGCTCCCATACCTACACCGGCAGCAGCACCTGTGCCCACACTTTCTCCTTCAGCCACTGTTTTCGCGTTTCCTTTGGCTTCTCCTACACCTCCGCCAAATCCCAGACCGACAGACATTACCGGCACACAGGTAAATTCGCCTAATTTGAATTGCTGGCCAATGATGGTTTCTGTTTTTGCTTCTGATTTTAAGAACTCGGTAATTTTTCCGAGCATGTCGTTTAAATTGTTCATGGTTTTATGTTTTATTGGTTTGTTATTAACGAACGGATATACGCCCTGGAGAGTCTCGCCAGATTGTTTTCAATTTCGAGGATAATGTGGCTTTGCCCGGTAAAGTTTATTTGGACAGGTTTTCGCATAAAGAATCCAAGGAGGTAGAATAACGGATAGAGCTTGCCATTTAATACCACATCGCCTGTATCCAGTAAAACATCAAAAGTATTTACCTTAAAGCTCATAAGTAAATTTTTTAATGTTTGCATGCCTAAGCTTCGTTTTCCGGGTTTTTTGACCTTTTCATCTTTGGCCCTTTGTATTCCTGGTTCATTATTTTGACTCCTGTTTAATTGTTTTTTCCAGAAGAGTATAGTTAATTCAAGTGTCACAGAATCGTTTACTGGTTTCAACGAAATGCTTGCCAGGCGATGAAATCTGATCCTGTACAGGCTGGTGATGCTGTTGACCTCAATATAAAATGGCGCCAACAACAAATACAGGATAATAATAAATACAAAAAATAAAAGAACCGTTATCCACCACATGGTCATTTCATATTATGATACAAAGGTGTTGCTTGTATATTCTAAATAAAATGAGGGGCATCAATATCGTTGTTGATCTTTGTCATAAAAACAGAATTATAAATTCGGAAGTTTCAGTGCATGCTTGTCATAAGCAAAATCATTTCTCATAATGATACACGTCATGTTGACTGATTGTACCATCGTTTATTTTTGCTTTACAATTTTTAATCCTTTTTAATATGGAAACATTTGATAAACTGATCCATTCCAATCAACCTATACTGGTTGATTTTTTTGCAGAATGGTGCGGACCCTGCCAGGCAATGAGCCCTGTACTGAAGGAAGTTGCACGTAAAATGGATAGTAAAGCCAAAGTTATAAAAATAGATGTTGATAAGAATCGCGAAACGGCTTTACAATACAATATAAGATCGGTGCCTACCCTTATCATTTTCAAAAAAGGCCAGATCCTATGGAAACAAGCCGGTGTGGCGCCGGCCGAAAAACTCATCGATCTGTTGAACCTTGTATCCTGAGTATAATCTATAAAATAGAAAACATGAACGACGTACTAAAAACCATTTATAGCAGAAGAGCGATTCGGAGATACCTGAATAAACCTGTTGATAGAACTATCATCGAACAATTGTTAGACGCCGGTCGTATGGCGCCTTCGGCTATGAACAAGCAGCCATGGCATTTCTACATTGTCACTAAGCAGGAAGATATCAGCCTGTACTCAGCGGCCATTATTGACGCGGCCTTAAAAAGCCTTCCCAATACAGGTGTTCACGATTTATCACACGGTGTGGAGTTCTTCAAGACAGCGGACCCGGTATTTCATGGAGCCCCTGTGGTTATATTCCTTACGGCTGCAAAAGGCAATGAATGGGCGCCAATTGATATTGGGATGTGTGCTCAAACTATTTTTTTAGCTGCTAAATCCCTGGGTTTGGATAGTTGTCCTGTAGGCTTTGGAAAATTCATTGAGCAGACGCCGCATTATAAAAGGCTTGGCATAGCCGAGGACGAAGAGGTGATCCTTTCCATCATTATCGGCTATGGCGATGAAATACCTGCTGTGCATCCGCGCGACAAAAACAACGCTTTTTACCGTTAAAGCAGCATCACTGAAGGAATATTATGAACCAACAATCTTATTCGGAGGAACATGTCTTCCTGGAGGGCCCGCATTCCAGGAAAAGTGAACTGGTGTTTGTGTTTAAAGTGTTCGTGGAATTTATAAAGGGCTTCAGGGCCTTTCACTTTATAGGGCCCTGCGTTACGGTGTTTGGTTCGGCAAGATACACTGAAACGCATCCGTTTTATGAACTGGCGAGGCAGGTGGGACAAGAATTGGCAAAGCTTGGCTTTACGGTAATGACAGGAGGAGGCCCGGGTTTGATGGAAGCTACGAACAGGGGAGCTAAAGAAGCCGAGGGTAAGTCAGTGGGCTGCAACATTGTATTGCCTTTTGAACAGTACCCGAATAAATACCTTGACAAATGGGTAAGCATCCGGTATTTTTTTGTGCGGAAAGTATTGCTCTCTAAATACTCTTATGCTTTTGTGGTGTTGCCGGGCGGATATGGTACACTGGATGAATTTTTTGAGGCGCTGACGCTGATACAGACTGACTCCATGAAGCATTTCCCGGTGATACTGATAGGCAAAGACTTTCATGGAAAACTTTACGCGCATCTCCAGAGTTTGGTATCTGGTGGTACCATCTCGGCCAAAGACCTGGATTTGTTTCTGCTGACGGATAATATTGACGAGGCCATGCGCCATATTGAAAAACACGCTATTCAGCAATTTAATCTAAAAAAGTACAAAGCGATCAGGCCTTTCAGTTGGCTTGGCGAAAGATAAAGAAGCTAACGAACCAATTCATTTTTACAACCAATTCCTTTTTCAAAACAATCCAGGTTATAAGCTGTTGTATCGGCAATATTTCTCAGAGCTGTTTCGGTGAGAAAAGCCTGGTGGCCTGTTACCAGTACATTGTTAAAGCTTCTGAGTTCTGTAAACAAATGGTCTGTTTGTTTATCGGAGCGATGGTCATGAAAAAATAGCCCTTTCTCAAATTCATACACGTCTATCGCAAGTCCCCCGATAATACCCGACCCTAAGGCTGCAATTGCGTCGGTGGTTTTAATGATAGCGCCACGTGCCGTATTAATAATGAATACACCTTTTTTCATGGCTGAGAAAGCGCTTTCATTCAGCAGGTGTTTTGTGTCGGCGTTTAGAGGGCAATGAATGGAGATGATATCCGAAGAATTGAAAAGTTCCTCGAGGTCTGTAAATTTCGCGCCCATTTCTTTTTCCAATCCCCGTTCGGCATAAGGATCATAACAAAGTAATTTGCAGCCAAAACCATTCATGATCCTGGCAAAGCATTCACCTATTTTCCCGAGGCCTATGACCCCAACCGTTTTACCATGCACATCAAAACCGGTGAGGCCGTCGAGGCGAAAATCATTTGTCTTCATTAATTCCTGTGATCGGATCAGTTTCCGGTTCAGTGCCAATAGTAAGGCTACAGCGTGTTCTGCTACCGCGTAGGGCGAGTAAGCCGGCACATTTGCTACTTTGATACCCAGCTCTTTGGCTCTTGTAAGATTCACATGATCAAATCCTGCGGAGCGTAACGCAATGTACTTAATGCCGCATGCTGCCAGTTTTTCCAGTACCGGGCCATCGGCTTTATCCGATGTGAATAAGGTAACAGCCTCGCTTCCTTCGGCTAAGGCGAAACTTACATCGTTCAATTCTTTTTCAGTAAAGTTTGCATGGTGCTGTGATAGGGCATTTGAAAGGCAAGGCATTTCGAACGGATGTGTGCTGAAGACGGTTACTTTCATGTGATGTCAACGGTTTGGTTTAATTCGGGAATTCCGGCGTTCCAGTCATACACCTGTTTTATTTTTTCGGCAAGGGCATGTGCCGATTCGTGTTCGCCATGCGTAATAAATACTTTATAGGGTTCTCTTTCTATGGCTCCCAGCCAATGAATCAATTCAGACTGATCGGCATGGGCCGACAGGCCTTCTATCAGCGAAACTGTGGCCCTTACATGCCAGAACCTCCCATGAATTTTTATTTCCCTGGCACCGTCCAGCAAGGCTCTTCCTCTTGTGCCCTCTCCCTGGTACCCCGCCAACAATATGGTAGCCGAGGGATTGCCCAGATAATTCTTTAAATACGAAAGCACTCTGCCGCCGGTTGCCATGCCGCTGCTGGCAATAATGATCTTGCTTACTTTATTCCTGACGAGTTCATCGGTTTCATCCTCTGTTTGTACCAGGTGAATGTCTTTGCACATATTATGCGATTCATTGACCGTTAGTTTGTGCCATTCCAGATGATGTTGAAATACATCCAGCACATGCTTGCCCATAGGACTGTCCATGTAAACAGGAAGCAAAGGGATTTTCTTTTCTGTTCTTAGCTGCCACAACAGGTACATCAGCAGCTGGGTTCGTTCAACGGCAAAGCTTGGAATGATAATAGTTCCATTTCGGTCAAAGGCTTTATTAATTTCGTCGGCAAGCAATTGTTTTGCATTACCGGGATGCAGCCGGTTGCCATACGTCGATTCGATAAATAGAACGTCCGCCGCTTCAGGCCTTTCGGGTTCCCGTAGCAACGGGTCTATTGTACGTCCTATATCTCCTGAGAAAACAGCTAATTTTCCGTTGATCTTTAGTTCGATAAAGCAGGCGCCAATGATATGGCCATTATAGCGGAAACGGAATGAAACGCCTTCGCCGTCGATCCATTGATCCGGTTGTTCAGGACAAAGCAATGGGAAGACGGCTTCAGCGTCTTCTGTGTCATATAAAGGCTTTGCCGGATTATGTTTGCTGAAATGAAAACGGTTTGCGCGCTCAGCATCTTCCTCCTGAATCTTTGCGCTGTCGAGTAAGATCAGTTTGGCAATTTCGATAGTTGGCTCGGTAGCATGGATCTTGCCTATGAAGCCCTGTTTCACCAGTAAGGGAAGATATCCAACATGATCGAGATGCCCGTGAGTGAGAAGCACAGTATCGATTTTGGATGCATCTACCGGTAAATCTTTCCAGTTCAGTTCCCGGAGATTTTTCAGACCCTGAAACAATCCGCAATCCACCAGTATTTTTTTTGTGTTGGTTTCAATCAGGTATTTTGAGCCGGTAACTGTTCCGGCGGCACCTAAAAAACTTACTTTGATATTATGATCTGTTCCCATTACGATCTGTATTTTTTATTAAATTCTGACTGAGTTGTTCCGCTTCCTTTATGACGGTATTGATGCGTGCTGGTTTTATGCCTGTATTTTCCAGCAGCTGGCGGTTGTTATATATTTCCCTGCATAGTACAATGCCTTTATCGAGCAGCCGCTGTTTATCTACTCTTGTTAGCGATGTTAAACATGTAATAGGGTATAAGCCCAGGGAATCGATCCTGTCCTTAATGCCTTTGTTGGGCGGGTAGTCCCAGGCAACCAGGTTAAGGCCCGCGCAGGTGCCGTAGCGTATGGCATCAGTTGAAAAGCGAGTATTGGTCACTACCCAGGGTTGCAGGCTTTTGTTTTTATGCGCGGGCAGTTTCATCCATTGCTCTTCCACATCCCTGAACCGTGAATTAATATACAGAGGTGTTTGCACATCGGTGAATTTTCCGCGCTGGTTATGAAATTTACATTCTACCATCAATACAAGATCATCTTTTTCAGCGATCACATCTATTTCATGCGTCACACATTTTCCCTGTTCAATCTGGTCTACTTTTGTTTTATAGCCATCGCAGTTCAGGATCTCGGCAAAGAATTTTTCAAACGGAAAACCCGAAGGCCCCAGTTCCATAATTGCATTTTTGAGATGGTACCGTGCGGCAATATGCCTTGAGCCTTCTCTTAAAAGATCGAAGGCCATGCGGTAAATTTTTTTGGTGCTGATCCCTTCATACAGGTTGGAGGTCACTTCCTTAATGATCGCGTTGATCTGTTCATGAGTAGCGCCTGTTCTCTGGAGCGAGCGGCGGATCCGGTCTTCCGAGAACAGACTTTTTTCGCCCGAGGCTTTTGTGATATACACTTGATTCATAAGTTGACTTTTGTTAAATACCAGATACGGGTACCCAGCAGGATAAGTAAAACGGCAATGCCGGCGAACAGGCAATGCAGGAAATTGAGGTCACGCAGAAGATACACCTGTATAACGATCCAGCCCAGGAGCAAACCACCCTGGCCAATGATGGCGAAGGAGTAGCGCTCGGATCCAAAAATGATCGAGAGCGCAGCAATGCAGTTGAGTAGTCCGTTTACAATAAATAATATAAGGCCGAGGATGAAATAATCCGTGAAAGGAGAATATTTTAAACGGCCAGTATCAATGTGAAGGCCGCTGCCGCTGGGATCGGTCATGAATGAATATCCCGCGATCAATGCATTGATGCCTACTGTCAGTAAAATAAGGACTGAAATATTACTCAGAACTTTCATAGGATTGGTGTTTTAAATTAAAGAAGAGAAGGGCCAGGCAGATCAGTGATAGTATGCTCATGATCAGAACAACGGAGAGGCTTGTTCCGGTGCCGTTTGCATGCATTATGGTAGTGAGGCCCGCAATGGTCATGTTCATCAGGATCATAAAGCTTAAAACAACAGGAGCCAGCATAAATCCAAATGCCTTTTTTCGTACCAGAAGAATACCTGTCATAAAAATCCCCGGAAGAAAAAGGGACAAGTCAAGTACGCGAACCGGGTTGGTAAACAGGCCGGTGTCCGAAAGGTCCGCCGGTACAGCACCGGGATGGAGGTAAGGAATAATATCTTTTAGCCACAGCAGATAAAAGGCAGATGAAATAAATAGAAAAAAAATGCCGGTGACTTTCCCGATCATGCTTTGATTTTGTTTTGACTTTACTGTATGGGCCTGTTGTAATAAGAAATATATAAACAGGTAGGCACATGTTCCCATGACAAAGCAATAACCGATAAAGAGCCTGTTGAAATGAATGTTGAAGCAATAAATGGTATAAGTGTAAACCAGGTACAATATACCGCCGGCCCAGAGCTGCTCACTGTATTTTACTCCCTTTAGTACCAAAAGCGTGGTAATGGACAAAAAAGGAAGAACTAGCACGAGGTTTATGATATCCTGGCCAGCAGATTGTACTTGCCAGCTGACAGTTTCTTTGCTATAGAATTCCAGGAAAAACAATCCAAAGGAGCTTAGTATCCCGGCCAAAATGATGACTGCGGTTGTCAGAATAATGAGGACGTTTTTGGTTTTCATTTGTTTGCCGGAATAATGGCATAACAAAACTAGGTTCAGAATAGCAAAACAAACATGATCAGTATCTTTGGAATTACTGATCTTCGTCAGTTTTTGAGAAAAGTTCCAAAGAGAGAGGGAAACAATTGTTTGATAAGGGTGGTTATACCTACCAGCAGAATGAGTGACAATACCAAATATTTGAATTGAGATTGAGAGAACAGCCGGAGTATTTTTTTGCCGGCATAAGTTCCGATAATACTTACCACCAGTAGAATAGGAATTAAATAGAGATCATGTTGATGAACGTATCCGTTTGAAAAATAGACGATACCCCTGCTCAGGTCGATTCCCAGGTCGATGAGGGCGGATGTGGCAATAAATACTTCTTTTTCCAGGTTAAAGGCGGTCAGGGTTAAGCCACGGATAGCGCCGCCGGTTCCCAAAAGCCCGGCGGTGATACCGGAGAGTGCTCCGCCGCTTACCGAATTTAGCAGCGTTGGTTTTAATACCAGTTTTTTAAAGATCATGAACACCAGGCTGATGAGGATCAGGAAAATTGCCAGGAATAGTTCCAGTAAATTGCTGTTGAAAAACCTGCTTAAATAGGCGCCGAGGATCACAAATAGCACGGCAGGAATGCCGATTGTGACAATGACTTTTTTATCGACACCATTGCGGAACAAAGCAATTTTTGAAAGGTTGCTGGCTATGTGAAATAGAGCCGTAATGCCGAGGACAGAATGAAAATCGAAAAAAAAGCCTGCTATGGGAACAAAGAATAAGGAGGATCCAAAGCCACCGATGGTACCTAATACTTCGGCCATTAATGCCAAAAGAATAAAATATATCAGAAGTTCGGTTGACATTATTTTAACAGTCCGGCTTTTTTAATTTGAACTAATAAACTGGCAGGAATGGGTCTGCACTGGCAATTTTTTGAATGAGCCAGGTGCCATTCCATTCTTTGTTTAAGGCTGGGGTTCTCAGGCATTTTATGTTTCAGGTGCCATTCTTTATTGAGTTTCATGTTTATTTTTGATGGAGTTGTGATATTTCATCTGGTGCTTTTCCATTGCCTCTTCAATGGAATGCGATCCCGATAATCTCTTTTCGGTACGGGCCATTTCCGCCAGTTTCCGGTAGTAGACAGAGAGCGCTTCCAGTTCGGATTCGGTAAGTTCTTCAATGTCGATGAGCCGGTTGCTTGGGCCTTCAAGCGCAGCTACCAATTCGTTCAGCTTTAAATGAATGGCGCGCGAATCTTTATTTTGGCCCCGCTGGATGAGGAAGACCATCAGGAAGGTAATAACCGTAGTCCCGGTATTGATGACCAGCTGCCAGGTATCTGAATAGTTGAAGAGCTTTCCTGTCAGCAGCCATAATAATATGACGAGCAGCGCGATCGTGAAGGCCATAGTAGACCCTGTAAACACAGTAGCCTTATGGGCGAGCATTTCAAAGACGGAGCTTCGCTTTTTCATTTTTTTGCTTGATGTTTTTTAAAATACTTTTTAAATGGCCATGAATATTTAAGCGCCTTCATATTCTCATTGAAATTCTCCGAACTCGATCTGATGTTTTGCATGCTTTGATTGAGGTTGTGTACAAAACTGGTATCGGTCAACAAGGTACCGATGGCACCGTCGCCGTTCTTTAACTTTTGCGAAATGGTTTTAAAATTTCCGGTTACAATGGCAAACGAGTCGCTTAGCGTTTGTATATTGACAATGGTTTGGTTCAGGCGTTTTGATAAAGAAGTGTCGGTGATCAATGTGCCAATAGTGCCTTTGCCGGCACTGATATCCTTAGCAATCCTGCTCAGATCGCCGGTAATGGTTGCTGTATTCTCTCCTGTTACTTTAAAGCGAACCACCGCGTTTTTTACATTTTCGGCCAAAACGCTATCGCTTAGCAAATGCCATAAGGAATTGTCGGCATTGAATTTTTCGGAAATGCCTTTTAGATTGTCGGTAATAACCTTCAGGTTATAATTAGTGGATGCAAGGGTTCTCAGGGCATTGTCCATTTGAAGCGCGTCAAGGGTGCTTAACACGTCTCCTTTTGTTATGGGTTGCGACCACGTTTTACCCGGTGAGATATTGATGAGCTTGTTGCCCAAAAGCCCGTCGGTTCCTATTGAAGCAACCGCATTTTTCATGATAAATCCGGTCAGCGCTTCATCGATGGTAAATTCTACCTTTATGGTAGTATCTGCTACCGGGTATACTTTGGATACGGTTCCCACGTTGATGCCATTGAAACGGACGTTGTTTCCAGGCAGTAGTCCGCCCACATTATTGAAGTCGGCGCTTACTGCTATTGCCGGACGAAAAATGTTCCGTTTGCTTCCTATAAAATAAAGTCCCAGTATCAGGAACGCCGTGGCGGCTAATACAAATACGCCTAGCTTTGCTTTATTGGCTGTTTGTTCTTTCATCATAGTTAATCAAAAAATTGTCTGACTTTCGGGTCGCCTGAATTTTTCAATTCATCGTAGGTGCCCATAGCGTAACATGTTCCGTCTATTAAAACAATGATCCTGTTCGCGGTAAGCCTTACGCAGTTCATATCGTGGGATATAATAACCGAAGAGGTGTTATATTTTTTCTGAATGTCAAGCATGAGATGGCAGATGTCTTTCCCGGTAATCGGATCGAGGCCCGTGGTTGGCTCATCGTATAAAATGATCTTTGGCTTTAAGATCAGTGTTCGTGCCAGCGCGATCCGTTTTCGCATGCCGCCTGAAAGCTCTTCGGGCATCATGTCTATGGTTCCGGACAGGCCGACGTTGTTCAGCGCTTCCATTACGAGGTCGTTCACACTCTCTTTCGAGTTTTTTATCCAGTGCCGCCTTAATGGAAACTCCAGGTTTTCCCTTATGGTCATGGAATCGTACAGCGCGTTGCTTTGGAACAGGAAACCAACTTTCACCCGCATTTCGTCAAGGGCCTCATGCGTCAGTTCGGGGATGTCTTCGCCAAATACTTCTATTCTGCCTTCATCCGGTTGTATCAGCCCGATGATGCATTTGATGAGGACAGACTTACCGGAACCTGACTTGCCAAGTACCACCAGGTTTTCTCCCTGCTTCAGTTCAAGGCTAAGTTTGCGCAATACATGATTATTACCAAAGGATTTCTCCAGACCGGTTATCTGAATAACAGATGAAGTATTTTGTGCCGTGCTCATGTGATCTGAAAAATGTCGGCGATCTGCGCGGCGGTGAGATCAATGATAAATACGACAAACGTTGATAGGACAACGGCTGCGTTTGCCGTTCGACCGACACCTTGTGTTCCGTTTTTCGTATTGTATCCTTTAAAGCAACCAATGATACCAATGGCAAAACCAAAGAAAAAAGATTTAATGATGGAAGGCAGGAGGTCGCCGAAACTTAGTTTGGCAAAGACCTGATTGGTGAAAAGGTGGAAGCTCACAACCTGTTTCATATTGATGCCGATGTAAGCGCCATACAGGGCAATGGTATCGCTGATGACCACAAGAAGCGGGAGCATGAGTGTAGCAGCAATCACCCTGGTAACAACCAGGTATTTATAAGGATTGGTTCCCGACACTTCCATCGCGTCTATCTGTTCGGTTACTTTCATAGAGCCCAGCTCCGCTCCAATTCCTGATCCTATCTTGCCAGCACATATCAGTGCGGTGATCACAGGCACTATTTCGCGCACCAGCGAAACGGAAACCACCGATGGAAGCCAGGACTCGGCACCAAAGGCCTTCATGGAAGGGTGTGACTGAATGGTAATCACCAGTCCCATGATAAGCCCGGTAACACCGGCCAATAGCAAGGTTTTATTGCCTATCTGGTAGCATTGCTGAACCATTTCGGCAAATTCGAACCGGCGTGTAAACGCTTCCTTAAAGAACCTTAAAGTAAAGCGATAAAGTTCACCGGTTTCAACAAGTAACTTATGTAATGTTATTGATCTCACTGCGGTTGCTTCAGTTTTTTGATCCATAACAGGAGTGCCCAAATAGCGGTGATAACAAATACAATGAAGAAATGGCCAAACCAGGGCTTTACGTAGTCGTAAAAGTATATGCCTGCGCTTATGCCAAAGCAAATCAGGCAGACCTTAAGCAGCCCAAGTTCGGCATTTGACCATGTGGTGAGCAATTGGAGGAATCTCATGGTTGATAGATTATTATTCGTGAATAGCTAATACAGGTACTTTAGAAGCAAAGGCTATTTTTTTTGTATTCGATTCAATGAATAAATCGTAAAATACAGAATGCTTCTTGCTTACTACAGCCACAAGGTCAATATCGCCCTGCCTGCAGTATTTTTTTACACCGTCCTGAGTGTCTGCTGCCTTGATCATCTCAATGTACAGCTTTTTTCCGTTGATCTTTAAATTGGTAACCACCGGGTCGAAAACTTCATCTTCAGTTCTTACATGCAATACGTGAAGGTTGCTTTTGGTTTTTAAAAGGAATTTTTCGAAATGTTTCAGCGAGCTCTTGCGAAGCTTTTCGCTATTGTCGACAGCCAGGAGTACGGCAGACAGTTTGTGCTCTTTGTAATTCTCAGGTACAATGATCACCGGGGTGTCAATCTTTCCGGCAATGTCTACGCCATGGCTCCCGTAAAGGAATTTAGAGAATTTGGTTTTTGTTTCCAGGCCCATCACAGCGGCTTCTACATGGTGTGCGGACGAGAAATTCTCTAATTCTTCTTTAAGCGCGCCATTGGTCACAAATAGCTCAATTTTGAGTTTAGGAAAAAGCTTGTTTAAGAGACTTACCAGTTTTTGCGTTTTTACCTGGCTGTCTTTTCTCACCGATACATAGGATATACCATACAGGCCTGTATTGGAATGAATGATCGGCGCGTCGAACATATTGAATACCGTGAGCTTGCAGTTCAGTTTTTGGGCCAGTAATGCGGCATATTTGCAAGCGTTAACGGATGAGGACGTAAAGTCGGTTCCGGCTATAATTGTTTTCATCTTTTTTGTTTTGATAATTAAAGTAAAAAGCCCGGTCTTGAAACAGGCCGGGCTTGGGCTGATTAAGCAACCTTGATCTCTTTTTTCGGGAGTACTTTTGTTTCTTCTTTTTTCGGAACACTCAGTTTCAGAATGCCATCAGTATACCTGGCGTCAATTTTCTCCGAATTTACGTTCTCCGGTAAGGTAAAAGAGCGCGAGAAAGAGTTATAGGAAAATTCCCTTCTTGTAAATCGTTTATCCGTTTCGTTTTTTTCCTCTTCTTTTTCGGCATTGATGGTGAGCACATTGTTGTCTACATTCACCTTAAAGTCATCTTTTTTAAAGCCCGGAGCGGCAAACTCAAGAGCGAAGTCTTTATTGGTTTCCTTAATGTTCACCGCCGGAAGAGATTGTCCGAATTCTCTTTCCAGCCAGTTTTTACCGAAGAATTTAGCATTGTCGAAAATGTCCGAGAATAATGTCGGAACAAAGTTTTCATTTTTGTTTTTTGTGTTCATGTTATTAAATTTTAATGGTTAAATAATTAGGGTCTATGGATACAAAACTATTACGACTTTCAGGAACTTGAAATGAATAAACTCAGCAACCGGGCTGATCGTTGTCAGGTTTAGGATTTATTGAACGGACTGCTTAACTCCTCACCTTGTTTATTTTGCTGATCCAGTGTCCAGTTATCGGTCACCGTTGTTTCCAGCCAGCTTTTACCTGATTTTCTGAATACCTGTACACTGAGTCCGTATACATCCTGGAAACGTTGTTCCAGGTTTGTAACGGTCATACCGGAAGTGATGGTTATGTTTCCCGAATTGTGTGAGGTACGGCATTCGCCAATGGTTTTGCTATTATTCTGGATCAGTTTTTTGGCCGACTCGCCACCGGCTGTATGTGGTTTTGAGAAGAACTCGAGTTTAAGGTACGGGAACAGGCTGCTGAATTCTTCCTGGATCGCGAAGATCTTCCGGTGATCATTAATTGTTATTTTCATAATTATATCTGGTTATTTATTGTTGTTTTTCCCAACAATGAAGCCGAGTATGAATGCGATCAAAACGGCTATGAGTGTTGGTTCTATTTTATGGCTGAGTGCTAATAATATGACGATTGTAACAAAGACAAGGATCACCAGAGAATTTAGGATTAAGCGTCCGTTTTTTATACCTGATTTATTTGCTGAGTTTAAAAGCCGGTTGTTATTCGTCCGTATATTGGGCTTTCCCTGATTCATATCCAAAGAGGATTGTATGTTTATTCGTGAAGGGCCAATAAGGGAAGAGAGGTATGAAATGCCATTTTTTTTGTAACGGGTTCGCTGAAAATAGTTTTAAAGAAAGTGTGCCTGCGGGGAATGGTAACGATCATGTCCATTTGCCTTTGCATGGCGAAATCATTGATCCCTTTTACCACATCCTCGTCTTTGATATGATGAAATGTATGCTCTGTGCCTTCCAGCGAATCTTCAAAGCTTACATAATCATTCACCGTTTTATCCAGTTCAGGTTTTGGGTCCAATGGATTGACAACATTTAAGATGTACACATGTGAGCCGAATAGTTTTGCAAAATTTCTCAGGGGAGAGAGTATATCCCCGTCACCTGTTTTTAAGTAGTCACATGCTAAAACAATTTTTTTCGGATGTTTGAAACGCACATGCTTGTCGATGCTCAATACCGGACATGCGGCTACTTTCATCAGGTCAGTTGTTGTGCTGCCAAAGAGCCTTTCCGAAAGGTATCCTGTCCCCTGCATGCCAACTACTATCATGTCAACTTTATGTTGTTGCGTATAGCGATTGATTTCATCCACGGCAAAACCGCATTTGCTGACGCATTGTATACTCAATTCATTGCCGTATTTATCCTGTATACCTTTTTTGATACGGCCCAGGTTTTCCTGTGCATTTTGTTCCAGCTCCTCGATGGATGGGATGAGCAAAGTAACATCAGCTGTAGGAACCGGTAATCGGTAGGAATTGAACAGGATGAGGGTTGTTTTGACAGCCCTGGCGATCTCTGCGGCATAATTTGTCGCATTGATTGATGCTTCCGAAAAATCTGTTGCTGCAAGAATAGCTTTCATGTGATAGTTTTTACCGGTTAGAAAATAAGGACAATCAGGTCAAGGATCACGGCAATGCTGCACAAGTAAACGATAGCACGCATAGGTGCCACGGCTAAAATGAGCGCTAAGGAAATGATCGTTGGGAAGGCGATCAGCGCAAGCTCCAGCGCGCTGCCGTGAGTGCCAAATGCAGCTGCTATACCGCCCAGGCAACCTGTGATCAATACCAGCATTGAAATGATGCCATATCTGCTGAATTCCAGTTTGTCCCAGAATTCTGTTTTAACTTTTTCTGTTTGTGCAATTGCCTTTTTTGATGTGATGCTTGTTGTTTCCATGATGTATAGGTTTAGAGTTTAAAGAAATAATAGTCCAGTGATAGGGCATTCCAGCTTTGCGGAATGATCAGGAGAAAGAGGATCAACAGCAGCCGTGGTAATACATGACGTGTATCCCACATCGGGGTGTTAATCCCAAATCCAATGGCTGCAACGATCAGGTTGAGTCCCAACAGATAAAGCGAAATGTATTCAAACATCCCAAAGATCAGAAGCGCACCTCCAATCAATTCCGAATAGGAAGTAAACCAGGCTGCGGCAACAGTAATATATTGGGGAATGCCATGTTTCGCAAATTCATCCTTGAAGGCCCCGGCAACGTTTCTCACGCCCACTTTTATAACGGCATCGTATCCCTGCAGGAAGAACAAGGTGCCCAAAAACAGCCTGGCGATAAGCCCGGCAGCCAGGTAATGATATTGATCAATGCAGTCCAATTTTTTCGGTTGAGTAATTTGATGCAAAATTAGGGTACTTATCCGCCCTCAACTATGAGCGCTGTCAGGCAAGAACATGATCTTCATCATTCTACAGGTAACATCCCGGGAGTACTTTTATAAAAAAATTAACATGAAAACACTACTGGTTCCAACTGATTTTTCATTAAGCGCCTCCAACGCGCTTTATTTTGCCCTTGCCCTTGCTAATAAAATGGATGCAGGTGTCATGCTCACACACGCGTATGAATTGCCGGTGGCAATGGCAGAGATTCCTTACAACATATGGCAAGAGGAGCAACTTAATAAAAGGAAGGAAGTTGAGCAGCAATTGCGCACTGAGTGCGAACGAATTGCAGGATCTGTAAAGCTGGAATATAAAGCTATAGAGGGTCCGGCAGTAGACGCTGTTTCAGAGTTTTCGGAAAATAATGCCTTTGAGTACATTGTGATGGGTACCAATGGCGCAGGGAAGCATACAGCCGGGCTTTTTGGAAGCACAGCATCGAAGGTCATTGAGCGGGCAAATACACCGGTGATCGTTGTGCCTGAAAACTTTTATTTCAGGCATGAGATTAGGAAAATTGTGTATGCTACGGACTATCATATAAGCGACATTGCTGCCATTAATAAGGTTTTAAAGATGGCTACCGCCTTCAATGCAAACCTTACCTTACTTCATATTGCCACAACAAAGCTATCGGCCGATGATGAACATGAATTAATGTGGTCTTTTATGGAACGGGTGCGCATGAGAACAGGTTACAGTAACCTGTCTTTTGAGGTGCTTGTTTCCGATAATGCCGGCGATAAGCTGGAGGAGTATATTGATAACGGTAAAGCGGATATGATGGTGATGTCGACGCATCACCGGAATTTTTTTGGCCGTCTGTTCGGAAAGAGTAATACCAGGAAGGTGGCGCTTGAAACAAGCGTTCCCCTGTTGGTTTTTCATCATAAAAACACCGCTAAATAATCTATTTCCGGTTGTGCAGCTTGCTTAATATTTCGGCGCTCATGTCATCCGTTGAAATACCGTATCCGGTTACGAGGATGCCTTTCAATCCTGTTTTCGATTCAATGGCATATACAGTCGCTTCATCGGCTGGGTCGCTGTCTCCTTCATAACGGTAAACATCCACAATTTCGAAATCCTCCGGGTGGAATTTTTCAGGATGGCAGACGATGCAGTTTTTTTCAAGGTTAAAGTCGGTCGTATAGCCCTGTTTTTTGAGCGCTTCAATAGCTTTTGAAACGGTATCGTAATGTGTTTTCATGCGTATCAGTTTTTCATGGAAGTAAGCTTTGCATAATTGGTAATGCTGATGTTGCTGCCACTTATCTCAATCAGTTTATCTTCCTTAAAGTCGCTTAAGGTGCGGATCACCGTTTCCGTGGCCGTACCTACCATATTGGCCAGGTCTTCACGTGATATGTTCATGCTGAATACCTGGTCCTGTTCCTTTTTATATTTATCCGAGAGCTTCACCAGTGCTTCGGCTACTCTCTTTCTTACTGAGTTATAGGCCAGCTTGACCAGTTGACTCTCTTTTTCCTTTAAATTATCCGACAGGAGCTCAATAAATTTTTTTGATACTTCCGAATTTTTGTAGATAAGTGAAAAGAAATCGTCCTTAGGAAGCATGTATATTTCCGAATCTTCGAGTGCAGTGGCTGAACTTGTATATTTTTCGTCCTGCAGCAGGGAGAGATAGCCAAAGAAGTCGCCCTCCTTATATAGCTCAGTGATCAGCTCTTTGCCAAACTCGTTAGTGTGATATGTTTTCACCTTTCCTTTATTAATAAAATAAATCCCTTTGGGAAATCCTCCCTCCTTGTAGATATCGCTTTTCTTTTTATAGATCCTTACGTCCCTTTCTTCCGACAATTTTTTAAGCGACTCGATGCCTTTGGCTTCGTTAATGAAGTCGCTGATGCCGGAAAGGTTCTTGGTGAATTCTTTTTTAAGGATCTCATTTTTTTTAAGACGGCTTTCGATGGCGTTGAGTAGCTCCACATCATCAAAAGGCTTGGTGAGGTAATCATCGGCGCCCATTTCCATTCCTTTCCTGAAATCGTTCCGTTCTGCTTTTGCCGTTAAAAAGATGAATGGAATACTGGCAGTTTCTTCATTCTTTGATAATAAATGCAAGGCTCCATGCCCGTCTAAAACAGGCATCATGATATCGCAGATAATGAGATCGGGTTTTTCTTTCTGCGCCATTTCAACGCCCGCCTTTCCATTTACCGCGGTGATCACATTGTATTGAGCCAGGCTAAGGATCTCGGCGGTGTTTTCGCGCACGTCCTTATTGTCTTCAATTAAAAGGATTTTTTTCATAATTATTGAGGGATTATAATGGTGAATTGAGTTCCTTCGTTCTCTTTGCTTTCAAAATCAATCGTACCCTTCATTAATTCCACATACCTGGCTACAATATTAAGTCCTAAACCGGTACCCTGAATGTGAGTGGCATTGTGCGCCCTGAAAAATCGCTCAAACAAATGCTTCTGGTCTTCAGCCGAAATACCGATGCCGCTGTCCTTTACCGAAATTTTTATGGAAGAATTGGAAGCATGGCTGCTGATCTCGATAGAGCCGCCTTCCGGAGAAAATTTAATGGCATTTGAAATGAGGTTAAATAAAACGTTCTTCAATAACTTTTTATCAACCCATGCGTTTTCGTTCCCGCTGTGTTTTTGTTCGATCATTTGTCCGGGAAGGGCCATCGTTCTCATTTCGGAAACTACCTCACTGATAAACGTACTGAGGGTCAACTGCTCCGGCATATTTTCAATCTTTCCTTCCTCCAGTTTACTCACAGAAAGAAAATCGTTCAGGATATCCGTCAGGTTATTAATGGATGTTTTTATTTTGCTGACGTGTTTTACCTGGTTGTCCCGGTCGTTTTGTTCGCCGTATTTTGTCACCAGCGATAAGGATGACATCATGGTAGTAAGCGGCGTTCTGAATTCATGCGAGGCCATTGATACGAAACGGCTCTTTAGCTCATTGAGTTCCCGTTCCTTATTGAGAGCGTTATTCAGGTCTTTTTTCGTTTTTTCCAGTTCCTGGATGGCTTCTTCGAGGATCAGCGTTCTGTTCTTCACCTGGTTTTCAAGGTCAGCCGAATAGCTTTTTAATTTTTTTTCCGCTTGTTTTCTTACGGTAATATCCACAATGAAGGCAATCACAAATTTGCCATCCTTATTGGTATAGGGACTTAGACTTATTTCTATCGGAATCTCCGAACCGTCTTTCTTTAATCCATATAGGTCCATGCCAGCGCCCATAGCCCGTGGGTGCGGGTTCTCGCTATAGCCTTCCCGGTGTCGGGTGTGGGCTGAAAAGCGCTTTGGGATCAACACTTCTATTTTTTTTCCGAGCAATTCGTGTTTCTCATATCCAAAGAGTTTTTCGGCGCTTGGATTGATACGGGTAATTTCTCCCCTGTCGTTTGTGACCAAAATTCCTTCAGTGGCATAAAGAAACAGAGCGTCGAGGCCTTCTTTGCTTTCCATATCTCTAATATTGGGGCTTTTCACTGTAAAATTAGGAATTTTTAGATTACGAAAATAAAATAACCATTTTTCATTAAATATGACCAAAGTCATGTTGCCGGTTGAGTACCCTCATTTTCTTCTCGGGTCCATAAAGTCACCTTTGCCTCTGCCAGGCTCGGGTATTTTTTCGATCCGGCCTTAACAGAAACCTTTAAACTAAAAAATATGAAAACGGAAAAAATTTACACCCAGCACGAGGAAAATAAAGAATGGATGAGTAAAGTGTCCTTCTATAAAGATGAAGTGGAGATCATGAAGAATCGTTTAAGCGAAATTGTAACAAAGAATACGTTGAAGGAGGTTACCATGAAGGTGGAGCATTTTCAAAACCAGCTTATCATTCAAAACGCCTACCTCGATACGATAAAACACGGTATTAATCTTAGTAATGATGCGATTGACAAAGAGATCCTTAAAAATGAAGTTGCGGTGGACCGCAGAAGCTTAGCCGACCATTCCGACCTGCGCGAAAAGATCAGGGCATTTGATACTATTTTCACAGACCTGAAAAAAGAACTCAATATTTTTCTGAGTAAATGGATGTAAGAGTGAGAACGCAGCGATTATATGATCTCGGTTTTTTTAGCCTCATTATCTGTGGGCTGATCAACCTTGCCTTTAACATGACGCACTTTGAAAGGCAGGAAGAAAAGCCTGTGACACTGGAGGCCTATCATACGGTTGTGGGCCAAAAGGATAAAGTGGTATTGGTATATTTTTCGGCTGGCTGGTGCAATGTGTGTAAAAAATTTAAACCCGTAATCCAGGAGGTAGAGAAAGAGTATGGAACAAAGCTGCAGATCCTGAAAATTGATACCGATAGGGACGAAGAAGTGGCAAAAACTTTTGGTATAAATACATTGCCCTTGTTGATCCTGTATAAAAACGGCAAAGAAGAATGGGTGAACGAAGGTTTGATCGAGTTATCGGTTCTTACCAGGAATATTGACTGTTATTTGTAGCTAAAGATGGAGGTGAACCTTGTTTTATCGGGCGGGGGTGCCAGAGGCTTTGCGCACATTGGGGTCATTAAGGCTTTGCTTGAAAGTGGTATTCATTTTTCGGCCATCAGCGGCACCAGCTCGGGAGCGCTTATTGCAGCTTTGTTTTGTGATGGTTACAGCCCCGACGAGATAACAGAAATTTGCCGGGAGGCCTTGCCCTTAACCCATATCAATATCCATTTCACCCAAAGTCTTTTGTCTAATAGTAGTATGCGCAGCCTGCTCGAAAAGTACCTGAAAAACAAAACTTTTGAAGAATTACCCTTGCCTTTATTTGTGAGCCTTACGGATCTGGACACAGGTAAACAGGTTGTTGTAAACAAAGGTAATCTTATTGAAACGCTGATTGCATCCGCGTCGGTTCCGATCCTGTTTTCTCCGGCAAAAATAGAAGGAAAGTATTATGTAGACGGCGGTATGAGTAATAACCTGCCTGTTGAACCCTTTATTGACTCCGACCTGAAAACCATTGGCGTGCACGTTAACCCGGTGAGTCCTTACAACTCTTCATTAAGCATGCTCCAACAGTTTGAAAGGGTAGTTCACTTAGGCATTTACGGGAATGTGGTTCGTAGTACCCGAAATGTAGACCTTCTCATTGAGCCGGAAGAACTGAAGGATTACAGTTTATTCGACACGAAGAAAATCGACCAGATCATCCGGATAGGATACGGTTATGTGAAACTGCATGTGAATACCGATGTGCTTAAAACGACCTCAGTCGGTTAACACATTAAATGAATATTAAAACAGCAGGTCATGACCGATATCATTTGAGTACCGGCACTTAGTATCGTCCTTTGCATTTTAAAAAAAATTATCTCATGCCAATCTATCAGCGTCACGGGAAGATCCCGCATAAGAGACACACCGTATTCAGAAATAGTAACGGAAATTTATACCATGAAGAGCTATTTGGAACCGAAGGATTTTCGGGAATGTCATCATTGCTCTACCATCTTTACCCGCCGACTATGGTAAAGGAACTGGGTAAAGCACTTTATGCAAAACCTGAAACGGCTATTGAGGATAATTTAAAAGCCCTGAGCTTTAACGGAATTGATATTGACCCGGAGGACGACTATTTACAAAGTCGCAAAGTGTTTTTCTTTAATGACGACCTGCAGATTGGTATGGCAGCTCCTTCGGCATCTATGGAAACATATTTTTTTAAGAATGCTGATTCCGATGAGATGCTGTTCATTCATAAAGGAAGCGGGCGCTGCAAAACGATGTATGGCACGGTAGATTTTGAATACGGAGATTACCTGATCATTCCTAGAGGAACGGTGTACCAGCTGCAATTCGACAGCAGCGACAATAAGATCCTGTTCATTGAGTCGAATAGCCCCATAAGAACGCCGAAAAGGTACCGGAATGAATTTGGACAGCTGTTGGAGCATTCGCCCTTTTGCGAACGCGATTTTAAATTGCCGCATAGTTTTGAAACACGCGACGAGCACGGTGACTTTAAGATCATGATCAAAAAGAAAGGCCTTATTTACCCTTACCTTTACGAAACACATCCATTCGATTTGGTTGGCTGGGACGGTTTTAATTATCCTTACGCGTTTTCTATTTTTAACTTCGAACCTATTACCGGCCGCATTCACATGCCGCCGCCTGTTCACCAGCAGTTCGAAGGAAGGAATTTTGTGGTTTGCTCCTTCGTTCCGCGCCTGTACGATTATCACCCCGATGCTATTCCCGCACCTTACCATCATAGCAATATCGATTCGGATGAAATCCTGTACTATGTTGACGGAGATTTTATGAGCCGGAATAATATCAGGGCAGGCCAATTTACCCTGCACCCGGCCGGAATACCGCATGGCCCACATCCTGGGGCGATAGAGCGGAGCATAGGTAAAAAAGACACAAAGGAACTGGCCGTTATGATCGATCCCTTCAATCCTTTGAAGATCACCACGGAAGCCATGAAGTACGAGGTAATGGATTATTTTAAGTCATGGATGAATACCCCAACAGCAAGTGCAAAACACAATGACTAATCAATACATAAGGGTCACAAAACAATTTACATTCGACATGGCCCATGCCCTTTATGGTTATGACGGGCCTTGTAAGAATATTCACGGGCACACGTATAAACTGAGTGTTACGCTTAAGGGAAAAACGATAAGCAAAAGCGGTCACCCTAAAGACGGAATGGTGATGGATTTCAGTGACTTTAAGAAAATTGTTACCAGCAATGTCATTGAGATCTTTGACCATTCACTGGTGCTTAATCAGCATTCGCCGCATGCGACGTTACCTGAACTCAGGAATAATTTTGAAAAGATCAATTACGTTCCTTACCAGCCGAGCTGTGAAAATTTAATCATTGATTTTTTAAACCGGATCAGGATCCACCTCCCATCCCACATCATTCTTAACAGTATTAAGCTGGAGGAAACGCCGACATCGTTCGCCGAGTGGTTTATGGAGGACAATTAACTATAAATGAAAAAGACAAATATATTAGTCATTCAGCTCCGGAAAAAAATTTGATATTCCAATGATTTTAATCATACACGTTTGTTGACGGAGGTCATTAAACGTTAGAAGCTGCACCGGTAGTTTTGCGCCATGAGCATCGCTATTAAAGAGCCACCTGTTACCTGTTTTCATTGCGGGGAAGATGTTACTTCGGAAGATATTATTTCAAATGAAAAACATTTCTGCTGTACAGGCTGCAAAACGGTATATGAGATCATCAACAAAAACCAGTTGTGTGAGTATTATGAAATGGATGCTGCGCCCGGTGTAAACCAACATACGAAAGTCCGCGAAGGGAAATTTGATTTCCTGGATGATGCGCAGATCACTGATAAGTTAGTTCATTTCAAAGATAGCACGCATTATCATGTGAATTTTTACCTGCCTCAAATGCATTGCAGCTCCTGTATCTGGATCCTGGAACACCTTCACAAAATGGACGCCGGTATTACCAAGTCGCAAGTCAATTTCATCAAGAAAGAAGTGACGGTTATTTATGATTTTAAAATTACTTCTCTTAAAAAGATAGCAAATACGCTCACGCTTATTGGCTACGAACCCCATATCAGTTTAAATGACGTGAATTCGGCGAAAGTAAAGAAATACGACAGAAGCCGGATCGTTAAAATAGGCATCGCCGGCTTTTGCTTTGGTAACATCATGATGCTGAGCTTCCCGGAGTATTTCTCCATGGAAAGACTGGAAGATCCCGCTTTAAAGCATTGGTTCAATTACCTTAATTTGTTCCTTTCATTACCGGTATTTTTTTATTCCGCGTCCGAATTTTTTGTTTCGGGTTACAAAGGACTAAAATCGCGCTTTCTCAACATCGATGCTCCCATTGCCTTGGCAGTTCTTATAACTTTCGGTAGGAGCCTTTACGAGATCCTGAGCGGTTCGGGTGCGGGTTACCTCGACTCGATGAGCGGTATTGTTTTTTTTATGCTGATCGGAAGGTATTTTCAAAACAAGACTTATCAAAGCATTTCTTTTGATCGTGACTATACCTCCTATTTCCCTTTGGGTGTGAGCGTATTGAATCACGATGGTACAGAGACTCAGACCTCGGTTGCCAACATTAAAACGGGCGACCGAATAAAGATCCATAACGATGAGATCATTCCCGCGGATGCCATCCTGTTTATGGGAAAAGCAACCATCGATTACAGTTTTGTAACGGGTGAGTCGCTGCCGGTTGAAAAATCGATCGGAGAAATTATTTATGCCGGCGGCAAACAAACGTCGGGAGCCATAGAGCTGGAGGTGATCAAGGAGGTGTCGCAAAGTTACCTTACACAATTGTGGAACAACGATGCTTTTAAAACAAAAAAGGAAGATGTAAAAGTGTCGTTCATTCACCAGGTGAGCAGGTATTTTACTTACGCGCTGTTTACGGTTGCCATAGCAACGGCAGCTTATTGGATAAAACACGATCCCGGAAAAGTATGGAACGTGGTGACTTCAGTTTTGATCGTGGCTTGTCCTTGCGCTTTATTGTTAAGTGCCACCTTTACCGATGGCAACATGATCCGCATTTTAAACAAGTTCGGGCTTTATATTAAAAATGCTTCGGTTATCGAACGACTTGGCTCAATCGACACCATTGTGTTCGATAAAACCGGCACCATTACTGAGCAGGGCAAATCGGAGATCCGTTTCCAGGGCCGGCCTCTCACCGCTGAGCAGAGCCAGCTGGTTCGTTCACTGGCTAACCAGTCGAACCATCCACTCAGTAAAAGCATTGTGTCCTTCCTTCCCTTTCAAAAATCACTGCCGGTTAAGCAGTATAAGGATTTTAAAGGCCGTGGAACTTCTGGCATTATAAACGGGCGCCTTGTAAAAATAGGCTCGGGCGAATTTATTATCGATCAACGATCTTTGCACAACAGCAATGGCAGCAAAGTTTACATCAGTATCGATGACGAATGCATCGGGTGTTTTATTGTAAACAATAGTTACCGCAAAGGGCTAAAAGAAACAGTGGCAGGGTTGAGGGATAACTACTTTTTAAAGATCCTGTCGGGCGATAACGATTCCGAAGCGTCTTACCTGAAAACAGTATTCGGTAATACCACGCGGATGCTCTTCAACCAGAAACCGGAAGACAAGCTGAATTATATAAAGCACCTTCAAAGCCACCATAAGGTACTGATGATGGGTGACGGGCTGAATGATGCAGGGGCGCTGATGCAAAGCGATGTGGGAATAGCCATCAGCGACGATACAAATAATTTTTCACCGGCATGCGACGCCGTGTTAGCCGGACAGAATTTTTACCTGTTAAGTGATCTCATCTCCTATTGCCGGAAAGAAAAGGTCATCATTTTTTCAAGCTTTGTGCTGTCGATCCTCTATAACCTTGCAGGTCTGTACTTCGCTGTGCAAGGCAGCCTGCAGCCGGTCATAGCGGCTATTTTAATGCCGGTAAGCTCCATTAGCATTGTATTATTGACAACGGGAATGAGCACACTATTCAGTTCCCGGTTAAAAAAACATAAAACATGACAAAGGTCATAGATGCTTCTGAGCGTGGTCAAATTTAGTCATAAACCTTACCAATACTTTTACACCCGTAATGAGCGTACTGTTTATCCTTATATCCGCCAGCCTGATCATTGCCACCGGCTTTCTCATTGCCTTTATCTGGTCAGTGAGATCGGGTCAATATGACGACGATTATACTCCTTCTGTAAGGATGCTTTTCGATGATGAATTAACCCCTGAAAAAACCGAAAAATCAAAATCAATCACAGACCAAAAAAACACAGATTATGGAACCAGAAAAATTTAAGTACGACAACCAGATTGTTAAGATGTTCTCAATTGCCACAGTGGTGTGGGGATTGGTTGGAATGCTTGTAGGCGTTATTGTGGCCCTGCAAATGTATATTCCGGCGCTCAACTTCGACACGCAGTACACCACCTTTGGCAGAACAAGGCCTCTTCATACCAACGCGGTTATTTTTGCCTTTGTGGGGAACGGTATTTTTATGGGCGTTTATTATTCGCTGCAGCGTTTGCTAAAGGCCAGAATGTTCAGCGACCTTTTGGGAAGGATCCATTTCTGGGGATGGCAGCTCATCATTGTGCTGGCAGCCTTATCCCTTTTAATGGGCTATACCACCGGTAAAGAATACGCCGAGCTGGAGTGGCCCATCGATATCCTGATCACCTTGGTGTGGGTGGTATTTGGCTGGAACATGTTCGGTACGATCCTCAGAAGGAGAGAACGGCACTTGTATGTAGCCATCTGGTTTTACATAGCCACATTTGTCACAGTAGCCATGTTGCACATTGTCAATTCCATGGAAATCCCTGTTTCTCTTACCAAATCTTATTCGTGGTATGCCGGTGTGCAGGATGCCCTGGTGCAATGGTGGTACGGCCACAATGCTGTAGCGTTTTTCCTCACCACACCTTACCTCGGGTTGATGTATTATTTTATTCCCAAAGCAGCCAACCGCCCGGTATATTCCTACCGCTTGTCTATTATCCATTTCTGGGCGCTGATCTTCCTTTATATCTGGGCCGGCCCTCATCATTTACTTTACACAGCTGTTCCCGATTGGGCACAATCGCTCGGAGTTGTTTTCTCGGTGATGTTGATCGCTCCGTCATGGGGCGGTATGATAAACGGTTTGCTGACATTACGCGGTGTATGGGACAAAGTGAGAGAAGATGTAGTGTTGAAATTTATGGTAGTGGCCGTTACCGCTTATGGTATGGCAACCTTTGAAGGACCGATGCTATCGCTTAAAAATGTGAGCGCCATTGCCCATTACACGGATTGGATCGTGGCACATGTACATGTTGGTGCATTGGGTTGGAACGGTTTCCTCACCTTTGGTATTTTGTATTTTCTTATTCCCAAACTATTCCGTACCAAACTGTATTCGCAGAAGTTGGCCAATATGCATTTCTGGATCGGTACGCTGGGTATCTTGTTATACGCCGTGCCAATGTACTGGGCGGGCTTTATGCAAAGCTCCATGTGGAAGGATTTTACACCTGAAGGTCAGCTGAAATGGCAGTTCCTCGACACCGTTACTAAAATGATCCCTTTTTATGCGGCGCGTTCCATTGGTGGTACCCTGTACCTGGCCGGTGCCATTTTAATGGGCTACAATTTATATAAAACCGCCAAAGCCGGTTCATTCCTTGCCGAAGAAGAAGCCGAAGCTCTGCCATTGTCAACAGCTTATCATGCACACTCAACCGATCACTGGCACCGCTGGATCGAGCGTAAGCCAATTCAATTAATGATCGTAAGCCTTGTGGTTGTGGTGATTGGCGGTATCATTGAAATTGTTCCCACCTTCCTGGTAAAATCCAATATCCCAACCATTGCCAGCGTAAAACCCTATACGCCGTTGGAACTTGAAGGAAGAGATATTTATGTGCGCGAGGGCTGTTACACCTGCCACTCACAAATGATCCGCCCGTTCAGAAGTGAAACCGCCCGCTACGGCGAATATTCAAAGGCAGGAGAGTTCGTATACGATCATCCGTTCCAATGGGGAAGTAAACGTACGGGGCCTGATCTGGCAAGGGAAGGCGGCAAGTACCCGGATAGCTGGCATTATAATCATATGATGGAGCCTAATTCCATGTCGCCGGGATCTATCATGCCAACTTATACATGGCTACTCGACAATGACCTGAATGTATCGACCCTGAAAGCGAAAATAAAAGCAATGCAAACCCTGGGTGTGCCTTATCCTGCCGGTTATGCCGATGTAGCCGAGGCCGACCTGAATAAGCAGGCCGATGGGATCGCGGCCAATCTGAAAAAGGACGGCATTGAAACATCCTCAAAAAAGGAGATTATCGCACTGATCGCTTACCTGCAACGCATTGGCACCGATATTAAAAAAACCACGCCGGCAGATAGTTTAAAAAAGTAATCACTTCTAAAAAATAACCTTATGAAATTCATCAATTACCTTGAAAGCATTGCTGGGATCAGCATTTACCCGCTGGCATCGCTTCTGTTGTTCTTTATTTTCTTTTCCGCCGTCACGTTTTATGTGATCAAGGCGGACAAAAAGTACATTGAAAGATCAAGGAACATTCCATTAGAAAACGACCTTTAAAAAACTCTGGTTATGACATTTATTAAAACACTCAAACTAAGATCCATCGCCCTGCTGTTGATGGTGCCATTGGCTGGCTTTTCACAGGAAGCGGAAACAGCCGCCACAACAAGTTATTTTTCAAATGCTTTATTCGACACCCTGGTGCTTGCCATCCTGTTATTACTGATGCTGATTGTTGCCATGAGCAGCGTATTAAAAAACCTGGCGCAAAGCGATTATTTGATGGAGAATTACAAGAAGAACAAAGCGGATAAGGAATCCAATGGCCCAAAGATCGTTTCCGTATTGGCCGCAGTTATGTTATTGAGCAATCAATTGCTGGCGCAGGATGCCGGGTCTTCTGCTGCTGCGATGTCTGACGACTGGCGCATTGGAGGACTGGATGGCTTCACGTTTTATTTCCTGATCGGTATTATTTTTATTGAGGGCATCGTGATCTTCCTGCTGTTTAATACGATCAAGGGCTTTGTGAAAACAGAGAAGGTGCCTAAAACTGTTACCACGACAGATGGTACGGTTAAAGAAATAAAAGAGAAAACGATCCTCGACAAGCTGAATGCTTCTGTAGACATGGATAAAGAAGAGGAGATCATGCTGGATCATGATTATGACGGTATTCGTGAGCTGGACAATAACCTGCCGCCCTGGTGGAAATATGGATTTTATTTAACCATAGCGGTGGCTGTCGTCTACCTGATCAATTTCCACGTGACCGGTACGGGCGATCTGCAAACCGCCGAGTACGACAAAGAGGTAGCCGCCGCAAAATTACAGATCGAGGAATTTATGAAAACATCGGCCAACAACGTGGATGAATCGACCGTGAAGATGCTGGAAGGCGCAGACCTGGAAGCGGGAAAAGAAGTGTTTATGGCTAATTGTATAGCCTGCCACGGTAAGCTGGGCGAGGGAGGAGTAGGACCGAACCTGACCGATGCTTACTGGCTGCACAGCGGAGGTATTGCCGATGTGTTTAAGAGCATTAAATACGGTTGGGCGGATAAGGGAATGAAATCCTGGAAAGAAGATCTGTCCCCATTACAAATTGCCCAGGTGTCGAGCTACATTAAGACACTGGCCGGCACAAATCCACCGAACGCAAAAGCGGCGCAGGGTGATTTGTTCGCCGAAGCGTCTGTGACAACCGCTACCGACAGCACAGGGATAAAAACAGATAGCTTGGCGGTGCCTGTTATAGCGAAGGATTCGTTGAATCCGGAAAAATAAAATTGCTCTTAAAAATGGAAACGGAAACTAAACAGGAAAGCTTCAGGGACACAATCGCTACCATTGATCAGGAGGGAAAAAGAGCGTGGATCTTTCCAAAGAAACCCTCGGGAAAACTGTTTAACCTGCGCGCTTACCTGAGTTATGTTTACCTGCTTGTATTCTTTGGTTTGCCATTTGTAAAGGTAAACGGCGAGCCCTTGTTTTTAATGGATATTTTCCATAAGAAGTTCATTCTTTTCGGAATGATTTTCTGGGCACAGGATTTTTTCATTTTCGGACTTGGCATGCTCATCTTTATTGTGTTTATTGCTTTGTTTACCGTTGTGTTTGGCAGGGTGTTTTGCGGCTGGGCCTGCCCGCAAACAATTTTCATGGAAATGCTCTTCCGCCGCATCGAGTACCTTATTGAGGGCGACGCAAGCCACCAAAAGGCATTAAAGCAAGCGCCATGGAGCAATGAAAAAATAATGAAACGGGCTTTGAAATTCGTGCTGTTCTTTATACTGTCCTATTTAATTGCCAACACTTTATTGAGTTATCTGATCGGGTTGGATGAAGTGGTGAAGCTATATACAGAACCTGTGAAACATATCGGAAGCCTTATTGCGTTATGGATTTTTACGTTTGTATTTTATTTCGTGTATTCTTACCTAAGGGAGCAGGTGTGCATTATTGTTTGCCCGTATGGAAGAATGCAGGGCGTGTTGCTCGACCAGAACTCGATTGTAGTGGCTTATGATTATGAGCGCGGAGAGCCGAGGCACAAGATCAAAAAAAACGTGGACCACGGCAAAGGCGACTGTATTGATTGCGGCTTATGCGTCAAAGTTTGCCCTACCGGTATCGACATCCGGAACGGCACTCAACTGGAGTGCATTAACTGCACAGCCTGCATCGATGAATGCAATACCGTTATGGAAAAAATTAACCTGCCCATTGGACTGATCCGCTATGCTTCTGAAAATGGAATTAAGAACAAGCAAAAACTGACCTTCACCACCCGTATGAAGGCGTATAGCGCTGTTCTGCTTGTATTGATAGGCCTTGAAGGTTTCCTCCTTGCCACCCGTTCGGATTATGATGCAACTATTTTAAGGGCAAAGGGAATGCTTTACCAGGAGCAACCGGATAACAGGATCAGCAACCTCTATACCATCAAATTGGTGAACAAAACACGCAATGACCTTCCGGTTGATATTAAGGTGGAGAATTTCGATGCTGAGATTCGCATCATAGGGAAAGACCTTATGGTAAAAAGCGAGGCGGTGAGCGAAGGTGAGTTTTTTGTAATACTCAACAAAGCGGACGTCACTAAGCGAAAGTCCATCCTGGAAATTGGCATCTATTCAAACCATAAAAAGATCAAAACGATTAAGACAAATTTCCTAAGTAATATTTCACGCAGTAAATAATTTATCATCATGAGCTGGAGCAAAAAAATCACCATCCTGTATTTAAGCTTTGTAACACTTATCGTTACGCTCGTTGTTCTCTGTTTTGGGCAAAAAGTGGAGCTGGAAAGCAAAGACTATTATGCACAGGAATTAAAATTCCAGGATAAGATCAACGCCATCAGCAACGAAAAGCGCCTGGCGACCAGTATCAGTCATGTTGTGCATGGAAATGCCGTTATATTAAAAGCAGACTCTTCGGTCATCACAAGCGATTTTAAAGGCAATGTTAATTTTTTCAGACCCTCCGATTCAAGTAAAGACCTGAATGTGAAAATGAATTTTGTGAATAACGAACAGGTCATTTCAACCTCTGGTATGAGCCACGGTGTTTACCGGATGCAGCTATCATGGGAGAGTGAAGGAAAAACTTATTTTAAAGAAGAAGTTATTTTTATTAACTGACATGGAACTTGTTTTCGCGGCTATATCGCTCGGGTTTTTAGGAAGCTTTCACTGCATTGGCATGTGTGGCCCCATTGCGCTGGCATTGCCGGTGCACCGGTATTCGCCGCTAAAAAAATCGCTGGCCATTTTTTTATATAACCTGGGTCGGGTAATGACTTATACCTTCATGGGTTTGTTGTTTGGTTTGCTGGGACAATCTTTTTTCATGGGAGGTTTCCAGCAGGCTTTATCCATCAGTATTGGCGTTTTATTGCTGGCTTCCGTGTGGCTCACACAATTACATAATGTCAATGTTCCCGGCAGCGGTTTTCTTTACCGCTTTGTTAACGGTGTCAAATTACAATTAGGAAAATTCTTTAATAGAAAGGGTTTGCGTTTCCTGTTTCTGATTGGCTTGCTGAACGGCTTGTTGCCTTGCGGATTAGTGTACCTGGGAATAGCGGGCTCTGTGGCCAGCGGGGATTATATGAAAGGCGCGGCTTTTATGCTTTACTTCGGGCTGGGAACTATTCCCGTTATGTATGCGGTGGCCTTCCTGGGTCAGTTCATTACACTCAACAACCGGAACCGTATTCGCCGGGCTATGCCCTTTGTCGTTAGCATGATGGCGGTAATGCTCATCATCAGGGGATTGAATTTAGGCATTCCCTATTTAAGCCCTGCTTTCGGGAAAAACAACCACAACGTGTCCTGTTGTGAAACACCGAACGCGTATAAGGGGCCGGTTAAAACCTGCTGTCAAAAAAAATAAATGATGTACTGGGAAAAATATTCATACTCACAGATCAAGAACAAGGTGTTTGAATGCTTAAGTAAGAACACCAATTATAGAACGGAGAATATCATTGGTATTCCGGGAACCTTCCTGGATACAGATATTTTTTACGACGACGCGCCTTTTTTAAAGGACGCGCCTTTCCTTTCAACGCTCATTGCCAATCCAAACCACATCGGCGTACATACGCTTGGCGATGAGCATGAAGATTTTTTCAGCGGGACTCAGGAACTGGAAAAAGACCTGATCAGGATATGTGCCGAGGAGATCTTTGGCGCTGAACCGGATAGCTATGACGGTTATGTGGCCAGTGGTGGCACCGAGGCCAACATCGAGGCCTTATGGATCTACCGGAATTATTTTATGACAGAGTATAAGGCTTCTTTGGATGAGATCGCCGTGATGTATTCGGCCGATACACATTATTCCATTCCCAAAGGCATTGACCTGCTTCATTTAAAAGCCATTGAACTACAAACCGACACCATTACCCGGGAGATCGTGATAAAAGATCTTGAAGAAAAAACAGAGCGGGCGCTGGCTTCCGGCATCAAGTACTTTATCGTGAATTTAAACATGTCCACGACCATGTTTGGTTCGGTTGACGATATTGAAAAAGTAACTTCTTTCCTGAACCTCCTGCATCTTAATTACAAGTTGCATGTTGACGGTGCTTATGGCGGATTTATCTATCCTTTTACCAACAATGCCAATACCTATAATTTCAGGAATAACACTATTTCCTCATTCTCTATCGACGGGCACAAGATGCTCCAGGCGCCTTATGGTACAGGGATTTTTCTTGTACGGAAAGAGCTATTGCAGTATGTGTGCACGAACGAAGCGGGTTATGTAAAAGGAAAGGATTTCACCTTATGCGGGAGCCGCTCGGGCGCCAATGCAGTTTGCGTGTGGATGATCCTGCGCATTCATGGGTCTGTTGGCTGGACGGTGAAGATGCGCCAGCTGGTAGACAGGACAACGTCGATCTGTGAGAAGTTGGATGAGTGGAATATTCGTTATTTCCGGAACCCCGATCTGAACATCGTCACCATCGATGCAGATTATATCAGCAAAAGCCTGGCTGAAAAATACCATTTGGTACCCGACAATCACGACGAGAAGCCGAACTGGTATAAGATCGTGGTGATGCCTCATGTGAGGCAGGGTATCATCGATAATTTTTTGACCGAATTAAAAAATGAACAACGCGTTAAGTCAGCATAAAATGGACCTGGTTTCAAAATATAACATTCCTGCGCCCCGCTATACGAGTTATCCCACTGTACCTTACTGGGACAATAATATGGACCAGGCAGCCTGGACTGAGAAGATCCGGAAAGCTTTTATCAGGCATAATAAGGATGGCATCAGCCTGTACATTCATCTGCCTTATTGCGAGAACCTTTGCACTTACTGTGCGTGTAATACGCGCATTACGGTAAACCATAAAGTGGAATTGCCCTATATCGAAGCTTTACTCAAAGAATGGCAGTTGTATCTGCAGCAGTTCCAGGAAAGGCCGATAATCAAAGAGATCCATTTAGGCGGCGGCACGCCCACTTTTTTCTCGCCAAAAAATCTGACTTATTTGTTGGAAGCGTTGTTGGGCACCGCCACTATTGCCGATGGCTATGACTTTAGCTTCGAGGGTCATCCGGCCAATACGACGAAGGAACATTTAAGCGTTTTATATAAGCTGGGTTTTAAGCGCGTGAGCTTTGGCATCCAGGATTTTGACGGGAAAGTACAGGACACGATTAACCGTTACCAGTCGTTTAATGAAGTGAAGGAAGTAATGGACCATGCGAGGGAAATAGGTTATACCTCTGTTAACATGGACCTGGTCTATGGTTTGCCACATCAAACCATCGAATCCATTAGCGATACCGTTGCAAAGATCATTTCCTTAAAACCGGAACGCATTGCCTTTTACAGCTACGCGCATGTGCCCTGGTTAAAACCCGGACAACGGAAATATTCGGAAAAAGATTTGCCGGCTGATTCTTATAAAAGAAGCTTATATGAAACCGGGAAGGAACTGTTTTTAAAGGCAGGTTACCTGGATATTGGCATGGATCATTTTGCCTTACCGGATGACGCGTTATTTGCTGCTTTCCGCAACGGCACATTGCACCGCAATTTTATGGGTTACACTACTAACACCACCAGGCTGCTTGTGGGCCTTGGCTGTTCCTCCATCAGCGATACCTGGGACGGTTTTGCTCAGAATATAAAAACCGTTGAAGAATATAAAGAGGCTGTAGACAGCGGACAGTTCCCCATCTTTAAAGGGCATTCGCTCACACCGGAAGATCTGGTCATTCGGGAGCACATTTTAAATTTAATGTGCAGGCACCAAACAAGGCTGGATGAGCACTATGTTGATTCGAAAGATAAATTCGGGGAATTTTTAAAAGACGGCTTGATACAGGTAACGCCTGAAGCGTTGAAGATCAGCGACGCCGGCAGGCTGTTTTTACGCAATGTGTGCTTAGCCTTTGATAAACGCTATTGGCAAAAGGTGCCAGGGACAAATGTATTCAGCACAACGGCATGACGATGAAAAAAGATATTGAGAACATAGAAGACATTAAACAGGTAGTGAATACGTTCTATCAGCGCATTCAGGAAAATGAGATCCTGGGACCTATTTTCGAAGAGCGGATAGGCAACCGCTGGGACCAGCACCTCGAAAAGATGTACCGCTTTTGGCAAACTATTTTATTGGCCGAGCATACTTACAGCGGCGCTCCCTTTCCGCCGCACGCAACCATGCCTATTGTCGAAAGCCACTTTATCATCTGGGTTCAAAACTGGTCGGCTACCGTTGATGCCTTCTTTGAAGGGCCGGTTGCCGATGAGGCTAAAAAGCGCGGTGCTTTAATGGCGGCTATCTTCAACTCCAAATTAGAATATTTTAAAAAGCACGATCTGTAATGAGTGAGGTTAAGTATCCGTTGGCAGTAATTGCCGTTTTTGTGTGGGTAGGCTTTGTATGCGCTATCAGTTTTATGGAAGCATGGCTTAAGTTCAGGGCACCCGGAATTAATCTGCCACTGGGGTTGGGGATCGGCAGGCTGGTTTTCTCTGCCCTCAATAAGGTCGAATGGATTCTGGCCATCGCGGTTGTTATCAATTATATCTTTGAAGGTGACCGGTCTTTCCAATGGAGCTATCTGTTGTTTACAGTCGCCTTTCTCATCTTGTTGATACAAACCTTTTATGCCTTGCCTGCTCTTGATGCGAGGGCTGAAGCACACATCAAAGGCGGGCCGGTGGCGGCCTCAAACCTTCACTTCTATTACGTTATTATGGAAGTTATAAAAGTATGTTGTTTGATAGCCTTTGGCATTAAGCTATTTAAATGACAAAGATCATAGTTTCCGAAAGCAGTTTGTTGTAAGTTAGTCTTAACGATAAATGCCGGAAGATGAAACCAAACGACGATCAGCAGGAGGAGTTATACCTGTTTGCCAAAGGCCTCGCCGATAAGGGAACCAGCTACGAAGAAATTGAAAAGCTGTTATCCCAGCGAACCGGAGATGAGCTTTTAATAGCCGCAATTATAAAACGAATTAAAACCATGCGCTATGCCATAGCGCGGAAAAATGGCCTGGCGAAGATCGGTTTCGGTTCAATTTTATTGGTCATTGGTTTTTTAATTACCTGCATTAATTTTTATAATAACACTTCTTTTTCAGCGGTGATGTATAGTACCAGCATTGTGGGCCTTGTGCTGATCTTTTGGGGGCTTTATGATATTATGGGATGAGCTTTTCCTGATAACAATCATTTTTTCCGGTTGACGGATATCATAGGCTTTGCATGGTAAATCATTTAGGTTTACAAAAAAATGGCGACCATGCATAACGAACATTCCGATACACATTTTCAATCAAGGATTGACAATGGAGAACACATTGAGGCAAAAGATTACATGCCTGAAGGCTACCGTAAACACCTGATCCGCCAGATCTCGCAGCATGCGCATTCCGAAGTGATAGGAATGCAGCCTGAGGGTAACTGGATCACGCGCGCGCCAAGCCTGCGTGCCAAGCAAATTTTACTGGCTAAGATACAGGACGAAGGCGGACATGGTTTATACCTGTACAGTGCCGCTGAAACATTGGGTGTATCGCGTATTGACATGATAGAAAACCTGCAATCGGGTAAGGCAAAATACTCCAGCATCTTCAACTACCCGGCTTTGAACTGGGCGGATATAGGAGCCATTGGCTGGTTGGTAGACGGGGCAGCAATTGTTAACCAGGTGTCGCTGCAACGAACTTCGTACGGCCCCTATAGCCGTGCGATGATCCGGATTTGTAAGGAGGAAAGTTTCCATCAACGGCAGGGCTACGAGATCATGGCTAAGATGATGCGTGGTACAAAAGACCAGCAGGCGATGGCGCAGGATGCCATGAACCGTTGGTGGTGGCCGGCGCTAATGATGTTCGGTCCGCACGATTCGGATTCGCCGCACAGCAGCGATGCGGTGAAATGGAAGATCAAACGCGAGACGAATGATGAACTGCGCCAAAAGTTTATCGATAAAACAATTCCGCAGGCAGAGCTTATTGGTTTAAAAGTTCCTGACGAACAGTATCAGCTTGATGAAAAAACAGGCCATTACACCATCAGCGAAATTAACTGGGATGAATTTTACAGGGTTATTGCCGGGCACGGTCCATGCAATAAGCAACGCCTTGATCACCATATAAAATACCACCGCGAAGGAGCATGGGTAAGAGAGGCGGCAGCTGCTTACAAAGCCAAACATTCAAAAAAAGAGTTAGTAACTACTTAAGCAACATGAATATGACAGCAGATACACAATTGGATTTATGGGAAGTATTTATACAAAGTAAATCAGGGCTCCCATACATTCACGCGGGCAGCGTACACGCCTCCGATAATAAAATGGCCATTCAAAATGCCAGGGACATTTATACCCGGAGGGGCGAAGGGACCAGCATATGGGTGCTGCCTTCCAAATACATTGTAGCGTCTAATCCCGACGATAACGATATGCTGTTCGATCCGTCGAACGATAAGGTTTACCGTCATCCTACTTTTTACACCATGCCTGAGGGCGCTAAAAATATTTAATACGATGAATACAAAAGATGCCACTTATACCTATGCACTCAGGCTGGGCGATGATGCCCTGATCCTTAGTCACCGATTATCCGAACTATGCGGCAAAGGCCCTATTCTTGAAGAAGACCTTGCGCAGACCAACATTGCCCTGGATATGATAGGCCGGGCACAGGCTTTATTAAAATATGCTTCGGACTGCGAGGGCAAAGGGAGAACGGAAGACGATATAGCTTACCGCCGTGCCGAGAACAACTACTACAATCATTTGCTGGCTGAACAGCCGAATGGCGACTTTGCCCATACCATCGCACGCCAGCTCTTTCTGTCGGTTTTTGAATATTTATTTTATACCGAGCTTGAAAAAAGCCGCGACCATGCGCTGGCGGCAATTGCCTCCAAAACAGTAAAGGAGATCAGGTATCACATGCAACATGCGGTTGACTGGACCCTGCGTTTGGGCGATGGAACGGAGGAGAGCCACCAGCGTATGCAAACAGCCATTAACGATCTGTGGATGTATACCGGAGAGCTGTTCGAGATGGATGAGGTGGAGACGCATTTGATGCGTGATGGTGTGGCCGTTGACCTGATCCCTTTGAGGATACAGTGGCAGAACGATATCAGCGAGGTGTTAAGCAAAGCGACGTTACGGTATCCGGATGAGGTGTTTATACAATCGGGCGGCCGTAAAGGCATTCATACCGAATACCTGGGACATATTTTGGCCGAGATGCAGTATCTTCAACGAACTTATCCTGATGCGATATGGTAAAGCCAATGTTACAAACGGATGAAGTGTATGATCTTATTTCCGGGATTCCCGATCCGGAGATCCCGGTGATCACCATCCGCGATCTGGGAATTCTAAGAGGCGTAACGAAGGACCACGATCAGTATATCGTTACCATCACACCAACCTATACTGCCTGCCCCGCTATGAAGATGATCGAAGATGAGATCTTGGAGATTTTATCAAGGCACGGTATCAACAATGTAAAAGTAGAGCTGACCTATACGCCGGCCTGGACTACAGACTGGTTATCGGCCGAAGCAAAGCAGAAACTTAAACGGTACGGCATTGCCCCGCCAATGCATTCATCCTGCCCGAAACCGGCCGGTGTTCCTGGAACAGTAGCTTGCCCGCGCTGCAATTCAAAGCACACCACCCTCGTCAGCCAGTTTGGATCCACGGCCTGCAAAGCCTTGTATAAATGCAACGAGTGCGAAGAAACGTTTGATCTCTTTAAATGCCACTGAAAAACACATTCCTATGTATACAGAAAGCAGCTTTTTGGAACTGATCGAACATAATTTAATATACCAGTATTTTACGGATAAGCTGGACATTCCGGCGGATTCGTATAAAAAGCCCATTTCGGTGGTATGCGACGAGCAGCGCCTCAACACCAGCTTGATACAGGTTTTGCTGAAAGCTTATGACGAGACCCTGGAGTTCCCCTATGCCGAGCTGGCCCGCTTCAGCATTCATGAAATTTTAAATTACCTGAAGCTCACGCACCGGTATTACCTTACTAAAAAACTTCCTGAAATTGAACAGACGATCCTTCATTTAAACGATCATTATCAAACCTCACATCAGCTCCTGGTGGCGCTTTGCTTTTTCTTTATCGATTACAAAAAGAAACTGGAAGAGCATATAAGGTATGAAGAAAAACATTTGTTCCCTTATATAGAAGATTTGATAAGAGGAAAATTGGCAACTGATCGAAAGAGATTATTTTCGGCCAAAGTATTTACTGAGAACCATACTGACATTGAGAGTGACCTGAACAAAGTGCGGCAAACCATCCTGGAATTTACCGGCTCGCAAAAAACGCCTTTGCCTTACAATGTATTTTTATCGCAGTTGCATTATTTCGAGATTGACCTGTGCAAGCATGCGAAGATAGAGGATGAGGTGCTGATACCCATGGTAATAAAACTGGAAGGACAACTCTTAACGGATTCTCGCTAGGCTGGTCAAATGCACCGTTCCTACTTTCCTATAAGTGTTATTCCGTCACCTGACATCCATCATATGCCATGCTAAAGTTGTTGTGTTCCTTTGTGGCCGCCGCAACCGGCAAATGATTTATGGATACGATACGCTTTGTCAGCACCAATAGAACCGAAAAACAATTTGTTTCAGCATTACGAAAAAACGTCAACGATTACTTTAAGTCCAGGGGTATTTCAACAAAAGCCAACGCCCCAATGGTTATTAAAACCATTGCATTGTTAAGTCTTTACATCGTTCCTTTTATCCTGATACTGCTTATTCCCATGAATGCGTTTGTGGCTGCCGGCCTCACCGTAGTAATGGGTATTGGTGTGGCAGGCGTTGGTATGGGAGTAATGCACGATGCCTGCCATGGCGCTTACTCTAAAAGGCATTGGGTAAATATATTATTGGCGGGCAGCTTATATTTATTGGGCAGCAATGTGCTGAACTGGAAGATACAGCATAACGTGCTTCACCATACCTATACCAACGTGTCGGGTATGGATGAAGATATTGACGATAAAGGCCCCATCCGCTTGTCGCAATACCGGCCTTTAAAGTGGTATCATAAATATCAGTACCTGTATGCATTTTTATTTTATGGGCTCATGACCATTAGCATGCTTACCAATGACTTTACGCGGCTTTATAACTACCATAAAAAAGGGCTGATAAAAAGCCAGAATAAAAAACTATGGAAAGAAGTGATAAAGATGTTATTCAGGAAAGTTGTTTACCTGGCAGCAATTATTGGATTGCCGCTGTGGCTGACTGATTTCACCATCTGGCAAATCCTGGCAGGCTTCTTTATCATGCATTGGGTGGCAAGCATTATTTTGAGCTTTGTGTTTCAAATGGCCCATGTGGTGGAAGGGGCCGAACAGTTGAAGCCGGAAAAAGAGATCTCTACCGACTGGAGCATACATCAGCTGCATACCACCTCCGATTTTGCCCGCAATAACAAATGGCTGAGCTGGTATGTTGGCGGATTGAATTTCCAGGTAGAGCATCATTTATTCCCAAACATCTGTCACATTCATTACAGGCACATTGCTCCCATCATTGAGCAAACAGCTGCTGAATTCGGCATCCCTTACCACCTTCAGCCAACATTCGCGACTGCCCTGGCATCGCACATTCACCGCTTAAAGGAATTAGGAAAAGCGTGACCTTAAAAACAAATTACTATGAAAGAGCACATCAGGCATTTAAGAAACGACTACAAGGGCGAATCACTGGATGAGAAAACAGTTTTGCCCGAGCCCCTGGAGCAATTTGAAAAATGGTTCAAGGAAGCTTTTGAAAACCATGTTCCGGACCCTAATGCCATGGTGCTGGCAACGGCCGGTAAAGACGCGCTTCCATCGGTGCGGGTGGTGTTGCTGAAAGATTATAGCCCCAAAGGCTTTACCTTTTATACAAACTATAACAGCCAAAAGGGGAAGCAAATTGAAGAGAACCCCCACGGCGCCTTATTGTTCTTTTGGCCGCAGCTGCACCGGCAGATCAGGATCGAAGGAACGATTGAACAGGTAGACCCGGCGGTATCCGAAAGCTATTTTCATGAGCGCCCTTTTGAAAGCAGGATCTCGGCCTGGGTTTCGCCCCAAAGCGCTGCTATAGAGAACAAGACCATATTGGAAGGTAAGTACAGGGATTTTGAAGCAGCCCATACCGGAAAGGAAATACCTTATCCCGTGTTTTGGGGAGGCTATTGCCTGAAGCCAACTGCTTTTGAGTTTTGGCAGGGGCAGCCCAACCGCCTGCACGATAGGGTAAAGTATACATGTACAACGAATGATACATGGATCATTAACCCTATTGCGCCCTGAGGCTGATAAAGATTTGCCCGTATCATGACCCGGCTCATGTTGTTTACCATTTGCAGGTGCAACCTTTGTATAAAGATCGCTTTATATAAACCAAAAAATTAAACAACATGAAAACAGATTTGGAAATTCAAAAAGATGTGATGGCTGAACTGCAATGGGAGCCTGCATTGGGAAGCACTGAGATTGGTGTTTCGGTGAAGAACGGGGTCGTGATCCTTTCGGGTGTTACCGATTCTTATTATAAAAAAGTACTTGCCGAAAAAGCCGCCAAGAGGGTGAACGGCGTGAACGCTGTGGCCGAAGAGATCATCGTCAGTATTCCGGGCAGCAGCAAGCGCAGCGATGTTGACATTGCCCAGGCCGTGGTAAACGCTTTGGCGTGGGACAGCACGGTAGATGAAAAAAAAGTAAAAACGGTGGTGGAGAACGGGGTAGTGACCCTGGAAGGAGAAGTGGAGTGGCATTTCCAAAGGGAATCGGCCTCAAAGGCTATCCACAGGCTGGTAGGCATTACACGCATCATTAACAACCTGCGGGTAAAAACCAGGATCAATGTAAAAGACATTGAGCACAACATTGTGAAAGCGTTTCACCGAAGCGCTACGGTTGATTCCCGGGCTGTAAAAATTGAGGTACTCGGGGATAAGGTGATCCTGAAAGGCACCGTGCGTTCTTTTGCCGAAAGAAGTGATGCCGAAAAAATGGCATGGTCCTCACCGGGAGTGATGAGCGTGGAAAACAAGCTTGTGATTGATTCGGGGGTTGTGGTTTATTAACTTAGTCGCTATTGGAAGCCTCACATCTTTGATGTGGGGCTTTTCTTTTTCATAAATCAATAGACGGGAGCCTAAGAGTGTAAGCGGTAAACATTAGAAAAAGTAAAGTGGTTTATGTATAAAGAAAATTATTTAATCGCCTGTCTTTTTCTTATACTTGAAACACCCGAGGCACTTAACCTGTATTTTACCATATCTACACTGGCCGAGTAATATTCTGAAATTTCTTCTAAAGAAGAATTATTTTTTGTTTTCCATAATAACCCTGCTTTCGTTATTTGTAGGCAACCACCAAGGTATATTGCTTCTGCTTCATGAACTGGGTTATAATAACGCAAATTGCCGGGAAGATTTAACTGTTGTATTTCATAAGGAATTTCATGTCCGCAAATAAAGTGTGCAAGTTCATGCATTATATTGCTTTGCTGTCTGAATTTTGAATGTAAATCATTGTGAATAATAAGCGGATCATTGTCCATGTTATTCATAATCGTTGCTGAAAATACATCTTGCCTATTGGGGTCATTGAGTTTTTGTACCCCTTCTGGTGGAAGTACCTCTGTGATGCCAGCAACTAACACTCCTAAATGATCAGCTAAGTGAAAAGCATTTAAGGGGCAAAATTTTGAAACATTTAACTGGGCCCTATAATGCTCAGCTTTTCTTTCCGCTTCGGTTTGAAAACCATGCCTTAGTAATGAATTACTTTTTGCCATCCCTTCTGATTTTCGTGAAAGCAATGTTTACCATAGAAACCATTGTATCAATTGTGTCCTTATCCAATTCTCTACTAGCTCTTAATTGATATACAATTTTTTCTTTTTCAGAAAGTTTAGAAATACTTGTTTTTTCGCCAACAATAAATGTATCTGTAGGGACATTAAGCCATTTGCAGATTTTGATGAATGTTTCTACATCTGGCAATTTTCCTTGCTCAATTCTTGACAGTGTAGCGGCACTTACATTTCCTAATTCTATTGCTGTATCTCGTAAACCCATTTTTCCTCTTTTGGATTTAATCATGCTGGCAAGTAGTTCAGTATTTAATGTTGAATTCATGTTGATAACTTATTATATGTAATTCACTGTATCACATGTGAAACGATATGATTTAATATTATATTTGCGAAACAGTATCTTACTGGTGCAACAAAGATATAATAAATATAATAAAAAAACATAAATTGAAATGATACAGTTAGAAGGAGCAGTAATAAAGGAGCAGGGGCAGACCTTTGCAATTGTGATAGTAAAGCAGCATGTTCTTAACTCTGGTGATAGAGATCGGATTAAAGCCAGTTATAGCAGTTACTTTCCAGGTATGCCTATAATATTAATGGCTCAAGACTCAAGAGCAGTGCCGACCTATTATGGGAGGACGGATATTGTTAACTTTTTATCAAGATTGCATATCTCGCAAATACCATGGAAGAAATATACGTTTAATTAAAAAAATCAAAAATATGAGTATTGATACTTTAAAAATAGGAGACTTAATAGTAAGGCAAAAGGGACCTTTTAGCACACATTATTTAGTATATGTTGGTAGACATAACGGAATACAAATGGTTGCAGAAAATCAAACCGGAGTTGGAGTTAGGTTTATTTCCTTATCGACTGCTTTGGCAGGTAATGTTATAAAACGCTTTGAGCCGTTTGGAGGGTTAGAGCATGAAAGAGATTTGGTGATCCCAAAGATCAATCAGTTAATCGGCCAAGCATATAACCTTGTTGTATTTAACTGCGAACATTTTGCCAGATGGATTGCGCATGGAAAATTGGAGAGCAAACAAGTAAAAATGGTAAGTAATATTGCCATTATTAGCGGATCTGCAATGCTATTAGCAAAGAATAAAACTGTAGCATTAACGGGGCTATTTATGATTCTCCTGGGAATAGTAGGACACCTTTTTCAAATAAGTAAACAATCTAAAATTCAATAACAATGGACAATTATCATTTAGCAAAAAAGGACGGCGAATGGCGTTTAAGAAAAGAAAATGCAGAAAGAGCCACTAAAACCTTCGAAAATAAGGAAAGTGCAATGAATTACAGCAAGGAATTCATGAACAATCATGGAGGATCATTAAAGATCCATAAAGGAAATGGTGTGTTTCAAGAAGAAAGAACATACCCAAGGAATTCGGACCCAAAGAAATCGAAAGGATAAAAATCAAAAGGTATCGTTTAAGTGCCGGTTTGAGCAAACCTTAATATAAAAAGGGCGGTTTACCGCCCTTTTTATATGAAACCCTTTCTTTAATTTTGATCAAGTTAAAAAATTGAATGATGGAAATTTTAATATTATCAAAAACGCATATGGGCGCACTTGCATGTGTTGGAGCCATTGGCCTGAAAACTCTTCAAGCTGTGAGATTGCATAGTAGCATTGATGGATATCAACCAGGAGACACAGAATTTGAAGTTGGGCAAGTATGGGATATAGATTTTACTCCTCATCCAGATAAACTTCCGCATGTAGAAGATGTGGTCGTTAATACTAAAAAGTTGATTAGTAAAGATTATGATGTGGTAAGTTTTATTAAAACAAGATGTATTATTTTGAAAGGAGGGCCTGAGGTTCTATTCGGCGGTGCACTTAAATGGACAGGTAATGGCAGCGGATATGTTAATTCTTCTAATGTTCCCGATAGCAGTGTTGGTTTTTGGATATGTGACCGGGATTTAAAGTTTGAGAATGCAAATTATTGGTATCCTAAAGGTTTATTTACTCAAAAACATTTTAAATATGTTGGGTATACATCCGCTAAAGGCATTATACCTGCTGGAACAATTATTCGGGTATCGCTTGCTAAATGGTGGTCGCCGCCAGATGTGGATATGGAAAAAAGATGTTACTGCCAACTATCGGGTTGGTATTAACTTTACGGTAATTTATAAATGTTGGATTGGGAACTTTAAATCAGACGCAATTTTTTGTGTTACAAGTGATCTGTGGCATGCCTTTGCGTTTTCCTCAACACAAAATATTACCACATTTTCACAACCTAATTGTTCGAGATTTACGATAAACTGTCCAAAATTAAAATGTTCAAGGATTGTATGATTATATTCTGTAACAAAAACTTCTCCCAATTGTTGCCGTTCGGTTTTTAACTCACCTTTTTCTTTGTCAGCCTTTTTTTGCAAATCGCGGATATTAGTTGTGGGGGCTAAATCTTGAATGTACAGATATTTTATATTTAACTCCCGCAGCTTTTGCTGGAGGCGGTTACTGTTTACGAAAGAATATTTAGAACCTCTTACTCCTCGTCTTTGACGAATATCGCAAAAGGTATCGATGCCATTTTCAATAAGCTTATTAAAAAATTGATTTTCTGTTGAATTGAAAACACCGATTGTGAAAAATTTCATTACCTGTAAGATTTTCTGGATGATGAATTTAGATCTTCTCCAAATAAAGTAATATCGGACATTCCTTTATTTAATTCGTTAATAACTGTTATCTGATCTTTTATTTTGCCGTGCTCATCAATATGCAATAAAGGCACTTTGTCATCCTGTAAAACCTTACCAATTAATTTACTTCTATGGCAATCACATGGCTTACTTTCACTGCACATGATGGCAATTTTTATAGATTTTCGATAAGCGGTTTTTAACCGGGCAATTCCCCTAAGAAAAAAATCTTTAGTTTTTATAACCTCATAATCTACTTTTCCTTCACTATCATAGCACGATGTATCTGTGGGCCTGCCACCAATAGCATCACCCATAAATACATATTGTATGTGGTGCTTTTTCAGGAAAAACTTCAAGTCATTCTGATTAAATTGGGGGTTGAACTTTGAATAAGGTTGTGAGCGAACATCAATCAAATAATCTACATCCAATTCCTGAAGGAGCTGCAAAAAAACTTCTGGCTTACGGTTACCGTGCCCTATTGTATATATTGGAAAATTATCCATTATCAGAATATGAATGATATAGAAATCACCACATAAAGATAGCTATAAAAAATGGAATTTGTTGCTATATTTTATAGCTAGTCCTGTTAATTCCCCTGTTAACACCTTTCCATTATTTTCGTTTTTAGGCTCGGAAATTCTACTATCTTTACGTTACTAAAAATGAAAACCATCCTAACCCACTTACCCGAACACAAGCAGGCCGAACTAAAGGCCATTGTGGCGGCTTTGGTGCCAAAGTACGCCGAGGTGGAAATGGTGATTTTGTATGGATCGTATGCCAGGGGCAACTGGGTGGAAGATAAGTATGTGGAGAATGGCACAACCTACGAATACAAATCGGATTACGATTTACTGATTGTTACCAGTACCAATGGCAAGGCCAATGCCGATAGTTTTTTGCAGGCTGTAACGCAAAGGCTGGATGAACTGAAATTGCAAACGCCGGTGCACCCGATATTTCACGGGATTGAGTTTGTTAATGAAGCTTTGCGCGAGGGCAATTACTTTTTTGGTGATATAAAACGCGAAGGAGTGGTGCTGTTTAATACCAGCCGCTACCAGCTGGCCGAAAAGCGTGATATGGCTCCTGCCGAACTACAGGCAAGAGCGAAGGAAGATTTTGAGCAGTGGTTTGAGAGTGCAAGCAATTTTTATAATCTTTTCACATACGCTTTTAGGGATGAAATCTATAAAGAAGCGGCTTTTTTATTGCACCAGGCTACAGAAAGGTACTATGGAGCCATACAATTAGTGTTTACCGGCTACAAACCCAAAACGCACGATATTGAAATTTTGGGCTGGCTGGCCAAGGCCGTTAACATTGAGTTTGGCAAAGTATTCCCAAAGGCCACCTACGAGGAGCGCATACGGTTTACCTTGCTTAAAAAGGCTTATGTGGATGCGCGCTATAAAGCAGAATACAAAATAGCAAAAGAAGACCTGGAATATTTAAGCGAGCGCGTAAAATTATTGCGTACCTTAACCGAACAAATTTGTAAGGAAAAGATAGCGGGTTTCACTAAATAGTTTTTCATTAAGCCGGTTGATTGGGCGAATTGTTAATTCAAAAATCAACTACAATGAAAAACAAATTAGTTCAACGAAGTAATGCTGCCCTGGCAACTTTAAAGAAGTCGCAGGAAATTTTAAAACACATTCTTAGCCCGCTTGAGCAAGCGGCTCTCACCAACAATTACAGGCCATTTATTTATAAACACTACGGCGCACCGCTTTATATATCGCAGCACAGTTGCAAACTGCTTATTGAAATTACCTGCCAAAAAGCCACATTGCTTTGTAAAATCATTGAGCAGGAAAGCTTTAGCGTAGGAATTCCAATAAAGCACCGCGAAGCGTTTAACGATCCACGCCTGGTTATGGCCCTGCCGCCGAGGCTGCGCAACAGGTTGTTCCGCCTGCGCTGCTACACCCTTTTTAGCATTATGCAGAAGGGCAGAAGCTATTTTGAAGATGAACAAAAATTTTCACCGGCCTCTCTGCAACGATTGGATGAACTTTTTGCCAAATACAAATGCGCTCAACTCTTTAGCTAATCTTTTGTAAGGTTTTCCCGGCGAAGTTCTTTATAAAGTTTTTGGAGGTCTGCTTCTGTTTTAAGCAGGTAATCAAAGCCCATGTTCGAGTAATAAACCGAGCCATCATCGGATAGTACAATATCAATTTTATTCTTTGTAAATACCTGTAGGCGGTCTTTTGATTTTGCTTCTTCTTTTTTAAAGCCGTAGGCTTCTAAGATCTCTGTAGTAATTTCCTGTTCCACATTTCAAAAGTAATTGATTTGATGATTTTTTGATACGTGCCAGGGAGAATTTTGTGCAGTATGGTGTATTGAAAAACAACGTTATTCTTTCTCTTATCTATATAAAAGGGCGGTTTACCGCCCTTTTTCTAAATATATTCAAAATGACGGAAACAAAAAAGCGAGGAGCCATGTAGGCATCCCCGCTTTAGTAGCTCCGGTAGGAATCGAACCTACATCAAACGTTTAGGAAACGCTTATTCTATCCATTGAACTACGGTGCCAGTCATCTATTGAAAGATGATAGGCTGCAAATATCCAAAAAAATCCTGTAAAGACTAGGGCAAAATGAAAATTTTTGTGTTTACCGGCACCAGGTCGTAAAAGCGCTCAAGTTCCTTGTTTTTAAAGCTGATGCAGCCCCAGGTGAGGTGCCGGTTATTGGCTGGCCAGTCGCCCGCCCAACCGTGAATGCCGATGCCTCCGCCAAGGCCCGTGTTCTTGGGTGGCTGCATACCTTTTTTATTGAGCTTTATAATGACGTCGCGTTTTTCTTTGCTGATAATTCCTTTTTTGTAACCGGCTTCGGCATCGTAGCTGTTGGGATAACTGATGCGCATCCAGGCAGGACCAAAGTAGGCTTTGTAAGCCCCATAAAATGGACCTTTGTTCTTTTCAGTAATATAATATTCGCCTTCGGGCAATTTATTATCGCCTTCCACTTCCTTGTGTCCGACAGGATTTTGGCTCAAGGCAATATCAAATTGCTTGATTTCTTTTCCTTTGGCAAACACATGCATTTTGTATCGGCTTTTTTCAGCTACCAGCAAGGTGTCGTAACCGGCAGGCAAGCTTGTGTTGCGGTGACTAGCAATGAATACTGATGGCTCGTTATAATTTTCCAAAACCCAGGCTGCATCTTTGTTATTGGAACTTGGCCAATAGGTCACCTCAAAATCCCGCATGCTTTCTTTTCTTATCTCGAAATGCAAATGCGCCGGAAATGAATGATGGCCGGTGCCGATAGTCCCTATTTTTTTACGTTTTTCTATCACATCGCCTTTTTTTACAAAGAGTTCGTTCAAATGCGCGTACAACGAGTAGACCGTAACCAGTTTAGCATTCTCTATAAAATGGTGCTCCATATAAACCACATTTCCCCAGGGTGCGCCATAATCCTGCGCAGCCAGCACCAGGCCCTTTGACGTTGCAAATACCGGTTGACCAAAATCGGTATCACCGCCTCCTTTGCCGTTCCAGTCTTCACCGGTATGAATGCCGAGCTGGTATTTCTCTCCCGTTTTGGTGGCAATGTACCAACCTTCGTAACTTTTATGATCGCTTACCCCGATGTATTTGCCATCACCATTGCCATTACCGAAGGGCCATGAAAATCCATCAGCCAGCAAGGGATCGAAAAGATCGGTTAGCGCGTTCTTTTTTGGTTCATCCTTAGCGGCTGTTGTCTTAATTCTCTCTTTTTGATTTTCGGCTTTGCTATCGGAGCAGGCTATTGCATATAGCATTGCAAACAACACACAGGCAATGAAACACGATCTCATAACTAATAAGATAAGGTGGATGGGGAATGTTACAAAAGTAAGAGTTTTTGGAATACTTTTCTCTTACTTTTTTCCTTGATGAAAAAAGTAAACAAAAAAATCAAGCCAAAACGATCCCTTCCAGCCCTTTCAATTTTTAAAGGGATTTCAGAATACGCTTCGCTATTTCACAGCTCACCGGCTTCACGTTTTGGCAGGCCCGAGTGCTGCATCTACTTGGCTTTTAAGTTCTATAGTGGAGTATTGTCAGTTCGTCACGACGCGTCGTGAGAGCCGAGAACTAAAAATACATAAAACAAAAAAGCCTTAGTTTTCACTAAGGCTTTCTGCTCCCTTTCCTGGGCTCGAACCAGGGACCCCATGATTAACAGTCATGTGCTCTAACCAGCTGAGCTAAAAGGGAATCTTTCCTCATAAAGAGGAATATGTTGGTTATTATAATCGTTAAAAGAACTGCTTTTCCTCAGAAAGGAGGGCAAATTTAATATCTATTTTGTAAATAAACAATATATTTGCCAAAAAAATTTAATCTTTTCATATGAGCCTTTTAGTTGTAGGTACTGTAGCCTTTGATGCTATAGAAACGCCTTTCGGGAAAACCGATAAAATTGTTGGTGGAGCCGCCAGTTATATTGCTTTGGCATCTTCTTATTTTACAAACAATATTAACCTGGTGTCGGTAGTAGGCGATGATTTCCCTCAGGATTTCATGAATACGCTTAAAAGCCAGGGAGTTAACCTCGAAGGCTTGCAGATCAAACAAGGCGAAAAATCGTTCTTCTGGAGCGGCCGTTACCATAACGATATGAACTCGCGCGATACCCTGGATACACAGCTGAATGTGTTGGGCGATTTCGATCCGATTGTTCCTGATTCGTATAAAAACTGCGATTTTTTAATGTTAGGGAACCTGATGCCTGCGGTTCAGCAAAAAGTGTTGGCCCAATTGCCAAACCGTCCTAAATTAATTGTACTGGATACCATGAATTTCTGGATGGACATTGCCATGGCGGAATTGCAGGATACCTTGAAAAACATTGATGTATTAACCATCAACGATTCGGAAGCACGCCAGTTATCGGGTGAGTACTCGCTGGTAAAAGCCGCTCAAAAAATATTGACCATGGGCCCAAAATTATTGGTGATTAAAAAAGGGGAGCATGGTGCTTTATTATTTAATAAAGAAGAAGTGTTCTTTGCGCCAGCCCTGCCCTTGGAAGATGTGTTTGACCCAACCGGCGCCGGCGATAGCTTTGCCGGTGGCTTTATTGGTTACCTTGCCAAAACAAAGGATATTAGTTTCGAAAACATGAAGCGCGCCATTATTTTTGGTTCGGCCATGGCAAGCTTTACCGTAGAAAAATTTGGTACAGAACGCCTCATTGGCTTATCGCAAAAAGATGTGGAAGATCGCGTGCAGGAATTTGTTGACCTGGTGCAGTTTGATATTTCTTTGGTTTAATAACAAAAATTAACTCAGCCTTATCATAATAGCCTCCATTTTGGAGGCTATTGCTATTTTATATGAAGCGTAATTTTTGTAACTTAGTAAAAGGCTAAACCCAACCATTTATGAAACGCACACTCCTGATACTGGCATGTAGTTTTATGCTCTGTTCTTATATGAATGTGGCCACCGACGATATCAGGGTTAAGTTTCCGGATAAGGATTGTTTTATAGAAACCGACGGGTTTGGAAACATTTATGTGGTGAATAATGATGAGATCACCAAATACAACGCTTATGGCGTTTCCCAAAAAAAATACAGCACCAAGCGTTATGGTAACATCGAGTCGGTGGATGCCACCAACCCTTTAAAGATCCTGGTATACTTTAAAGATTTTCAACAACTGCTTTTTCTCGACAATCAACTGAGCGCTTCCAGCGATATGATCTCGCTCGAATCGCTGGGCCATGAGCAAACAAGCCTTGTATGCTCATCGGCCAACAACAGCTTTTGGTTGTATGACAAACAAAATAATGAGCTCACCCGTTTTAATTCCGAGCTCAAGCCGCTGCTAAAAACCGGGAACCTTAAACAAATCCTTGGCGTGGATATAAAACCGGTGTCAATGAAAGAACACAATAGTTACCTATACCTTAACTGCCCCAACGAAGGAATTTTAATTTTCGATATATACGGTACTTTTAATAAAACTCTCCCTTTAAAAAACTTAAAAGAATTTAACATCGTAAATGGTAATATATTTTATTTTGAAAAAGGAACATTAAAAGAATATCAACCGAATACGTTCAATACGATTGAAAAACAATTCAGCGATACACTGCTTAAAACCGTGTATTGGAAAAACGACAAATTTTACAAAGTATACAGCGATTCGGTCTTAGTTCAATAAGTATAATAATAACTTAAAACTATGGATCATGAGAGTAGAAGTAGAAAAGTACAACCCGGAATGGAGTACCTTATTCAAATGCCTCCAAATTGAATTAGAAGCTTTATTAATTGATGTTAAACCCATTGTCGAGCACATTGGGAGCACAGCGGTACCTGGCCTGGCCTCAAAGCCCGTCATTGATATTTTGGTGGGCGTACGCGAGCCCGGGAACCTGGATAAGGTGCCGCACTCACTAAGCAGGCACGATTATGTGCACTACCAAAAGTATGACGCACAAACGCCTTACCGCAGCTTTTTTGTCAAGCTCAAATCCAGGCCCTGCAATTTTAGCATTCCCAAGGTGTATAAACACAACCAGGATATCCCGGATGATATTGATCCCTATAAACTGGCTCATGTATATGTGCTCGAATACGAATCAAACAATTGGCTCCGCCACATTGCTTTTCGAGATTATCTGAAAAGCAATGTCAGTATCCGGGAGCAATACGAGGCGTTTAAATTAGCGCTTGGTAAATTGTTCTGGCTCGATAACAGGGAGTATAATAAGGCGAAAGACGATTTTATAAAAGACGCTGAGAAAAAAGCGCTGGCCTGGTACGGGCAACGACGGTCTTGTTAATTTTCCTAACAGGGATAGGTCATTGCGGGGAAGAATGACGAAGCAATCTCAAACACAGTTTATACGACGTTTAAGATTGTTCGCTGCGCCCGCAATAACGAAACCCACATTTTATTCTTACATTATACTATCATCTTATTTTTTATGTATTTTTAAAAGATGATAAAAAACGCTTTACTTTTTTTATTTTTCCTATTCCTGTCAGTAAGCTCTTTTTCACAAACGCTGTATACACAGACTGTAAGAGGGCAGGTAACTGATAAGGTAAGCTCTGTTGGGCTGCCCGGAGTTATTGTGCGCTTAAAGAACGATTCGGCTAAAACCCATGTGGCGACTACCGATGGCAGTGGCAATTTTAAAATGGAAGGTGTTCCGGTGGGGCGTCGTTCCTTTGTGGTAAGTTTGTTTGGCTATAACACAACTCCCTTAACAGATATTGTGGTGACATCGGGTAAAGAAGTGTTTTTGAATGTGGAGTTGGAGGAATCGTTGGTGCAGGTAGATGAGGTGGTGGTAAGTGCCGATGATAAAAGCGACCTGGTAACCGACATGCAGGCAGTGAATGTGAAAACATTCAGCATCGAGGAAACAGAGCGTTATCCCGGTTCAAGGCAGGACCCGGCGCGTATGGCCTCCAACTTTGCGGGTGTGCAGGGAACCAACGACAGCCGTAACGATATTGTGGTACGTGGCAATTCGCCCGCAGGCTTATTGTGGCGCCTGGAAGAGATTGATATTCCAAATCCCAACCATTTTGCTGTGGCGGGTTCGGCAGGCGGGCCAACCGCCATCATCAACAATAAATATTTAGCGAACTCCGAATTTTATACCGGCGCTTTTCCGGCCAATTATGGTAACGCCCTGGGTGGTGTATTTGACCTGAAGATGCGCAACGGGAATAACCAAAAGCACGAACGCACCTTTCAGTTTGGGATCCTGGGAACCGAGCTTTCGCTGGAAGGGCCTATTAATAAAGAAAAAGGAAGCAGTTATTTTCTTAATTACAGGTACTCTACTTTAAAACTCTTGTCAGGTTTAAACATTAAGCTGGGAACCAGCGCGGTACCGCAATACCAGGACGGGGCATTCCGTTTTAATTTTCCTACCAAGAACGCGGGTGTTTTTTCCTTTAGCGGCATAGGTGGCGCCAGTACCATTAAAATTATTTTAAGCACCCAAACCGAACGACCAAAAGAATTGTACGGCGATTTGAACCGTGACCAGTACTTTGCCTCCAACATGGGCGTAGCTATTTTTAATCATAGCTATTCCTTTAACCCGCGCACCCTGATGAAAACTTCGGTAGCCTATAGTGGGCAGGGCTTAAACGTGGATCATTATTTAGTACTAAGAGATAAAGATTTTAAACCAAACGATACCTTACCTCAAATTTTAGGTTACGATTTTTATGAAGGCAAAACCACGCTGGCCTGGTACATTAAGCATAAAATAAATCCGAAAAATAGTTTCAAAGCCGGATTTTTTGCCAACGCCTTTCATGTTAACTTTTACGACCAGGTTAAAATTGTTTCGCGTTACGATACGCTTGCGCAGGCTATTAACGACCGTTCCTACAAAACCCGCATCAATTCGCAAACCGATTTTTATTTGTTGCAGCCTTATATTGCCTACGTGCATAAGTTCAACGAAAAATGGAGTACTAATCTTGGTGTGTTTGCACAGTACTTAACCCTGAACAACAGCTACGCGGTAGAACCAAGGGCAAGTGTGCGTTTCCAGTTCAAACCAAACCAGTCGCTGAGCCTGGCTTATGGGATGCACAGCCAAATGCAGGCAACGTACATTTATTTTGCTGTAACCGATAGCCTGGTGCGCGATGGAAAAGTGTACAGCAACCCGGGAAAAATAAAAGACAACATGGACCTTGGTTTTACCAAAAGCCAACATGCTGTTTTAGGCTATGATTTCCAGGTATCCAAATTTTTCAGGACCAAACTCGAGGCGTATTATCAGTACCTTTGGAATGTTCCGGTATACGCGGTTCCGTCGGGTGTTTCATTATTGAACAGGGGGGCCAGCTTTAATCGTTTCTTCCCCATTTATACCATGGAAAATAAAGGTACCGGCTATAATTATGGATTGGAGCTGACACTGGAAAAATTATTTCATAAGCATTTTTTTGTGTTGTATTCGGCCAGTTTGTTTGAGAGCAAGTTCACGGCCAGCAACGGCAAAACCTTTGATACCGATTTTAACGGGCAGTATATGATGAATTTGCTGGGAGGCGTGGAGTATGAGGTAGGCAGATCAAAGAAGAACGCCATCAACGTGTCGGGCAAATTTACGTATGGTGGTGGCAAACGTTATTCGCCGGTTGATGTAGCTGCCAGCAATGCGGTGATGGATGTGGTGGCCGATAATAATAAAGTAAATACGCTTCAGTTCGATCCGTATAACCGCCTGGATTTGAGAATTGCGTACAAGATAAATGGAAAAAAAGCGGCCTATGAAATTGCGCTCGACCTGGTAAATATTATGAACGCCAAGAATGTACTGGCCCTGAGCTATGCACCTGATCCGGCAAACATCAATGCCGATCCTTTAATTAAAAATTACCAGCTTGGATTTTTGCCTTTATTTTACGTAAAGGTTGATTTTTAAGGAAATTATTTAACTGCTTTTGCTGTATCGGCAGGGGCAGGGGCAAGGGTAGCTGTACCCGGAATGGCGCCTTTTGCCAATGCATCGTCAATGTCTTTTGCAATAGAATCCCTTATGCGTTGTGCGTTTGCATACATGATGTTACGGTCTTCGGCTGCCGGACCGCATTGGGTGAATGATAAAACGACTACAAGAACAGAAAGCGATATCAATACTTTTTTCATTGGATGTGATTTATAATGTTTCGAATGTAATCATTTTTTATTGTAATAGTACAATTGGAAGGATTTGAGGATATGGTTTAAGGAAATTTAAGTAAAATCGGGAGCCATAAATGTGTTATCAGACCTGTCAGGTTTAGTATGCCAAAATAAAAAGCCCACGCATCAAACGATACGTGGACCTTTCCTAACTAACTAAACACAAATTCTTAGTGCTTTGCTTCAGCAGCTGGAGCAGCAGTTTCAGTAGTTGCAGCAGCAGCAGTTGAATCAACTGGAGCAGTTTCAGCAGTCATAGCGCTTTCAATGCTAGTTTCTAAAGCTTTAGCGATAGAATCTTTTACGAAAGCTTCTCTTTCAGCAATAGCAGCTTTTTCTTCAGCAGAAGGACCACAAGAAACGAAAGTAGTAGCTAATACTGCTACAGCGATAATTGAAAATAATTTTGTCATTGTTTTGAGTTTTAAAGTTTTGTTTATTTGAACATTGATACCGGAACGCCCAAATGGTAACCCGGAAAAGATGAAAAATAATGGATTTATTTTTAAATTATTGAAAATCAATTATTTAAATTTTAAATAAAAGAAGGTTACCGTACCTTTAGGGTCATGCTGAACTTGTTTCAGCATCTCATAGCCGAGACCCTGAAACAAGTTCAGGGTGACGGTACGCTGGGATTAAATAGGATTACTTGGAAATAAACTCGCTTACCACCTTTTCGGCTTTTATAAAAGCCTCTTCCAATACCTCATTCAGAATAAAGGTATCAAACAGGTCGGCGGTTCTGAGTTCTTTTTCGGCTTTTTCAACCCGGCGGGCAATGCTTTCGGGTGTATCGGTGCTGCGGCTGTTAAGGCGCTCTTCCAATATTTTAATGCTTGGTGGCATCACAAAAACAGCCAGGGCCTTATCGCCAAATTGTTTTTTCAGGTTTAAGCCGCCTTCCACGTCAATATCAAAGATCACATTTTTGCCTTTGGCCCAAATGCGGTCAACCTCGCTTTTTAGAGTACCGTAATGCACGCCGGCATATACTTCTTCCCACTCTAAAAATTCCTTATTGTCAATTTTTTGCTTGAACTCCTCCACCGAGAGGTAATGGTAATCTTTTCCATTCTCTTCCACACCACGTTTTGGCCTGCTGGTTGCCGAAATGGAAAACTCCAGCTGATCGGGGAATGTTTTTAGCAAATGCCTCACAATGGTGGTTTTACCCGAACCAGAGGGAGCTGAAAATATGACCAGTTTGCCGTTTACCATGGCCAAAGATACAAGTTTTAGTTAAAATAAAAAGCGTTTGTTGTCACTTCGAGTAATACTTGCCTGTTCTTTGCAAGTATGTAACGAGAAGTGAATCGGAGAGTATTAGTTCTCGATACGCTTCGCTACTCGAACTGACAAATGCCGAAGTTAAGAAGCAGTACCATTTTCCTTTTGCTTAAAGAACTCATATACCAGGTTAGCTTTGGCGTTACCAATAATGGCAGCTAGTTCGGCCAGGGTGGCTTCTTTTATTTGTGTGACCGATTTTAATTCGGTAAGCAGTTTTTGGGCTGTTTTTTCGCTAATACCCTTTATTTCCGAAAGTTCGGTTTTAAAGGTTTCGCGGCTGCGTTTGTTACGGTGATGGGTAATGCCAAAGCGATGCGCCTCATCACGGATGTGCTGTATCACCTTTAATGTTTCCGAACGCTTGTCCAAATACATAGGCACCGGGTCGCCCGGGAAATAAATTTCTTCCAGGCGTTTGGCAATGCCAATAACGGTTACCCGTCCCATTAAGTTTAATTTCCGTAAACTCATTACCGCGGCGCCAAGCTGGCCTTTACCCCCATCAATCACAATGAGCTGAGGCATTGGCAAATTCTCTTCGAGCACGCGGGAGTAGCGCCGGAAGATCACTTCCTCCATAGTAGCAAAATCATCGGGCCCCACTACTGTTTTTACATTAAAGTGACGGTATTCTTTTTTAGCGGGCTTCCCGTCAATAAACACCGGCATGGCGCTTACGGCATATTCTCCCTGTATGTTGGAGTTATCAAAACCTTCAATGCGGCGGGGCTCTTCTTTCATGCGCAGGTCCTTCATCATTTGCTGCATCAGGCGGTCGGTATGGCGCTCAGGATCAATCAGGGCAAGCTGTTTTTCACGTTCCTTTTTATAAGCTTCAGCATTTCTGAAACAAAGATCCAGCAAGTGCTTTTTATCACCAATCTTAGGCACAACATATTTCGCGTTCTCAAAAACCAACTCGGGCTCAAAGGGAACAAAAATTTCTTTGCTTAAGGAGCGGTAACGGGTACGGATCTCGTTGATGGCAAACACCAGCATTTCCTCGTCGCTCTCGTCCAGTTTCTTTTTCAGTTCCAGGGTTTGTGCCTGGATGATAGTCCCATTCATGACTTTAAAGAAATTAATGTAAGCCGTTTTTTCATCGCTGATAATGGCAAACACATCCGTATCGGTAATGGAAGGGTGCACAATGGTGGATTTGCTCTGGTATTTTTCGAGCAGTTCTATTTTCTTTTTATTGGCGGCTGCCTGTTCAAATTCAAGCTTTTCGGCATGGGACTGCATTAAGCGTTTCAGGTCTTTAATGGCAAAATTAATATCGCCTTTAATGATCCTGCGTATGTGATCGATACCGGTGGTGTAATCTTCAAGACTTTGATAGCCTACGCAGGGCGCTTTGCACTTACCTATCTGGTATTCGATACAGGCTTTAAATTTTTTCTTTTCAATGTTTTCTTCACTCAAATCGTAAGTGCAGGAACGCAAAGGGTATAACTGCCTTATGAGGTCGAGTAAAATGAACATGGTAGTAACCGAAGGGTAGGGGCCATAGTATTCGGTATCTTCTTTTTTTAATTGGCGGGTATGAAACACCCGCGGAAAACGCTCATTTTTAATAACGATCCAGGGATAAGTCTTATCATCCCTTAAACTCACATTGTATTTTGGCGAAAGGTTCTTAATGAGGTTGTTCTCCAGGATCAGCGCATCCATTTCGGTTTCCACTTTCACGGTTTTAATGTCCGCGATCTTTTTCACCATGATGCGGAGACGAAAGGTGTCGTGCTCCTTGGTAAAATAAGAAGTAACCCGTTTTTTCAGGTTCTTGGCCTTGCCAACATACAGCAGGTTGTTATCGGCATCGTAATAACGGTAAACACCGGGTGTGTCGGGCAGGGTTTTTAAAATGCTCTGGATATGTTCTGAAGATGCTTCTGACACATGGCAAAGTTAAATTTTAATCATCAATTTTTTTAGTTAATTTGTAACATCTTTCACCATAAAACCATATTCATTTCACCGCTCGATTGGGGCCTTGGTCATGCCACGCGTTGCGTACCCTTAATTAAGGAATTAATGAAGGACAACCACGTGATACTGGGTGTGACCAAAACCACCGCTTTGATCTTTGATGAAGAATTTCCGGACCTGAAAAAAGTGGAAGTGGAGCCTTATGCCATTTCGTATTCCAAAACGTTGCCCTTGCCGCTTAAGTTGCTCTTAGACTCAGGCAGGATACTGCGCGTGATTAAAAAAGAAAGAGAGCAATTAAAAGAATTGGTAAAAACGCACGGTATTGACGTGGTGATAAGCGATAACCGTTTCGGCATGAGTAATCCTGGTATTGAGTGTATTTACATGACTCACCAGCTGCACATACAGGCTGGTTTGTTTTCGGGACTGGCAAATCAACTCCACAGGCGTTACATGGAGCGGTTTAGCCAGGTTTGGGTTCCCGACTATGAAGGACAGGACGCCCTGGCAGGAAAACTATCTGAAAAAGGGTCTTTAAAAAATGTAAGGTATATAGGCCCGCTAAGCCGTTTAAATGTAGAGGAAACCATGGCTCCTTTTGATGTGTTATGCCTGCTCTCGGGACCCGAGCCCCAGCGGAGCTTATTGGAAAATGGCCTCTTGAAAAATTTGCCGGCTCATAAAACGATTGTTATCGCAAGGGGAACAAAAAAAGCAATGGAAAGTGCAGCACCCCCTCATGTAAAAATAATTGATTTGCCAGATGCCAGGCAACTAAGCCGGTTAATACAAGCCGCAGGTACCGTAGTTTGCCGTAGTGGTTACAGTACCCTCATGGACCTGCATGTTCTTCAAAAACAAAAGCTGGTACTGATCCCTACGCCCGGCCAAGGTGAGCAGCTTTACCTGGCTGGTTATTGGAAAGAACGATTTGGCGCCGGCATAACCAGCCAGGATGACCTGGATAAGCTTTCCTTTTAATTTAATAGCTCAATTCACAATGCGTCTTTAATAACTCTGTGGGCCCGCAAACGAAGGCGCTTATTTTTACAGGTACATTAGTTTGTGCAATTATTCAGGAAAATAGCCTTTTATGCATTTATTGTCGCATCATTGTGTTTTGCCGTTTGGGGTTATTTTAAATTGCGTGAAAATAAAGAACCCCGGGCAAGCATCATCGAACACATTCCTGCAAGCAGTGTGTGTGTGATTGAAACCAATAATGTGCATGAGCTTATTACGCAACTAACACGGCAAAACCTGATCTGGAAATCCTTATTGACCAATCAAACCTTATCGGGTACCCACCAGGTTATTTCTTACCTCGATTCGTTGGTAAATACAAATGCCGATATAAAGGAAGTTGTTTCAGGCAATAAGATCTACTGGAGCTTTGTGAAAAACGCGGGGACATTCAACAGTGTTATCCAATTCAAGCTAAAAGAAAAAAGCAATGAAACCGTTGTGACTGAATTTTTCGAAAAAACGTTTGCAAAAGATCCTTCTGCCAGCCTGTATGATAGCTATGCATTAGTAATTAACAAGCAAAAATGGCTGGTTGGCTATAAGAACGGAATTGTTTATATATCCTCGCAGGCAAAACTTATTGAGCAGTGCATTGCCCTTAAGAAAGAAGAGTCTATTGCGGCCGATAAAGCCTACCAGGAATTAGTAAAGATCAACGGCGCTCAACCCATCCAGGTGTATTTCAATCACCGTTATGCCGATTTGTTCGATAAGTCCCTGTTTACACAACAATCTTTTTTTAATGCCGAGGTTCAGTTAAATGCCATAACTTTTAACGGTTATACACTTACCGACAGTCTTTCTTTTTTTAACCTGTTACGAAACCAGGAAGAGTCAAGCATTCGTCAGTTTGAGAACCTTCCAACCAACCCGGCTTCATTAAAAGGGCTTACTGTTCCCGACGCGAAATTATTTTATACCCGGCTTGAGGCGGTGCAGGCGGAAGAGCTGAAAGAAAAAAACGATCTTGCCTGGAAAGAGCTAAATGATAGCGCCTTGTATGATTTAAAAAATGAATGGCTTGAGAACATTGATGCTGAAATTATATGTGGTAATTATGTAATTGAAAATGCTCAATTCGCCATTACCACCTTAAAAATAAAGGATGCCGAAAAAGCCCAGCAGCACCTTCGCTATATGAGTGATAGTATTGCCGGTGCAGAGGTGCCGGTTTACCGCATGGTTGAACAATACCGGAACTTGTGTTCATTTTTTGGTTCTATGCAGTCAAATCAGTTTGCCTGTATGCAAAACGGCTCCCTTTTCTTTTTCTCGGATGATAAAGCGCTGGCCTATTTCATGCAATGCCTTTCAACGAGCGCGTTCTTAGGCAAAAACACAGCTTTTATGGACTATGCCGGTGATAACCTTTTGCAGGAATGCAATTATTTGTATTATGAAAATGCGGAGTACACAAAGCAATATAAATTAAAATCCCTGTTGAACTCGGAAGAACTGATGCAAACCGATAAAGCGGTTTCACACATCTCACTAAGCGTTAAAAATTATAAGGAGCAGTTACAAGTGCGGTTAAACCTTGCTCATGCCCGCGAAAATTCACATCAGTCAAACACCTCGTCGAATACGCTTTGGGAGTTTGAAGCCGATTCATCCATCATTAGTCCCCTAAACCTCTTTACCAATCATGTAACGCAGGAAAATGAACTATGCTTCCAGGATAATGACAATAACCTGTACCTCATAGGCTGTACAGGTGGCTTGCTCTGGAAAAAGCAATTACCCGAACCGGTCTTATCACAAATTTATACGGTCGATATTTTTAAGAACGGGAAGTTTCAGTTATTATTCAATACCGAAAACTACCTGCATTTAATTGACAGGAACGGCAATTATGTGCAGGGCTACCCGGTAAAGCTGCCGGCAAAGATCACATCCAACATTACCTTGCTGGATTACGAGCACACCAAAGAGTATCGCCTGTACTTTGCCTGTGCCGATAAAAAAATATACAACTACACATTGTATGGCGTTAAAACAGAGGGCTTTGTTCCCCTGAAAACCAACGCGGTAGTAAAAATGCCAATTCAGTATGTAAAGGTAGGTTTAAGCGATTACCTAATCACTGCCGATGTAACAGGAAACATTTACGTGTTTAGCCGCAAGGGAGAAGGAAGAATTGATTTTAAAAATAAAACTACCGAGGATCTGGATAATTTTTATGTGTCAGGCGGAAACAACCTTGATAATACAAAACTTATTTATGTGGATGATAAAAATAACCTGTTGGATAAAATTTCATTAGCCGATAAAAAAGAAGCCATCAAGATCGGAGATGAGTTAAAAAATTTCAAAACAGAATTTACGTTGATTGACGATGACACGCAAATGGACATGTTGATGTTTGGCGATGGAGCGGTGTACGCTTACGACCTGTTTTCGGGTAAGCTCCTGGAATCGTTCAATGAGCAGGCGGTTTACGAGAACGCGCAGGTAGCTAATACAACAGACAATGAATACATCCTGGCATTTGACAGGGCGGGGCAGAAAATAAATGTGATCGCTATGGATGGCAAGGTACAATCTACCATTCAAAATGCCACTCAAAAACCGTTGATCAGTAATTTGTATAAGAATGGGAAAACTTATGTGCTGGTTGTTAGCGGCAATAAGGTAATTTGCCAGGAATTGAATTGATGCTTAGCCTCTGTCACTTCGAGTAATTCCGACAACAGGAGGAATGTATCGAGAAGTGATTTCAGGGACGAGTTCTCGATACGCTTCACGTTGTTTCGCTACTCGAACTAACAGAATCGTTTAATCAATACTCAAACTTCCCGAACTCCGACTCAATGGTCACTTTTTTGCCCTCGTGTTTTTCCACACGCCCTATAATTTGCGCGTCGATATTGAATGATCTGGAGATGGAAATAACTTCCTGTGCCAGTTCTTCAGGTAAATACACTTCAAGGCGGTGCCCCATGTTAAACACCTTGTACATTTCCTTGTAATCGGTTTTACTTTGTTCATGAATGAGTTTAAACAAAGGAGGCAAAGGAAATAAATTGTTTTTAATGATGTGAACGCCTTCTACAAAATGCAATACTTTGGTTTGCGCGCCGCCACTGCAATGTACTATGCCACTTATTTTTGTACCTAGTGACGAGAGTATTTTTTTGACAACCGGAGCGTACGTGCGGGTAGGAGATAGGACCAGTTTTCCGGCGGTTATTTTTTCGCTTACACTATTTCCCTTAGCGTCGGTGTACGACACATCTACAAGATCGGTGAGGTTCATTTGTCCGCAATAGGTTACTTCCTTTGGCAGGGCATTATCATACGATTCAGGAAATTTTTCGGCGATGGCTTTGCCAAATACATCATGTCGCGCGCTGGTAAGCCCATTGCTTCCCATGCCGCCATTGTATTCCGTTTCGTAACTTGCTTTTCCTGAAGAGGCCAGTCCAACAATCACATCGCCTGCCTTTATCTGGTGATTAGAGATCACGTCCGTTTTTTTCATGCGGCAAACTACGGTACTGTCCACAATTAAAGTACGCACCAGGTCGCCCACATCGGCTGTTTCGCCACCCGTTGAGCGGATGTCGATGCCATTATCGCGCAGGTTTTGCAACACTTCTTCCGTTCCGTTGATGATAGCGGAGATCACTTCACCCGGAATTAAACCTTTATTACGTCCAATGGTAGACGACAGTAAAATATTATCGGTAGCACCTACGCAAATCAGGTCGTCAATGTTCATGATAACCGCATCCTGTGCAATTCCTTTCCAAACGCCCAAATCGCCGGTTTCTTTCCAATAGGTGTATGCCAGCGATGATTTAGTGCCGGCCCCATCGGCATGCATGATAATGCAATGCTCATCGCTCCCGGTTAAGTGATCGGGAACAATTTTGCAAAAAGCCTGCGGGAATAAGCCTTTATCAATATTGGAGATGGCATTGTGAACATCCTCCTTGGATGCCGAAACGCCGCGCAAATTATATTTAAGGTCTGACATTATTTTGAGCTAATAAAGTTCAAAGATAATAGAAAATGCTACTTGTTGGAGCCAAAAAAATTAACAAGCAGGGTATAAAACAAACACAGGGCCTGAAGAGCCCTGCGCATGTAGTTGTAAATTTAAAGAACGATCTACTTCACAATCAACAGTTTTTTAGTAATGACAGCATTGCCGCCTTTAATGCTAATGGTATAAACACCCGCGGCTAAATGACCGGCATCGATCGTGGCTTTGCCATTGTCGATGATTTGAGATAATGCCATATTGCCCATAATGTCAAATAACTGTAACGTTTGTTTTTCTTTACTGCTAAGTTCAATAGTGAATGAACCGTTGGAAGGATTTGGATACAGTGCGGTTACACTTTCGTTTTTTTCCGTCAGGCTGGTTACTTTCATGATCTCGTTATAAGTACTATTGGTAACAATTGGAGCATTAAAATCGAAATAGATGTAAGCCGTGTTTTTTATTTTGCGCGAATCGGTCCAGGTTGATTTTGGTTTCAGGCGGTATTGTATAAAACCTATGGAGCCCTCTGGATCGCTCATGCTGTCTGGCAACATAATGTTGGCATACTGCACGGTGAGTACCCGCCCCTTTAAGGTTGCGGTGTTTTCGTGACTGTAGCCTGTAACCTGGAAGGTGCTAAGATCAAGATCCTGGTCCAGTGTGTCGGCCAGGCGGATATTAAAGGCCGGCGCGCTTCCCGTATTTTGAAAATGGATGGTGTAGCTGAGCCAGTCGTTATAGTTTGGTTCCACTTCTTCAGGATAGGTTTCTTTAATATTAGGATCATGCGAATTGACAACCCGGTAGCAGGTAGTATAAAGATTATTTGACGGATTATTATCGCCGGCTAATGGGGTTACTTTTACAGTGATACACACCGGGTCGCCATCCTGTGCCGTTGCAAAAGGCTGCAGCAGGATATTAAAGCTAGTGGAGTTTTGGATGGTGCCAAAATCGCTAATGCTGTAGGTGAATACATTTCCCGAAACATTTGGGGTTAAAGCACCAGCTGCAGGACCCATATAGGCCACAGGACCATGAACTTCTATTTTCACTGTGCCGCTTATGCCCGAGGCGCAGCTTAAATTGTACCATCTGGAAAGATCGCCTGCATTCACCAATAAGGTATGCACCTGGCCCGGAAAGACAATTCCACCATGTGTTACACATTGCACACCCACATCAAAACCGGCTTTACAGCGTAAACCAAAATTCACATTAGTATCGAGAATGGCAACATTTACGGTACTGTCCAATCCAGGGTATATACATGAGGCCTCGAATGGTTTACCAACGGTATCAACCTTTACGGTATATACAGCAGCCGAATCCAGGAACTGGTACACGCCGTTCAGCGCAGTAAAGGTGGTTGATTTTAAATTGGAAGAAGAATCGTAAATTTTCATTGGCACATTTCTAAGCCCTGTATCCGCGCTGTCTTTTAAACAGGTTGTGTTGTTGTCGCGGTAAGCAAAGCCAACGATGCCATAGGTTGTCGGACAGCCAAAAGGATTGCCTGCCTGGCAAAGCGGGATGTTCAGGGTAGCGGCATCCATGGAAGGAATATAGTTCGGGATGCAGCTAAAAGGGTTATTGGAAATATTAAAGACATCATAAATATTTGGAAAGGGATCAAAACAGTGGATGTTATTATAACTGCATTCTAATGTGCCTAAACTTGCAGGTAGAACAGGCAAAGCGGTGAGCTGGTTCCTGTAGCAATATAAAACAATTAAAGAATTTGGCAATGCTGGCAGAACTGTCAGTGAGTTATTATCACAGGCCAGATAACCTAAGGAATTTGGTAATGCCGGTAAGCTGTCCAGTTGATTATATGAGCAACCCAGCAATCCCAAAGAAGCTGGCAAAGGAGGCAAAGTAGTGAGTTGATTTGAACTACAGGATAGTACATTCAGGGAAGAAGGTAAAGCAGGAAGAGCAGGTAATGCGTTGGTAAAACACATCAATTTGCTTAATGCATTGGGTAATGCCGGGAGTAGTGGCAGTAAATTCTCGCTACAGTCTATTTCAAGCAGTGAAGCAGGTAATGCAGGAAGAACAGTTAACTGGTTATGGTTGCAGTATAAAATTTCCAATGTAGTTGGTAATGCAGGTAACACAGGTAATGCATTGTGGAAACAGTTAAGTTTGTGTAATGCGTTTGGAAGTGTTGGAAGTACATTGATGTTGTTTTGTGAACAATCAATAAAGGTGATTGAATTAGGTAATGTCGGTAAAGTGGTGAGTTGATTGCTGCTGCAAAGCAAGGAAGGTAAATTTGGAGGCAGAGCCGGAAGAACTGTGATCTGGTTAGCAGAGCAGTCCATATTAACTAAAGCATTTGGCAGTGCAGGAAGTGCTGTTAAATGATTACTGGTACAATTAAGGTTATTTAATGAATCGGGTAAAGCCGGTAAACTTTGTAATTGGTTAAAATCGCAGGCAAGGGTGCTTAACGAATCGGGTAACGCCGGAAGGGCAGTGAGCAAATTGCCTTTGCATGTTAAAGTGACAAGTTTTAAGGGCAATGCCGGCAGGCTGTCGATAAAATTATTACTACAATCAAATGTAATTAGTGAATCGGGCAATGTTGGGATCCCGGTGAGGCTGTCGTTAAGGCACTCAATGCTTTTAAGTGTTACAGGCAGTGCCGGTAAGTGAGTCAGGGGATTGAAAGTGCAATTTAAAGCCGTTAAGCCGTTTGGAAGCACCGGCAGGTTTGTTAACGCATTATGGGTACAGATAAAGGTGGTGAGCCTTGGAGGTAGCGCTGGAATAGTGGTAACCCGTAAAATAACAGAGTCGAAATTATTATTGCTGCAATCCAATGTAGTGAGTGAGTCGAAATACTGGACGCCATCCAGGTTAACGATGTCAAAGTTTTGCACATCCATGTATTTCATGGAGGTTACAGCAATGTGAGTGGTATCCATTTGGTCACCGCTCATCGCAGCCGGAATGTTGACGCGTAACCAATGAGCAAAAGCGGTATCGGCAATGGTAACTGTAGTTTGCGCTTTGAGGTTTGCCAGGCAAAGCCATAAAGCCAATAGGGTCAATAGTTTTTTCATAACAGTGAGTTTTATTCTGCTATAAAATTAGAACATGCATTCCTCACTATTTGGCGAGATTGGCAACAGGCAGCTTTAAACTAATAAGTGGCGGCGGTTTTGGGATAAGTGATGGCATAAAAAAAGCGTTCCAATAATTATTGGAACGCTTTTCATTGTTTTTCGTTTTTTATTAAAACACCTCTTTCGCTACTTTTTTAGTGCTTTCGGATGTGCCCATGGTATAGTAGTGCAGGCATGGAACGTTTGCTTTTTTCAGCTCCTTGCTTTGTTCAATGCACCATTTAATGCCCACTTCTTTAATGGCTTTATCGTCCTTGCATTTTTCCAGTTCAACAAACAGGTCTTGTGGCAGGTCGATGTGGAAGACCTTAGGCAGGGCAATTAACTGCGAGCGTGAGCTCAGGATCTTTAGTCCCGGGATAATTGGTACGTGAATATCGTTCTTTCGGCAAAGGTCTACAAACTCAAAATACTTTTTATTATCAAAGAACATTTGCGTGACAATGTAATCAGCGCCGGCATCAACCTTCGCTTTCAACCATTTCATATCGCTGTATAAGTTTGGCGCTTCAAAATGTTTTTCAGGATAACCGGCAATGCCCATGCAAAAATTGGTAGGCGAGGCGTCCTTCATTTCATCGTCCAGGTAAATGCCGTTATTCATGTCCTTGATCTGTTTTACCAGGTCAATGGCATAATTGTGGCCGGCCGGTTCCGGTACAAACTGCGACTCGGTTTTAATGCTATCGCCACGTAGGGCCAGTACATTGTCAACTCCAAGGAACTGGAGGTCGATCAGGGCATTCTCTGTTTCCTCACGGGTAAAGCCGCCGCAAATAATATGTGGTACGGCTTCCACGTCGTACTTATTCATAATGGCGGCGCAAATGCCAACCGTTCCGGGGCGCTTGCGAATGCTTACCTTTTCAAGGTAACCACCATCACGTTTTTTGTAAATGTATTCCTCGCGGTGGTAAGTTACGTCCACAAACGCGGGCTTAAATTCCATTAAAGGATCAATGCCATCAAAAATGGATTGGATGCTTTTCCCTTTCAGGGGAGGAAGAATTTCAATGGAAAATAAGGTTTCTTTCGCAGATTTCAGATGTTCGGTAATTTTCATATAGTAGAAATAGAGCACAAATGTAGTGATATGCACCAATTATAAAAAAACTATTTTATGGTATATCGTAAGGCTATTACATCATATTCTCGGCTTCAGCCAGCAGGGCTTTTTCAATACTGCTGAAATCACCATCCGCCTCGGCAACCTTACGCATGAGCTGTAACACCTTTTCGCGTTTCTCGGGCTCGGCTGGCATTTTTAAACTCAACCGGCTTGCTTTAACCTGGTTAAATAATTCCGCTATTTTTTTAGAATTGAAGCCCAGTTTTTTAGCCATGCTGTTCAGGTAAGCCGTCTCTGCATCACTTACAGTTCCATCACACATCACCATCAACATCATGTTATTTAAAGCATAATCCCTCATTTGCCAGTTGTCCTTTTCCAGGCTTTGTTCCTGCTTTTTAGTATTGACAGTGTTTTCGAGACCTTGTTTAAATGATATGTATTCTTTTTTGGAAAGCAGTTTCTCTACGATCCAATCTTTGCTGTTATCATTTAAGGCCGACTGGCAGTAGTTGCAGGTGAGCTGCAGGGAGTCTTCAACCGGAGCACCGCAATTTGAGCAATTGTGGGCCATGGCACTGTATTTATTGGCTGTACTGTTTTTGGAGCGGCTCAGGATCATGAACTCCTGTATGTCAACCGGCCATTTATCAATCAAATTCAGCGTGTCGCCTTCAATGCTTACTTTCTGTTTGGTACATGAAACGGAAACCACGGCAAAAATGGTATTCGCATTCTCATACATGTTGATGAGGTCAACGGTTTTAGTATACAAGCGGTTATACAGGAATGGCTTATTAAACCTGGTTTTTACATTCTGCATAAAACCGTGTGAGCAAAAGCGCTGGATCCGTTTCTCATCGCATAAGGCTTGCGCGATCCTGATCTGCAGGTAAGCATTGGATGCTTTGTCCTCAATATACTGTGCCGAATATTCGTGGCCCGTATGATTTGCAGAAGCCAGCTTCTTATAAAATTTTTGTCGTTCTGTGAGTTTGTAATAACTGCCGGCAAATTCTTCGGCCTGGGTAATTTCGGAGAGGATCCAGTCATAATCGCCATTGTTGATTTGTGTTTTGCAGTTTGGGCAAATGCTCACCTCGCCCAGTTTATTTTTTGTAGAATCGCCACAATTAGGACACTTCTCTCCTTCAAATATATTACTGCCGGTTGACGTTCCTACTTTTTTTACAAAGGTCCAGTATTCGGTATAGGTTTCGTCGCCACCACTGGTCAGCTCTTCAAAGCGTTTCGATTCAAAATAATCCGTATTGCTGGCGCTGATCTGCATGTGCAATACATAAAACCCCCCGTCGTTTTCACAAGCTACAAGTTGCCTTTTTAAAAGCCTTATATTACTGAGCCGGTTGCGCTGCTGCAATTCATTCATCATCATAAATTGCGCGTGAAAACGCTGGTAAACACCATCGGAAATAAACTGGCGAACGGGCTTAAGGTCCTGTTCAGCCCAGGCATCCTGTATTTTATGAAAGGCCGTTTCTACTTTTGTATAAAAGTCGGTAAAGTCAAAACCTGGGATGCTAGCCGCTGCCGCGTTTACCTTTGCCGCGTCGAAATTTAGCCAATGAAGTTTGGATACATTATTTAAAACGCTTTGTTTTTTTTCAAAATAATATTTTATCGCTAGAAAGGCAAGAACTACAAGAATAACTACAATTACCCCGGGATCGCTGCCACCGCCACTATGACTGCCGCCAAAACCATGGCCTCCGCCAAAGCTGTGCCCACCACCACTGTGGCCTCCGCCACCTCCATGTCCACCGCCTCCGCCTCCGGCCCTTGCTAACACATCAGTGGAAATGAGTAATAGAAGAAACAGTACATAAGCAGAGCTTGTTTTTATAAAGCGCAACGATTTATTGGTTTTCAGTAGTTCCATATTAAAATAATCGGGAGAATGGTTAAGATTCAGATCATGTTCTCAGCTTCTGCCAGCACCGCTTTTTCCTTGTCATTAAAATCACCATCGGCATTGGCAACCCTGTTCATTAGCTTCATCACCTTGTCACGTTTCTTAGGTTCGGCTGGCATTTTCAAAGCCAGGCCACTGGTCTTTACCTGCTCAAACAGTTCCGAAATTTTTTTGGTACTGTAGCCAAGGTCTTTGGCGGTTGCTAATAAAAAGTCGCGTTCTTCATCCTGCATCACACCATCAGCCATGGCTACTACCATCATATTGTTCAGGGCAAAATCGCGCACATCCCAATTACTGTCTTCCAGTTTTTGTTCCTGCTTAGCGCTGTTAACCGAGCCGCTTAAACCTTGCTTATGCGTGTTGTATTCGCTTAGCGACATGAGGTTCTCCACAATCCAATCCTTGCTGTTGTCATTCAATGCCGAGCCGCAAAAGTTGCAGGTGAGCTGCAGCGAATCTTCAACCGGCGCGCCGCAATTGGCACAATTGTGTGCCATGGCGCTGTATTTATTTGGTGCAAATGCTTTGGAGCGGCTTAAAATAAGGTATTCGCTCACAGAAACGGGCGATGAGTTGATAAGTTGCAACTTGTTGTTTTCTACCGTTACTTTTTGTTGCACACAGGTAATGGAGAGCGCTGCAAAAATGTTGGCGCTGTCCTCATATATATTAATAAGGCTCACATCCTTTGTGAACAAGCGGTTGTATAAATGTGGCTTGCTGAAAGCGGTTTTTGTTTTTTCGGTAAACTCAGCAGAGCAAAAACGGTTCACGCGTTTCTGGTCGGCAAAGGCCTGTGCTATTTTTAACTGCAGGTAAGCATTCGATGCTTTATCTTCAATATACTGCGGCGAAAACTCGGGGCCTTTATAGCCTTTGGCTTTCAGCCTGTCGTAAAACTTGCCACGACTTTTTAGCTGGTTAAAGTTAGAGGCAAACTCTTCGGGCTGGGTGATCTCCGAAAGTACCCAATCGTAATCACCGTTATTGATCTGCGTGCCACAGCTATCGCATTTGCTTACTTCGCCCAGCTTGTTTTCAATGGAGCTGCCACAGTTGGGGCAATTATTGGAATTGTAAATATCTTTTTGCGATTGTGAGTCCACTTTTTTCACAAAGGTCCAGTATTCGGTATACGATTCATAGCCGCCACTGTTGAGCTGCCTGAATTTTTTCGATTCAAAACGATCATTATTGCTGGCATTAAGCCTTACATGAAGAATGTAAAAATTGCCATCATTCTCAACCGATACGATCAGGCGTTCATGCAAGCTTACATCAGTGAGCACATTACTTTGCTCCAGCGCGTTCATCATCAGGAACTGAGCTTCAAAGCGCTGGTACACTCCGTCGGAAATGAACTGACGTACGGGCTTAAGGTTCTTTTGTTGCCAGGCTTCCTGGATCTTGTAAAAGGCAGTATCCACTTTTTTGTAAAATACCTGTTGGTCGAAGGCGGGAATAGCCGCTACAAGCGGCGTTACACTGGCTTCATCGTATACTTTTTTATCGAGACTTGAGAGGGTATTTAAGGTAGATGATTCTTTATTATTTTTATAGTACAGGTAAATTAAAAAAATGATGACGCCTAATACAATGAAGTTGAACGGAAAAGGCAGCATAAAAATTAAACGCACCAGGTAATAAAGTGCCATAATGGAACCTCCGCCATCGCCATCGGAACTGCTTCCACCACCGCCTCCGCCGCCTCCGGCCCGGGCCAAAGCATCCAGCGAAATAAATACCAACGCAAAAAAGATGAAAACGTTTAGTTTCTCAATCAGTTTTTTGTAAGAAAAAATAGTGGTTGGGAGAAATGGCATAATGGTTGGGTTTAAAAACGGTATCCGAAGGATAAGCCAAATTTAAAGGCATTAATAGGGAACTGGCTGATGTAGCTATTCATTGGCGCGTTCTTGCTGACGTAAGAATCTATATGATAGCCAACGCCAGCGATCATCATAATGTTAAAGTTTTTGGTAACCCTGAACAGGAAACCATTGTCGAGCAAGATGTATGTTCTGTTCATTACAAAATTCCGGTCAACCAACGTATAGTTTGGGTAGCCGTATTGGTCATAAGTCGAAATGTTCTCGCGGTAAGATCCTGTAAACTGGGCTACGCCAACATAAGGTCCTATAAAATGGGTAACAGGGTGCTTGCCGCTGGTTTGAAAATGAATGCCCAGGCCGGCATCAATGGTTTTAGAGGTGAACTTATAATCGGAAATAGAATATCCGTTATAACCATAGCCGTAGTTATTATAAACACCAAACAGATTGTTGGATGACTGGGAAAAATAAGGATTGGCAAAACCAATTGAAATTGGTACATACACGTTCAAATAGTTCTTTGCAAATTCGGTAAAATAGCTTACACCTGCACAACCATTCAGGGGATCGAGGATGTTTAAGGATACCAAATGCCGGGTTGTGGTGAGCTGCCTGAAAAGGCTACTGTCTCTATTGCTCAGGGTTGGTGGCACTTCAGGCGGCGGACCTATATAGTAAACAGTTGGCTTTTCGGGAGCAAGCTCGCTTGTAATAACCTCGTGCACGCCATTCTGGTAAATGATGAGGGCCACATCTTTTTTCGATAGGATAATGGTAGGACCGTCCTGGTAGCTGAACAATTTATATTTTATCTCGGTTTGGTTTATCTCCAGCACTTTCACTTCCAGCTTGGTATTGTCTTTTTTAAACAACTGGTCCTGGGCATAGTTAGTGCCTGCTAAACAGATTAGGATATAAGTGAGGAGTTTTTTCATGACAAATGTGGATAAGGGGCAATTAAAGGTAGCTAAAATATCGATAAAAAAAGCCCGTTTTTTTTAAAAACAATTGTTTGCTCAACAACAATATATTTCTAAATTTGGCTAACTTTTTTTAACCCAATCTCAACCTAACCCAACAGTATTTATGAGCAAAATTAAAGTAGCCAACCCCGTAGTAGAATTAGATGGTGATGAAATGACCCGTATCATCTGGAAATTCATTAAAGACAAACTGATCGTTCCATACCTGGATGTGGATATTAAATATTATGACCTTGGAATGGAATACCGCGATGAAACCAATGACCAGGTAACCATTGATGCAGCGGAAGCTATTAAAAAATATGGGGTAGGGATCAAATGCGCTACCATTACACCGGATGAAGCCCGTGTAAAAGAGTTCAACTTAAAACAAATGTGGAAATCGCCAAACGGTACTATCCGTAATATTTTGGATGGAACTGTTTTCCGTGAGCCTATTGTTTGCAAAAATGTACCGCGTTTGGTTACCAACTGGACAGCTCCTATTATTGTTGGCCGTCACGCTTTTGGCGATCAATACCGTGCAACGGATTTAGTAATTCCAGGAAAAGGAAAATTAACCATGAAGTTTGAAGGCGAGGACGGAAAAGTAATTGAGCACGAAGTGTTCAAATTCACTGGTCCGGGTGTGGCAATGGGCATGTATAACCTTGAGGAGTCTATCCGCGGTTTTGCTCACTCCTGCTTTAATGTAGCTTTAAACAAAAAATGGCCTTTGTATTTATCTACTAAAAACACCATCCTTAAAAAATACGATGGCCGTTTCAAAGATATTTTCGAAGAGATTTACCAGGCAGATTACAAAGCTAAATTTGAAGCTGCAGGAATTGTTTACGAACACCGTTTAATTGACGACATGGTAGCATCCGCTTTAAAATGGAACGGAAACTTTGTGTGGGCTTGTAAAAATTACGATGGAGACGTTCAGTCCGATTCAGTAGCGCAAGGCTTTGGTTCATTAGGTTTAATGACTTCGGTATTGATTACACCGGATGGCACTATTATGGAAGCAGAAGCGGCTCATGGTACGGTAACCCGTCACTTCCGCGATCACCAAAACGGTAAACCAACATCAACCAATCCAATTGCCAGTATTTTTGCCTGGACCCGTGGTTTGGAGTTCCGTGGTAAATTAGACAAGAACCAGGAGTTAATTAATTTCTGCCACGCTTTGGAACAAGTATGTGTAGAAACAGTTGAATCAGGTAAAATGACCAAAGACTTAGCGGTTTGCGCTCACGGTAATAATGTAAAACATGGTGAGCATTATTTATATACCGAAGAGTTTTTGGATGCGATTGATTCGAATTTAAAAAAGAAATTAGGAAAATAAATCATAGTTTAAAGGTTAAGGGTTGAAGTCGCTTAAATGCTATCTAAACTTCAAACCCTGAACTTCAAACTTTAAACAATACAAAATGGACCAGGAATTATTTAATAGAGTAGAAAGCGCTTTAAAAACCATTCGTCCTTATTTGGAAGCAGATGGCGGCGATGTGGAGTTGCTTGAGGTTACCGGTGGCAATACTGCCATGCTGGAACTGAAAGGCGCCTGCAGCACTTGCAGCATGAGTCAAATGACCATGAAAGCAGGTATTGAAGAAACCATAAAACGTGCGGTGCCTGAGATCACATCAGTGCAAGCCGTGAGGGTTTAATTTTTTGGTCTTAATCATACTACAAGGTCCTATCCGTTTTGGGTAGGACTTTTTGTTTTTTATGGAACGCAGATGACGCGGATGCAACGGATTTGTACAGATTTTCATGGTTGGGTTGAGAGAAATGATTCATAAAAAAGAACACGATCAGGATTTTATTCAACCCTTTCAGGGTTGTGCATTATATTACTAACATTTATCCTATTCACATTTGACCCCTTCAGGGTCAGGTAAAATATTACGATCTAATTATATGACCCCAAAGGGGTCAAATGTGAATAGCCGGAATAGTTTGATAATTCGACAACCCTGAAGGGGTTGAATGTGAAAATGAGTTGTATAAAATCAATGAATTATCTTTGTAAAATTATCCAATTCTGCGGCTACCATTTCAACCGACAGATTACGCGGATTAAAAATAATAAATTTATCATAATACATCAGCTATATCTGCGTTCTATAGGGTCTTCGTAAAATCGTCCAATTCTCCTGTCACCATTTCAACCGGCAATTCACGGATGCATTTAAAGTCAGGGCATTTTAAGGGATCATCCACCCGTCTGGTGTTCCTTCCAATCCAGGCGCTGCAAGGCGCGCAGGCTAAATTTAAACTGATAACTTTATGTTCTTGGCCAAGCCATGCATAACCATAAAGTGTTGGGTTGGACGCACCCCACAATGTAAAGGTCGGTTTATTAAGGGCCACAGCCATATGCATAATACCACTGTCGAGCCCTATGTAAAATTTGGAATGAAACAAAATTTCCATCACATCGCTTAATTGTGTTTTGCCGATCAGTGAAATGATGTTTTTATTGTTTAATACACTGAGTGTTTTGGTCAGGCTTAATTCACTTTTATCGCCCAGCACTACCAATTGCGTACCCGGCAGCTTGCTGTCAAGGTACTGAAGCAAGGCCAGCCAGTTTTCGGTGGGCCAGTTTTTGTAGGGTGCATTATTATTGGCTGAACTTATCTGTAACACAACATAGTTTTTTGAAAGCTGAAACGGGTTTGTGTTTTGAGGCTTATAACCAACATTAAAATTCAGATCGCTTAATGTTGCGTTGCTGTAATGTAAAAACACATTTTGCAAGGCATCGTGTGTATTGATTTTTGGTTCTATAAAATGAATGGCTTTTGAGCTCTGCGCGCTGGTGTAATCTTTATAGTTGCAATAAACGGCTTTGCCCAATAAGGCGGCTAAGCTTAGATGTGAACGGCTGTAAGCAAAGTGATTCAGGAAAACCTTATCGTAGCTTCTGAAATGTAACAGCGAAAATACCGCCAGCGAAGCTTTACCCTTCTTCACTTCAATGGCATCAAACAAGTTGGTATTCTCAAAAATAGATTCGCAGTGAAAAGGAGAGGTGAACAAAGCGGTAACATGATAACCCTCTTTTTTTAATTGATTTACCAGCGGTACAAGCAGGATGGCATCTCCAACGCCTGCCGAGAAAAAGAACAGTGCTTTTTTATGTTTTGTTTCGCTCAAGGGTTAATTTTTGCCGCTATTTGCCGGTTCATGTCATCAACGGACGGAATGCTTTTATTATTGCCGTGGATGAAAATATAGTTGTTGATATAATCGCGTTTCCCGAAATAGTTGCTGGTATTGGTTAAATGCGCTTTGTTTTCGTATGAAAACAGTTGCTTTTGTTTTTTTGAATAATAGTAGCACTGGTAGCCTTTTGCGTTAAAGGATTCGAAAACGCTTTCAATGTTGAGGTCCTTGTGATGGCGTTGTTCAATCTCAATAATTAAGGTGGGATGATGCTGGTGAATGAAATTTTCCCCGCCTTTTAAAACAGACAGTTCATGGCCTTCCACATCTACTTTGATTAAATCGGGAAGCACTTTTTTTTCTGCTGTAAAATGGTCAAGCGTATCGGTCTTTACTTCATAAATAATGGCTTCGGTTTCATTATCCTCCTTATTCTCCACTTCCAGCGAGCTGAGGCAATTATCAATCACGCCATTAATAACAGGGATTTTAAACAGGTGGGTGCCTGCCGTATCAGATAAAGCAAGATCAAATACCCGGCAATCTTTAAAAATAGCCCTGAGTTGCCTGTTCAGTTTTTTTTCGGGCTCGAATAAGTAAATGTTCTTGGGATCGGTCAGTTTTTCGGCGTAATAGGCATATTCGCCTTTATTGGTGCCAATATCAAAAAAAACAGAGCCGGGCTTCAAAAAAAACTCCAGCAATAATAATTCGGCGTCAAGCTCCGATACAGCAAGGCTTTTCCAGTTCAATGAACCATAAAAAGCAAATACCCGCTTCTTTATAAAAGAAGGGGCAACAACCAATAATATGCGTTTAATGAACTGCCTCACGGTATCCAAAATAATATGCATACAATATAAAGCTAATTTTATGGTTATGTAACAATCCGCTAAAAATTCATATTTTTAAGATTTCTGATTTTTAAAACCGCTTGTTAAAGAACATTATATCCACCTTATTTACCAAAGGCTTTGTGGCGCTTATTAATTTGGCTATTTTGCTGGTGTCGTCGAGGCAGCTGGGAAGCGATGTGCGCGGGCAAGTGAGTTTGCTTATTTCCAACATTGCCATTATCCAGATCATTAATGAGATTTACACTGGTTATGTGCAGGTGTATTTTATTCCGCGTTACTCGTTGACCAGGTTGTACCGCATGGGTGTTTCCTGGATCCTGGTTTGCACCTTGTTGTGCGTAGCTGTATTTGTATTGTTTGACATAGGGATGATAGAGCCCTGGCTTCACCTGATCCTGTTGTCGTTCATTATTATCCTTCATTCTTTTCACATGGTTATTATCCTGGCCCGGGAGCGGATAAAAATGTACAATTATTTAAATTTCCTTCAACCAGCCTTGCTTTTATTGGTCCTTATGGTTTGTATCTTTTATTTCGATATCAAAACTATAAACAGTTACGTTATTGCTTTGTATGTTTCGTTTATAAGCGCCCTTGTTTTTTCCATTGTACAAATCGTATCCATTTTTCGGAAAGATGAATTTCATCAGGAAGCCTTTGAACCCAGGAAAATCATTGAGAACGGGTTTTACAACCAGTTGGCAAACCTGTGCCATATGTTGAGTAGCCGCTATAATTTTTATTTGCTGGGCAATACCATTTTAGTAGGTATTTACTCAAGCGCTTCTTCGCTCATCGAATCCGTTTGGATCATCAGTAACAGCGTATCGCCAATTATACTTACCTACATTGCCAATTCAAAAGATCCTGGAAATAACGGCCGCATTACTTTTTTGCTGGCTAAAATCTGTTTATTGCTGAGCATATGCTGTGTGCTGGTTGTGTACTTTATACCCCGCGAATTTTTCATGTTCCTGTTGGGCAATGATTTTATTTATGTAAAGACGGTGATGCTGTACCTGTCGCCGGGCATTTTATGCATTAGCTTTGCCACCATTATCAGCCATTATTTTGCAGGCCTGGGCAAGCAAAAAATATTGCTCACGGCCAATGCGTTTGGTTTACTGGCAACAGTTTGCACCAGTCATTACCTCATTTCTAAGGATCAGTTGCTCGGGGCGTGTTATGCTGCCGGTCTTTCGTATTTTGTGGCCACCATTATCCTTGTATCGTTTTTTATGAAAGAGAATAAGCTTAGTTTTTTACAGTTATTCAATTTCAAAAAAGACTTTGAGCTCCTTAAAAAGGCTAAATAAGGGAAATAATTCACCTCAAAAAACAGCCTAATTGCCGATTTTTTTCATATTTCCTCAGGAATCGGTTCAGCCGCAAAATTTAGATTTCCTGCAATTATTTATAGATGAATAATTAGTATGTGGAGATTAACAGTTCAATTACTTGATTTTTAGAGGTTTTATTAAGTTTAAATTGAGGAAATCAATTTGTTAAAATCATGGGATATGTAAGAAATTATTCTAAATTCGTGGATAGGTAAGTCCCCCTTTATGCCAAACCTATTTCGATATAGTTTAAATATTTGTCTTGTGCTTCTTGTATTTATGCAAACAGCAAAAGGACAATCCATTGCTAACTATACTACCGTACGAAGTACCGGAGTTGCTTACACATCCATTAATTTAACAGGAAGCGCTTTCGATAGCTGGAGGAATACGGCTACCTTTACACAAGATGATAACCGTTCTGATTTTGCCGATATAGGTTTTGATTTTTGGTATAATGGCATTCGCTATACGCAGTTCTCGGTTTCTACCAACGGGTTTCTCGATTTTTCCACTTCAACCGATGATGGGGGAGCGGTAGGAGATGCCTTTGGATACCTGAACAGCGCTTTTACCGAGAACAACCTGGCCAACTCAACCAACCCGGCCATTGCCCCTTTTTACGATGATTTAATGGCACAGGGTGGAACAGACGCTCTTGGAAACGGCATCAAATACCAGGTAACAGGAGCAGCGCCCAACAGGACCTTAACGGTTGAGTGGATCAATATGGCGGTATATACCAATGTTACACCAAGCCTCAACTTCCAGGTAAAACTGGTTGAAAGCACAGGGGTGATCTTTGTGAATTATGGTGTGATGAACAATGGTACATTTACATTCTCGTACTCTATGGGTATTAACGGGCCAACCATTGCGGCCAACCCAACGCCTGCCCAGCTAAAAATGCTGCAAACCGTTAACACCAATGTGCTGAATAATACAGAGCAAAATAACCTGTCGGCAATGCCGGCGGCCAATTCACAATATAAATTTACGCCACCCGTTCCTGCCAGCATTACAGGCACTGTTACCTTTTCGGGTACCAACCAAACCGGTATGACATTGAACTGGCCCAACTGGGCAACCAACGAAGTGGGTTATGTTATTTACAATTCAACGGATGGTGTGAATTATGATTTTGTAATGCAAAGGCCAGCCAATTCAACCAACGCGGCTATTACAGGCTTGCTGCCATCCACAACCTATTACTGGAAAGTGTATGCGGTAACTGAAGGTTGCCTGAGTAACCCGATTAACGGAACCAATGCCACGCAGGCAGGAGGCGTTAAAAAATCTGTTACAAGCGGGAACTGGAACACTGCCAATACCTGGTCTCCTTCCGGTGTGCCTACAGCATATGAAGATGTGATAATCGTCAATACACATACGGTGTCTATTAATGCCAACGCGGTGTGTAATTCCTTATCCATAGGGCAGGGCTCGGTAACTGTTTTAAGGTTTACCACCAATAACGACAGGACCCTCACAGTAAGCAAAGACATTACGATAAACAACAGGGCTATTTTTGATGTAGCTACCAACTCTAACGCCGATCACCAGGTAGAGCTGACGAATGGAAATTTGATTAACAATGGAACGTTAAATTTCGCCACAGATAATAACAGCTTATGTAACATTATCTTTTCAAAAAGCGGAAGCCAGAACATCAGCGGTTCAGGAACAACAACTAATTTCAATTTAATGACGCTGGATATGGGCACATCCATTAACAATATGCTCAATGTAACATCCACTAATTTTACAGCTCCAACTAATTTTTTAACCATTAATACAGGTACCTTTAAGTTGTCTTCTGCTTCCGCTGTCAACATTACGCCATTCTCCGGAACGGCTACCATTCCTCAAAAAGGAGGCTTGTGGGTCAACTCGAACCAGGCAACAGTAAATATAGGCGCCACGCTAACCATGTTTGGAAATGTAACGGTATCCTCAGGGACTTTAAATGTTGGCAACGCGGCAAATGAAGATCTTTTATCGAACGGTGGATTTTTAACCGTGAGCAACGGCTTATTAAACATTGCCGGTAAGTATTATGCAACAGGTATCAATAACCTGTCGAAATTTACCTTAAGCGGCGGCTCTATCATAGTGCCTTCGGTAGGTTCAACCAACACCACCATTGCACCGTTTCAAATTGCCGGGGCGGGATCGCAGTTTAGCATGACGGGTGGTTTATTGATTATACCGCGCGAAGGTGGGACGGGAGCACAGGATCTTGGCTATATAAATACCGGAAGTATTGGTGGCGCTGTAACAGGAGGTACATTGCAAATTGGGAACTCAACCACGCCGGCAGCGCAAACCATCAGTATTAATACCAATTATTCCATTGGTGGTTTGCATGTAAACAGCGCGAATGCCACTGCAAAATTAGTGACCAATTCTATTAATGTCATTAACGATGTGGCTATTACAAGTGGGACACTTAATGTAAGCGGTCTTAACATCACACTGGGTCGCAACTGGTCGAACAATGTAGGGACTTTTGTTCCCGGCGCCGGAACGGTTACTTTCAATTCGGCATCGGCACAAACCATTTATAAGCCAAGCGGTGAAACCTTTAACAATATGGTGTTTAACGGCAGCGGTACTAAAACGTTATTATCGGCCATTACAGCAACCAATATAACCATTAATTCGGGCGCCCTGCTCGATGTGAATACCACCAATAATCAAATCACGCTAAAAACCGCGTTTACCAACAACGGTACTTTTTATGCCAGGAAAGGATTGGTGCTACTGAACGGAACAACAGCGCAAAGCATTACCGGGGCAAGCACTACCAGTTTCTACGATCTTACATTGACCAATAACGCGGGAGCAACATTAGGCCATGCGCAAAGCCTGATGAATACCCTGACACTGAGTAACGGAACCTTCAATACCAATTCCCAGGTGTTTACCATGCTTTCAAATGCAACAAGAACAGCAAGGATAGCCCAGATAACAGGTACAGGTAATATTATTGGTAATGTTACCGTACAGCGTTTTGTTCCGGGGGGGTACACAGGCTGGGCCTTGTTGGGATCGCCCATCTCATCTACCTTAACCCTGCAGGACTGGGATGATGATATTGTCATTAGCTGCCCAACATGTCCTGATGGCACTGCAGCGGGTTTTAACTCCGTTTATTGGTACGATGAAACAAAACCCGGACTTTTTGATGCGGTTGCGTCTTACATACCTTTAACGGCTATTACCAACCCCATCCTTCCAAACAGGGGCTACTGGGTATATTTAGGAAACGGACAGGTAACAACTACCAATATGCTGATGGATGTAACAGGTCCCGTGCGCAAATTCAACAATACCATTCCTTTGACCCGAACCAATACAGGTTCGCCAAACGACGATGGCTGGAACTTAATTCATAACCCCTATCCTTCGCCAATAAAATGGAGTTTGTTAAGGGGTGCAACGGCAAACCTTGATAATGCTATTTACATGTACAATGCCGACCTGAATGGTGGAAGCGGTGGACATGCAAGTTATGTAAACGGGATCAGCAGCCCAGCCCTGGGTGCAGGTGGCATAAGCGATACCATACCAATGTGCCAGGGATTTTATGTGCACTCAAGGGGCGCTACAGCCATAAATGCAACCGAAGCGAATAAGGTTGCCGGAAATCCTACCTTTTTGAAAATGAGCCAAACCGCGCAGGTTGCAGTTACACAGCAAATGTTGAGGTTGTACCTGGACGGGCCTTCCTCGCACCACGATGAAACCGTTTTATACATACAACCCGGTGCTACCGATACGCTGGATGAAGAATACGATGCTATAAAAATGGCAGGCCAGGATCCGGCTGCGCCTTTGATCATGCTTCAAAAAAACAGTACTAATTTCCAGGTCAACGGTATCGCACCTATTACGTCTACATTCAGTTCACCATTAAAAACCACCACGGGTCATTCGGGTACCTACACCATCAGTATTGCCGATTATAATTCGTTTCCAACCGGAGCCTGCATCTCTTTATACGACACCTTTAATGGCATTACCACAGACCTGAAAACGCATAATTATGTATTTACTTTAAATGCTTCCACAACCACCGCGCGTTTTATTTTAAATATCACCATTAACCCTTTAAGCATTTCTGCTGATCTGGTCCAACCAAATTGCGCACAGCCTGCCCAGGGAGCCATTAGCGCTGTTGGCGCCAATAGCGGACCATGGAACTACTACTGGAAAGACGCGGGCGGAACAACCATTAAAACAAGTCTTAACAGAGCAATGGGCGATACCTTGAAAAATCTTGTTGGCGGCGATTATTCCCTGGAAATGAATACTGTTGGACAATGCGATAATCATGATTCTACATTTACCATAATTTCGGTTGACCTTCCTGTTGCACAGTTTACTGTGGCCGATACGGTTTACATATCAAGCGGCGGTACGGCCACTTTTACCAATACATCATCCAACTCCATCAATAGTGAATGGAATTTTGGAGATAACCTGGGACTTTCCTCGGCCAGCGACCCAAGCTATAATTATTACACAGCGGGCATTTACACGGTTAGCCTGGTTGCAACCAGCAATGGTGGTTGTACTGATACGGTTTACAAACCAATTGTGGTGATTACAGATTTGGTAACCAGCCTGAGCAATAATACAGTGATGGGTTCCCTGTTGATAAAAACACTTGAGAAAAACGAATACCTCATTCAAGGTTCAGTAGACGATCAATCGGTTCTGAACTTTAAATTGTTTGATGTTGCTGGGAAACTGATTATGGACTACGGAAACCTTGACGCGTCGAACATTAATCTTCCTGTTGATTTGACACATCAGGCTCCCGGAACTTATTTCCTGAATATTACCGGTAACGATACCGCAAAGACAATTAAATTACCGGTCAGGTAAACAGAATGATCTGCCGTATAATGTATTGAATGAAGGTAATGCAGGTGGTGAAAATGAACAGCCACATAACCACCCTGCCTCCTTTTTCGTGTTTTACAACCAGCTGAATGATAAGCGCCAGTAAAGTTGCCAGGAATGGAATTAAGGCCGCGTGATAATGTACCGATTCTGCAAGGTTGCCTTTTAATAAAGCAATTAAAGCCCTTTGTGTACCACAGCCCGGGCATTCTATTCCCAGGTGAGCTTTAAAGAGGCAGGTAAATAAATGATTTTCTAACCAGTGGATCATGTTTTAAAAAATAAAAATGCCTTTGAGATTGTCAAAGGCATTTTTGTTTCCGGTAATGGGTTATTACTTCATCATTTGGTCCCAAGGCATTGCCGACATGGTAGCACCAACAAAGCATAATACCACAAGCACATAAATAAGCATTAAGGCCGATAAGCATAAGCCTATAATGGCGCAAATTTTTCCGGCTTTTAAGTTATTGTAAGATGCCAGCTTATAGGCATCAGGATTTGCCTTGTAAATAGCTGCTCCTTTATTGGCTAATACAAGCGCAATAATACCGCAGGTTAACGCGATGATGCCATAGCACCAGCACAGGGCTATGGAAATGATCCCTAATACTAAAACTGCCGTAGCGTTTGGTACAGGCTGCTGCCCGAATTGAGCGTTGAACTGCTGATTGATATTTTGTTCCGGTTGAGGTGTCTGATTTGTTGTGTTGTTTTCTTCCATAAATATATTTTTTAGCTAAGATATTATTTTTTGGTTTTATCCAAACAGAAATTTACCAACAAAGCCGCATTTTGGATTGACAGACCATGCGATCTTATCGTTAAATCTTTTTACCTGCCTTTTGAACCGAAGCCGGTTTAAAAAATAAGCGTAAAAAAATCCCTGTATAAATGAAACTTAAATAATCATTAGCAGTACAAATAAGTAGTTTAAAAATAATAATGCCCCGAAAGCCCTGTTTTTAAAGGAAAAGACTGGTCTTCAATTAAAATCCTATTACACAATGAAAAAAGTATTCAACTCTTCAAAACCCGGGAACCATGAAAACGAATTTACTAACGGTAATGCTGGCTATGCTTATAGGTATAACAGCAAAAGGCCAAACGATCAATTCACCCTCTACGATTGACAGTTTGGCAAACTTTAATGAACAGCAATGGAGAAATTTTTATTTGTCCAATCACACCTCCTTAACTCTGCTGCCCGAATTTATTCAATCTCACCAAAGAGATTATCTCCGTGATACGTACTATCCCTCCCAGCGTATCCAGGGCCAGGCTCCTACGCCACAGCAGGCATGTACCAACATCGATTTTGAATCAGGAAACCTTAACGGCTGGACACGTTCCACTGGTTATAACCCCGGTTACAATGCTACCGGTTGTTGTGCATCGGCTGGCGGTGCACAGGTTATTACATCGGGGGCCGGTACCGATGGCTGCGGTGGCTTTCCGGTGGTTTCACCAGGCGGTAGTTTTTCTGTGAAGCTGGGTAATAATGGTACTGGCGGCATTGCCGACAGGCTCGAACAAACCTTTAGCGTTACTTCGGCCAACGCGAATTTTACCTACAGGTATGCGGTGGTGTTCGAAGATCCGGGCCACGCGGTGGTTGACCAACCAAGCTTCCAGATTGACATGGTAGACTCGAACGGCGTACAGATCCCTTGTACTTATTACAATGTAGCGGCAGGGCAAAATATCCCGGGCTTTGTTAACTCTACCAGCTGCGCCAATGTGGTATATAAACCATGGACCAGTGTGAGTGTAGACCTTCAGGCTTTTATCGGGCAAAATGTCACCATTCGGTTTACAACCTATGATTGTGCCCTGGGTGGGCATTACGCTTATGCTTACATAGATGGAAGCTGCTCAAATTATGGCATTACACGCAATGGCATTTTATGCCAGGGTTCAACTGTACAGTTATTAGCCCCTCCCGGATTTGCAGCTTATAACTGGACGCTGCCTGATGGATCGGCGATGACAGGACAAAACATTACCACCGGCATGGCAGGTAATTATGTTTTAAACTTAACAATGGTAACCGGTTGTCCGGGACCAACCATCAATTACAGCTTAAGCGCGTTTCCTAAACCGGTTGCCGCTTTTACAGCAAGCCAACTGACACCTTGTACCAGTAACATTTCATTTACCAATAGCAGTACTGTGAGCAGCGGGTACATTTATTCCAATGACTGGAACCTGGGCGACGGGAATACCGGAACCACCTCAAACGCCACACACACCTATGGCAATATTGGCGTTTACAACGTACAGTTAATCACAACCAGCGATATGGGTTGCAAAGACACCATGATGCTGCCTGTTACCATCAGTCCTTTACCGGTTGCCGACTTTACAGCAAATACAGCTTGCGCCAACGGTACTACTACTTTTACCAACACGTCGGCAATTAGCACTGGCTCTCTCAGTACTTATAACTGGCAATTTGGTGATGGGGGACTTTCTTCCTTAAACCAGCCAACACACCAATATGCTACTGCAGGCAATTATGTGGTAACCTTAACTGTTACTTCCAATAACAATTGCACAAACAGCATTTCGCACACCGTTAGTGTAAACCCTTTACCGGCTGCTTTATTTACCGCGGTCAGTGTTTGTGATGGCTTGCCAATGAACTTCACCAATAATTCAACTATTACCAGCGGAAGCATTACAAATTATACCTGGGACTTTGAATCGAACGGAAGCATTGATGCTACTGCAACATCTCCCAATCATTTATATACAGGATCAGGGACCTATGTAGCATTATTAACGGCTACTTCCAATAACAATTGCGTTGCAAGCTATTCGCAGGCAGTTACGGTTCATCCAAATCCTGTGGTGCAGTTTAGTGCAACTTCGGTATGCGATGGGGTACCGGTGAGTTTTACCAACCAATCGAGTATTACCAGCGGGCAAATAAATTCCTACAACTGGAATTTTGGCGATAATACAACTGCTACGCTTCCGGGCCCAATACACACCTACGCTGCCGATGGAACATATAATATTACACTAACCGCCACCAGCAACTTTAATTGTGTGAACGCGGCTTCGGGCAACGCGGTTGTTTATCCTAAACCAGCTGTTCAGTTTGCCGCCCAGCCGGTTTGCTTTGGTTTTGGTACTTCATTCACTAACCAATCGGCAATTACCAGTGGGCAAATCACAAGTTATGCCTGGACCTTTGGCGATAACACAACAGGAGCAGGAGCAACTCCAACCCATCAGTACGCTGCGGCAGGCAATTATAATGTGAGCTTATCGGCCACCAGTAATTTTAATTGCAGCAACAATTCTTCAGGAATTGTTACCGTGTATGAAAAACCGGTGGCCGGCTTTGTGATTACGCAACTTACTGCCTGCACACAAACGGTAGCTTTTATTAATGCGAGTCATGTGAATGGCGGAACCATTGCCGCCAATAATTGGGATTTTGGGAACGGAGGAACCGCTACCAGCCAAAATGCTTTTGAAAATTATGCCGGCAGTGGTTCATATAATGTGCAATTAATTACAACCTCCAATAACGGATGTAAAGATACCATCCTTCAACCTTTAACCATTAGTCCATTACCAACTGCAGCGTTTGCCGCCAATAACGCGTGCTTTAACAGCATGACCACCTTTACCAACGTGTCATCGGTAAGCACAGGTTCTGTTATTAACTGCAACTGGCAGTTTGGTGATGGCACAATTTCAGCGGCTACTAACCCGGCTCATCAATACACATCCACAGGTAGTTTCCCCGTAACACTGATTGTGATGTCGGATAAAAATTGTGTGAATGCCATCATGCAGTTTGTAACGGTAAATCCTTTGCCAAACGTTTCTTTCACTTCCCAAAACGTTTGCATGGGCGCTGTAACCAATTATACCAATAACACCAGCATTTCTTCGGGCAGTATCGCAGGTTACTCATGGGATTTTAACTCTGACGGAACCGCCGATGCCAGTAGCCAAAATGTGAATACCTTATTTGCTGCCCCGGGCACTTATACCACACAATTAACGGCTACTTCAAATAATAATTGTACAGCTGCTTATTCATTGCCGGTTATAGTTCACCCGAACCCGGTAGCGCAATTTTCGGTAGCTGCTGTTTGCCAGGGGCAGGCAACCGCCTTTAGCAATCAAAGTACAGGCGCTACGCAATACAGTTGGACCATGGGCGACGGAGGAACCGCTGTGGCTGTTAACCCTTCGCATATGTACGCCGCATATGGCAATTACAATGTAACATTAACGGCTACCAATAGTTTTAACTGCAGCCATTCTGTTTCAGGGCTCAGTGTGGTTAATCCTAAACCGGTGGTTAATTTCCAGTCAACCACCACCTGCCATAACCAGGCTACACAATTTACCAACCTGAGCAGCATTGCTGCCGGCAGTATTATTAAATACCGTTGGGATTTTGACAATAACGGCACGCCTGACGATTCAACAGCTAACCCTACCTATGTGTATCCACTGGCAGGTACCGCGCAAAGCAAAATGACGGCTATTTCAAATAACCAGTGCGCTAACCAAATCATCAGCCCTGTTGTAGTTCATTTTAACCCGGTTGCCAATTTCTCTTCCCCATCTACCTGCCTGCCCGACGCTACACAATTCAATGACCTGTCGGTGAGCAACGATGGGGCCATTACAGCTTATAGCTGGGATTTTAATGGCGACAATGTGTTTGATAATGTGCAGCAAAATCCTCAGTACATTTATTCGCAAACCGGCAATTATGGCGTGAAACTGGAAGTGCAGACACAGTATGGCTGTGTAAACACCATCATTAAATCGGCTTATGTCAATGCCACGCCATCGGTATTGTTTGCGGCACAAAATAATGTGGGTTGTCCGAGCCTTTGTGTCAAATTTACCAACAACAGCACCATCAGCAGCGGGCAAATTGTTACTTACCAGTGGTTCTTTGGCGATAACAGCGGACCAGATTACACTCAAAACCCAACCCATTGCTATGGTACCGGAAATTACAATGTGACGTTAAAAGCTATTTCGGATAGCGGTTGTGTATCAAGTTCCATGCTGCCAAACCTGGTGAACGCATACCCGGTACCGGTTGCCGACTTTGCTGTAACACCAACCGAAGTGGAAATTACAGAGCCATTGATAGAAGTAGCCGATAAATCGGTTGGTGCCAGCACTGTAATGTATGATATGAGCGACGGCACCCACAAAACAGACCGTAATTTTGCGCACACCTTTGTAACGAACGATGCCAAAACAATACTTATCATGCAGCGGGTGAGCAATACTTATGGTTGCAGGGACTCTATTGTTAAGGATGTGGTTATTAAACCGGCTTACGTATTATTTATCCCTAATGCTTTTACGCCAAACAGCGATGGGTTAAACGATGGTTTTAAAGCGGTGGGCATTGGCGTTTCACAATTCAAATTGCAGGTTTTCGACCGCTGGGGAGCGCTGATCTTTGAAAGTGATGACATTAACAAGGCCTGGGATGGCAGTGTAAGAGGTAAAGGCGATTTTGACAGTACCAAGGAAGAGGTGTATGTGTGGAAAGCCCATGTGACCGATGTGTTGCAAAATACCCACGACCTGATAGGACATGTAACCCTGCTCAAATAATGTCAAAAAGGCATGGAAAACTATTTGGTTTAAAGTTTGATTATTGACTGTAACAAACTAAATTTAGTCAGTCGAATTATAAACCTTAAACAACAAAAAATATGGCAGTACAAATAACCGATCAAAATTATAGTGAGATCGCAAAAACAGATAAAGTAGTGATGATAGACTTTTGGGCAGAATGGTGCGGACCTTGCCGCATGGTAGGTCCGGTAGTAGAAGAGTTATCAAATGAATATGAAGGAAAAGCAGTGATAGGAAAGCTGGATGTGGATAATAATCCTGAGACCAGTGTGAAATTCGGGATCAGGAATATACCTACGATCATTTACCTGAAAAATGGTGAAGTGGTTGATAAAGTGGTTGGTGTAGTACCTAAACAAGCCCTGATTGACAAGTTGAATGCTCATTTATAAGAACACATTATAATGTTATAAAATACCCGGAACCAAAGGCTTCGGGTATTTTTTTGCCCCTTTTTCGAAGGAATACTCAAATTTCACCGATTTTAACTCGCTCATAATCAGTACTCACCGTTTCTTAACCGCAATTTAACAGTTTTTTGATATTGTGGCATTAGGTTTGCCTTTAGAATACTAATAAAAACGACGAGTTATGAATACGATACAAGCGATGATCATTTTAAATAACGGGATCCGTAAATACGGAACCATTATAAACGGAGAGCACGAGGGCAGAATTAAATTTATCCCTGCAACCGAAATTATAGCAAAGGACGAAAGTCAATTAACTAATTTAATAGAACACATTCCGGTAGAAAATATTTACTCAATTGATACCTTTTTGAAATAAAATAATTTCTACTCAAAAAAAATCCCCTGTACTAAAAAGTGAAGGGGATTTTTTATTTGGTATGATCAGGAATTTATTCCTTAATAAACTTGGTATTCAACAAGCGCTTATCCTCCGTTTTGATCTGTAAAAAATAAACACCGGTTGGTAAAGCAGATACATCAATTTCCGGATTAAAAGGACAAGACAGAATATTTTGTCCCAAGGTGTTTTTAATGTCGATGGTTGAATTTTGAAAATGGGTTTGGGCATCCGAAATATTTAGAATTGAAGTAACCGGATTTGGAAAAATAGAAGTATGATTTTGTTCCCCCAGTTCTCTAATGCCAACTATCGATGAATTTATTTTGATAATAAATGTATTTGCACAGGATTGTGAAGAATTGAAGCAAGATGGTGAGAAAGGTATATTAAAAGAATAAGGCCCAAAGGAATAATCGCCCGACCAAAAAAACTGTCCGGTTAGGAAAACATTATCTAATGTGTCTGCTTTTATATCATATCCTCTGTCTCCCGAATCTCCGGTTGACTCGATTGCCCATTGACAAATTCCTGATGAATCATATTTTGCCACAAAAGTTTTTTCTCCGTTAGGTATAACAGTATAATTATCAAAATATGTAATATCAATCATGCCACCTGTAACAAAAGTATTACCTTTTTGATCGGAAGTAATATCAAAGCCATAATGATTTCCTGCACCGCCATCGGCTTTTTTTGCCCAGATACAAGTACCTGATTCGTTATAACGGGCAGTAAATATAGCACTGGCCGATGTACTTACCAGATTAATACTTCCAAAAGCAGCGGAATGAGTGAAGTAACCGGTTAAGTAAATGTGGTTATATTTATCTACTGTAACCCCGTAGCCTTGGTCATATTCAGTTGAGCCAATAGAAGTAGCCCAGTCCCAAATACCATTGCTATTACACTTTGCAAGAAAAACATCTTGACCGCCATGACTTAAAATGTTGTGGTTGCCAAAAGTGCCCTGCCCCATAACAACACCTGTTAAATAAATACAGTTTTTTTATCAACTGCTATATCCATCAGATAGGTGGTTATAAACGTTTTTGCCCATTGACAAACGCCATTAGAATCATATCGCGCAATGAATTGTGTTTCCGAAGTGCCTTTATTTAACGTAGCACAATCAAAATTAGCTTGTGAGTATATATTACCTGCAATAAATACGCTCCCGGAGTCACTAACAGTAATTTCGCTGGCGTGTGCGCCATGCAGGGTGTCAAGAGCGTGAACCCACATTAAAGAACCCGATGTTGTATATTTGGCAAGGTAGCTGCCATTGCCATGAATATTTGTTCCGTTGAAATTGGTTGTTGATTCGTAAGCTCCAATTATATAAATATTTCCAAAGCGGTCGGTGCAAACATTTTCAACCGACTCACTCATCGATCCTTCTATTTTATTAACCCATTGTATGGCTCCTGTTGGATTATACTTTGCTAAAAATCCATCCCCGTAACCTGAACTAACAATACTGGTTGTGCCAAAAACACAGGTGTCGATGAAGGCGCCACATAAAAAAGAGTTTCCCTGACCATCCGATGCTATTCTTGAAATATAACCATTGCGAGGCGCTATTTTTTGAGCCCATTCAATATTTTGCCCAAAAATCATATTTATGGGAAATACCATGCATGATAAAAGTAAAAGAAAGAAACAAGCTCTTTTTTTCATATGTTTTATATTTGGAAATCTAACGTTATTTTGTGAGGGTTATTGTGTAGTAATCGTTGTAGAATTAAAGAAAGAAGCAAAATAAAGCAACTATTTTTAGGGCAAACCCCAGTGAAAAAATGTAAACAGCAGGCAGAATTTAAAATAAGATTGACAAAAATATAATCTGAAATTTACGTACCTGTTATTTAAAGATCCCTTCAATCTGCGCCACATGGTGCATGCCATGCCAGGCATATAGCTGGGTAGCTTCGGCCAGGGTAAACGTTTTGTTGTATTCGGGGTGCACATATGTTCGTCGAAAGTCCGCCTCACTCATTACTTTCAGCAAAGCCGAAAAGCGTTGTTGCACACCTTCAAACATGAGTAAAGAACTTTCAAGCGGAGCTGTTTCATAATCGGGCATGGCGGCCCAAAGATCCTGGTTGTAAGGCTTTATGGTAGGGTTCTCCTCGGTTAAGGCCAGCTTAAAACGGGTAAGCATGTTAATGTGCGAGTCGGCCACATGGTGCACAATTTGCCTCACGCTCCAGCCACCTTCGCGGTACGTTAGGTCAAGGTCTTGTTCCGATAAGTGTTCCAGTATTTTTCTTAGCCTTAAAGGCGCAGCTTCCACCATCATAATGGAGCGGTAGAGGATGTCTTTTGTAAATTCAACCTGATTTACTTTGCCAATTGGGTATATTTTTAGATCAATCGTTTCCAATGACACAAATTATTGTAGTAACTTTACGCAATGTGTTTCGCAAGCCATTTCTTAGCTTCTTTTTCGTCGGTAAATAAACGTGTGGGAACAAGTGGCTTGCTGATGCGTGTAAAGAAATTGCCTATCATACTAGCTACACCTGAGTCAATTAATATGGCAGCAGCAATAACCCCTTCGCAACCAGCTTTGGAAGCCATAAAATCCCTCGCTTCCTTGGTAGAGTTTTTTACTTTACGGATGTTGGATATAAGTGGGTATTTTTCTCCCTTCTGTATTTCCAACCGTATCTTGGTGATCTCATCTACCATCGGAAAGTCAATAAATTCGGAATTAAATGTTCCGATAATAACGCCGTCCTCCATTTCAAAGGTGATGATGTCATTCTCAACAATTAATTGTTTCATACTTCACGCTATTTCAGTTGTAAAGATAAAATGTTTTAAGATTAAAACAACCCTCGCATGGTTTTTTATAGAAAAGAATACAGGACATCAATTATCCGGTATCGATCACATTTTAAAGATATATGGCTAAAATAAACCACAATAATTCGCTTGATACGATTGACGAATTGCTGACCGATGCCAAACAGCGGGGTATTATTCATTTGACCTCTGATTTGGTTGAGGTTTCTGACCGGAAACTGAACATTAACGGGAGGCAATTACTGAACTTTGGAACCTGCGGTTACCTTGGACTTGAGCTTGATGAGCGTTTAAAGGAAGGGGCCATTGATTTTATACGTAAGTTCGGAACGCAGTTTGGTATTTCCCGAACCTACCTGTCTTCGGGCATTAATGTGGAGATGGAGCACTACCTCTCGCAAATGTATGATGGCAGGCCCATTATAACCTACTCCTCCACCTCCTCGGGCCACGTTTCTGTTATTCCAACCCTCATTAATTACGACGACGCCATTATACTTGACCAGCAGGTGCATATGAGCATACAAACCGCCTCGCAGCTGCTTCGCCAAAAAGGGGTGCCTATTGAAATGATTCGCCACAGTAACATGGAAATGCTCGAAAGACAAGTGGAGCAACTGAGCCGTAAGCATAAGAACATATGGTACATGGTGGACGGGGTTTATTCCATGTATGGCGATGTAGCGCCAATGGATCAATTACTGCCCCTGTTGGATAAATACGAGCAACTGCATATTTACATTGACGACGCGCATGGCATGAGCTGGCATGGAAAGAATGGAACCGGTTATATTAACAGCCAAATGCCCATTCACGATCGTATTATGCTTATGACCACCATGGGCAAAGGCTTTGGTGTGGTTGGCGGCATCGCCGTTTTCCCAACCGAAGAAATGTTTCGAAGAGTGCGCATTTTTGGCGGGCCGCTCACGTATTCACATCCAATAACCCCACCCATTATTGGTGCCGCCATTGCATCGGCAAAAATTCATTTATCGCCCGAGATTTACAGCATACAAAATGAGCTGAAGCAAAACATGGACTATTGCAATGAGCTGATGGCAAAAACAGAGCTTACCATGATCTCTAATCCTGCAACGCCTATTTTCTTTATAGGCATGGGGCAGCCTAAGGTTGGTTACAACATGGTGAACCGTATGCTCAACGATGGTTTTTTTGTCAACCTGGCCTTGTTCCCTGCTGTATCGGTAAAAAATACAGGCATCCGTTTCTCCATGAGCCGGCAGGTTAATAAGGAAGAGATCAGGGATTTTGTGAACGCACTGAGCTACCATTACCCAAAAGCGCTGGAAGAGGAGGGAAGAACCATGGAAGACGTACGCAAAGCATTTAAAGTGGCCGTGGAGGCAAAAGAAAAAACCGATAAAAGACTGGCCCGGAAACCGCTGAGCGAATTAGTGGCGCAAATGGAAACCACCGCCAAAAACCTCGACAAAGCTGAGTGGGACAAGCTACTGGGCAACAACGGCACCTTTGACCTGGATGGCTTGCTGACACTGGAGGATGTGTTTAGTAACAACCAGAAGCCCGAAGAGAACTGGAAATTCTATTATTTTATCATTCGCGATAAAGGTGGCGTACCGGTAGTGGCCACATTTTTTTCGGAGGGCATTTCAAAAGACGATATGCTGGCGCAGGAATCGGTATCATTGCAGATAGAGGAAAAACGCAAAAACGATCCGTATTACCTTACTTCCAAAACAATTACCATGGGTTCCATGTTATCGGAAGGACGCCACTGTTACATCGACAAAAAAAATGCGAAATGGCAAAAAGCGGTCATGTTGCTTTTGGAGAACATTTATAAAATTAAGGACGAGCATAATATCAATACCTTGTTGCTGAGGGATTTTGACAAGGACGACCAGGACTTAAAGGACCTTTTATTGAACGAAGGATTTGTGCCGGTTACCATGCCAAACTCCAACGTTATTGAAAATGCCGCCTGGCATAGCAAAGAGGAATTGCTAAATGAGGTGAGTGTCAGGAGTAAGCGGCACATTAAATTTGATGTGTTTAAAAATGAGCACCTGTTTGATGTGGAGTATAAAAAAGAGTTAACGGAAGAGGAGGCAGAGCATTTCTATACATTGTACCTTAATGTTGAAGCAAGAAACAAGGGCTTTAATATGTTTCCTTATCCAAAAGCCATTCTCAAAAAATTATCGGCGCATCCCAATTGGGAGTTTATAGTGCTTAAGCTAAAACCCGAGTTTGATGTGCGCACCAACAGAAAAGCGGTGGCAGTTGCCTGGTGTTATAAAGCCGTAGGGCATTATGTGTATATGATCGTTGGTATAGATTACAATTACAATACCGTCTTTAAAGTATACAAACAAGCTATGTACCAGGTAGTGCAAAGGGCGCGCGACCTGAACCGCTCAAAAATATACCTTGGCCTGTCGGCCGATTATGAAAAAGGGAAATACGGAGCCAGCCAGCACGCACGCGTGGCTTATTTACAGGTAAAAGATAATTTTAATATGGAGGTGATCGAGTCCATGTCGGCCTCGGTTACCGTGTAACAATTTTACAGGGAATACGGATTTCGAAACGACAGCCTTTCAGGTGTTCGCTTTCAAACAAAATGGTGCCGGCAAGTTTGGCCACACTGGTTTTTACAATATACAATCCAAGCCCCGAGCCCTTTGAAACATAGTTGGCGCGGTAAAACATCTTAAAAATGTTTGGCTGAAATTCTTTTTGTATTCCCTGGCCGTTATCTTCCACTATTATGGAGATGCCATCGGCTGTGGCTTTAATGTCCACATTTAAAACAGGCTGTTCGGCTTTTGGGTTGTAATACTTAATGCCGTTATCTATCAGGTTAAATAAAATGGTTTTCAACAGGCCTTTCTCCGTAACAATCTCGGAGATATTATCGTGTATGGTAATTGTTTTTTTAACCTGGTTGAAATTGTCAACAAACTGGATGCTTGAAAGGATCTCATCAATTATTTCACGGATGTTTACGGTCGAAAATTCCAGTTCACCATAGGTAATATGCCCCAGTACCAACAGCTCGTTCAATACGCTATCCAGTTTTTCGGTACATTTTTCAACCATGCGGCAATAATTTTTTATCTCGTCGGCATTATTGCTTTTATTAATCAGGCTTATCAGCCCCATCATGGATGTTACCGGACTTTTAAGGTCATGCGATGCCTTGTAAACAAACAAATTAAGCTCATCGTTCTTTGCCTGCAGCTGATCCCTTGTATTTAACAGTGCCGAAATGTTTTTAGCCACCAGCAATACACCAGATCGCTCGTTCTTGTTATCCTGTAATACCGATATGGAGCAGGAAACAGGGATAATAACATTATCCCTGGTAATAAAGTTCACACCCACCTCCTGTAGCTCTGAAAGGTTATACGCGTTGCGGATGCAATTTTTTACAAGGTCAATATCGCTCGAATGAATAAGCGTATCAATGGGTTTGTTTAGCAATTCGGTTTCGGGATAATGCAGCATATGATCTACCACCTTGTTTGTCTTCTGAATCTTCCCTTCACTATCAAGTACAATCAGTATATCGTTAATGCCATCGTAAATGCTGTTCAAAAAAATCTTTGAGGTGGTGGTAGCACTGAGTTCTTCCACCAGCATGTTTATACCTGTTTTAACGGATTGCGACTGGTCATCCTCATCGTTATTAAGTTCAAGTCGCGACGAAAAATTCCCCTGTGCAAGCTCAATTAAAAAGTCCTGTATGTATTTTAGCTGCGCTTGTGGCATATGTTTAAAGAGTTTTTTGGTGCTGCTAATAAAATTAAGCAATTATCTGTTACAAAATGGCTTTAAAAAACATACTAAATTAAACAAATATTACATATGTAAGATTTTTTCAGTTTTTGTATAGATTGCTGGTAGAGATTGGTGTTGGAGAAAGTTTTTTTCTCATATGAAAAGTGAATAAATATTTTTTTGAAGGCGTATAAGTTACTATATTTCCTAACTTAAATGAGTTCCCGGTAAATTAAAAATCAAGCTGTTTTATCATCAGAGCATAATTAAATTTAATGACAGAGTTAAAAAAAATAATTACAAATTTAGACGAGGTTACCTGTAAGTCATTAGAAACCGATTTACTGAGAAACCAGGGCGATAATTTTTTGTTTCTCTTTAAATCATATAGGGACAATACGTTAACAGACGAAAAAATTATCAAGAAACTTAAAATGAATTCCAATTCGTTTTATGTACTTAAATCGCGCCTGCACGAAAAAGTAAAGCATCACCTCGTGGGCGATGTTACCATCAGCCAGCAGGATATCTTAAAGCAAATGATCCTCATTCCGGAAATGTGTTATGACAAGCCACGCATTTTGGCCGATACATTTTTGCATAAGCTTGAAAAGGACCTTGTATTTTACGACATGCACCATGAACTGTTACAGGTGTATGGCGCCCTGAAAAAAATACACATTTATTCCGAAAAACATTTTTACTACTCACAACTTTACAACAAGCAGGTAGCGTTAAGTTTTTGCCTCGAAAAATCAGAAGAGATCCTTGGCGAATTCAACCGCATCCTGGCCCAGTACAATTTTTCGAGATCCGAGGAGCTTTTAGAAAAGCTGCTGTTCCTGAGAAAGGAAATGGTAAACAATGCGGCCTTGAACCCATCGAGGCAGATCAGGATCATTAAAAACACCATTGAGCTGCAATTGCTTATTTTTTGCAAGACCGATTTGAAAAATGAGCTTAATGAGGTGGAATTATTGGAGAAGACCCAGAAAATTATAGAAGAACTGCCACTCTCGTCTCCATACAAAAAGTGGGGCCTTATCCTTGATTTTCTTTATTTCGAGTATTATCAAAGAACGGGGCAGTTAAAACACGCGTCGGATTATTTTGAGAGAACCGATGCGCATATGAACAACCTGTTCCTGTATACAGGTATGTGCAATACCTCCAGGTTCCTTATTTCAAAAATCACGTTCCTGGTTGGTACCGGTAAAGTAAAACAGCTCAGCCAACACGACCTGGAATCGTTGCGCTATAGCGATGAGGATGTGCACACAAAAGTACTTTTAGGCATTTATGCAATGATGGGGCTTTATTATTCCCGTAACATCAGCGACGCCATTGAGGTATTGAACCAAACCATCGATTTGTTGAGCTTTAAAGATTATTTGCACATTAACCTGGAACTGAAGCTTACCCTGGTGTTCTTTTATATAGAAGCCGGTAATTTTGAGGAGGCAAAAGTGATCCTGACAAGGCTTCAACGAAATGTAACCGCAAAGAAATCAAGTAATTATGCGTTTATATACAATTTATTCAAATTATTTGCGTCAGAAATTGAGGAAAATTCAAAAATTACTTCGGAAGAACGAAAAGATTTATTTACTTTGTTCGTCGCACGTAATAATGGGGAATATGAAATATTACAACATTTAATGCCCGTGCTAAACAAAAAATATTCATAAATTGCCGAAGTGAAAAGAAAAGAGCCTACATACAAATATCAGCATGTCATGTTGGTGGATGACAGCGAACTGGATAATTTCATTAATCAGAAAATAATGGAATCGTCGCTTTTTGCCGAAAAGGTTTACATTAACACAAGCAGTAAAAGCGCGCTTGAATTTTTAACGAATTTGGCGGCTACCGGCGAAATTGCCGCTAAGCTGTACCCGCAAATTATTTTTATTGACCTTAACATGCCTATTATTGACGGATTTCAGTTCATTGAGCTGTTAAAAGCAAACTCAAATATTGGCGTTGAAAAATATAAATTAGTGATCCTGACCTCGTCCATTCACCCAAATGATAAAAAGAGGGCTACTGAAATTTATGATAAGATCACCTTTTTAAACAAGCCGCTTACCGAAGAAATGCTGGAAGCCTTGTAATTAGAAAACAAAAGAGATTAAAGAAAAAAAGCGATGTAGAGATACATCGCTTTTTTTATTGGTGGTTTCGAGTCCCTCAACCACTGTTGACTGAGGCTCTCGAAGTCAACGATTATATATGCAAAGCACGCTTCCCGGTTGCATCCAAAGCCGCTTCTTTTAAGCTTTCGGTAAAGGTTGGGTGCGCATGGCAAATGCGCGAAATATCTTCGGCGCTGGCCCTGTATTCCATAGCTACCACCGCTTCAGCAATCATATCGGCTGTACGCGGACCAATCATGTGAACTCCTAATACTTCATCGGTTGCTTCATCGGCCAGTACTTTTACAAAACCATCGGTATCCATGCTCGCACGGGCTCTGCCGCTTGCTTTAAAAGGGAAAGAACCTACTTTGTATTTCACGCCTTTTTCTTTCAATTGCTCCTCTGTTAAGCCAACAGCGGCAACTTCGGGCCATGTATATACAACACCCGGTATCAAGTTGTAATCAATATGCGGTTTTTGTCCGGCCATTTGTTCGGCAACAAAAACACCTTCCTCTTCGGCTTTATGCGCCAGCATAGCGCCTGTAATCACATCGCCAATAGCGTAAATGTTGTCGGCGCTGGTTTTTAAATGAGCGTCCACTTCAACCCTTCCGCGGGCATCCAGCTTCACACCTGCTTTTTCAAGGTTCAATCCCTCGGTGTATGGCTTGCGGCCAACGGCCATCAATACATAATCGCCCACTAATTGTACTTTTTCGCCTTTGCCGTTATCTGCAGTAACGGTTACCTCTTTACCTTTGCTAACAACACTTTCCACTTTGTGTTTCATGAAAAATTCCACTTTCAGATCTTTTTTCATCACACGCTGCAATTCTTTTCCAAGACCGGCATCCATTCCAGGGATCAGGCGGTCCATAAACTCAACTACCGATACTTTAGAACCTAAACGGGCATAAACGCTTCCCAGCTCAAGGCCAATAACACCGCCGCCAATTACAATCAGGTGTTTCGGGATCTCGGTCATTTCCAATGCCTCAGTTGAGGTAATCACGCGTTTTTTATCCACTTCAATGCCCGGAAGCGAAGAAGGTTTGGAACCTGTGGCAATAATAGTTTGTGCCGATTCTATCTGTTCTTTTTTGCCGTCAGCATTGGTGATATTAATAACAGTTTTCGACTCAAAGCTACCAACACCGGTATAAACAGTGATCTTATTTTTTTTCATTAAAAAATTGATCCCGTCGCAGGTCATTTTTACCACACCGCGTTTGCGCTCAATCATTTGCTTTAAATTAACCTTTGGCGCTTTTACCTCAATACCATGCTCTTCGAAATGGTGTACGGCATTATAGTAATGTTCTGATGAATCAAGCATTGCTTTTGACGGGATACAACCTACATTTAAGCAGGTTCCGCCAAGGGTGGAATATTTTTCAATCAAAGCGGTTTTCATACCTAATTGCGCACAGCGAATGGCTGCCACATATCCGCCGGGTCCTGAACCTATTACGGTTACATCAAATTTTTCCATATATCGGGTTGTTTAGTGTTTAAGTTTTTCCGCCTCAAATTTACGACTTTTAAAGATTTTATAGCGTAAAATCTGGCTCCAGATCAATAATAAAATAGCAAGTATACCGGAGCAATACGATATTAAATCGCCAAAACGGGTGAAGAAGGTTCGCTCATGATGTGGTACTACATTTTTTTCAATAAGAGCCTTTTCCCAATAAGGAGTTGCCTGTTCAACATCGCCGGTTGGCGTAATAAAACACGAAATGCCGGTATTGGCACAACGGGCTATTTCCATGCGGTTCTCAATAGCCCTTAGCCGTGCATAGGCTAAATGTTGCCTGTGCCCCGGCGTATTTTCCCACCAGCCATCGTTGGTGATGATAAAGATCATGTTCGCGCCATTCCTCACATAATCCGCCACAAAATCAGGGTAAATACTTTCGTAGCAAATAACCGGTGCAATAGCGGCCTGCCTGTTGTGACTGTAAAAAACAGTTCGCTCGTTTTGCCGGCCCAATGTGCCCATGGTGCCACCTAAATCCAGCGCCAGCGATTCAAGTGGTTTAAGCAGCCAGGCAAAAGGCATGATCTCAGCACCGGGTACCAGTTTAGATTTGTGGTAGTAAGTAAAACCCTCCTTGTTGATTTGTAAGCCCGTGTTATAAGCCTCGTAATATTTATCGGCATTACTGAATTTTCTGGCCGAAGGAGTAGGCTGCTCACCATCCTTAAAGGCATAGTTGGTACTGGCCCCGGTAACGATGGTAAGGGTGGGATAGTTTGCCAGAAGACTATCCCGTAAAAAATGAAATGAAAAAGATTCGTCCTCCTGTCCTTCAAAAATATCTTCGGTAAGATACGTTTCAGGTAACACTAAAAAATCTACTGTCGAATCTAATTTGCCTTGTAGCTGTCCCAATAAATTGTGAAGTTGTACTTCAGGCTCAAAATAAAATTTTTCGTTATATGGGTCTACATTTGGCTGTACAATTAATGTTTTATAGCCTTGCACCTTTGGCTGTGTTGATGGATACAATGATAAGATGAGGTAAGAAATAACAATGGGCACAATAACAGCAATGGCGGGCTTTGAAAGCTGTTTTAAGGTAAACTGGTTATTTTTAATGATCCTGAAAATTAAAATATTAACTGCCAGCACCCATAAACTGCCGCCCGAAGTGCCTGTAAACTCATACCATTGAACCCAGTTATGGCTAAACGCAAATGCATTGCCAAGGGTTAACCAGGGCCAGGTAGCATCCCACATTTGGTGTCCGTACTCAAAACCAAGCCATATTGGAATTAGCAGCCAAACCGCCCAGGGCTTATTGATGCGCCTGTTCAGGTTTCTCCAAATCATAAATGTAACGCACATTAATATGGGGTTACAGGTAAAGGCAAACAGCGAGCCTTCAAAAGAGGCTTTGCTCACCCACCAGGTAACACCAATGTTCCATATAAAAAAAGCAAAATAACTTAGCCAGATTATTTTGGCTTTTTTTCGCGTACCCAGGGGATTGTTGGAAATGGTATCCTCAAGCAACAGTAAAGGAACCCAGGCAATGAATATAAATGCGGTGAATGGCGAAAACCAGCTTATGGTCAATAGTAAAGCGCAAATAATCGCTAAGGAAAAATTTCTGATTGCTTGAAACATCGGATAAATATAAATAAAAAAGTCCGTCCCGTATTAAGGGGGCGGACTTTCTCTTTTTATACCGGGAGAGCAGTTTATTCTATATCCAGGTCCTTAACATTTACTTTCAGTAATTCCCTGTCGCTTAATTTACTTTGAGGTAAGGTTCCATCCAGTTCTGTTTTTTTAAACTGGCTGCTGTTTACCTGCGGTTCGGCTTTTTCTGCCCCGCTTTTTCTGTAACCGTCATTGTCGTCAGGATTGGTTGGCTGAGAGCTGGTACCCGAGTTACTTTGCCTGTAATAAGGGTTATTAGGGTCGCTGTATGGGTTTGGATAGTTGTTTTGACCATATCCGTTATACCCATTATTGCAGTAGCTTAAAGTATTCCAGGCTAAGAAACCGGCCCGTTCGGCATGGTTTAAAGCACCGGCATAATCGCCCCAAAAATAGAGCTGTTTGGCATATTGCTGGTGTTGTATGGCTTTTGCCAACCATGGCGAATACATGTCATTCCAATCGGAGAACTGTAAAGCCTGGCCAATTACGGCAGCCGACTGATGGATTGAGTTCCTGGCAGCTTTTTTCATGCTATAGTAATTATTATTGTAGTTGTTGTAACCGTAATAATAATTGCCAGCGTAATTAGGATAACCTCCAATGTGTATGCTCACGTTTGGTCCATGGCCATTTGATGACCACATATGCCTGTCGGTAGCATCTGTACCGGTTTGGGTTTGTGGCTGCTGGGCTTGTGGTAACTCATTACCACGGCTTCTTTTTTGAGCGGTTGCATTTAAACTTATTACTATTAAGATAGCGGATAAAGTTTGAACAGAGGTTTTCATAAGTTGATATTATTAGTTTTTATTTGTGTTATGGTATAATCAGTTTGTTGTAGTTATTTTTATTAGCAAACTGATTATTTCATAATTGTTTTTTTAGTTGTAAACACAATTTCAAGGCTTGTGCCAAAGCATTGGTTTTAACAGAACTTTACACTTGTACTTTGTATCTGGTAGCTTTTTGACAATAAGTGGCAAAAAACAGTTAAAGAGTTTCAGAATTATAGAGTTAAAGAGTTATGGATTGATGGCTTTTATAATATTTTATCACTCATCAATTCTCCAACTCACTAATTCTCTAACTAAAAATGTATCTTTGGCGCTTAAAACCAGTACGTTGAAGTTTACATTATTACATAAAGATACCCAATCGAAGGCCCGCGCAGGACTTGTTGAAACAGATCACGGCCCCATTGAAACCCCTATTTTTATGCCGGTTGGTACGGCAGCAACCGTAAAAGCGGTTCATCAGCATGAGTTAAAGGAAGATATTAAAGCGCAGATCATTTTAGGAAACACTTACCATTTATACCTGCGCCCGGGTTTGGATGTGCTTGAAAACGCCGGAGGGCTGCATAAATTCAACAGCTGGGACAGACCTATATTGACCGATAGTGGTGGGTACCAGGTATTTTCGCTGGCAAACTCCCGTAAGCTGACCGAGGAAGGCGCCACGTTTAAATCGCACATTGATGGCAGCAAGCATTTGTTTACACCCGAAGGGGTAATGGACATTGAACGTACCATTGGCGCCGACATTATGATGGCGTTTGATGAATGCACGCCTTATCCATGCGATTACCGGTATGCTAAAAATTCCCTGGGCTTAACGCATCGCTGGCTCGACCGCTGCATTGCCCGTTTTAATGAAACGGAGCCAAAATATGGCTATAACCAGGCTTTGTTTCCCATTGTGCAGGGTTCGGTTTATAAGGATCTTAGAATTCAATCGGCAGAGTACATTGCTTCTAAAAACGCCGAAGGCAATGCCATTGGCGGCCTGTCGGTTGGCGAGCCTGCCGAAGATATGTATGCCATGACAGAAGTGGTATGTGGTATTTTACCAAGCGATAAACCGCGTTACTTAATGGGTGTGGGCACACCGGTTAATATTTTGGAAAGTATTGCCCTGGGCGTGGATATGTTTGATTGTGTGATGCCAACGCGTAATGCACGTCATGGCTTGCTGTTTACACAAAAGGGCATCATCAACATTAAGAACGAGAAATGGAAAAATGATTTTTCGCCTTTGGATGAAGATGGAACCAGTTATGTGGACAGGCAGTATTCAAAAGCTTATTTGAGGCATTTGTTGGTGTGCGGCGAATTTTTAGCGGCACAAATAGCCAGCATTCATAATCTTGCTTTTTATTTATGGCTGGTTACCGAAGCCCGTAAGCGCATTATAGCCGGTACTTTTTACGATTGGAAAAACAAAATGGTGAAACAACTGGCACAGCGTCTTTAGGATTTATATATGCTTAAAATATTAGATAAATACATATTACGCCGCTTCATAGGAACGTTTTTCTTTTCTATTGCCCTAATGCTGGCCATATTTATTGTATTTGATATTTCGGAAAAGCTCCCCAATTTTATAGATAGTAAAGTGCCGGTAAATGAGATCATTTTTGATCATTACCTGAATTTTATTCCTTACTATGGAAATTTATTCAGCCCTTTGTTCACATTTATTGCCGTTATTTTGTTCACCTCGAAAATGGCTTATAAAACAGAATTTGTAGCAATTTTATCGAGTGGCACCAGTTTTAAAAGAATATTAAGACCTTATATGATTGGCGCCGGATTGATTACTGCCATGTCGCTGGTGCTGAACCATTTTATCATTCCAAAATCAAACAAGATACGTATTGCGTTTGAGGACAGGTACATTAACAATGGTTATAATACAGAGGAAATAAACATCCACCGCCAAATTGCCCCCGGTACTATTTTGTACATGGGCAATTACGATAATCACAGTAATTCGGCACAGCATATTTCCATTGAAAAAGTGGTGAAAAACAAACAGGTTTCCATGATAAAGGCCGATAATATGCAATGGGACAGCGTAACGGGTACCTGGAACCTAACCAACGTGTTTGAGCGAAAACTGCTTTACACGGGCCTTGATACGGCTAAGTTGGCCAAACAAGTTTTTGCCTACAGGGAAACGCATGCTTTTCTTCCGTCAAAAAAAATGAAGATAGATTTCACGCCAAAAGACATGGTTCGTTTTCAGAGTAAAATTGAGGTGCTGCCTTATTCTGAGCTAAAACAATTCATTATTAAAGAGAAGCAAAAAGGATCGAGCAGGATCGAGTTTTTTGAAGTGGAGATGTATAAGCGCACATCGTTTCCTTTTGCTACATTTATTTTAACCATTATTGGTGTTTCCATTTCATCGCGCAAAATACGTGGTGGTGTGGGTTTGCACATTGCCCTTGGTTTGGTGCTGAGTTGCGTGTATATTTTATTCATGCACGTTTCCACCACCTTTGCTACATCGGGAGCGGGCGTAACACCATTGCTGGCAGTATGGATTCCTAATATTATTTTCTCAATCATTGCATTTTATTTGTACAGAAACGCACAACAATAATGATAACATCGTTTAAACACTACTTCAAATTACACCCCTTACGAACAGCCATTTTTCTGGGGCTTATCGTTCGGTTGTTGTCTGTTATTTTTTCAAAAGGTTTTGGTTTTTTTGATGACCATTTCCTGGTACTGGAAGCGGCGCAGGCCTGGGTAGATGGTACCGATTATAATTACTGGCTGCCATCGGACCTTGATCCTTCAAGGAAACCGGCAGGGCACCCGTATTTTTATGTGGGTGTTCATTATGTGTTATTAAAACTCCAAACCATGTGCGGTATAACAGACCCACAGGGCAAATTGTATTTGATACGATTGTTGCACGCCTTGTGGTCGCTGCTTATTGTGTATTTTGGGTTTAAGATCGCGTACAAAAGGGCCAATTTGCAGGTAGCTTCATGGACAGGCATTATGCTGTCGTTGTACTGGTTCTTTCCTTTTTTAAGCGTACGTAATTTGGTAGAGATTGCCTGCATTCCGCCAATGGTGATAGCTACCTGGCTGGTGATTAAGAATGATAATAAACTTACTGTAAAAGATTCGTTACTGGTGGGTGCCATGCTTGCCCTTTCGTTTTCAATACGTTTCCAGTCTTCCATTTTTACCGTGGGTTTTGGCCTGGCATTATTGATCCTGCGTATTCCAATCAAGCATTTGCTGCTTATTGCGTTAAGCTTTGGTGTTACTTCTTTTATTACCCTGGGCACTTTGGATATTTATGTTTGGGGCACCCCGTTTGTAGAGTTTTGGGCCTATGTGCAGTATAACATTGATAATGCTACGGTGTATGGTGTTAATGTATGGCACATGTACATTTCTATTATCCTGGGCTTATTGATTCCACCGGTAAGTATATTATTGTTTGCAGGCTACTTTAAGAACTGGAAAAAAGAGCCTTTGCTGTTTTGGCCATCCTTTTTATTCTTTGCCTTTCATACTTATTTCCCTAACAAGCAGGAGCGTTTCATATTGCCCATTGTTCCTTTTATTATTATCCTGGGCTGTATTGGCGCGTACCAGATCATTATTAAATACAACTGGGAAACCAAAAAATGGTTTCGCAATACGGTTATTGTGTGCATTTGCTTGAACCTGTTTTTATTGCCTGTTCTCACGTTCTCTTACTCTAAGAAAAATCGAGTGGAAGCCATGTGTTATATAGCCGACCGCAAGGACTGTGTGCGTTTGATTATTGAAGACTCGAATATTGATGATTTTACCATGCCGCCGCAATATTATTTGCAGAACTGGAGCTCAACCCTGGGAATTACCAAAAATTACACGGCCGATAGCTTATTGAATTATTATAAAACCATTCCACCGGCCGAAAGGCCTAATTATGTGGTGTTTATGCAGGCTGAGCATATCAATGAGCGTGTTGATTCGTTGCGGAAACGCTTTCCTACGCTGCATTACGAGGCAACGATAGAGCCCAGCTTTATTGATAAAACCATGCATTTCCTGAATCCGGTTAACGATAACCAGACTACTTACATCTATAAAATTCGTTAATTCAGATAAAAAGAATAATTTTTTTATTTTTTCTAGTTGTGGAATAAAAAAAGTGTGTATATTTGCAGCCCGTTATTTGAGAGATTAGTTGAAGAGAGAGGAATGAAGAGAAAATATTTTTAA
>JBEHXV010000008.1:0-160246 GCA_048498515.1 Bacteroidota bacterium | reverse complement strand
GCTCAGGGCGTGGCGATAGATGGTGAAGCCGCCGAGCGATTCGCGGCGGACCTCGCGGCACTGGTGATCGATGAGCTGCTGTAGCTGCGCCCGCAGTAGCAGACGCGGTTGATGCCGCTCCCGATGGGGAAGCGGTAGCCGAAGAAGCAGCCGTTGATGTGGCCCCCAGCGCCGCCGCCGCTTCAAGCGCACCTGCACGTCCTTCATTTGCCAGTTTAGCCGCCTCAATTGGTGGAGGCAGGGCTCCTGCGCCAGGTGCCCGGGGTGTTGCAATGGCCCCACCGGTTAGGCCTGTAGCCGTTGCGCCAGCTCCAGCAGCAGCAGCTCCGGCAGCATTAGGCGCAGGCGCTACACCAGCCGATGTTTTCCAGGCAGCAGACCCTGCCCGGTTCCGGCTTTCTGGCGGGAAACGAAGAACCCTTGCCGGCACCTTATGGTTTAAGGTCTTGTATGGAGACCGGGCCTTCTCGCTACACATACATGTGAATGCAAGAGGAACCATACAACACACTGATGATAAAATTAAAAACAGGGGAGGCGTTGAATATTATGTCAACCTTTCATCGGCAGCCAATGCCGCTGTCAGGGCACTAAATCCTTTTCCATAAATACAATTAGCCATCGCTAAAAAATTACCTATGAAAAAATTACTTTTAAACCTTGTTTTAATTTTTTTCATCTCAACCTCTGCGAGGTCGCAAAGTCTCTATTTTCCACCGTTAACAGGCAATGTATGGGATTCCATTTTACCATCCAGCTTAAACTATTGCCAACCAAGGATCGATTCGCTGTACAATTACCTGCAGGCAAAGAACACCAAATCCTTTATTCTTTTAAAAGACGGCAAGCGTGTTTTGGAAAAATATTTCGGCAGCTACACACGTGATTCTGTATGGTATTGGGCATCGGCCAGCAAGAGCCTCGCAAGCTTTATAACCGGGGTAGCTCAGCAAAAGGGTTTTATCAACATCAACAATCCTGCATCGCTATACCTTGGTACCGGCTGGACAAGCGCTCCCCTGGCAAAAGAAAATTTAATTACCGTCAAACATTTAATTACCATGACCAGCGGACTGGAAGACGCGCCGCCTGCTCCCTGCGATAATGAAGATACGGCCAAAGCCTGCTTAACGTATTTGGCCGATGCGGGTACACGCTGGGCTTATCACTCAGGCGCATACCGTAAGGTGCAGGATGTTGTGAGCAATGCTGTTGGACAAACTTATAATACCATTACCAACAGCTGGATCAAAACCAAAACAGGCATGAGCGGTTTATGGGTGCAACAGGTGTATTACAGCAAAGCAAGGGATATGGCGCGCTTTGGCTTATTGAACCTCAACAGGGGGATCTGGAATACCGATACCTTAATGAAAGATACTGCTTATTTCAGGGCCATGGTCAATACCTCACAAAACCTTAACCAATCGTACGGTTACTTATGGTGGCTCAATGGCAAAGCCAGCTTCATGGCTCCCGGCGTGCAATTCGTTTTTCCGGGTACACTCATGTCAAACGCGCCAACCGATATGTATTGCGCCCTTGGAAAAAACGACCAGAAAATTTATGTAGTTCCAAGCCAGGGACTCGTGATTGTAAGGCAGGGAAATACTGCCGGCGGTTTTAACCTGGCCGCTTCGGCCTTTGATAATGTGTTATGGGATTACATTAATAAGCTTAATTGTGCGGCAACAGCTATTGTAGAACATCCATCAAGCCAGCATACTGTTTATCCAAATCCTGCTACATCAACTGTAATGATCGATAATAGCGAAGATAACGTTCAATCAATTACGTTATACGATGTTTATGGAAATAAATTGTTGCATTCTGTATGTGACCATAGGGAGTATCGTCCAATTATTACACTTTATCTTTCGGGTTACGAAAAGGGAATTTATTTTATAGAAATAGAGAACAGGGATCACCAGGTTAGCAGAAAGAAGATCATTAAGGAAGGTCATATTGTAGAATAATGTATGATTATTTTCGTCATTGTGAGGAGTTTTTGCGAAATGAGCAAAAATGGAAAGAAGCAATCTCATAAAAAGCTGGGTTTGAGATTGCTTCGCCACCAGCCGGCGGATCGCAATGACGTAAAGAATATAACTGTTTTAAAAATCCTACATTATTCTAATACACCATGTTAAAGAATAAACTTACCGTTTGATTCCTCTTTTGTTAAGTGCGTCCTGGTAAGCCTTTGCGTTTTTCTGATGCACATTATAATCGGCCGTAAATAAAGAGTAACCGCTGAAATCGCAATTAGCGCAAAAGAAAATATACGTGTGCTTGCTGTAATTCAATACCGCGTCGATGGCTGATGTATTTGCCAGGCAGATGGGTCCGGGAGGCAACCCTTTATACATGTAAGTATTATAGGGCGAATCGGTTTCCTTATCGGCCGATAGTACCCGCTTTACCTCAAAGTTTCCATTGGCAAATACCACTGTTGGATCGGCCTGAAGTTTCATGTCTTTTTTTAAACGGTTAATGTATACACCCGCAATTTTTTGCTGTTCGGTTTTAATGCCACTTTCATTTTGAACAATAGAGGCTATGGTGATGACCTGCGGCACGCTATACCCAATGGCTTTGGCTTTGGCTACTCGGGCTTTTGTCCATACCGCATCATAGGATTGTTTTAGTAGTTCAAACAATTCTTCGGTATGTGTTGTCCAGTATACTTCATAGGAGCCGGGGACCACGAGGCACATGAAATTATCGGAATTAAGCCCGTAGTTCTCTGCCAGGATGGCTTCGTTGGAAGCATATTCTTCCAGTTCCCCTTTTTCGATCTCCAGCTTATCGGAAACATATTCAATAAATTGTTCTTTGGTACGGATCTGTGAGTTGAAAGACAGTTTCACTTTTTCCTGCTTTCCGTTAATGATCATTTTTACGATGGAACGGTTACTCATCTTAGCGTCAATCCTGTATTTCCCAGGATTGATATGCTCGGGAAGATCCATCTCCTTGGCCATCCACTCAAAACTTTCATGGTCGTCAATGATATTCTGCGAGTACAGTTCATCCAGCACATCATCAAACGTAGCATTGGTTTTAATGTAAATGTGAGTGAATTTTTTGCCGTTCAGGTGAACGTTGCTTTTAAACATGTTCTCATAAGCCCAATAGGCGCCAAAAGCAAGGGCGGCCAAAACAGCCAGTACAATTATTTTCTTAACTATTCCGCCCGATTTTGCCACTGTATTAAAGGATGAACTCTTTTACTAATACATAAATACCAACGACCAGGGTAACCCAGCCAAAAGCGGGCTTTAATTTTTTGGAAGGAATTTTACTCGACAATATGCTGCCAATTAAAATACCAACGCCGCAAATAGCTGAAATGGCCAGCAAAAAGGGCCATTCAATAACCTGGTGACCGAAATTACCGGTAAAGCCAACCAATGAGTTAATGGCAATAATGCACAGCGAAGTGCCTATAGCTTTCTTAAAGTTGAGGCGCAAAAAGAAAATAAGTACCGGAACAATGATGAAACCGCCACCCGCGCCAACAAAGCCGGTGATAAGGCCAACGGCAATGCCCAGTAAAATAATAAAAGGCAATCCCATCGGGCTCTTGGCAAACTCATCCCACTTTACTTCATTAATGCGGTTGTATTTTCGCTTTTTAATCATGCTGATGGAAGAGCTTAAGATCAATAAAGCAAACACACTCATTATCATGACATGCTTTGAGAATTCAAACTGAAAAACATGAAGCGTTTCGGGAATGGAAGGCATGATAAATTTACGCACGCAAAATACGGTGATCATGGATGCCATGGCAAACTGCAAAATAGCTTCCATGCTAATCTCACCTTTTCGCAGGTAGGCAATGGCGCCAATTAAAGAGGTAAGACCCACAATAAATAAAGAATAACTGGTAGCCATCTCGACACTGTAACTCATAATATAAACCAGCACAGGGACGCCCAGGGCAGAGCCACCACCGCCAATCAATCCTAAGATGATGCCGATGATTAAAAATGCTATGAATCCTGCTATAATCACTTCTTTTATGCGTCATGCTGAACTTGATTCAGCATCTCTTGAGACCTTGAATCAAGTTCAGGGTGACGGTTATTCGTTAATTTATTTAGTAATAAAAGTGCTGGCAATGCTCAGCTCTTTTAATTGTTCATCACTTATCTCGCTCGGGCTATCTATCATCACGTCGCGCCCTGAATTGTTTTTAGGGAAAGCAATAAAATCACGGATGCTATCGCTACCGCCAAACAATGAGCACAAACGATCGAAACCAAAAGCCAGTCCACCATGCGGCGGCGCGCCAAACTCAAAAGCGTTCATTAAAAAACCAAATTGTTTTTGGGCTTCTTCCTTGCTAAAACCTAAGAGATCAAACATTTGAGCTTGTAGCTCCTTATCATGGATCCTGATACTACCGCCACCAATTTCAACACCGTTAATAACCAAGTCATACGCGCTTGCTCTTACGGCACCCGGGTCGGTTTTTAATAAAGCAAAATCTTCCGGCTTGGGAGAAGTGAAGGGGTGGTGTTTGGCATGCCAGCGACCGGCTAAAGAAGCCAATAAATTAGGGTCGCCATCGTTCCATTCCAGTAAAGGGAAATCAACCACCCATAAAGCCGAGAATTTGGTTTTATCTCTTAAACCCAAACGGCTACCCATTTCCAAACGTAGCTCGCTCATCGCTTTGCGTGTTTTATCTTCACCACCTGCCAGTACAAGGATTAAATCTCCTGCTTGTGAATTACAGGCTGCTGACCAGGCTTTCAGGTCTTCTTCGTTGTAAAATTTATCAACGCTTGATTTAATGGTGCCATCGGCATTATGGCGTGCATATACCAGCCCTGTAGCGCCGATCTGCGGGCGCTTTACCCACTCCGTCAATTCATCAATTTGTTTGCGTGTGAACTCAGCCGCACCTTTGGCGCAAATAGCCAAAACGGTTTCCGCTTCATCAAACACTTTAAAGTTCTTGCCTGACACAGCGTTCTTCAGATCAACAAACTTCATTTCAAAACGCATATCGGGTTTATCGTTGCCGTAATATTTCATCGCGTCGGCATAGGTCATATGCGGAACGTTAGGCATGTCGATATTTTTTACAGCTTTAAACAAATGGCGCACAAGGCCTTCAAAAGTATCCAGGATATCCTGCTGCTCCACAAAGCTCATCTCGCAGTCTATCTGTGTAAACTCCGGCTGCCTGTCGGCACGCAAATCCTCGTCCCTGAAACATTTCACGATCTGGTAATAACGGTCGAAACCGCCCACCATTAACAATTGCTTAAATGTTTGTGGCGATTGCGGCAAAGCATAAAATTGTCCCTGGTTCATGCGGCTTGGTACCACAAAATCACGAGCACCTTCGGGTGTTGACTTAATCAATACCGGCGTTTCTACTTCCAGGAAATTTAATTTATCAAGATAATTTCGTGTTTCAATGGCCATGCGGTGGCGCAGCTCCAGGTTCTTGCGCACTTCATTACGGCGCAAGTCAAGGTAGCGGTATTTCATGCGCAGCTCATCGCCGCCATCGGTATTGTCTTCAATGGTAAATGGTGGAGTAATTGCTTCGTTCAGGATCTTAAATTCCTTTACCAGTATTTCAATATCGCCGGTAGGATTATTCTTATTCTTGCTCTCACGCTCAATAACAGTACCTGTAACCTGGATCACAAATTCACGGCTAACGGTACGCGCCTTGGTGTTCATTTCCTTATCCACATCTTCGTTAAACGCCAACTGGGTAATTCCGTAACGGTCGCGCAAATCAATAAAGGTCATACCGCCAAGGTCGCGCGATTTTTGAACCCAACCGCTTAAGGTAACTTGTTTATTGACATCCGATAATCGTAATTCGCCGCAGGTGTGTGTACGTAGCATAGTGAAAAAATTAAGGCTCTAATTTACCGAAAAACGCTGAGATTGAGAAGGAAAAAAATGATGCCGAAGGCATCGTATGTTTGTAAAAAATCAGAGGGATTAACATTCGACCCCTTTGGGGTCGTACACTTTTTATGGCTGTTTTTCTATTCACATTTGACCCTTTCAGGGTCAATCCTGAAATAACAGTTGGCTATGCTTTATTATAAAGCTCCTCTGCTTTGTCCCAGTTAGCCACATTCCACCAATTGCTGATGTAATCGGCGCGCTTGTTCTGGTACTTTAAGTAGTAGGCATGTTCCCATACATCCAATCCCATTACAATCTTACCTTGTTGCTCGGCCACTTTCATTAAGGGATTGTCCTGGTTTGGCGTGGTAGTAATCATTAGTTTCCCGTTTTGTTCAATAAGCCAGCACCAGCCGCTGCCAAAGTGTTTGGCCGCTTTTTCGGAAAATTGTTTTTTAAACTCCTCAAAGGAGGTAAAGTCTTTGCTGATTGCCTCGGCCAGTTTTCCTTTCGGTGCATTTGGTTTTGCTCCGGCATTGGGCTTTAAGAGGGTCCAGAACAGGGAATGGTTCACGTGTCCACCCAGGTTGTTTCTTATCACAGAAGATGTAGTGGTATCAATATTTTTGCATTTGGTTGCATCATCCACCTGGTAATCGAGGTTGGTGGATGGGGTTTCATTTAGTTTGTTAACGTAAGCCTGGTGATGCTTTGTGTAATGGATTTCCATGGTTTGCGCATCAATAAAAGGTTCCAGGGCATTGTAAGCATACGGTAAAGGTGGCAATGTAAACGCATTGGCTAAGAGGCTCTCATTCCCAAGGCTTTCAAGGGCGTTTAATTGTTCGTTGCTCACCAGTTTGGTAGCAATACCCGAAAGACCAAGCAGGCCTAGTTTTTTAAAGAAATCCCTTCTGTCGCTCATGTTAAAACTGAATTAAGATCTGGTTTTTTTCCACCGCCACGCCTTTGTTAATGGCAATTTTTTTAATCACACCATCGGTTGGCGATTTTAATATGTTTTCCATTTTCATGGCTTCCAATACAATCAGGGCATCGCCCTTTTTCACTTCCTGCCCTTCTGTTACCAACACGTTCAGTACCATGCCCGGCATTGGCGCTTTAATATCGTTAACCTTTTTAGTAGCCAGGTTATCGAGCCCAAGGCTATGCAACAGGTCGTCGTACTTATCTTTAATATCAAGACTGTAAGGCGTATTATTGATCTTTACCAGCAGTTTCTTCTCTTCTGGTATATGTTTCACCACTTCCAGGTTATACGACACCCCGTCTTTTATCAAATGATAAACCCCTTCTCTTACCTTAATGATATCGGCTGCGAAACCAATGCCGTTTAAAGCGCCTTCAATAGTAGTGTTACTTTGCTTTTGCAGCTCTGTTTTAAATTCTTTTGTTCCGTTTACTTTAATTGTGTACATACAACAAATTTAGCTTTAAATTAGTTTAAATAAAAACGCCCCGAAGTATTTTCGGGGCGTTTAATGTTTTTTATAGTTCGGGGCTTATTTTTTAATGAATTCGCCCATTTTATTATCGTAATTTAAGAAGTAGCCTCCTTTAGCAAGATTTGAAGCGTCTACCGAAGAACCGAAACCTCTTTTCACCACGTTACCATACTGATCATAGATTTCATACATGGTTTCAACCGGTTTGTCGGAAGCAACGAAGTTAATGTCTTTTGATACTTTCACCGGTGCAAAGGTTACTTCAGGCATATCTGACATAAAATCAACCGGTTTTGACAAACGTGGCTGACCGCTGTAATCTGTTTGACGCACACGTACCTGGTTTTTTCCTGAGTGTGGTGTAATTTTAAATTCGTAGTTATTGGTGCTTGGAGTTCCTTTTCCGTCAACCTCACCAACTTTTACCCATTTGTTCCAGCGGAACTGCTCAACGGCGAAAGCTAATTTTCCTGTTTCAGATCTTGTTGACCATTTTACAGTTCCGTCTTTGTCTATCGTCATAGACATAACTTCGAACGTACTTTTTGGTTTTAAAACTTCAGGATTAAGAACTTTAGGTTTGCAATCTTCTTTATGTTTGATTTTAATTTCTACTTTATCGCCAATGTTTAATTTATGAGGTTTGAAATCAATTTCAAACGCGCTTGAGTTTGTTTCATCTGTTGTAATATTTCCATTAACCAATACCTCGTTCACACAAAAACCTACACCACCGCTACCAAAAGGATTTTGAACATACAGGTTTTTTCCCTGATAGTTCCCTTCAAGGATAATAACGCCACCTTGTGAGAAGCCTTTGGTGACAAAGGTTAAGGATAGAATTATAAATAGATAAAATTGTTTCATAATAGTTGTTTTTAGCACGTCTGCAAAAAGTCATGCAATATTAAAACGATATTTGAGAAAAACAAAATAAAATCGGTTTTTTTCTTAAAAAAAATGAAATAATCAGTAAATATTCAGAAATAGTCGATTATTTGTTATCTTTAGGCAGTTTTAATAAGTAAGAAAAGTATGAATTTTAACATTTCTGTTTTAGCAGTAGCCTGTTCCTTATTTATCCTGAGTTGTAAGCATAATGGGGGTGGTGATAGCAGGAAACAATCAGAGAAAAACGGGGGAACTTTTGTCATGGCTGAAAATGTTGAAATCGGCTCTGTTTTTCCTCATTCCATTACATCGCAGGTTGAAGGTCTTGTAGCTTCGCAAATACATGAAGGATTGGTACGTTTAAACCCTGTAACCCTTGAAGCGGCGCCGGGAATTTCAGAAAAATGGGAAATTTCGCCCGATGGAAAAACAATTACTTTTCACTTAAAAAAAGGCGTCCATTTTCAGGACGATAAATGCTACAAAGATGGCAAAGGCCCTGAGATTACAAGCAAAGACGTAAAGTACACACTTGAGCTCATCAGCACAAAAGCGGAAGCCAATTACCAGTTTGAACCCCTTTTAAAAGACAGGCTTTTGGGCGCTACCGAATTTTACGAAAATAAAAGCAAATCCATATCAGGCATTAAGATCGTTGACGACTATACCTTTTCCCTTGAACTGGTGCACCCAAGCATGAGCTTTTTAAAATTGCTGGCAAACCCAGCCGCCGCCCTGTTGAATGAAACAGCGGTGAAAGCGTATGGAAAAGACCTGAAAAACGGCGCGGGCCCTTTCATGTATGATGCCTCATCAACCAAGGAAAAAATTGTTTTGGTGAAAAATGAGAACTATTACCGCACCGACAGCGCCGGTTGCGCATTGCCTTACCTGGATACAGTGATCGTGAAGATTGTGCCGATTGAGGATGGCTTGCTTGCTTTTGAAAATCATTCTCTCGATCTCATTAACACCTTGCCATCGCTAAGGGTTAAAGAAGTGGTGGAAAAACACATTAAGGAATTTGTGAGCAACCCTCCAAAATCAATGCTGCAAAGGGAACCGGAAATGATTAGCCAGTTCTACGTGTTTAATACAAAACAAGCGCCGTTTGATAATGTAAAGGTTCGAAAAGCCATAAATTATGCCATCGACAAGGAAAAGCTCGTGGATAATGTGCTCCAGGGCCAGGCCATTGGCGCGTCGGTTTATGGCATTACACCAAACACATTCAGCGGTTACGATATTAAAAAAATTCAGGGTTACCAGTTTGATGTGGCAAAAGCCAAACAACTGCTTGCCGAAGCGGGCTACCCGGATGGTAAAGGTTTCCCTGAAATAAGGGTATTGGTAAATGCCGGCAATTCCCGCAACAGCTCGGTGGCAGTAGAGATCCAGAAACAGTTGAAAGAAAATTTAAACATCAATATGAATTTCGAGTCCCTGCCAAATGTTCAGAAATACGAATTACAGATGCACGGTAAAAGCGATCTATACAGGGATGGTTGGGTAGCCGACTACGCCAGCCCTGAAACGTTTTTGAGCCTGTTTGTTGGCTACACCGTACCGCAGGATATGGCCAGCGCCAGTTTTCCCAATACATCGCGCTACCAAAATCCCTTATACGACAGCTATTTTAAAAAGGGTCGCGACGCTAATACCAGGGACAGCAGCTATTTTTATTTTATGAAAGCGGAACAACTGCTTGTTGAAGATGCACCAGTAATACCGTTGTGGTACGAAGGCTCTTACCGCTTGATGTCAAACAAAATAAAAGGCCTGCACCTGAACGCGATGCGCTATTACGACCTTGCCCGGGTATACAAGGAAAAATAGCACATCAACGGCCTTATGCTTTTTTTGCTCCACTAAAATAAAGTACAGTATTCATGTCAGATCATTATTCAATATTAGGGGTTTCGAGAACCGCCTCTGATGTTGAAATAAAAGCGGCTTTCCGCAAGCTGGCCAAACTTTACCATCCCGATAAGAACCCGAATGACCCGAATGCCAAGGTTATTTTTCAGCAGATCCTGAAGGCCTACAATACGCTCATTCACCCTACCTTAAGAAGACGTTATGATACAGGGAGTATTGTAACGCCTGATGTGACGCCCCGCCAGCACAAGCCCAAAAACAAGGGACAAAAAGAATGGACAACGACCGATGAGGATATTAAGCGACGTGAATATTACAAGAACTATTACAAAACAAAGAAGCGGACCGTTAGTGTTGAGCAGCCCACAAATACTTACAATGATTATAAGTATGTACTGTTTGCCACGCCACTCGCGGTTGGCTTATTAATGCTCATCATTGCCATGTTCAAGCCCGATCCTAAGATCAGGACCCAGGCCCAAAATACAACCAGTACAATTGCCTCTAAACCAAAAATTACCCGGCCCGAGAACGGCGATAAACCTTACCAGGGTTATTTTGGCGGTATGAGCAGCTTTGGCACAAATAATAGCCTGAAAATAAATAATGAAAGTGGATATGATGCGGTAATTGTGCTGTTTGACCTGAAAACCCATCGCTATATCCAGCATTCCTACCTCAGGAGCTCATTTTCTGCCGAATTTTCGATGCTTCCCGAAACGGGTGTTTACTGGAAAAGCATGGCAGGGAAAACATGGGACCCCGATAAGCTAACGTTTGGCGATAAAATAACAGGGAGTTTCGACAGCATTGTGCAATACCAGGACCGGAGCGAAAAACCTGTTTTATTTGAAAACCAGGAGCCCCAACAGTTTGAAGAGCTGGTTATCATTAAGCCAAAATCAAAAAACAAACAATATATTAGCAACGAGAACATTTTTTTTGAAAGACACCACAGGCTGAACTGACATGATAAAAACAGCACACTTTAAAAAAGGGAACGTTACTTTTTCCGACACCGGGAAAGGACGGGTAGTTGTGTTGCTGCATGGCTTTTTAGGTTCCCATGAGATCTGGGAATCAACCATAAAAAACCTTTCCCGCTCATACAGGGTTATTGCTATTGACTTGCCAGGACATGGCGGCAGCGATTGCTTTGGTTATGTGCACATCATGGAGTTGCTTGCCAAATGTGTAAAAACCGTGATGGACAGCTTGCGCCTGAAACGCTATGTCATTATTGGTCACAGCATGGGAGGCTATGCCGCCCTCGCTTTTGCCGATCTCTTTCCCGATCATTTAAAAGGCCTTTGCTTGTATCATTCATCGGCTTACGCCGATACCGAGGAAAAGAAACGCGACCGGAGGCGTTCTGTAAAAGTAGTAAAGGCTAATCATAAAATTTACACCACCGAGGTTGTCAGAAATTTATTCGCTGCAAAAAACACCAAATACCTGAAAGAGGAAATTGCCTTTGCTCAAAAAATAGCGGCTAAAACATCCCGGCAATCCATTATTGCTTCGCTCGAGGGCATGGCCGATCGTACGAACCGCGACATGATACTGGGCATGGTGCATTACCCGGTGATGATGGTGATTGGCGAACTGGATAATGTGTTGCCTTACCAACAGCTGTTGGAACAATCGGAACTGGTACACAACAAACATTTGTTATACCTGGAGCATGACGGGCACATGGGTTTTTTAGAAAGCCCAAGGGTGAGCAATGCAGCGCTTCGCAAATTTTTAAGGGCTTGTTATAAATAACCATGGATATTAAATTTACACACGCTCAGCAAAGCGACCTCCCAAAAATAGTTTCTACGTATAACTCAACGGTGGCATCGCGCCTGGTTACCGCCGATCTTGAACCGGTATCGGTTGAAAGCAAACAAAGTTGGTTTAATGCCCATTCGCCACAGCACAGACCTTTATGGCTTGTGTTTGTAAATAATACCTATGCCGGATGGATGAGCTTTAATTCATTTTATGGACGCCCAGCCTATGACGGAACTGTAGAAGTAAGCATTTACCTTGAGGAAAACGCGCGTGGCAAGGGCTTGGGAAAAGCCTGCCTGCAAAAAGCGATGGATGTTTGTGCTGAGCTAAATATAAAAACCCTGCTTGGATTTATTTTTGACCATAATGAACCCAGCTTAAACTTATTTTACAGCATGGGCTTCGAGAAATGGGCGCACCTGCCAAAAATAGCCAATATGCAGGATGCTGAAAGAGGATTGATAATCCTGGGAAAACGTATTATTGACTAATGGAACTTAACATAAAACGGCGAATTGCTCTTATTACCATTATCGCCTGTGTCCTCGCTTTTTTCCCGGTTTTAAACGCGGGATTTGTAAATTATGATGATCCGGAATATGTATTAAATAACCCGTTCATCCGGTCTTTTTCGGTTGAGAATGTTAAAAGCATCTTCTTTATTAAAACTACCGACCTCTATGTTCCGCTTACTGTTTTTAGTTATTTGCTTGAGTATTCAGTGTTCGGTGATAATGCCAAAGTGTTTCATTTCTTTAATCTTGCGCTGCATATCATCAATGCACTTTTGCTCCTTAACATTCTCACAAAAATGGGCATAAAAAACACTTATCTCATTTGCTTTGTGTTATTGTTCTTTTCGGTAAACCCCTTGATAACTGAAAGTGTTTGCTGGATAACGGAGCGAAAGGATGTATTGTATTGCCTGTTCTATTTTTTATCAGCCCTGCAGTTCATTAACTACCGCCAACGTCAAAAAACCAAATACCTTTTGTTTTGCTTTTTATTCTTTGTTTTGTCGTGTTTAAGCAAGCCCATGGCAGTGAGTTTGCCTTTCCTTTTTTTAGTATGTATTTTTTATACAGAAAAAGCCCCTGGGCCATTAAGCCTGTGGATAAAAAAACTCGCCTTTTTAATTCCCTTCTTCCTGGTTTCCCTTCTGTTCTCTGTTGTATCAATCCATTCGCTTTCAGGAGCGGGTCCCATAACAGCAGCCTTTACCAGCTATAATTTCATTGAAAAAACAGGACTGGTGTTTTCCGAGATCGGCTATTATTTTATAAAACCATTTATGCCTTTCAAGCAAAGCCTTTTTCATTTGTTTCCTGTAAAGGAGAAGCTGTTTTTTGGAGAACTTGTTTTATTGATGGCAATGGGTTTTGCCATGACCGCGCTGATGTTATACCATTTCTTAATAAAAAAGAATAAACTGGTTAGCTTTTTGTTTTTAGCATGGCTCCTATTCCTGCTTCCGGTATTGCAGATTTACTCTAACACACACTCTTATGTGAGCGAACGGTATTTTTATGTATCCATTATTTTTCCTGTCATCATCGTATTCCTTCTACTGCAAAACGTTAGCATTAAGCCCTCAACTTACCGGTTTACGCTTATTGCCTTTACGGTTGTTTTTGTGGTTCTCTGCTTTAAAAGAAGCAGCATTTGGAAAAATTCTCAAACTTTATTCGAGGCCGAGCTAAAAGTCGATCCCGATAATCCGCTGGCCTTAAACAATATGGGATATTACTATAATTCCACGTCCAACTTTTCTAAAGCCCTTCCTTTTTTAAAAAAAGCGGTGAGGGTTGAACCTAACAATGCAAAATTCCTCAATAATTATGGCTGGGCCCTTGCCGCTACCGGTAAAACAGATAGTGCCATTACTTACCTGCAAAAGGCCATTGATTTAAGCCCCGTTTATACAGAAGCCTTGAACAATATTGGGATTTGCTACATGCAAAAACAAGAACCCGAAAAAGCCTCGGTGTATTTTAAAAAAGCATATGCAACCAGTCCTAATAACAATGATGTGCTGTTTAATTTGGGATTATATTATTACAGATCGGGTAAAAAAGAACAGGGCTTGCCTTTATTGCAAAAAGCACATGAGCTGGGAAACAAAAAAGCGGGTAAATACCTGAACAGGTAATCTGGAAACTTAAACTTTTAGGTACAAAATAATATTGATTGTCACTTCGAGTAAAATTTGCTGCCTCTTTGCAAATTTATACCGAGAAGTGATAGAGAAAAAAACAGTTCTCGACACGTTTTTTGCAAAAGACAGGCAAAAAACACCCGAGCTGACAGCATTTTAGATTTATTATTTCTTGTTCATGATCTCTGTCTGGATCCGGATCGATTCTTCATGCAATTGCTGGCAGATCTTTTCAATAAAGCCTCGTGGAATGCCTAATTTTTCGGCCCATTGCGGACGGTTCCTTAAAATTTCCTGCCAGCGCTCCAACTGAAAAATGGTAATGTGATGTTCCTTTTTATATTCCCCGATCTTTTCAATAATGTTCATTCGCTTTTTCAGCACGTTAATCAACTCATCATCCACCTCATCGATCATGCTCCTGAACTGGCTGAGTTGATCGGTACACTCGGGGTTTTGAGAAGATGTTTGCCTGTAAGCAAGGCTATTGAGCAAGTCTTTTAAGCCGGCAGGCGTTAATTGTTGCTGTGCGTCGCTGAGCGCCACTGCCGGGTTAATGTGCGACTCGATCATTAAGCCATTCATGCCCAGGTCAAGGGCTTTTTGCGCCACATGAGGAATGAGTTCCCGGTTCCCGCTAATGTGGCTTGGATCACAAATAATGGGCAGTTCGGGTACCAAGGTTTTTAGTTCAATAGCAATTTCCCACAAGGGTTTGTTCCGGTATTTTGTTTTGCCTGCATAGTGAAATCCCCGGTGAATAGCTGCCAGTTTAGTAATATCCGCGTTTGCAAAACGTTCAATAGCCCCTAACCAAAGTTGTATGTCGGCATGAATAGGATTTTTAATAAAGACCGGGATATCAACGCCTTTCAGCACATCGGCAATTTCCTGTACGCTAAAAGGATTCCCGGTGGTTCGGGCGCCTACCCACAAAACATCCACGCCATGCTTTAAAGCCAGCTCGGTATGTTGCGCGTTGGCTACTTCAACCGTTGTTTTTAAGCCAAACTGTTTTTGAACTTCTGTAAGCCAAATCAGGCCTTCCTCGCCCACTCCCTCAAACGAATTGGGACGTGTGCGGGGCTTCCAGATCCCTGCCCTGAATAGTTTTACGTTTGGGATCTCCGAAATGCCTTTGGCAGTATGCAGTACCTGTTCCTCTGTTTCGGCGCCGCAAGGCCCGGCAATAAGCAAAGGCTCATTCCCTTTGGTGATCCATGTATTTAAAGCTTGTATCTTCAATTGATAAGAGATGATCGTTTTTTGCGCCACAAATATACAAGTTCTTTTTCGATACCATTTTTGAGGTATTGTTATATCTTCTTAAATTAAAGAGATTTGATTCCATGAACGACGATTTTAAATTTGAAAAGCCTTCCCGACTGACATTCGATTGTCCGTTGTTGCCGTTCATTGACTGCTGCAAGAAAAAGAAAGAGTGCTGCAAGGATTATAAAAAGGGCGACCGGTGTAAAAAATGCCCCGGCAGAAAAAAATAATATAATTTATCGGAATAAAGTGCGATGCTTGTCAGTTCGAGTGTTTTTTGCCTGCCCTTTTGCAAAAAACGTATCGAGAAGTGACACCCGGCTTTTTCTAGCGGCAATATTTGGCCAAAGGCCCCTCGGCGGCAGTATACCCTAAATTTAACGCTTTCTTTAGGTCGTCGCATGGGTTCTGGCTCATATTTACCTTTACTACTCCTTTCCAAAAATAAGCTTCTCCGTAATTCATATTAATGGCCGTACTGGCATCCAGGTCTTTTAAACATTGGTCAAATTGTTTCAGCTTTCCATGCACAATAGCCCGGCGCAGGTAAAAAGAAGGATCACTGGTATTTAAAGCAATAACCTTATTGTAGTATACCATTGCTTTGTCAAGCTGGTTCAGGTCATCGTAGCAATTGGCTATGACAAAATTCGCTTTCACATTATCCGGTTCCGCTTTCAAAACAACTTCCGCATCGCTCATGGCTTTCGAAAAATCTTTGAGCATGTAATACACATTGGCCCTGGCTACATACGCTTTTGGATAGTGCTTTAATTCAATGGCTTTATTAAAATCAGCTAAAGCTTCATTGAATTTCCCGTTTTGCGCGTACAGCAATCCCCTGTTGTAGTAGCCTTTGTGGTTATTTACATCCTCATTAATGGCTTTGTTAAAGTAGCCAATAGCACGGTCGTAATTACGACTTAACATATACTCGGCTCCCAAACTGTTTAAGGCAATTGATGAATGCGGGTGTTTTTTTAAGATGTCGGTATATAAAGCGCTGCTGTTTTGCCATACACCGGCACGTACAAAGGATAAGCCACCGAGAATGAAGATCAGCAATACAGAGATCACCTTCATTTGTTTTTCCTTTAAATTAACCAACGAAAATACAGCAATGCTCAAGCCCAAAACCGGCAGGTACATATAACGGTCTGCGGTGAGTACCTCGCCAAAAGGAACAAATTGCAATACCAGCAAAAGGTTTACGACAAAAAACAAAATGCCGGTGAGAACAGGATAACGTTTTGTTGTATACAGCTTATAACAACCAAAGGCCAGTACCAGAATCACTATATAACCAATCACAGCACTCACCAATTTATCCTGCGGATAAGGGTAAATAACCGATAAGTTGGCCGGCACAAAATAACGGTAAGCATATTGCATAATGGCGTAACCTGCTAAACCAATACGTTCATATACCGGGTAGGCATGGCTTTCGTTAATGAACTTGCCCGCTTCCTGGGCCTGCATGGTAACAATGCCTATAATAATGGAAGGAATAATGAAAGGGAGTTTTTGAAGGAACTTTTGTTTAGTGATAGTATGGTCGTAAAATAAATCAATGCACAGCAATGCAAAGGGAAATACAATGGCAGAAGGTTTATATAACAAGGACAGGCAAAACAATATAACTGTGTAGACAAGGAATTTCCACTGTTTTTTCTCAATGAAATGGATGTAAGTAATAAGGCCACATAAAAAGCAAAAGGCATACTGCAATGTTTTTCGTTCAGCTACCCAGGCCATTGATTCTGTTTGCGTAGGATGAAAGGCAAAAACTACGGCCACTAAAAATGCCCTGGCTTCATTCTTAAACAGTTTTTTACAAAGCACAAAAACCAAAATAGCATTTAACAGGTGCCATACCATGTTTTCGACATGGTAACCCAATGCTTCTTTACCAAACAGTTTCCAGTTAATGGCATAGCTCAGCATGCTTAAGGGATGGTAGTTCCCTACGTAAAACTTAGTAAATAAGGCTTTGAGGTTAAAATCGTGCACATCCTTATTATCCAGAACATATTCTGCATCATCCCAGCTTAAAAAACCCGCACTGAATAATTTTAAATACACCAGGGGAAATACAAGGCATAATAAAATAATGTATAAATACGTTCCCTTAAAAGGGAACTTTTGTGGGTTGTTTTGCACAAAACAAATTTAAGCTTTGTTACCAAAAAACCGCACATATTCTTAAATTTACATCGTGCCTCAACTATCAGTTGTCATCATTACGTTTAACGAGGAAAAGAACATTGCCCGTTGCCTTGAGTCGGTAAAAGATATTGCCGACGAAATTGTGGTGCTTGATTCTTTCAGCAAAGACCGTACAAAAGAGATCTGCGAATCGTTCGGCGTCAAATTCTACGAGCACGTCTTCGACGGGCATATCCAGCAAAAGAACCGGGCTATCACTTACGCCACTTATCCTCATATCCTATCGCTTGACGCCGATGAAGCGCTTGATGAGACCTTAAAAAGATCCATCCTGGAAATAAAGCAAAACTGGACGCACGATGGCTATTACATGAACCGCTTAACCAATTATTGCGGGCATTGGGTAAAACACTGTAATTGGTACCCTGACACTAAAATGCGTTTGTGGGACAGCCGCAAAGGTGCCTGGACCGGCATCAATCCGCACGACAAATATGAGTTGAGGGAAGGCGATAAAAACACCAAACACATCAAAGGCGATATCCTGCATTATAGTTACTACAGTGTGGAAGATCATTATAAACAGGTGGAGTATTTTACCACTATTGCCGCCAAAGCATTTGTGGAAGCAGGAAAAAAAGCGCCCGCTTATAAATTGATCGCAAATCCCATTGCTAAGTTCATTGACCATTACCTGCTGCATTTGGGCTTTTTAGATGGTAAAGCGGGATATTTAATTTCAAAGATCTCGGCTTATGCCACCTGGCTGAAGTATAAAAAAATAAGGGTCCTTTATAAACAAAAAGCACTTGCAAACTAATCCTGTCATAATCATCAGTCGTACCGATAGCATTGGCGATGTGGTATTGACCCTGCCCATGGCTGGTATTATTAAGCAACAGTTGCCCGGCAGCCAAATTATTTTTTTAGGAAGAAATTATACCAAAGAGGTTGTTAACCTGTCGCAACATATTGATGCTTTTGTGAGCTACGATGAGATGTTAAAATTACCGGAACAAGAGCAGGTGAAGACGTTTAAAGCTTTAAACGCTACACACATCATTCACGTGTTTCCTGTAAAGCACATTGCACAACTGGCAAAAAAAGCGGTTATCAAAAACCGTATTGGCACAACCAACCGTTTATGGCACTGGTTTACCTGCAACGTAAAAGTTTCCCTGTCGCGCAAAAATTCCGACCTGCACGAAGCGCAGCTCAATGCCAAATTACTGGCGCCATTACACATCACTACAAATTTCAGTACCGAACAGCTGACCGATTTTTATGGTTTCACGCTAATTCCTACTCTCGACGATCCGTTTCTAAAGTTGATTGATAAAAGCAAGATCAACATCATCCTCCATCCCAAATCAAAGGGTAGTGCCAGGGAATGGGGCCTCGACAACTTTTCGAAATTGATTACGGAATTGGATAAAAGTAAATACGGTGTTTATATCAGCGGTACACAACAGGAAGGCGAGCTGGTAAAAGAGCTCTTGCAAAAACACCCGGAAGCAGTTGACCTTACCGGAAAGTTATCCCTGCAGCAATTTATCGCTTTCATAAATCATTGTGATGTGTTGATCGCCGCCAGCACCGGGCCTTTACACATTGCCGCTGCCCTTGGTAAAAAAGCCATCGGCCTGTTTGCCCCTATGCGCCCTATTCACCCGGGAAGATGGAAACCTATTGGTGTGAATGCACATTACCTGGTATTGAATAAAGATTGCATGGATTGTAAAAAAAACATGGATTGTCATTGCATCAGGGAAATACAAACATCGGAAGTAATTAAGCTAATTGAAACCTAACCGTCATTGCGAGCGGAGCGAAGCAATCTCAAACTTAACATGATATGAGATTGCTTCAGTCGTCCCTCCTCCGCAATGACGAAAAAAGAATAAAATGAATACTCTACAAAATAAAGTCATCTGGATCACCGGCGCTTCCTCAGGCATTGGCGAAGCATTGGTATACGAATGTGCCAAACAACATGCTGTGGTTATTTTATCGGCCCGCAGGGAACAGGAATTAGAGCGTGTTGCAAACATCGCTAATTTAAATTCAAGCAATTCATTCATCCTTCCTTTCGACCTTTCCGATACCACTAAAGCAGCCGATTATGTCCAACAGATCATTTCCAAATTCGGAAAGATCGATCTTTTAATCAACAACGGAGGGCAAAGCCAGAGGGCCGAAGCTGTTGACACTGCAACTGAAATGGAGCGCCGCTTGTTTGAGATCAATTATTTCAGCGCCGTTAATTTAACGAAAGCGGTTTTACCTGATATGCTCAAAAACGGTTCAGGAAAAATTGTGGTCGTAAGCAGTATTGCCGGTAAGTTTGGCTTTTACCTGCGTTCTTCTTACTCTGCCGCCAAACATGCCCTGCAAGGCTATTTTGAGAGCCTGCGACTTGAAGTGGAGAAAAAAGGATTGAGTGTTTTAATTGTTTGTCCCGGAAAAATAAAGACCAACGTATCGCTGAATGCCGCCGCGGGCAATGGTGCCTCGCATAACCAAATGGATGAGAGCCACGAAAATGCCATGAGCGCCGAAACCTGTGCCAAACAAATCATTACGGGCATTTTAAATGACAAGGAAGAGATTTTTGTGGGCGGTAAAGAACTGCTCATTGTTAAAATAAAACGGTTTTTTCCAAAGCTCTTCGGCAGGCTTATCAGGAAACAAAGTCCTTATTGATCCTACCTGTCAGTTCGAGTGTTTTTTGTGTGCCCTTTACAAAAAACGTATCGAGAACTGTTTTTTTCTTCATCACTTCTCGATACAAATTTGCAAAGAGACAGCAAATTTTACTCGAAGTGACAATCAATAGTCGTTCCATGCTTTAAAATCCTAACAAATAGCCCTCAATTTATTTTAAATACTTAGATATTTAATTATATTTGTTTAATGAAGGCAAAGCTGCTACTGGGACTTTTATTTTTTGCTCTTTTTACCAAGGCACAGGATATTCATTTTTCCATGTACAATCTTTCGCCCTTAACCATGAACCCAGCCAATACTGGTAATTATAACGGCGATTGGCGCATTATGGGAAATTACCGCGCACAGTGGCGCGAGATCGATAAAGCCTATAACACCTACTCCATTGGTGGCGACATGAATTTTTACCCGGCCAACCAGAATGTGGCTGCAGGCATTTTTTTAGTAAACGATAAGTCGGGGGGCAATTTAGGCGTTACCAAAGTTTTTGTTTCGGGAGCTTACCATAAAAAAATTGCGGGCTTTAAGCTCAGCGCAGGCATTCAACCGGGCGTGGTCATTAAAACCCTGGATATTAATTCGCATACCTTCCCAAACCAGCTAAACTGGAATACCGGCTCGTTTGACAACTCCTTACCAAATAGTGAATCGTATATCACACAGCGCATCACTTATTTCGACCTCAATGCAGGCTTTAACGTGAGCAAACGCATTAAAAAATTTGAACCTGAGATCGGTGGTTCTTTCTTTCACTTAACCAACCCAAGAGAATCGTTTTATGCCGATGCCAATAAGTTGCCTGTGCGACAAATTTACTTTGGGTCCTTGCGCTATTATGCTACCAATAAAATAGCGGTTGTACCCAACACCGTTGTAAATGTGACCACAAAGGCAAACGACTGGATTTTTGGATTAAACCTTGAATACACATTAAGTAAAAGTACTTTTTTCGAGAACAAGGTATTTGGCGGCTTTATGTGGCGTAAAGGTGTAAAACGTATTTCTGACGCGGCCATTGTTAACCTCGGCTTAAAATTCAACAACTACACCATTGGTTTTAGTTACGACATTAATGTTTCACCATTAAAGACCGCAACTTCCTCAAAAGGCGCTTATGAGATCGCGTTGATCTATACAGGTAAAAATTCACGTATCAGTAAAAAACAAATTCCTTGTGACAGGTATTAGGCTCTTTATCATATTTATCTTCCTTTGTTTCTGTGGCTACTCGCAAACCGACAGTGCTGCCAGGGCGCGCATGTCACCCAAGGACCTGAAAAAACTGGGGAACAGTTATGCCTCCCAGGGAGATCAGAATACTGCCATTGAATTTTATGAAGCGTATTTGAAAAAAGTTCCTACCGACAGTAAGGTGCAATACAAAATTGCCGATGCCTACCGCCTGGTTCGTGATTACGAAAGGGCCGAAAAAATGTACCTGAAGGCCTACGAATCTGATAAGGAAAAGAATGCCCTGGCATTATACTATTATGCCGAAATGTGCAAAACCTCGGCCAAGTACCCAAAAGCAAAAGAGAATTATGCCAAATTCATTAAAGAATATAAAGGCCCTGAAAAAGACCTGAAAAAACAGGCCAAAAAAGAAATTGTGTTTTGCGATTCGGTGAAGAACATCATGAACCAAACACAAAAGTTCATTGTGCAACACCTCGATACTTCTATTAATAAAGTGCACGTGGAGCTTTCGCCCATATCGATGGATGAGAACACGTTTTTATACTCTTCGCTCAGGACCAATAAAAAGGAATACGTGACCGAAGGCGAAGACAGCGCCAATATTCCGGTACGCAAATTTTACACCGCCAAAAAGGTTGATAATAACTGGGTGTTTGGCGAAGAGTTTATGGGTGGTACCTATAATAAACCCGGCGAAAATGTTGGGAACGCTACCTTTACACCCGATGGCAATAAAATGTACTACACCTCATGCAAGCCAAACTGGAAAGGGGTGATGGTATGCGCTATTTTTATGACCGAAAAAGTAAATGGTGAATGGACAGAACCTGTGAAGCTGAATAAAACCATTAACAATCCTAATTACACCAGTACACAACCCGCTGTTTGCATTGATCCTGTTAAGGGGAATGAAATGGTGTATTTTGTGAGTAACCGGCCAAAAGGAAAAGGCGGGCTCGACGTCTGGTATTTTGTATATGACAAAAAGAAAAAGATTTACAAAGCGCCAAAGAATGCCGGTGTAAAAATAAATACCCCTAAAGATGAAATGACCCCTTTCTTTGACAATGATACACGTAGTTTATTTTTTAGTTCGGAAGGTTGGGGCGGTTTAGGGGGCCTGGACATTTACAAAGTGATTGGCGACGGCCGTAAATGGACAAATCCCGAGAACCTGGGCGAACCGGTGAACTCAGGCGCCGATGACATCTACTATTCGATCTCAAAGAACAGGGAAGAAGGATTTTTAGTTTCGAACCGTAAAGGTGGTGTGGCTTTAAAGAATGCTACCTGCTGCGATGATATTTATAGCCACAAGCAAACCGCCTACATTCACTTGTTTGCGGCAGGTAATGTAAAAGAATTGTTTGCCAATAAAACAACCGCGAATCTCGACAGTGCCCTGGTTGACATTTACCTCGTTGACAAAAAATACGAAGAGCCTGTTTTAATTAAAACGGTGATGGTAGATAAGCAGGGAAATTATAAAACCAGTATTGAAGCGGGACAGGAATATAAACTGGTAGCTAAAAAACCGGGTTACCTGAACGCGAATGCGGAGATCTCAACCAAAAACGAAACCCAGGATAAAACGTTTGAGAACAAGTTCGTGCTTTCAAAATTACCAAATCATGCCATTGCTTTAGAGAATATCAATTATGAGTTCGACCGTTCCGACCTGATGAAAAACTCAACCATTACCATTGATACCACCGTGCTTGAAATTATGACGCTGAACCCCGACCTCATTGTCGAGATCTCTTCTCATACCGACAATAAGGGAAGCGATGAGTACAACATGAAGCTCTCGCAAAAACGTGCCGAGAGCGTGGTGAACTACCTCATTAGCAAGGGCATTGCACGGGAACGTTTACAGGCCAAAGGTTATGGCGAAAGCATGCCGGTGGCACCTAACAAAAACAAAGATGGTTCCGATAACCCGGAGGGCCGTGCCAAGAACCGGAGAACAGAATTTAAGATCGTAGGCACCATTACCAATTTTGGTGATGAGGATTAGGGTTTTGTAAATGTTTTGTCAGTTCGTCATCACGACTTGTCGTGATCGAGAGAGTCGAGAACTGTTCTGAAAACTCTTTATACTATTCATCTATGAACAATTTACTTTCACAGATAATTATCCGTCCTATTCAGGAATCAGATAACATAGAGGAACTCACTTCATTACTTCACCGATCTTACAAAAAACTGGCCGACCAGGGCTTTCGTTTTCATGCTTCACACCAGGATGTGGAAACAACCCGGCAGCGCATTAACAAGGCAGAATGTTATGTTGCCTTGCTTGACGATACACTCATTGGTACAATTGCATACCGTTCTCCTGAAACAAAAATGGGTCATGAGCATTATGACCAGCCATTTGTAGCGGCTTACGGGCAGTTTGCAGTCGATCCTCAATATCAAAACAGCGGGCTTGGAGCCAGGTTAATTGATGTTGCCGAACAATGCGCCATAAGGGATAAAGCAAAACAAATAAGCATAGATACTGCCGAAGGTGCAACCGGGTTAATTAATTACTATAAAAAACGTGGCTATGATTTCGTAGCCTATACCCAATGGGCCGTGACAAATTACCGCAGCGTGATCCTCAGTAAAAAGCTGGCTTAATGCAGCTGCGTGCCACCCGCCGTTAAATAGGTATACACCATAAAGTTATATTGCTCTTGTGTAAAACGGCAGCGGCAAGACTTGAAATAAGTCATATAATTATCCAGGGGTGGTGTGTAAAAATCATTATTGGCATCTTTGGGTCCGGGGATAAAATCACAATGGCCTATGACATTGTTTCCCGCTGGATAACAATCCGCCTCCGTATCACAAAAACCATCGCCGGCCGAATAGCAATTGGTTCTTCTAACCAGTTCGGTTCCTCCCACAAAGGTATGAGGTAATCCAAACAGGTGTCCCATTTCGTGAATGGGTGTGGTGCCACCCAGGGCACTCTTATTCATCACAATGTGGCTCATGGTAGCGGCATAACCCGACGCGCCGGAAGGGGTAACAATATTATCCACCAGTACAATGTCAATGGTATTATCAACAAAATAGTTCGGAAAAAAAGTGGGTTCATGGATCACATCCTTCCACTGGTTATAGTTATAATCGGGTACATAGTTTACGCTGCATCGTTTAAACGATACGCAAATGGGTTTCCATACACTGTTTAACTGGTTCACGCAGGCATCGAGAGAAGCCACACTCACCCCAGGCTGTCCTGTACTATCCAGCACAATATGAAAAACCAACGACAGCTCGCGGTGCAGGCACGTATCGTGGGGCAACAGGGTTGGAACGGCCTGAACCCTGGCATAATGTTGTAATAATTGCGCGGCCGACATTTTATAACCACATTCCTGGCTAATTTGTGCCCTGAGAAAAAGAGGCATGAAGGCAATAATTATAACTATTCTTGATAGCATGGATAGTGGTTTTTTGAAAAAATAAATTATATTTGTTAAAGTAAATGTACTAAAAAAAATACCGATGTATAAAACCCGGCTCATTATTTGTCTTTTTTTTCTTTGCATCGGTATCTCATCAAGCACTTACTCGCAAACCATTTCGGCAACGCCTACGGTTGGCTGCGCTCCCCTGGTGGGTGTACAGTACACCGGTATAACCGGCGCTTCCAGCATTCAATGGGCATTTGGCGATGGTACTTTCTCCAACATTAATAACCCAACACATACCTTCAGCAGCCCGGGAACTTATGTCACCACCTATACGGCCATTGTATCGGGAAGCCCGACCACTAAAACACTAAGCATTACAGCCTACGGCAAGCCTACTCCTAATTTTACGCTAAATGTAACACATGGTTGCGTGCCTTTAAATGTGTCGTTCACCGACCAATCGGTTAACGCGGGCGGTACGCTTCCGCCGCAGTGGCAATGGTCGTTTGGCGATGGGGGTGTGAGCAATGCCCAAAATCCTAATTACGTTTACACGATTGGCGGCACCTTTAATGTGACCTTGATTTACAAGGATGGACATGGCTGCGACAGTTCCATTACCAAAACAGCCCTGATAAAAGTTTCTACCAAACCTAATATTATAATTACCACCACGCCTACGCCGGTGAGTTCCTGCGTGGCTCCATTTACCGCTACATTCAGCGGCTCCAATTCAAGCAGCAACAGTACTACCGGTAGTACGGCCTTAACGTATAGCTGGAACCTGAACGGAACGCCCTCAACAGCGGTAAATCCTCCACCTGTAACATTTACAGCCCCGGGTTCTTATCCGGTAACCCTTACCTGCACCGATAACAATGCCTGCAGCGATACAAAAACGGTGACTGTTACTGTTGCCAATCCATCGGTTACAGCAGCCCTAAGCAATTTTGCCTGTTATAAACAAACGTTTTATGTAAGGGATACGTCGGCAACAACGGTAACACAATGGAATTTTGGTGATGGCACACCGGTACAAACCATTTTTCCTCCGCTAACATTTACCCACACTTATGTAAGTTCAGGCGTTTTCACCATAACAGCTACTACTTATCTTGGATCCTGCTCATCAACCAAAACCTACACGGTTAATGTGGAAAGGGCCATTGCCAACTTTACCTCCGTTCCACCCTTTAGCTGTAACTCGCCGCTGGTTGTAAACTATACAAATACGTCCACAGGTGCAACCAGTTATTCGTGGAGCTTTTCGGGAACCGGTACAAGCACTACCTCAACGCTAACCAATCCAACCCATACATTTACGCAGGGAAGCTTAAACCCATACACCATCTATCAACCACTGCCTTTAACGGCTACCTTGATAGCCATAACTCCCGGCGGCTGCAAGGATACCATTATAAAATCGCTGGATACGATCCAACGGCCAACCGCCTTCTTTCATACCGATGTGATACAGGGATGTAACCCGCTCACCGTTACCTTCAGGGACACCAGCCAGTCGACCACCCCAATTACAAATTGGACCTGGAACTTTGGCGATGGTATTACCAGCAGCGGCACCAATACTTTAGTAACTCATACCTACACCAACCCGGGCTATTATTATGCAACACTTTCTATCATCAATGTGCCCGGATGTAAGGACACCTCCTTTAAATGGCCAATCCATGTGTCGGTGCCACCACATCCTAATTTTACATTCTCGCCAACCGTGGTATGTCCCTATGAACCGGTTACCATTACCAACCTTACTCCTGTATCCGATTCGGTCAATCACTGGCATGTTACCTCGGATGCAAGTTATTTCTCGCATTGTATTAGCGACGCCAACCCAAGCTGGCAGTACTCGCACACGGGGAATCATTCGTTGACATTGACGGCTTATAGCTTTGGCTGCGAACACGATACAACCCTGCCGAGCCAGGTAATGGTAAAAGGTCCTATTGTTTCGGGAAGGCTTTACACACGCTGTGATTCTGTTTTCAAAGTTAAATTCAACCTGGAGTTACAGGATGCCGCGTTTTGTGAGATCCGGTATGGCGATGGGCAGCGGGATACCGTGTATACATCCGGGGCACATACGCTTTATCACACTTACGCCGCAACCGGTGATTATGACGTGATCTTAAAAGGAGAAAATTCATTAACGGGTTGTTTGCCTGATTATGATACGCTGAAACTAAAAGTAAGGGATATCAAAGCTACCATTACCAGCCAGTCGGTTACCTGCGCCGGTGTAAATACCAATTATGGCGCCACCTTAAGCCAGGATGTGGATGGGAAATGTGGTGTGGGTTATATCTGGTTCTTTGGCAGCGACCCGCCGGTTATTACCGATAGTCCAACAACAAGTTATACCTTATCGCAGGGTACACAGCCTATTACCCTGGTGGTAAAAGATGCCAACGGTTGCCGCGATACGAGCCGGACAACTATCCTGGTAAGTTATATTACCGCTAATGCCTCCTTATCCAATACCATTGGTTGCGTGCCGGCATTTAGTTTAACAGCCACTCAAAGCGTTACTTCCAATACAACTGTTACAGGTTATAGCTGGAACTTTGGCGACGGAACTCCTTCAGTAACAACGCCAAACGCTACTCACACCTATACAACGGCAGTACCTCCCGCAACCATATACACCATCACACTTAATGTGAACAACGCCAGCGGCTGTACCAGTTCCAAAACATTTACTGTCGTCATGAATGCGCCGTATGCGCCAAACATTATTGCTTCGCCATTCCAACTCTGCGCCGGAAAAACAGTGTCCCTGTCTACAACAGCGGCAGGCGTTAATACTTACACCTGGAACTATGGCGATGGCAGCCCGGTTCAGGTAACGACAGGTAACAATGTTACGCATCCGTATACTGCCGGAGGAAATTACAGTGTAACCTTAAGCTCGGCTGATGTGGCAGGTTGCCGGGCCAACTCGGTACCGTATGTGATCCAGGTTCAGAATTATCCTGACGCCATCATGTCGTACACCAACCAAAATAATCCTACCAAGCAAAATGCCTGCGCGGGTTCTACCGTATTGTTCTCGGATAACTCTCTTAATCCTTATTCGCCACAAACACGCTACTGGAGCTTTGGAGCAGGTGGCGGGCCGGTGGTGGGTAACCAAACCGTAGGAACCGCCTACACAGCCCCCGGCATTTATACGGTTACCTTAATTAACTGCACGCCTTTTGGCTGCTGCGATACGACAAAACAAAACATAAAAGTATACAGCGCCTCTGCCGATTTTGGATTGGATAAAATAAATATTTGTAAAGGCGAAGCCATTAAATTTACCATTAAAGACACGTCGAGTGTATTTGTATGGGGCTGGGATTATGGAGATGGTACCGATTATAATTTAACGGCTCAGTCACCTATTTCGCACGTGTATAATTACCACCCGCCGGGAGGCACCACCAACGTTTCTCTAACTTATTACAGCGCCGATTCGGCCTGCAAGTACTCGGTAGTGAAACCAATTAACATTTACCAGGTAGTGGCCGATTTTAAACGTAATAATGAGATCCTGCAAACCGATACGGCTCATTGTGAAGGCACTTCCGACTTGTTTACCAACCAATCGCAGAACGCGAGTTCTTATAGCTGGAATTTTGGCGATGGGGGTTCCAGTGCATCAACAAGTCCTGCACATACTTACAGCACTTCGGGCACTTACACGGTTATACTGGCTATTGCCGACAATGTGCATGGTTGCAAAGACACACTCGAAAAAATAATGCAGATCTTCCCTACTCCTGTTTTAGTGTTAAGCGGGCGCGATACCTGCCAGGGCAGCCCTACACAATTGCACGTGAGCGGCGCCAGTACGTATACCTGGGATCCATCGGCGGGGCTCGACAACCCAAACAGTGCCAACCCAATTGCCACACTTAACAGCTCTACTTTATTTTCGGTAACCGCTAACAACAGCTATGGTTGTGTGGGCAGCAATACGCTACTGGTAACCATACAGGAACCGCCAATTCCAATTTCGTGGGACACAAGTATTGTTATAGGAGAAACAGCTCCTTTACCCGGATTTGTGGGTACGGGCTTTAGCTATTCGTGGACACCGGGCGACTGGCTGGATTGTTTAACCTGTCCTAACCCCGTAGCTTCGCCAACGGTGGAATACACCTATAGTGTAACGGTAAAAGACGCCCTGGGTTGTTTTGAGCGTGTGAACACTTACACTGTGCATATTGAAGATAAGAGCAGCGTGGATGTACCAACCGCTTTTACGCCTAACGGTGACGGCATTAACGATCTGATAAACGTTGCTGGCTGGGGCATTCGTAAACTGAATTACTTTAGGGTATACAACCGCTGGGGTGAATTGATCTATGAAACCACCGATCTGAAATCGGGTTGGGATGGTATTTACAAAGGTGTGCCACAAAACATGGAAACCTATGTGTACCAGGCCGAAGTGGAAACCTATAGCGATGCCGAACCGGTCAAGAAAACGGGGTACTTTAAGTTGTTAAGGTAAAGATAATTTTTGTAGTGTCTCTTAATAAAAATATGGTGAAGAGAGTATGCTGCAAAAATAATTCTTAATGAACAGAATCACCTTTATATTACTATTGTTTAGTGCAAATTATTTTTCGCAAACACTTCCTTATAAAGATAAAGGTTTTGTTCTTTCTTATAATTATTCTCAAAGGCATATTCCTAGCTATTCATATTCACAGAAACCAGTTCAAGTCCCTGGTGCTGATTTTAAAATACATCGGAATTTTAAAAATAAGTTATCCCTCAAATATGGAGTATCCATATTTGTTACAGGACACCGATCAGATATATATTATATAAACTATTATACACCGGACGGACGATCTGAAGAGGCACAGACCATATATGGCTATATTCGTTTACCAATCTGCCTATCATATAATTTTAAGAGGTTTTATTGTGATTTAGGAGCAGCCCCTTGTGTTAGAATCTTCCAATCGATAAACGTATATGGAAAAGGAAACGAAGCGACACCAAGATTTACATATGTCTTAGAGGGGCACATTGGCTATTATGTACCTGTTAAACAGCGCAGAATGTTTATTGAAGGATCAGTCTGTTTTTCTGAGATAGGTAACCGCATTTTTACGACTGATGGGACTTGGAATTACATTCTTAAAAATAACTATACTCAAAATTTACAATTAAGTATTGGCTTCATGTTAAATAAAAGCGAGAATTAAATCTTATCAGCAAACTCATATCCCTTATCCTTAATAGCAGGAATAAGGCTTTCCAACAAGTCCGGCATAAAATCCAAACGGTCGTGCAGTAAAATAATGGCGCCGGGTTTTAACTGTGAAAGGATGCGATGTTTTATTTTTTCTATATCTTTTATGGAGGTATCGTAACTGCGGATGTTCCAGCCAATGGATTGGAGGCCTAATTGTTTTACCGCTTTAGCAATGTTGGGATTGGTAACACCATAAGGCGGACGGAATAGTTTTGAAGAAGGTTGAAACGCATGGATTAATTTCTGGCATTCAATAAAATCTGCCCTTACTTTTTTAGCAGACCACAGATCGATGAAGTTGTGGTGCGAAAAACTATGGTTACCAACCAGGTGCCCTTCGCTTGCAATTTGTTTTACAATGGCTTCGTTCCCGGCAATGTTTTTACCAATGAGAAAGAACACGGCTTTTGCATTGTGCTTTTTAAGCACCTCTAACACCTTTGGGGTGTTGGGGTTATGCGGACCATCATCAAACGTAAGCAGTACTTTTTTTTCGTTTGTATTTAAACTGTTAACTGAATTAAGGTGAAAGTTGAGGCCAATAAAATAGGCTCCGCAAAACTGGACGAGGAGAAATAGTTTGATCCAAATGATGAGGTACCAGTAGCTGAGATCGACAGAAGTTTTAAAACAAAAAAAGAGAATAAGTCCTATAATGAATAGTACAGTGACAGGAAGGAATTTTATGAGTTTACTTGAAAACATTAAACTAAATTTTCCAATCAAAAACAATACACACCCCATAGTCCCCTCTTTTTAGAGGGGAAACTGATACGTCTTAGCATTGGCTGAGAAGCGTGAACGAATAGTTAATGCCTAAGTACTGGTTAATAATGAGAACGTATTTTACTTTTGATGGTGCTTTATCTGAAATGGCTAATGCTTTTGGCAATTGCTGTTTTTCGATGAGCTTTACTGCCGCCCACATGGCAAAGGCAGAGGCCGTGTGATACTCGCCACATACATGCTTATAAGCCGCCGCAACCGAGTCCTTTTCAATAACGGGCAAAAGCTCTTTTAATTTCTCATCAAAATTCACATCGCCGCTAAAACCCATCAGCGTTACATTTATATCGGAAAGCGTTAATTGGTGCAGTTGCAGAAATGAATTTAGCTTCGTTAAAATATCGGCGCTTGTTTTTGGTTTGTATACCGTTTGAATGCCATCAACACTTGCCAGGCTCTTTTCTGTTTTATGCTTGTTCAGCACAAAAAAAGCGGCTCCTTCGCTCATTTGGATCCCGGCTGTGGTTGATTCCCAAACAGGTACAGTGAGGCTTTGTTCCTGGAACTTGTGCGCTCTCCTGTTCAGCACTACAAAGTTTGGCGTATGCTCTTCAATACCACCAACCAGGATGGTTTCTTTTCCTTCTTCAAATAGCATCAGGGCATCCTGCAAGGTGCTTTCAAAAGAGAAACCACGGTGCACATAGGTGAAATTATAATCATGACACTTCATGATGAGCGCTATTTGCGAACCAACGGTGTTATGGGTGGATTGTATGAAAGAGGTTGGTGTTAAAAATTGCTCATCGTTATTAAGCAAAGCCAGCAAGAAACGTTCGCTATCCTCAAAACAACCCAAACCTGTCCCTGTAATAATGGCATCTACTTTTTGAGCTTCGGCCTGGTTAATGGCCAGGTTAGCCGTAGCCACGCCCATTTTAATGGCACGGCCCATGCGGCGCAACAGGTTAGGAGCAATAAACTCTTTATAGGATGGTTCCAGCGCGTCGAAATAATCGCCTTTGGCAGGTTCAATGGTTTCAAAGAACCAATTGCTGTCAATGGAGTTTTGCGGTGAAATGCAACCTATGCCGTTTATGTAAGCCTTTACCAATTTATACTTTCTTAAAGATCAATGATGAGCAGTTGCCGCCAAAACCAAACGAATTGGAGAGAACAGCGTTAATAGGAGTGTTTACCAGGGTGGTTTCCGGAACCAGGTTCGTGTCGGCAATAGGTGTTGTAAAATTCAGGTTCGGGAAGATCATGTTGTGTTGCAAAGATAAGACGGAAATAACCGCCTCGATGCTTGCCGCAGCTGCCAGGGTATGGCCCGTAAAGGCTTTGGTAGAACTGAATTTTGGCACTTTGTTGCCAAATACAGCAAGGGTTGCCACACTTTCCGACAGGTCGTTATTGGGCGTGCCGGTACCGTGCATGTTAATGTAATCGATATCCGATGGTGTTAAGCCACTCATTTCCAAAGCTTGTTTAATAGCCAGGGTAGCGCCATAGCCTTCGGGCGATGAAGCTGTTTGATGATAGGCATCGTTTGTATTGGCATAGCCAACAATTTCGGCCAGGGCTTTACCACCGCGTTTTTTTAAGGCTTCTTCACCCTCAATCACTAAAAAAGCGGCGCCTTCGCCCAGGTTCAATCCTTTGCGGTTCTCATCAAAAGGTTTGCACCATTCCTTATCAAGGATCATGAGTGTGTTAAACCCATTAAAGGTAAATTTAGACAAAGCATCTACGCCCCCCACAACAGCCCTATCGAGCAAGCCATGCTTAATCATGCGGCAGCCCAGCATAATGGCGTTGGCAGCCGATGAGCAGGCGGTGGAAATAGTGGTCACATAATCCACATTGCCTAAATAATCGGCAATGCGTTCGGTACTGTCGCCACAATCGTGGGTATCGAGCACACTTAAGTGCTCATCTTTTTCGAACAGTTCTTTGTAATACAATTCGGTTTTGCTCATGCCCGCAACGGTGGTAGATGAAATAACACCGGTACGCAAGCCATCTTTGGTATCGATGCCCGAATTGGTAACGGCTTCTTTAGCAGCCAGCATGGCAATGTAGGAGTTACGGTTGAGCGCGGGATTAGAATCTCCAACCATTTCAGCCAACTGCTGGTTGGATAGTTTTATCTCTCCTGCCAAAAACTCGTCTTTATAGCGGGTAGTTAAATGGTTGATCGGGCCAATGCCTGTTTTGGAATTGGACAGAGACGCGAAAGACTCGGGCACATTGTTTCCAATTGCCGAGATCATTCCTAACCCGGTAATATAAATGCGTTGAGACAATTTTTTAAGACTTTCCTTGTGCTTTGATGTATTCGGCCATAGTTCTCAAAGACTGAAAAATGGTTTTTCCGTCTTTAGGATCTTCTATTTTGATACCGTAATGTTTTTCCAATAAAACAATCAACTCTAAAGCGTCAATAGAATCCAGGCCTAAACCTTCGCCAAATAAAGGCGAATCTGGATTGATCTCTTCCGGTTTTACTTCAGCTAAATTAAGCTGTTCAATAATTTGTCCTTTTAATTTTTCTATTAATGCGTCCATATGGTTTGGTTATATAGTTCTAAAACAGTTGATTGATTAAGAGGTTTAAAAATAGCACTTTTATTTGTATTTGTTTGCTTTTCTACTAAAAAAATAAAGCCTTCGTATCCGGCGCCATCTACCTCAACCCAGCCGCAAATAGCCGATTGGGTACCGTTTTTGAATAAAGTTTCGGTGTAGTTCACCAGCAATTCAGCGTCAAATTTTTCCGATACAAAAAAGGCGTTCTCGCCTGTGATCTTATACTTAATGGCCAGCTCGCCTATCACAATGTTAGGCAGAGTATACACAAATATTGCCGGCGACGGAAAATAGTTTGATTTATCATCAATGGAATGCTGGTGCTGCCTGTCGGTTTCGAGGCTCGACGCGGCGTTCTCCAATACAATAGCTGTTTTAGAGAGATCATTACCGGTAATAAAATTACTTTCTTTCAAAGCAAGCTCCGTACACAAGAACCCCAACTTGCATTGCAGGTCCATTTTATGGAATTTGGGATAGCTTAGCCCCAGGGCTTTATAAGCTTCCGCTAAAAACCCGGAAAGTGTGGCCGTTGGCAACGCCTGAAACAGCTGCTTTCCATTAACAGAAACAGTGTTTTGTTTTATATGCGCGTATGAAACAATTGTACTCATTTAATTTATTGGAACACAGATCGTACTGATTTGAGGGGTTTCCACGGATTTCACTGGTATTTTTTCTATGTGTTTATGTGTTTTAATTTTATACTTTACTAAATAAGGCAGCCGCATTGCAACCACCAAAGCCCGAAGCTGTTTTAATGAATGAAGTGAATGATTTCGGCACATGCGCTTCAATCATGCTAATGTTGCCGCTGAAACCCTTTGCCTCATATCCTTCCGATTTAATAAGGCGTTGATGATTCATGGATTCCAATGATAAAATCGTTTCCAAAACACCGGCAGCTCCCAGCGTGTGACCATAATAGCCCTTTAGGCTGTTTACAGGAATGGTGTGGAGGCCGGCTCTGTCAAAGGCAATGGATTCCATTTCATCATTAAACGGCGTTGCTGTTCCATGAGCAGAAATGAAGCCCGGCTCTTCTTTATTCTCTTTTAATATCTCTGTTAAGCATTGGTACAAGCCATCGCCGGTGCGCGATGGGCCCGAAATATGGTTGGCATCGTTGGCTGAAGCGCCGCTCACAATGTGTGTGTTGTATGGCGTTGCCAGTTCTTTTTTATTGGTAATTAAAATGGTTGCAACCGCTTCGCCCAGGTTAATGCCAATACGGTTCGCATCAAAGGGTTTGCTTGGTTCGGGACTTAAGGCATTGAATGATTTGAAACCGCTGATGGTAAACTCCGATAAAATATCGCCGCCACACACCAGTACATTATCATAAGCTCCTTGTTCAATAAAACGCTTGGCTACTATAATAGCCAGTATGCCCGAAATACAGGCGTTTGACAAAACCACCGGCGTATGTGCCAGCTTAAAATACGATTGCAGGTGCTTTGCAAACACAGGCAAATAAGCCCTTTTGGGATCGATGTGTTTGTATGCGCCCTCTAAAATGTCAATGTTACCTTTTGTGGTTGAATAGATGAGCAGTGTTCTGTTATCAGTCACATCTATGCCACTTTGGTCAATAACGTTTTGAATAGACAGAATACTCAACTGTTCAAGCTTTGTGTGTTCGTTTGGGTTTGCCAGTTTGGAGAATATTTCTGCAATCTTTTCATCATCTATCTTAGCCACACAAAAAGGGTCGGGAGAAAAGGGCAATTGTATTTTTTTGACCCCTACCTCCGAAGCAGCAATAGCCCTGTAATTTTCTGCTGTAGAAAACCCAAGCGGGCTGATGATATTGCTGTAGGAAGTGAAGATCATAGAGGTTCAAATATAAAAAAAATAAACTGACCAGACCTGTCAGGTTTTAAAACCTGACAGGTCTGAAATACAGGTAAAAACCCTCCTCAATTGACAAGCAGTTTTGACCCCGGGTTTCGTCATGCTGAATTTATTTCAGCATCCTTAACAAACCTGCTAATTTGAGATGCTGAATCAAGTTCAGCATGACGGGAAACAAACAAAAAAACCTCTTTGGCTATTGTTGGTGTTATCACCAACAGTTTTATTTTGTTGGTGATAACACCAATAAAGTCAGCAGACCTATCAGGTTTTAAAAACCTGACAGGTCTGCAACAAAAAAACCTCCTCAATTGCTTGAGAAGGTCCTCTATATTATAGAAATAGATTTAAAATTAAGCTTTAGCCGCTTTTTCCATTACTACTTTTCCTTTGTAGTAAAGTTTCCCTTCAAACCAGTGTGCACGGTGAAACAAATGAGCTTCGCCAGTGGTTGTATCTTTTGCAATCGTCATGGTTGGCGCTTTGTATGTAGAACGACGAGAGTCTCTGCGGGATCTGGATAGTTTTCGTTTTGGATTAGGCATGGTATTTAATTTTAATTATTGTTAAAGTTTATGTTTTTTAATTTGTCCCATTCGGGGTTTGTACTGTTTGGTTCTTCTTCTATTTTCAGTTCGTTGTATTTAGCCAATGTTTCTTCATCACATTCCACATCAATTTCATCTTCTAAATCTTCATCTTCGCATGGCACTCTCTTATAAGGTATTGCCAGCTCAATGTATTCGTACAGATATTGCGAAAAATCGGCTTCTTCAATCCCTTCTCTCAGCACCAGTATCTCATCGTTGCTTTCTTCAGGATTGCCGTGCTTGATGACCAGTTTCTCGCGCCCGCTCACCGGGCAATCGTATTCCACCAAACAGCGGTCGCAGCTAAGATTTACCGTTCCTTCAAAGTCAAACATAATATGCATCAGCGTATTTTGCTTAACCAGGTTTGCCTTCACTTTAATGTTGGCTTTGGTAATTTCGCTATCTTTAAATTGTTCAAAGAACTTTTGAGTGACCTCAAATTCAAATTGGTGCTCCCCTACCGATAAACCGCCAAACTGTATTTTGTACTGACTCTTACCCATAACGTCCTCCCAAAATGGACGGCAAATATACACTTTTTTTTATACTTATCAACAAATTAATGTAAAAAGCATTGATTTTTAGTCCTGTTTTGGCCATTAAAGCACTGCTTTTCCAATTTTCAGCACTAAACACCCTATTCATTGGTTCTGATGAGGCATTTTGGCACCGCCCAAATGCCTGCCCAGGCCTTCATATCAATTGTTTTACCCTCGCAGCTCACATAATTATACTCACTATTTCGCTTTAAGTACCAGGTTTTTCCGGCCTGTATCTGTGTCAACACAATCAGTTTCAGGTCGGCCGGCGTTTCTTTTTTATGGCTGCTTCCAATGGCAAAGCCCGCTTCGTTGTTGCGCAGGTCCATTTCACAGGCCAGGCTATCGGCTCGTTCACCAAATTCCAGTTTCAATTTTTTAAACTGGCGTTTGTTGCCTTTTTCATGCGCCATGCCCAGTTTACGGAGTTTTTTAACCTTAACGCGCTGTGCCAGGTAAGCCATGGTAAAGGTGTGCCTGAAGGCGTCGAGTTTCCCGCCAAATTCAAAGGTATCGAGCAATTTTTCTTGTTTTACAGCTTTATACATGTCCATAGCTTTGGGCAAATGGTGTTTAACCTTTAAAGCCGCCAGCGGATGCCAAAAAGCCCAGCGCAATTCATATTTTCCAATATCGTGCTGGGAAAAGATATTTTTTTCAAAGCATAAAAGGCATAACACCAGCAATATAAGCGCTTTATGGAACGATTTTAACATTTAAGTGTTAGCAACAGAATGGTTCAAAATGCTAATTTAATCAATCCGTTTCATATCTTTGAATTTGATGGACTTTAAGAATGATATAACGAACCGGTTTTTTACCAAACAGGATATTGGCGGTGCCGAAAGCATTAACGACCTGCGCGATAAGGAATTTAGTGGTAAAACCCTGAGTGCCGAAGAAAAATACGCCCTTGCAAATTTTGATAAATACCGCCTAAACATTTTAAATGCGCAGGAAGATGAAGAGCAGTTTCATTTAAATTACCGCCAGTTACAGGTTATTTCAAATCTGGGCGATTGGAGAGAGTTTTTGAAAGACGAATATAATAAGTAAAACATACCAACATTTTCTTAAAAAGTGCTTCGATAATGAAGCACTTTTTTTATTTTTACAGGAATACTAAACAACCTAAATATTAACCAATCCATAACCTTTAAAATACATGTACGCAAAAACCTTAGGCCAGTTCATCATCGAAAAACAAAATGATTTTCCATTTGCAAAAGGCGAGTTATCACGCTTGTTAAGGGATATAGCCATTGCCGCAAAAATTGTAAACCGCGAGGTAACAAAAGCGGGATTGGTTGAAATATTAGGCGAAACCGGCGATACTAATGTACAGGGCGAACGTGTAAAAAAGTTGGATGTATTTGCCAACGACCAGTTTATTGCTGCTTTAAAAGCGGGTGGCGAATGTTGCGCCATTGCCAGCGAAGAGAACGAAGACATTATTCCCATTGAATCCGATATTTCTAAAAACGCGCGTTATGTAGTAGCCATGGACCCACTGGATGGTTCATCGAACATTGATGTGAACGTTTCAATTGGGACCATTTTTTCCATTTACCGCCGGGTGAGCTTAAACGGCCCGGGCACTCACGAAGATTTTATGCAGCGTGGTACTGAACAGGTTGCAGCCGGTTACATTATTTACGGTTCCTCGGCCATGCTGGTGTATACAACCGGCAAAGGGGTAAATGGTTTTACGCTAGACCCTAGCATTGGCGAATTTTGCTTATCGCACCCTAATATGCAAATGCCAAAAGATGGAAAGACTTACTCTATTAACGAAGGCAATTACCTGCATTTTCCGGAAGGTGTGAAAAAATACATTAAATACTGTCAGGAAGAAGACAAGGCTACCAACCGTCCATACTCAAGCCGTTATATTGGCTCGGGCGTAGCCGACATACACCGTAACTTAATTACCGGTGGCATTTATATTTATCCTAAAACCACCAAATCGCCAAAAGGTAAATTGCGTTTGTTATATGAGTGCAACCCCCTGGCCTTTATTATTGAGCAAGCCGGCGGTACTGCTACCGATGGTTACAAGCGCATTATGGAACTCGATATTTCTGAACTGCACCAACGTACTCCCTTGTTCCTGGGATCAACAGAGATGATGAAAACAGCCATGGATTTCATGGCCAAGTTTAAAGAAGTTGCCGCAGGCTCTTAGGATCATTCTCACTCCGTTTTAAATTCCGGGTGGTAATATTCTTCGTAGGTTTGATTTCGTAGCCGATCTTTTGTATATTAGAGTTTTAATGGAAGAAACTACCATACCCGAAAGTTTTGTAAAGGCAGAGTTTTACAAATCAACCGAAAAATTTCACGCCATTGCGTGCTGGGTTGGCATTGTGCTTAACATTGTTTGGTTCCTGGGCGATTATTTCAATATTCCCGACTACTGGTTCTCTTTTCTTGTTTTCAGGTTGTGTGTATCAGGCATAAGCATGGCAGCATTGCTGTTAAGACACACCCTTAAAATTAGCATTTACACCTGCGTTTTTATTTTAGTGCTGGGCATCTCTGTACAAAATGCCTATATGTGGAGCGTAATGGATATACCACACCTGCAAAAACATGCGTTTGCCTACATGGTATTGTTTATTGGTGTTGGTATGCTGGTGCTTTGGGAAATAAAATTATCATGGATCCTGCTGACGGCAACCATTATTAGTAACATTATTTTTTACGCTATCAACAGCCCTTTAACAGTTGACGAGTTTATAACCAATGGTGGTTTACTCACCCTAACCGTGGCTATTTTTTGTGTGTTCCTTATCCGAACGCGTTACCGTTTAACCATCAATGAGATCAGGAGCCGGTTGGAATTGGCAAAGTCAAAAGAATTGATCGAGGAAAAACATGAAGAGGTTTTATTACAGAAAAAAGAAATTACAGATAGTATCAACTATGCGCGTAGTATTCAACGTTCGTTAATCCCTACTGAAAATGTGTTCAACAAACATTTTAAGGATAGTTTCGTATTGTTTCAGCCAAAAGATATTGTGAGCGGTGATTTTTACTGGGTGTACGAAAAAGGCGATTTAACATTTTATGCTACCGGCGATTGTACCGGCCATGGCGTTCCGGGAGGGTTTATGACCATGTTGGGCATATCTTATCTGGATGATATTATTGAAGTAAAACGTGTAACAGATCCGGGTCAGATCCTAAACCTGATGCGCGACAAAATTATCAGCACATTAAAACAAAACGGAAATTTTGGTGAAAGTAAGGATGGGATGGATATAACTGTTTGTTGCCTCAATAAACCAAAAAAAGAATTGAGCTATGCTTCGGCCAATAATCCTTTATATATTGTTAAAGAAATAAACGGCGAAAAAGTACTGAACATTTATAAAGCAGATAAACAACCCTGCGGGTTTTATCATGATTATAAACCTTTTACTTCCTCTGTAATTTCATTAGAAGAAGGCGATTGTGTTTATACATTTTCCGATGGGTATCCCGATCAATTTGGCGGTGCCAATGGAAAAAAATTCATGCACAAACAATTCAAGGAAATATTGGCCCAAAATTCATCAGAAGCTTTTTCTGAACAAAAAATTTCCCTTTCCGATACCATCAATAACTGGAAAGGTAGCCTGGAACAAGTGGACGATATCCTGGTGATTGGTGTGAAAATTTAATTTATGCCAGGTACAAATTACAATCCTGAATTTATGAAAAGAGCGATCTCACTTTCTGAAATTGCTTATAAAAGTGGCAAAGGGCTTCCAATTGGTTGTGTGATTGTGAGAAACGGAGAAATTATTGGGGAGGGCCACAATGAAATATTTTTAAGAAATAACCCAACCTCACACGGTGAAATGGTAGCCATTGAAAATGCCTGCAAAAATATACAGGATTTGCAATTAGCAGGCTGCGAGTTGTATACAACGCTTGAGCCTTGTCCCATGTGCCTTGGGGCTATCTATTGGGCAAAAATATCGGTGGTATATTATGCCAATACCAATAAAAATGCATCTGAAGCAGGGTTTGACGATTCATTTATTTTTGAGGAACTCAAATTATCCCCTGAAAAAAGAAAGATACCTGTACTTGGCAAAAATGATTCTGAGGCCATGAAAGTTCTGCTGGATTGGAAATCACAAAACAGCTCAGCTTGCCAACCCTGGACGGATGAGTCTCAATAGTCTCTCGCTTGCTCCAAACAAAAAAGCCACCTGCCCGTCGGCAAATGGCTCTTCATACTTTAAAACTATAATTACATTGAGCTGTAAGATGTTGTTTTCACCACTTCTCCTTTTTCGTCCCACTGTATCCAGGTGCCGGTTTTTTCACCGTCTTTGTATTCCATTTTAAATAGTTTGTTTCCGTTATCATCATACACCAGCCATTCGCCATCCTTTTTATCGTTTTTGTATGAAGCCTGGGCGGTTAATGTGCCACTGGCATTGTAGCGGAACCATAAGCCAAATTTTAAGTTATTTTCATACTGGCCTGCTTCCATTTTCTTACCATTCTCAAAGTACTTGGTAATTTCACCGTTCAATTGGCCGTCTTTAATATTCAGCTCTTCTTTTACGGCGCCACTGGCATAATACATGGTGTATTTGCCGGTATAAGGCTTGTTATTTTGACTGTAAGTGTTATTATCGAATGAAATGTCCTGCGAGAATGCAATTCCTCCTAAGAACAGGCAGAATATAAGGGCTAGCGTTTTCATAATTTCCGGTATTAAATTGTTAAAAAGGTCGTCCAGTGTGGATTTCCTATACAATGATACGGAAAATGAGAATTTCTTGTTACAAAGGTAACAAAAGCTTAACCTTAACTTTACATTGGAATTGACTTATTCTGACTGCAAATCAATTTGCAGACTGCCTGAGTTGGCTTGTAAGTCCTGTAAATTAAGGGTTTTTGAAGAATAACCTACCTGTGAGAACTCCAATGTTAAATTTTCGGTTGAGGTAACCTCAAGGTATACAAAGAAATTGCCGTCCAGGTCGGAATAAACTGTTTTTTTGCAATCGGTACAGGCTATTTTAACGCCTGCCAATGATTCGTTGCTTTGTTTGTCAAGGATCTTACCACTTAGTATCACTGTCCGGCTTTTTACCGGCTTTGGCAATTCACCGGCAAAGCCCAGTACGCACACACATAAAGACAAGATAACAATTAATATAAGTTCCTTTTTCATGCTACAAATTAACCAAACAGGGTTTAAGTTAAGTTAAGGCCAATGTTACGAGATTGTTAAGTATAGAAAAAATGGAACGCTGATGACTCTGGTTTTTTATGATTGGTTATGGTCAGAGATGTGTCAGTTCGAGCGGAGTCGAGAAGCGTTCCCCAATGTTTCTTTCTGGTTCTCGACTCCGCTTGAACTGACAAAGGTTTTATTTATTCCCCAAACTTAATTTAAGCTTACCGGGCATCCCTGAATAATTAAGCTTAAGGCCTCTTGAGTTTTCGGCGCTTTGTCCCGAGCTTTTGGGGATATAGTTTTTACCGCGGCGTTTCAGGTTGTTCCATGGCAGTAAAAGGTTAATGTTTGACTGGTCCTTAAAATGATAGGTGCCGCTCATGTACAGGTTCAACACATTGGAGGCGATCTCCATTTCCTGGATATCCATTTTGAACCCGGTGACGATGAATGTTTCATTGATCTCGGAAAAAGAAATATCCTTAAAGTCGCGGTTCCTGAAAATATAATCCGAAATATTTTGCAAGGGCTCGTAATTAAGCAAATGCCCATCCTTTAATTTAAGATCTACCTTGGCCGCAATGGTATTTCCAATTACCTCCATGTTCTCATCCAGCTCGGTTTTTAACGAGGCGTTCACAAATACATTTCCTTTCAAATTATCGCCTACAATGGCTTTTTGTCCGAAATTTTCGAACTGTTCAAATAACTTGTTAATGTTGATGTTCTGCATGTCGATGTCGGCATTTATTTTATGCAAATCATATATAGAACCGGTAGCAGTAAGGTTGCCATCGCAGGTATTTACACTCAACGCTTTTATATCGAGTAAATTGCTTTTGTAATGCAGGTTAATGGAAGCATTGCTGGCATCTACTTTCCGGATCAGTAATTTTTTTGCGGATAGCGATACATCAAATTCAAACTTACTCTCATCAATGGCATTGATCTTTTCCACTTTTTCAACCTGAACGGTCGAGCTGTCCTTGTTCTTTACCACATAACCCGTCAGGTCAAAATAATCGGTTGTTGCATTAAGGTTTGCTTTAAAGCCATTTGCATGACCAAGCGCGTATTTCACAAAATTATCAACCGAGCCTTTTAGCTTTAGGGTTCCTCCATTCATTTTCAGCGAGAGGTTATCGAAGCGCAACTCTTTGTTGGTTACAGCAGCATTGCCGTTTACCAGATAAGAATACCGTGGTTTTATTTTTTCGCGGTAACTTACATTATTGAATTTTACATTTGCCTTCAAATCCATCGGCTCATCCAGGAATTCATTTTGGTTCATTTTATTGATAGGCCCACTGTAACTAATGTCAGCTATGGCATGTCCGTTCAGTATAAATTCCTCACTTGCTTTAAAGGGGATGCTTTTTGCATCAATAAATAAATCGGCCTTGATCTTAATATCAGGATGAACCAGGTTATGTATGACTACCGAACCTGTGAAGGATAATCCATAAATTTTTCCTTTTAAGGGTTTAAAGGTAACGGTTGCTTCCTCGCTGTTGCCCTTCGTGCGCGACCGATCAAGGCTAATGATGCGGCCATTGAATGAAATATCGGAGTAAGGAATCTTAGAATGCCCGATGGTGATATCGTTGTTTTTACCACTTACATCTACTATAATAATGGGCTCTTGTTTGATACCAATCTTAGCCAGCAGCAAAATTTTCGCGTTTACTGGCCTGCTTACTTTAATCGTAGTCAGCGCTCTTTGAATTCCGGGGTTCAATAATGACAAACCTTGCGCATAACTAATGTTCCTGGTTTCAATATTGAGCAACAATTGTTTGTTGTCATTCAATTCAACAAAAGCCGACACATCAAACTTTTGTTTTCCAATCTCAACCATTGATGGTGAATGAATAAAAATTTCCTTACGCGGGAAACAAATGGTGGCGCCCAGGTTAAGCTTCGCTTCGGAGTTGGCCAAAAAAGCGCCTTTTTCTTTTTTAAACAAAAGTCCTTTAACCAAAACATCTCCTGTAAGTCCCGCCTCTACTCCATCGGCATATTGCTTTAATTTTACTGTATTTTCTTTCAATACCAATTCAATTTTTTGGCCGTTTTGTTTGTTTTGAAACGTAAACAGCGTGTTTTGAATGGAAATTTTCCCGATCTCGAAACTGAGAGAGGATTTTGAGGATGCAAGCGTATCTCTTTTTTTAAACTCAAAATTCCTCAAACCGTTCTCATCTTTCCATAAATTAACCTCAGCGTCTTTCACCGCAATGGATTTTACGGCAAATTCCTTTTGCAGCAATTTCTTAAGGTTAAAGGATAACGATAAAGAGCGGGCATTAAAAAGCGGCGCCTGGCTGCCATCGTTTAAAACATTTGTAACACGTATGTTCCTGAATTCTACCGAAGCGTTTGGCCAGTCGCTAAAAAAAGACACCTTTACATCATCGGTATTAAGCACCAGTCCGTAAGTGGTTTTTAAATGGTCGGTGAAAAGGGATGCCATTTCTTTTTTATAAAAGGTAATGACCACGAAAATTGTACCTACTGCCAAAAGCAGCAGGATGAGCAAGCCAACTAATACTCTTTTAACAATCTTCATCCAGTTTAAAGGTAATCAATATCCGGAAAAGGTATTGCTAAAAATATACCAGGAAAAACCGGGGAACAGGTAAAAGATAGCAGCAATGTAATAGCTGCTACAAATGCACCAGGCTAAGCTTAGCTAATAATTCAGGCTTCTTTCTCCTGGATACTTCCACACTTTCCCCATCGCACATAATCACATAACCACCATCGCCTTTAACGTATTTTGTTACATGTGCCAGGTTAATTAAACATGAATTGTGAACCCTGAAGAAATTAAGGTCCGATAAAAGTTCCTCGTATTCTTTCAGGATACGCGATACTGTTATCTTTACATTATTGGTCAGCTTAATGTGTGTATAATTTTCGTCGGCTGTGCATTTTATAATTTCATTGGCATTTATCATCTGAAGGCCATCGAAAGTAGGAACCGCAATTTTAACATTATTGCCCTTTACTTTAAGGTTAGAGAACAGCAGTTCAAAATTGGGCAATGAAGCATCCGTATTTTCCTTGTGTTTCTGAACCTTGTCAACAGCGGCCTTTAACTCATCCACATCTATGGGTTTCAATAAATAATCCAACGCGCTGTACTTAATGGCTTTTATGGCATAGTGGCCATAGGCCGTGGTAAAAACAACACGGAAAGAGGGGTTATTGATTTTTTCCAATAAGGTAAATCCATTTTGAAACGGCATTTCTATATCCAGAAAAACGAGGTCAGGCATTTGTTTGTTAATAGCAATAAGGGCGGTTTCTACCGAATCGCACAGATCCAATACGTCAACCTCGCTGCAATACATACCCAGCAAATTTTTCAGGGTAACCCTGCTTTTTTCTTCATCGTCAACTATGAGTGCTTTGATCATGGTGCTATTTAGTTAAAGGGCAAGATCAGTTCAACCCGCGTGCCAATGCTTTCGCCTTTGCTGTTTTCAAGGTCAATGATCTTCATGGTGAGATTACTGTTGTTTTTTTGATTGATAATATCCAGGCGTTCCTGGGTAATTGACATTCCTACAGACTTATGGAACTCGCTGTTTTTTTCTTTCAAAATTTCCTGCGATCTTTTTCGTCCGATGCCATTATCCTCAATAACACATATGAGTACCTGATCTTTTAAGCTGATGTTAATGTTTATTTTTCCTTTTGAGCCTTTGTGCATTAAACCATGCCAGATAGCGTTTTCTACAAATGGTTGAATGAGCATGGACGGTATTTGTATGTTTTCTGTATCAACGTCAACAGCTACATTAATATTGTATTCAAACTTGTTTTCAAAGCGCAACGATTCCAAGTCAAGGTATAAATTAAGCGCCTCAAGTTCCCTGCTTAAAGGAATTGCTGCCGGTTTTGAATTATCGACCACATACCGGATCAGTTTCGCAAATTTTGACAGGTATTTTTGCGAGGAAGCGGGATCGTTGTTTGTAATAAAATACTGAACGGAATTAATGGCGTTAAAAACAAAATGCGGGTTCATTTGTGAGCGCAAGGCTTTCAGCTCGGCATTCGACAGCCTTGTTAATTGCAGTGTTTTTAAACGTTCTCTCTTCTCAACAAATTTTAGCCTGTACAGGAATACAATAACGCCAATTGTAATAATGGCCAAAAGGATCAGCAATATAAACCACCAGGTTTGCCACCAGGCAGGTTCAATAATAAATTCAAACGTGGCGGGTTTGGTGCTCCAGTAGCCATCGTTGTTTTTTGCATACACAATAAAGCGGTACTTGCCCGGGCTCACACCCTGAAAATTTACGGAGGTGTAGTTGGTGTAGATCCAGTTTGTATCAAGGCCTTCCAGTTTATGCTTGTATTCAATTTGCCCCGGGTCTTTAAACGAAAGGCCATTATAATTAATGGTAAGGTAGTTTTCGTCATGTGTTAAGCTCACCGCTTTGTCAGTACCCAGATTTATTTCGTTTACAAGGATCTTTGTAATATACACCGCAGGTGGCGTTGTATTGTCCTGGATGTGTTCGGGGTCAAACACAGAGATGCCATTGTTATGCGCCAGCCATAAATTATTCTTAAACTTAATTATATAATTCACCTCGTTAGTAAGCAGGCCATTTTTTGAAGAATAATTCTTTACAGAATACCTTAAAGGTTCATAGCTTTCAATAACTATTTTATTGAGCCCGTTATTTGTAGCTGCCCACACCACATTTTCAGATTCAAGGTAAAGTGTGCGGCACATATTACTTGACAGGCCATCCTTTTGCCTTATTTGAAACAATTTATCGCCATTTTTCAGAATTACCCCTTCGCCACGGGTAGCAAACCACATTTGCCCTTTTTGTCCTTCCTTTACATCTACTATCCTCGATGTTAGCAAAGTGTCTTTCTCGCCGGGGTATTTTAACTTAGCTGTTCTGTCGTAGATGCAAATACCTTTGCTGGAGCAGATCCATATATTACCTTTACTATCTTCAAATATATTGTCGCAATAATTTGGCAGCCACACCTTCTCTTTTATATCAAACGATAAGGGATCAAAAATCCTCAAAATCCTAAAGCCCAGCGACATTAGTTTTCCGTTGCTTTTGAGCCTGATGGTTTTTTTTGAACCAACATCGTGCACAACTTTTGCCGTATTGGTTTTGCTGTCAAATTTGTAAATGCTGTTAATGCTTCCAATAAATTTTGTATCCGCGTCAAAATCCAATAAACTGGTCACCTCATTTGCCCTCCCAATAGAACTGTCCTTATTGGCAAGCTGCATCACCTTTAAATCGGTCCCGTCAAACACGCTCACCTGACCGTTTAAATGGCCGGCCAACACATGATCGCCAATAACGGAGATACATGAGATACTACTTTCGGGCAAACCGTTTACAGGCGTGTAATATTTAAAATTCTGGTAAGGAATATAAAAAACACCATGGCCTTTGGTGCAAATCCATAATTCTTTTTCCTTATCACGGTGCAGAGCTGTAATAATCTTCTGATCGAGCATTTTATACGCCCTGTCGGGTTGGTACCCATTTTTATTCACAATGTTAAGCCCACCGAATGTGCCTATGATAATTGCATTATTTTCATCCTCAAGCTGGCAAATATTAAAATGCTCACTTTCGTGCCTGTAAATAATTCCCTTATTATTAAAATTGACAATAATATTATTGATAGTGGCCAGGTATGTTTTGTTGTGCAGGCGCTTTACACAATACCTCGCGTTTTTATGAAAATCCCTTTGGTTTGTATCACTCATCAGCAACATGCCCTTTTTTTCATACAAACTAATGAGGTGCTTATCGGGCACTTGTCCGCCGTACACAAAATGGTCCTCTATTTCGTACACATAAAGCCCGTCATTTTTTACAGGAACTTTTTTCACGTCCTGCCGGTGCCGTCCTGGTCCTATCTTTAAAATAAAATTACTGTTTACACCCAACCATATGGTATCACGGCTGTCGACAAATACCGAGGTTATGGTGAGGTTTTTAAAAAGATGTTCCAGTTCATTATTACATGGCAGCGTTTGGATCTCGTTATTTTTATAGTAAGATAGTTTGCCGGATAATGAACGGAACCATATGTTTTTTTTATGGTCTTCGTAAATGCCATAAACCGTATTATCGGGCAGTCCGTTCTCGGTACTGAAATTTTCGAAGGCATAGCCATTGAAACGGCTCACGCCCATGTCGGTAGCAAACCAAAAATAGCCTTTCGAATCTTCCAGCATTTCATATACTTCGGAAGAAGGCAACCCGTCTTTAACATTAAAATTCCGGAATAAATTAAATTGGGAAAAACCACTAATCGGAATTAATAAAAGAGCTACGCCTTTCATTAATTTAAAAAAGATATTTTTTACACTGTAGCGGTACATAACTGCACCAAATGTAAAAAAATCTATCTGATTTGCCGGTAAAATAGAGGCTAATAAATAGTAAGAACCAGCTTTAAAAGCCTGGTTTTAGCTAAATATCTCTACTACGTAATTTGGAACAAGTCCCAATGCCAGCGTGAACAAAGTAGTTAAAGCCAACAGTAAAACATGCGAGGTTTCCATAGAGATATCCTCATTCCCTTCTTCTTTTTTGAAATACATGGCAATAATTACTTTAAAATAATAGTAAACGCCTACGGCCGATGTTAATATGGCCAGGATGATGAGCCATTTGAATGAAGTGCCGATTAATACCGAGAAAACAAAATACTTGGCAAAGAAACCCGCTGTAACAGGAATACCTGCTAACGAGAGCATGGCAATAACCATGCAGGCTGCCATAAACGGATGGCGTTTACCCAGTCCATTAAACGCGTCGATGCTTGTATTTCCACTTTTTTTAGACACATTGTAAAGTACGGTGAAAGCCGCGATGGAGCCGATTGAATATGCCAAAGAATAATACAGGATAGCGTTGATACTTCCCCATGGCCTGTTATTTGCCAGTATTGCCATTAACATAAAGCCGGCATGACTAATGCTCGAGTAAGCCAGCATACGTTTTACGCTTTGTTGCGAGGCTGCTGTAATATTTGAAATGACCAATGACAAGGCTATAATTACAGCCAGTACCATGCCCCACGACTCGCTTAATTTTCCGAATATCACCAGGAATAAATGCATAAAGGCGGCAAAAGCAGCTGTTTTAACAATAGTGCTCATTAATGCGGTAATAACAGTAGGTGAACCTTCATATACATCAGGTGCCCAGAAATGGAACGGAGCAGCGCTCACTTTAAAACACATGGCTACCAATACCATCAATATCCCTGCATAAAAGAATACCGGCAGGTTACCGTTGGCATGACTGATAAATGAACGGATAGCCATCAGGTCGAAACTTCCGGTGGCGCCATAAATTAAGGCAATACCAAATAAGAGGAAACCTGAGGCAAAGGACCCCATGATTAAATATTTGAAGCCCGCTTCGTTAGAGGCCAGGTCGCGCTTGCGGCTGGCTGCCAGAACGTACATAGGAATGGATAAAATTTCAATACCCAGGAACAAGGTGGTCATGTTGCTGAAAGCCGTTAGCATAATAGCCCCAACCAATGCAAATAATACCAATGCAAAGTGATCGGTAATGTGATCGCGCTCAAAATAATCGTTGGCCAGTATAAACCAGAAGAAAGCCGTTATTAAAATAACACCGCTGAATGTGAGAGAAATGTTATTGAAATGGATCATATTATCGAACATCGGGATAGACATATTGTTCTCTCCCCATTCGAAGAAATTTGACACATATGCCGCCAAAATTCCAACCAACACTAATGGATATAATAATTTTTTGAACTTAAAAATCTCGGCCAGCATGGCTAAAATCCCTAATCCGCTAATTATAAAAAGACCTTTCATATTATTTATAAAAAATTTTAAATGTTAAATTTTGAATGTTAAATTGATGAGTGATGATTTAAAATTTATCATTTCAAATTTAACATTATGATTTTTGTTCCTTCTTCTGCCAGTTCATTCAGTGGTTTTGGATAAACGCCAAAGGCCACAATAACAAAGCAAATGATATATAGTACCCATTTATCTGATTTTTCGAGCGAGCCAAAAGCGATAGCCGAATCCCTGCGTTCGCCCAGCATAATGGACTGATAACTGCGCAGCATATATACAGCGCCCAGGATCACTGTTAAGCCTGCAAAGGCAGCAGTCCATGCACCGTATTGGTAAACGCCGTTAATTAATAAAAACTCGCCAATGAAACCATTGGTTAGAGGTAAGGCTACCGAACCCAGCATTACTACTAAAAAGAGTACAGCGAAATTGCCATTCATACTGCGAATGCCTCCTAGCTTATCCATTTCGCGGGTACCGGTGTGGCGCATTAAAATATCGGCTATTAAGAACAAGCCCACCACATTTACACCATGACCCAGCATTTGCATCATGGCACCCTGTATGCCCTGTTGGTTAGCTGATAAAATTCCTGCGGCAATTAAACCAACGTGTGCAATGGATGAATAGGCAATTAAGCGTTTAAAATCTTTTTGAACAATAGCGATGCAGGAAGCGTAAAGAATCCCAAATACCGATAAAGCAATGGCAACTCCCCCCCATTTTTCCAGGGCCAAAGGCGTTAATGGCATTAACCATTTCACCAGTCCAAAGGTTCCCATCTTCAACATAATTCCGGAAAGCAGCATAGTGCCTTGTGTTGGTGCAGTTACATAGGTATCGGGTTGCCAGGTGTGGAAAGGGAAAACCGGCATTTTAATGCCGAAGGCAAAAAAGATACACCAGAAAACAAATGACTGCTGACTAACGTTGAGCGCCTTACCAGCCTGGTATAGATCGGTAATGGCCCACGATTTAATGCCTGTATCAAAACCGGTATGGTTGTACAAATAAATTAAACCAACCAGCATGAACAGGGAACCGAATAATGTATATATAAAGAATTTAAAGGTAATACGGCCACGGTTTTCGCCGCCCCACAATAAACAGATAAAATAAATTGGGATTAATGCCAGCTCCCAGAACACATAAAACAGGAAACCATCGTTAGCTGTAAACACACCAACCAAAGCCATTTGCATTAACAGGATGAGTCCGTAAAATGAAGACGGCCTGTCGTATTTTGTATTGAATGAAGAAAGGATGATTAAAGGCACCAGGAACGTGGTTAATAACACCATCAGCAGGGAAAGCGCATCAACACTTACCGCAAAACGGATTCCCAGTGATTCTACCCAGGTGCAGTTCAATAATAAGTCGTGGCTGGCCGGGTTGTGCTTGTATTGACAAAACACAGCTATTGACAGTATAAATTCCACAACAGATAATCCCAAAGCCAGGTTCCTGCTGTTGTTTCCTTTTGTGAGGAAAACCAGTAAGGCGGCAATAAGAGGTACAATGATTAATAATCCAACTAACATATATTTTTATTTACAATTTAGGTATTTACGATTTACAATTTGGCTCAATTATTTAATGAATGAATAAAACAAAATGGCAATAATTCCAATCACCATTCCAAAAATATACAAGCCAATATTTCCTGTTTGGGCTTTGCGAACCACGGAGCTAATGCCTGTTACGGCTGTTCCAATGCCATTTACAATGCCATCCACAATCTCCAATTCCATGAATTTATAGAACACTGAGCCCATGGCATCAACTGGTTTACGAATAATGGCATCGTACAACTCGTCCACATAATATTTATTGTAAATTACTTTTTTAATGCCTGTTAGTTTGGCATCATTGGCTTCAGGTAATATTTTGTTTTTAATGTAAATCATATGAGCGAAAAAGATGGTTGCAGCAGCCGACAATACAGCAATTCCCATCAATGTCCATTCTTTGGTATGATCGAGCACGGAAGGGCTCTTATGCTCTATGATGGCATCCAGGTGATGGTGCATCCAGTTGCTGGCTCCCCAAAATTCAGGTAAGCCCAGGGCTCCTCCAACTACTGTTAGTATAGCCAACACGATCAAAGGAATGGTCATGGATTTTGGCGACTCATGCAAGTGATGCTCCTGTTCGTGTGTTCCTCTGAACCCACGATAAAAAGTAAGGTACAATAAGCGGAACATATAAAAGGCTGTGAGCATGGAAGCCACTTGCCCAAAGAACCATAAGGTTGGGCTATGCTCATAGGTATGTGCCAGGATCTCATCTTTTGAAAAGAAACCTGAGAAAGGTGGAATACCGCTGATAGCAATAGTTGCTATCAACATGGTTGCAAATGTAACAGGCAATGCTTTTTTTAAGCCCCCCATTTTTCGCATATCCTGTTCGCCGCCCATAGCGTGAATGACAGAACCTGCACCCAGGAATAACAGCGCTTTAAAGAAGGCGTGTGTGGTTACGTGAAACACCGATGAGCTGTAGGCATGAACGCCTAAACCCAGGAACATTAAACCTAATTGCGATACGGTTGAATAAGCCAGCACTTTTTTAATATCGTTTTGGAATAAGCCAATGGTAGCGGCAAACAAGGCCGTAGCAACACCCACAACGGCCACCACTTCCGAGGCGCATTCGGACATGGAATAGAACACATTGGAACGAACGATCATGTAAATACCGGCTGTTACCATTGTTGCCGCGTGAATTAAAGCTGAAACAGGTGTTGGACCGGCCATCGCATCCGGTAACCAGGTGTATAGTGGCAACTGAGCCGATTTACCCATAGCACCAACAAACAACAATAAAGCAATAGCGGTAACTGTCGCTTCGTTCCCGTTCGATGCAATGGAGAATACCTGGCCGTAAGTGATACTGCCAAAAGTCACAAAAATTAAGATAATGCCTAAAAGGAAACCAAGGTCACCCACACGGTTCATAATAAAGGCTTTTTTAGCGGCGTTATTGTAAGCGGTATTCTTGAACCAGAAACCAATCAGTAAGTAAGAACATAAACCTACACCTTCCCAGCCCACAAACATAATAAGGTAGTTGTTCCCCAGCACCAATAACAACATGAAGAACACGAATAAATTCAGGTAAGTGAAGAAACGGGAGAAGCCTTCGTCGTCATGCATATAACCGGTTGAGTAAATATGGATGAGGAAACCAATTCCGGTAATGATTAATAAGAACCATGATGACAGGGGATCAACCAAAAATTCGAAAGGGATCTTTAAGGTGTCGGAATCAATCCATGAAAATAAAGCCACCGCGTGCGATTTTACCTCCGAATGTTCCAGCTCGAAGAAAATTAATAAAGACACAATGAAGGCGGCTAAAACAGCCAGGCTGGCAATAGCGCCCGATAAGCCTTTGCTGATTTTTTTACCAAAAAACCCATTAATGATAAATCCTAATAATGGAAATAAAGGGATGAGGGCTACTAATTTAATCATACTATCTATTTACAATTTTGTTATTTACGAATTACAATTTCGTATTTGTTCATTTTAATTTTTTTCAATCGTCAATTGTACATCAGTAAATTGTCAATTTTTTAACCTGCTTAACAGATCAATATCAATACTTTTGAAATTACGATATACCATCGATAAAATGGCAAGGCCAACCGCTACTTCGGCCGCGGCAACTGCCATAATGAAAAATACGAATACTTGTCCCGATGCGTCGTTATGCAAGGTTGAGAACGCCACCAATAACAAGTTAACCGCGTTAAGCATAAGCTCAATGCACATAAAAATAATGATTGCGTTTCTGCGTGCCATCACACCTACCACGCCAATGATAAAAAGCACGGCGCTAAGCATGATGTAAAAATTAATTGGAATTCCGTTGAGCATGTTATTTAAGATTTAGATTTAGCTATTTGTAGTTTGTTTATCATTTGTATTTGTGTCGCGTTTACCAATCATAATGGCGCCTACTAAGGCGGCTAGTAAAAGAATGGAAGCGATTTCGAATGGGAATAAAAATTCGTGGAAAAGCACATTTCCAAGATTTTTTACCAGGCCAATTTGCGATGCGCCACCCTGTACCAGTTGCAATTGTTCAGCGCCTCTTAGGGCGCCAACCATTACAAATAACAGGATACCGCCAACAATACCGGCAATAAAACGTGTACCGATATGCTTTTGCGGCTCGGTATCGGCATTCAGGTTCATGAGCATGATGATGAACAGGAACAGCACCATGATAGCTCCGGCATATACTACGATATGTACCACTGCCAGGAACTGGGCATTTAATAATAAATAATGCCCTGCAATGCAAAAGAAAGTAAGTACCAGGTATAAAACCGAGTTAACAGGGTTGCGGGTAAATACCACCATCAGGGCAAACATAATTGCCATGAAAGAAAGTAATCCGAAAAGCCATTGCGTAATTGTGTATCCTAACATATTTTTTCAATTAGTCAATTAGTCGATTAGTCAATTCGATAATTGTATGTGTTTAAATTTTAATTCGTTTATGATAATTGGCTAATTGACTCATCGCCACATTATCTCATTAATGGTGTTTTCCTTTGTTTAATTGGTTCTTGTCATAAAGCTCGTTATGCTTTAATCCTTTAATTTGTTTGAAAGCCAGAACTTCAGCCGTTTGACGTTTAGTCACATCAATACGCTGGTCAATTTTTTCAACCAGGCGGTCTTTCCCATAAACAAAATCCTTACGTTCAAAAGAGGTATCAACCAAACGATCGGTAAGGAAGATAGCTTCTTTTGGACAGGCTTCTTCGCACAAGCCGCAGAAAATGCAACGCAACATATCAATTTCATAGGTTGCCGCGTATTTTTCTTCACGGTACAAATGCTCTTCGCCTTTTTTACGCTCACCGCTGGTCATGGTGATGGCTTCTGCAGGGCAGGCCACCGCACACATTCCGCAGGAAGTGCAACGTTCCGCGCCGTTTTCGTCACGTTTGAGAACATGTTGTCCTCTGTACACGGGAGCAATTGGTCTTTTTTGCTCAGGATAATTAATAGTAGGTGATTTTTTGAACAAGTGGCTTGCTGTAATCAGCATTCCTTTTGCAATAGCAGGAAGATAGAGCCTTTCAGCAAAGCTTTGCTCTTTTTTCGATACGACTACTTTTCTGTTTGTTAGTTGCATGTTACTTTAATGTTTTATTGTTCCAGGTTTCCTGTTGCTTTTTAATTAAAATGAAGGTTACCTCTGAAATACTCAATAACCATGGTTAATGCCAGGTTAAATAACGATAATGGCAATAATGTTTTCCAGCCCAGGTTCATTAACTGATCGTAACGGAAACGCGGTAAGGTCCAGCGCACCCACATGAACAAGCAAATGAACAGCACTATTTTTGTGAAGTAAGCTCCAAAACCTATTAATGATATTAACCAGTCGCCTTCTACCAATCCAAGTTTTGCATACAGTTCGTTGGCAAAAGGAAAATTATACCCTCCGAAATAGAAACCTGCCATGATGGCCGAAGAGATGAACATGTTAATGTACTCTGCAAACAGGAACAAGCCCAGTTTCATGGAAGAATATTCGGTATGATAACCACCTACCAATTCCGTTTCACACTCAGGTAAATCGAATGGAGCACGGTTTGTTTCCGCTAAGGCACAGATAAAGAAAATTAAAAAGCCAAGAGGCTGGTATACAAAATTACATAATCCTTTGTCCTGGCCTTCGATAATATCTTTTAAGCTTAACGAACCGCCCGACGAAATGATTAAGGCAATAAGGGCAATACCCATCGCAATTTCGTAACTAATCATTTGAGATGAGGCACGCACTGCACCTAATAAAGCGTATTTATTGTTAGATGCCCAACCGCCGATCATGATACCATAAACACCAATGGATACAACACCTAATAAATAGATGGTGCCAATATTAATATCCGTGATCTGAAGATCGTACAGGTGACCGCCAACCATTACAGGCTTCGCCCATGGAATAACCACACTGGTCATTACGGCTGTTACCATAAACAAACATGGACCAATGATAAATAAGGAACGATTGGATACATTAGGAATGATCTCTTCCTTCATGAACATTTTTACCCCATCGGCAATTGGCTGTAATAAACCACCCGGGCCGGCGCGACTAGGGCCTTTCCTGTCCTGCAAAAAGGCGGCGAATTTACGTTCCCATAATGTTGCATAAGCTGCTACTGCCAGTGAAAGCAGGAACACCGCCACACACATGATCCCTTTGTATATCAGTAATTCTTTCATATATATGATTAAGGTCGTTTATTAATATCCATAAATCCAAGTGCTTTCTGTTGCTTCATCACCTGCACTTTCAGTTCATTTAAATGGTTGTAATGGTTTTGAGAGATGACGCTGCTGCGGTGAATTGGCGAAGGTCCTTCCACTTTCCAGTCAGATACATTTTTGCGCTCAAAACGGCAGGTATTGCAGATAAATTCTTCCGCTTCACCCCACATGTTCTTGCGGGCTGTTACACGCAATACATCGGCACCTTTCATCCACAGGCGTACTTTGCCCGAGCATTTTTTGCAATCGCAGCTGGCATCAACCGGCTTGGTAAACCATACACGGCTTTTGAAACGGAATGTTTTATCAGTTAAAGCGCCTACAGGACACACGTCAATTACGTTTCCTGAAAAATCATTCTCAATCACGTTCTCAATGTAAGTAGATATCTCCGCTGCATCGCCACGGTGCATCACACCATGTACACGGTTATCGGTCAACTGATCGGCAACCTTTACACAACGGAAACACATAATGCAACGGGTCATATGCAATTGCACATATTTACCAATATCAATGCGTTCAAATTCCCTGCGCGGAAATTCGTAACGTGTCGTGGCCGCTCCATGCTCATAACCTAAATCCTGCAAATGACACTCGCCGGCCTGATCGCAAACCGGGCAATCCAGGGGATGGTTCATTAATAAGAACTCCACCACGCCTTTGCGTGCCTCTAGTACATCTTTGTTAATGGTATTCTCCACCACCATGCCATCCATTACCTCGGTACGGCAGCTGGCTACCGGTTTAGGCATTGGTGTAGGGTTAGCAGCGCTGCCTTGTGTTACTTTTACAATACAGGTACGGCAGTAACCACCACTGGTTTTTAGTTTAGAATAATAGCACATGGTTGGTGGAGCTACCTCCGGGCCAATCATACGTGCTGCTTCCAGAATTGTGGTACCTTTTGGTACGTCAATTTCTATTCCATCTATCGTTACTTTCATTCTTTAATTTAATTTGTGCAATATTTTTGTTGATACTCTTTTGCATTACTAACAATCTTGTTACTACTTGTGCCGTATAACTCATTAATTTTAGTGTAACAAATACAGGCATCTTTACTATTTTTCTTTAAAGAATAAATCACTCCTGTGGTATATAATATATCAACATCCGACTGATCTTCTGCCTTTTTTAAATTGGTTAAAGCCGAAGCGATATCCCCTTTTTCCAAATAGGTTTTTGCTGCAAGGTAATCGGTGTTTTTGTTACTTACATTGAAAATAAAATAAGGATCACCAAGACCATAGGAAACAGGTATATTAAAATAAACCGGAACTTCTTTGCCGTTTTGCTTGCCAGGCTTCCATTTTGGCATATAGCTCATCATTATTTTTGCTTCTTCGTCTAATTCTTTAATCCCTGAGCTTTTTAATATAACGACATCTGTAACAGTACCTGTTTCTGTAACAACAAATTTCAAAAACACTTTCCCGCCAATGCTCTTATCTTTTATAGATTGTGGGTGCCTGCTGTTAATTTGTATGAATTTCGACATTTGCTGCATACCTCCCGGAAATTCAGGCATTTCTTCCACCACGGTGTATATCTCAGATTTTCCTTGAGTTAAAGCATGGTTATTTAATGAAGAAGAATCTGTTTGAGCAAAAGACCCTTTTCCTAATAGTATTAAAAATATGTAACTCAAAAATTTCACTATGCCCTTACTAATTTATTTAATCGATCGTAATGAGAAATGTCGACAAATTTTTTGCTCCGTGCAATATCAATAAACTCCTGCTTGAAGTGACGGATAGCTGCCGCTACCGGCCATGCTGCCGCTTCGCCCAACGGACAAATGGTTTTTCCTTCAATTTTGCTTTGAATGTCCCATAACAGATCCACATCGCTTTCGTTGGCGGTTCCGTTCAGGAATTTCTGTAAGATCTTTTCCATCCAGCCGGTTCCTTCACGGCAAGGCGAACATTGGCCGCAAGACTCGTGATGATAGAAACGGGAGAAGGTAAATAAGTTTTTCACGATGCTCGTATCTTCATCCATGGCAATAAAACCACCTGAACCCAACATGGTACCGGTAATAAAACCACCGTCAGCTAAGCTTTCGTAGGTCATTAAACGTGGCTCGCCTTTGGCTGTTTTTAAAATTAATTCGGCCGGCAGAATAGGAACTGACGAACCACCTGCTACAACTGCTTTTAATTTTTTTCCGTTACGAATGCCTCCGCAATATTCATCGCTGTAAATGAAATCTTCGACCGTAATTCCCAGTTCAATTTCATAAACACCCGGTTTGTTAATGTGACCCGATGCTGAAATTAATTTTGTTCCGGTCGATTTTCCAATCCCGATCTTTGCATATTCTTCTCCACCCATGTTCACAATAGGAACGACTGCGGCAATGGTTTCCACGTTATTTACAACAGTTGGGCAACCCCATAAACCTGCCACGGCAGGAAACGGTGGTTTGATACGTGGGTTACCACGCTTGCCTTCCAGTGATTCCAGTAAAGCAGTTTCCTCACCGCAAATGTAAGCGCCACCACCTACCTGTACATAACAGTCGTGTGAGAAATCGGTACCTAAAATGTTTTTTCCTAACCAGCCTGCTGCGTAAGCTTCGGCAATAGCAGCTTCTACAATGCGGGCAACGTAAAAATATTCGCCGCGAATGTAGATATAAGATGTTTTTGCTCCCAGTGCATATGAAGAAGTAATCATTCCTTCAATTAAGGCATGAGGAATTTTCTCCATCAGGTAACGGTCTTTAAATGTTCCCGGCTCCGACTCATCGGCGTTACACACCAGGTAACGTGGAACTCCTTCGGGCTTTGCTAAAAAGCTCCATTTCATACCTGTTGGGAAACCCGCGCCACCACGGCCACGCAGACCCGATTTTTTTACCTCGTCTGTCACCTGGTCGGGTTGCATTGTTTTTAATGCTTTCTCAACAGAGGCGTAACCGCCATGTGCACGGTATACTTCCAGGGTATTGATTCCCGGTACTTTATCGTTGTGTATTAATAATTTTTTACCCATTTTAAATTACAAATATTTTTAAGGTGTCTTTTTTCCGCGAAACACATATTCGGTACCCGCCCCCATCCCACCTACCTCAGAATGGTAATATAAACTATCATTTTTAAACTCGAAAATCACATAAGGGTGGCTTCCTCCCCATCCCTGTAAACCGGTTGAGTCTATAAAATGAATTTGTGAAAAATCATGTATGCTCGTTGTATTCCAGGTACTATCGGTTAAAGACAAGCCAATTGTTACCAGCGTATCTGTTTCATACCAGGGCGACGTATTAGGAGGAGGGCCAAAATAAGGACGGGAGGACCAATGCCCCTGGTAGTTCCCTACAAACTGGCTGTTCCAGGCGGGAGTTGTGGCAGGAGTTTGTGGAGTGGTCACATCAGCAGTCGGCTCCGCAACCTTACTATCCTTCTTACAGCCATAGGCCAGAAAAAGACTTAAGATGATTATGGCGATTAATTTATTCAATTTGTTATAAGGTGTTTTTATAATCCAAGTCTGTATAACTTCTTAATTTACCTGCAGCCCTATAGTTCTCTAAAATAGAGTCTACTTTTTCGTAGGTTAAGTTTTCGTGGAAGCTGGCGCCGCATTGCAGCATAGGCGCTGTGCCACAGGAACCCAGACACTCGGCTACTTTTAAGGTAAACATGCCATCCTGAGATGTTTCGCCAACTTTAATGTTCAGTTTTTTCTCAATGTATTTTACAATGTCTTCGGCACCGTTCAACCAGCAGGAGCTTGTTTGACAAACTTCGAGCACGCATTTACCAACCGGTTTTAAATTGTACATCGTATAAAACGAGGCAACTTCAAACACTTCAACAGGTTTTATTTTTAAAACAGAGGCTACATAATCCATTGTTTCAGGGCTGAGCCAGCCGCCAAATTCGGCTTGCGCTACATGCAATACCGGCAATAAAGCCGATTTAATCCTCTCGGGAGGATAGTGTGAGATAATGGTTTGCACCGTTTTCATAGCCTCTTCGCTGAAAACTGTTTCAGCGCGTTTGGCCTGGTTAAAAGGTTGTGCTCCGTGTACTTGTGATCCCATTTTTCGAAATTTTAAATTTTAAATGATAAATGATAAATTTTTATTTACCTGTTCACATCTAAAATATTCTCATTGTAATTAATTTAAAATTTATAATCTAACATTATCATTTCCTACGCGTCTAATTCTCCGGCAATGACATTCATGCTACTCATGGTTAAAATGGCATCGGATAACATAATGCCTTTTATCATTTCAGGATATGCCTGGTAGTAAATAAAGCATGGCCTGCGGAAGTGTAAGCGGAACGGTGTTCTGCCACCATCGCTAATCAGGTAAAATCCTAATTCCCCATTACCACCTTCTACACAATGATATACCTCGCCTTTAGGAATATCGGTTTCGCCCATCACGATTTTAAAGTGATAGATCAATGCTTCCATGTTGTTGTACACCTGCTCTTTTGGTGGCAGGAAGAAATCTGGTAAATCGGCGTGCATTGGTCCTTCAGGCATTTTTTTAATGGCCTGGTTGATAATGCTTAACGATTGCCACATTTCGTGCTGGCGAACCATGAAACGGTCGTAAGTATCGCCCTGCGTTCCTACGGGGACAGTAAATTCAAAATCTTCGTAAGAGCTGTACGGGTTCATCACGCGCACATCATAATCAACACCTGCGGCACGCAGGTTAGGTCCTACAAAACTGTAGCTTAATGCCATCTCGGCACTGATAGGCCCGCAGTTAATGGTACGGTCCATAAAAATTTTATTACGTTCCAGCAGGTTTGCAAATTCCTGCAGGCCTTTAGGAAATTCTTTTAAAAATGTATCAATTAAGTCCCAGGTTTTTTTGTTCCACTCTTTATCAAAGCCGCCTATACGGCCAATGTTTGTGGTTAAACGGGCTCCGCAAATTTCTTCAAAGATCTCGTAAATTTTTTCCCTCCATTGAAAGATGTAGAGGAAGCCTGTCATAGCACCCGTATCAACACCAATTACAGAGTTACAGATAATATGATCGGCAATGCGCGACAATTCCATAATGATGACACGGTGGTATTCGGCACGTTTAGGGATTTTTGCTCCCAGTAATTTTTCAACCGTCATGTACCAGCCCATATTGTTGATAGGCGAGGAACAGTAATTTAAACGGTCGGTAATAGGTGTAATTTGCGCATAAGGGCGGCGTTCGGCCAGTTTCTCAAACGCACGGTGAATGTAACCAATGGTTGGAGTAGCCTCATGAATGATTTCCCCGTCCATTTTCAATACGTTCTGAAAAATACCATGTGTTGCAGGATGCGTAGGCCCAAGGTTAAGAGTAGAATATTCTTTCTCCTCAAACACTTCCTGGTTTATGCTGTATGTGGTTTCTTTTTTATCCATTTTAATTCGGTTTTGAGTTTCTTGTTTTGGGTTTCGGGTTATGCAATTCAACCAGAAACTTTAAACCAGAAACATATTATCTTCCAAACATTGTATCATTCTTATCGGTCCTCGTCTGATCTTCGAGGGGGTATTCTTTCCTCATCGGAAAAATATCCATCTCATCCACATTTAAAATACGTTTCAGGTTCGGGTGACCTTTGAACTTTACACCAAAAAAATCATAAGTTTCTCTTTCCATCCAGTTTGCCGCAGGCCAAAGGTCGGTTGCCGTTGGAATTTCAGGCTTATTGATGTCAAAGAATGTTTTTACACGAATGCGGTGGTTCTTTGGCATGTTATGCAGGTGATAAATGACGCCCAGTTGTTTCTCGTCGGCGGTTTGCACACCGCACAGGTCGGTTAAGAAGTGAAAGTTCAACGATTCCTCTTCTTTTAAGAATTGTAGCACATCGTGGATCTTATCCCTGTGAACGGTAAATACCGGGTAATCGTACAGCATTTCAGCTGTGTCAATGTATCCGTGAAACTGTTCTGTTAGCTTTGCATTTACTGCCTCCAATAATTCCATTTTATAAATTTTAAATTTTAAATGTTGAATATTGAATTGATCTAATTTATCATTCAAAATTCATCATTTAGCATTTCTATTCTATTCCGTATGAGTTCAACATTTTTTTGTATTCTTCCGATTCTCTTCTTCTGAAAGATTCATTCTGCGCCATTTCCTGGATCTTTAAAACACCTTCCAGGATTTGCTCAGGACGCGGAGGGCAACCCGGCACATACACATCAACCGGGATAATTTTATCGATGCCCTGCAATACCGAGTAAGTATCGAAAATACCACCGCTGCTGGCACATGCGCCTACCGATAGTACCCAGCGCGGTTCGGCCATTTGTTCGTATACCTGGCGCAGGGTTGGTCCCATTTTTTTGGCTATGGTTCCCATTACCATCAACATATCGGCCTGGCGTGGTGAGAAACTCAAACGCTCAGAACCAAAACGACCCAAATCGTAATGCGAAGCCATGGTTGCCATGAACTCAATACCGCAACAAGAGGTTGCAAAGGGCAAAGGCCATAAGGAATTTTTTCGTGCTAAACCAACCGCGTCTTCCAGTTTGGTCGCAAAAAAGCCAGGCCCTTCAAGTCCTTCCGGACTCTTGGCTATCTCGAGCTTAGTGCGTTTTATAATTTCTTTTCCCATTTTTTGTATTTACAATTTTGTTGAATTGACAATTTACAATTGCATTGATAAAATTGTCAATCGTAAATTATTCAATTGTCAGTTTTTAATTACTCTTCCCACTTCAGCGCTTTTTTCGAAAGCATATAGTAAAACCCTACCAGCAATAAGATGATGAAGGTGAATACCTCAACCACGCCAAACATACCCAGCTCTTTAAAATTAACGGCCCATGGGTACATGAAGATGACCTCGATATCGAAAAGCACAAATAAAATAGCCACTAAGAAATACTTAATGGCAAATGGTAAACGTGCGTTTCCTTCCGATTCGATCCCGCATTCAAAGGATTCTAACTTGATTTTTGTTTTACGTTTTGGACCCAACCAGTGTGATGCAAGCATGGTTGTAACAACAAATCCCAACGCAACAATAAACATTAAAACAATTGGTAAATAGTCTAAAGGAGATGAAGCAGTGTTCATAAGTGACAGTTTAATTAGTGATTGTAAGGTTAACTATTTTTAAGTAAAAGTTCAAATAATCAGTCTATTTTTTGGTATTTAGAATGGTTACAAATAAGGGTCTTTTTCCCTTTAAACAAACGGTTATTTGCACTATTAAATTTACTACTTTTTAAAGGGAAACGTTAGCGAAATAATGCTAATTTTTTCATAAAAAAAGCTGTCCGACAGTTGGCGGACAGCTTTAAGTTTTTTAAAAATTTTCTGCTTATTTTTTCTTGGTGTTTTGCTGTTGCAATTTTGACATTTCTTCGAGCCTGGCCTGGAAAGCCGATTTTTTCTCAGGTTTTTTCATGTTGGCCAAAAGTGTTTCCCTTATTTTGCCATCGTCAATGAATTTGCGCATTAACCAGGTTTGCAGGAAAGTAATGACGTTTGCCAGGAAATAGTACCAGCTTAAACCCGCGGCATAGCTGTTCATTACCGCTAAAAAGATCACCGGCATCAGGTACATCATGTATTTCATGCCTGGCATTTGGTTGGTTTGTTGTGGCTGTAACAACGCGCTGTTCATCCATGTGTAAATAATAGTTGACACAAACATGAGCAAAGCAAATAAGCTGATGTGGTCGCCGTAACCCCACACATTAAAGCCAAAATCGTAAATGGAATCGTAGGTTGACAAGTCATCGGCCCACATAAATGGTTTTTGTCTTAATTCAATAGCAGCCGGGAAAAAGCCGAAAAGGGCAATTAAAATAGGAAACTGGATAAGCATTGGCAGGCATCCCGAAAGCGGGTTTGCTCCGGCTCTTCGGTAAAGCGACATGGTTTCCTGCTGCTTTTTCATTGGGTCATCATTCTTTTCGTACTTAGCATTTATCTCATCGATCTCAGGTTTCAACACACGCATTTTAGCGCTGCTCATATAGGTTTTATAAGCAATAGGGAACAACAAGGTTTTAAGGATGAGGGTCAGGATAAGGATAATGATGCCTGTATTTAAGCCCGAAAGCAGGCTGAATAAAGGAATGATCATCCATTTATTAAGGTAGCTGAACACGCTCCAGCCCAATGGGATCATTTTTTCGAGATCAAGGTCATAAGCCTTTAAGTCGCTGTATTTGGTTGGCCCGAAATAAAATTTCATCCCAAATTTCTCAACACCGGTATGATTATACGGAATGCCAACTTCCGCTGTCATGGTTTTTACATACTGCGACGAGGGCGTTTCAGAGGTTTTAATAAAGCTGCCTTCTTTTGAGAACTCAGTATTTGCAATTAAAGTAGAGTTAAAAAAATGTTGCTTGAACGTGATCCATTTAACATTGTCCTCGTTCAACAATTTCTCTTCACTTTTGCGTGCGTTAATGTAATCAACTCCTTCTTTGGCTTGGTTCCAGTAGGCTGTAGCAGTCTCTCTTTCTTTCACAATATGTTTCTCCTGCGACGGGAGGGCTTGCGACCAATGCAGGGTTACTTGTTTTGCTGTGTTGGAAATGATGTTTTGCATTTGCACAAAGTTCACATCGTAGCCCAGCATGTAATCGTTTCCTTTTAAGGTATAAACATATTCAATATAACTTCCCGGCTGTGCTGTTTCCAGTTTTAAGCTGATGGATTTAGTGTCTGTACCGCTTACCGTTTCGTTAGCAGCTGAGGGCTTAAAATAAAAACTATCTGTTGCAAATTTGGCATTGTTGTTATAGGCCTGGAATTGCAGGGATTGTTTGGTAGAGTCGGCAAACAGGATCAGGCAATCTCTTTGCCCGTAGCGTTGGTAGTTTTTCAATTCCACTTTTGTTACCATACCACCTTTTGTAGAGATGTAGGCTTTCATGTTCTCATTCTCAATTGTAACAACTTCGGCTTTACCAGTTGCAGAAACGGAGAAATCCTTATAAACCTGTTGCGAAATAACTTGTTTGGCAGAGTCTGATAAAGGAGCGGTTGGTGTTGCGATGGCTTTTTCGGCCATTTGCTTTGCTTGTGTCTCGGCTTCGGCTTTTTTCATAGCCAGTTCAACCGAATCCTTAATCTCTTTATTACGGGCAATTTGTTCTTTGCTTGGCCCGCTAAGAGTCAGCCATGTAATTAAAATGACTGCAATTAAGCCCAGGCCGATAAGCGATTTTTTATCCATGATGGGAAATAAATTTTAGGCTGCAAATATAAGCGTTTTTATTAACGGCAATTCGTCAAAAAATGATAATAAATGAGCCAAATCGGCGAACGTTAGTCCAGCGCGGTGCGAATGGCAGAAGCGATGCTTTCAAACTCCTCTTTGGACAGTTTTAATTTTTCGTTTCTGAAATTCATATCGTTTTCGGTGTTGATTGGAATTAAATGCACATGGGCATGCGGCACTTCGAGCCCTATTACCGAAACACCAATCCTGTTGCATGGAATAGCTGTTTTAATAGCTGCGGCCACCTGTTTGGAAAAGGTCATCAGGCCATTAAGTGTTTCGTTATCGAGGTCAAAAATATAATCCACCTCTTTTTTAGGAACGACAAGGGTATGACCCTTTTTCAATGGGAAAATATCCAAAAAGGCAATGTAATTGTCATTTTCGGCTATCTTATAGCAAGGAATTTCTCCTGCAATTATTTTTGAAAAGATACTGGCCATGGCGTTTAAATTGAGATCTCCATGATTTGGAAAGGAATAACGCCTGCGGGAACAGTTACTTCCACTTTATCACCTACTTTGCGGCCAACCAATCCCTTACCTATAGGCGAATCGATAGAGATCTTACCGGCTTTAAAATCGGCTTCGTTCTCAGCTACAATGGTGTATTTCATTTCGGCATTATTCTTAAGGTTCTTGATCTTTACCGTGGTTAAAATGCTCACCTTGGAAGTATCGAGCTGGGCACTGTCTACAATGCGCGCGTTGGACACGATCTCTTCCAGTTTGGCGATCTTTAATTCCAGGAGGCCCTGGGCTTCCTTGGCCGCGTCGTACTCGGCATTTTCCGATAAATCGCCTTTATCGCGCGCTTCGGCAATTTGCCTGATAACGCTTTGTCTTTCAACTGTTCTTAACTGGTGCAGCTCGTCCTTTAATTTTTGCAATCCTTCTTCCGTGTAATATGCAATCGTTGCCATTGTATGTATTTTTAAAATAAAAGAACCCGTCCCGATGGTATCGGGACGGGACTCTGAAAATTGTGTTAAACAAATATAGTGATTATAAGTTTATCCTCGCACCAAATGAGTGAACGCCACCAAATGGGTTGGTAAAACGGTAAGAATAATCAATACCAAATGTTGATTTCTTTTCTCCAAAAGGGATTTCAACCGTTGCACCGCAGGTAGGTCCTGTAAAAGCAGTAGTACGGTTTCCTTCGCCTTTAAAAATACCTTGTTCGGTAGCTACGCCTCCACGAACCATTACAATTTCTTTCCAGCTGTACTCAAGACCGAATAAATAATTGTCTTTAGTAAAAGAGTTAGACGTAAAGTTAGCCGCTACTGTAATGCGGTGTGTTTTTAACCTTCCTGTTGTGTCTTTTAATAAATAAAAATCATAAGCGCCACCAATGTTTAATAATGCCGGCAAGTCAAATGCCTGTGATTTACCGTTAACGGTCATCTCAACACTGTTGCCATAGGCGTTCTCAAATGATCTTTGGATGGATAAACCATCGCCTTTGTACTGCATTTTAGGGCCAACGTTTTTCAAAGCTACGCCTAAATGGATTTGATCGTATTTACCGGTGTGGTATTGAATACCTGCATCAATGGAAACACCCTGAGCTTTTACGTTATCTATCCCTTCGGATATTACCCTTACCGTGGCACCACCATAAATGTTATCGGAAAACCCTTTAGCATAGGATAAGGCAATGTTGGTAAAGTGTGGTGTAAACGTACCCAAACCTCCTTCGGGTTGCTCTTCTGTTGTTCTTTCGATTTTACCTGCGTTAATAGAGGTAATTCCCAAACCAATGGCACCTGTTTCGCCTACCCTTTGGGAGAGACCAAATGCATTGATATTGATCCCTGTACCAACCAGCCAGGCCGAACGCATGAACATTAATTCTGTTTTCTTGGTGAAAGCAAGACCTGCAATGTTGGAGTATTGAGATTCAAGCCCTCTTACCCTCGACGTATTTGCACTTGCCCAGCCGGCAGAACGTGCGTAAGGGTTGATGAGCAACTGTGTTGCACCGGCCTGACCTGCACGCTCAGGGTTACCCGCCTTTACTGTTAAGCCTGCTGCCAAAAACCCAGCTGTTAAACTTACGGCAATTGATTTATTTAATAAGGATTTCATAATTTATCTATTAAATGCTTTTATTGAATTAATAATTTTGTAAGTCTAAAGGTCTCATAACACCGAACCATTTCAGTATTTTTTCTCCCACGCCCGGTACATCAATATGAATAATATACAATCCACTGGCTACTGTAATTCCATTTTGGTTTTTCAAATCCCAATCCTGGTAAGGTAATCGACGTGAGTGTTTGAAATCCGAATTGGTTGTTTCAATCTCATCTTCCTGTCCGCTTACATCCCTGTCAAATGTTCTTACAAGCGTTCCGTTTAATGTAAAGATTTTGATCTTACATTTATTAGGAAGGTTGGTAATCCTCACCCTTGTATCAGTTCTGTTTGCCTCATAAGTAGAGTAAGCATAATAAGGGTTTGGAACAACATTGATGAGATCAAGGCCTGATTTTAATTTACCGGCATTAGCGATCTCAGTAAAGATATCTGCCGTATTGAATGTATAGTATCCAAAGTTATTGTTTACTGATGTTAACAATGTATCGTTCGTTAACCTTGTGTAATTTGTACTTGTACCGTTAGGAGCATTGTCGTAAAGCGGTGTAGCCAATTGAGCTTGTTTATAGGCTGTTAAAGTGTTGGTATAAGATCCACTCATACCAAATTTGTAAGCCTTCTTAACCCTTAGCCTTACTTTCGCATCACAAGGCATATTGGCAGGATTGCTAAACGCATATCTTGCATCAGATAAAATAGGAAGGTTCACCCACATGGCTTCTGACCAGATATTGGTAAGCATATTAGCACCATTGGTGGTAGTATTATAAGCCCATTTATAAGCGAATGCAAAATCAGCGAATTGGTTGTATGTACCCACACCAATAGGTTTACCCGATATTGGCTGATTGGTACCTGTCATGGAATAGGTCATTGTACTTCTGTTATGACCAAATACATAGATATAGTGTCTTCCACCAAATGTATATGGATAGCCTGACTGGAAATTAGCTGCATTGGCAGTCGGGTTCCAAATCATATCGGCACCATTATTAGCCGACGTGATGTTACCGTTGTTCTGGTAAGAATCCTCGCCAAAAGCAATGTTCATCCTCTCGCCTGTTTCCAGGTTCACTGCATAACCAGGGAACCAACCTAAACCATATTGGAACTGAGCTGAGCCCGGAACACCGCCAAATGGAACAGAATCAACCAACGCTTCAGCAGTGTTACAGCCTGGGGCGCCCAATGGAATACCTTGCTTATCAACACATTTGCTCTTTCTGGCCTCCAATTTCCTGGCGCCTGTTGGGTTTGCCACATTTTCATCGCATTCTTCCAATACAAGGCAATGAGTCCATTTGCTCTTATCTTTGGTAAGCACAATATCAACGCTGGCTAAAGAACGCAGATCGTAATTAATTGGAGAAACCAGTCCTGAAGCGTTTGCCGTAGCGCTATAGCCCGGAGCAGCCTCCACAGAACCTGTTTTTGTTGAAGCTACAAGAGCATACGGGGCCCAGGTACCATTTAAAATACCTTCGAATACACCGTTAGGATCCATAAAGTAATCTGTAGCTGATGTATAGTCATTTTGAGATGGATTTTGATCATTTTTATAGCTACCTGATCTGATCCAGTTGATTGGTGACTCACCATCCGTATCAGGAATACCCGTCAGCCAAGGAGATGATGGATCGGCATAAGAGATGGTTCCTTCTAAAAGGTCACCCTGCTCAACCACTTTATCGGTATTAACATTTGCAGGAACAGCAACATCCGCTACATCTCTCGACTGTCCAATGTTAATTGACAAGCCCAGGTCGCTGAAATAGTATTCCTCAGCCATTTTAATGGCTTTACATGGATAGTATACTTTATTGGTAGACAAATCAGTTAAAACCCAGGTAGCTGTATCAGCAGTTACTTTTGCGTACTGCGTGTTTTTCCTGTTCAGCATTGGGTAAGGGAATGTTTTATGCCATTCTGTGCTTCTGCATGGATCAGCATTAATGGTGTCATTTATTTGTCCGCTGGTTAAACCTGTTTTGTAGAACCAGTTTCTGTTAATGAACTTTAATGAGAAGGTAGAGTTAGGAACGTTTAAAGGGTCAACTACTTTAATGTTGATTGGACCACGTCCATTCTCATAAGTAATCACATCTTGTCTTCCGCCGTTGTTCAGAATTTGGTCGACAGATCCCTGGGTTAAATCCAGGATGTTACCGCCATTTCCTTGTCCTTCCAAACGGGTTACTTTTGGTCCGTAACCATATGCCGAGTTTGTAATTGAACCTTCTTTTTCAGGATCCGGGATGTGCGGGATACCAAATGCTTTTTTCGACTTCCTTCCTTCAAGATAAGGACGTTTTTGTCCTTCGGATGAAGCAGCGTTAGCTGCAGTGAAAGGAGCATCTTCTTTGTATTGGCCATATTGGTTATAACCATAAGCAACACAGAAGAAGTAATAGGTTTTATTATTAATTACCTTTTTATCACTTGCCAAAGAGAACTGATCCTGTGTAAAGTGGAAAGTAGACTTAAGTCCTTTATCAAACTCTACCTGACCTTCTGTTTTATCAACTGCTACGTCGCCACCAGTTGCGGCATCGTACTCATAATTGATTAAACGTTGAACACCATTATTCACATCACAGCTGAATACCAATTTAGCTTTTGACTGGTCATGTAATTCTTCCTGAACTACTGATTCGTTCTTTAACTGATATACTTTAAAGCCTTCCATGTGATAGAATTTATCTACAGGATAATAGTGTGTTGTATCTACGATAATGGCTACATCTTTTTCCAAATACTGGTTCAGGTAATTATTTGATCCTGGTTTATTTGAGAAGTAAATGATTAGCTCATTGCTCATTTCCTGTATGGTCATATCCGGTGCTTCCGGACCGCTTAATACTTTAAAGCAGTTGTCGAATAAAGCCTGAGCTTTATCATCGGCAATTTTTAATAAAGGAATAGATGATTTTGGAGAGTTGGCAGCAGTGGTCCTGGCCCAAGGTAAACCAAAGGTGATGTAGTTTACAGCTCCCGGTGCTAATGTGAAAGGACCTGAAGACTGCATGAAACGCCTGTCGCCCGGTACACCTGTATCGTCCCATGTAGCAGATCCACAAACACCACTTGTATAAGTATCTGAAGGGTAAACGTAACTGGTAGGAATTGACCCACCGTAAGCGTTACCACCACAGGTAAATGGTGTTCCATCTCTCCAGAAACCTGTCATGTACTGGTAGTACTGAGCAGCTGTTTGAGGATCGGTTGTTTGAGTCGGGAACCCTGGTAAATTATTGTTAAAGTATAAGAATTTGGTCATTCCCATTTGCTCACCCGGTTCATCAACCTGTCCATCACCATCATCATCATTTAGGTTGGAGGTATTAATAGGTCCCTGGAAGAAGTCGCAACCCAATGCAGGAATATATGCTCCGTAACCGATGATACCGTTACCATTCTCATCAAAACCATCACCATTATAAATATATCCTAAACCTCTTTTTACGTCGCAACCAATATAATCATCCTGGTACTGGCCTAAATCGGCATCCGTCCAAACAGTCATGTACGTGTTTAATAAGGAGAATGAAGAACGGTTAATGATCTGGTAGTTGTAAAAGGTCATGTTATTGATCTCGTCAGTTGTTTTGAAGGCAAAAGCCTGGGCCCTTACTTCCATACCAATTGATTTACCACCGGTAGCCTGGTGAACTCCACCATTATCGTTGTAAACCCACCATAACGTTTCGTCACCAAATACACGCGCTTTACAAACACCTAAATTATCAAAACCTGCATTGTTGTAAATATCATAGTATGGATAATCCAGCCTGTTCTCCGGATCGTATACACCGTTACCGTTTCCATCAAAATAAGGAGCAAGCTGAGGATCCTGGTTTAAAGATAAGTCACCATTACCAGGCCAGTTAGCAATATCCGATGTCATTTCACTACCTGATAAAATGTAGTTGTCTACGTTTTCGCGCGACATGGTAAAGATCTTATCATATTTACTACATACATCTTGCGTAATACTCGCGTCAACCGTTGATAAAGGACCCGACCAGAAGTCGATACCGCCCTGACGGTAGGTTTGAGCGGCGATCTTTAACTGCCCACCCACATCAAGTCCACCAAACCAAACGTTCCCGGCAAAACAGGAGTTCTGGAACTTGGATTTATCTTCCACTTTAGGAATAGCGTACCACGCATTACCATTTCCGAACAAGTCCCACCACATATCAGAACCAGAATAAATAATGGTTCTTACGTTATTTACGGTTAATTCAGCAGCGTTTTGTGCCGGCGAACATCCGGCCATTACCTTTTGAGGGGCCGAAGTCCTGAACACAGAACCTGTTTTTTCTCTTGCATTAACAGTAATAACACTTAGTGTTGCGGCTGCAATCAAGATATGTTTATTTAATCTACTCATCATTTCCATAAGATTCCCGTTTTTATAATATTATCAATTAAAAGTCAAGCATAACGCCTATTCTGATAGTTCTTGGTCTTCCGTAATTACTAATAGCGTTATTTAAATAAATGCCATATTGATCCTGAAAGCTTTGTTGCGCATTGTTTGCTTGGGCCTGTTGCAGAACAGCTTGTTGGCCAGCTGCTGAAGCAAGGTAACCATCATCTGAGGCATCACCGGTATAGTTAAACACACCTAACACGTTTTTGTTGTTGAACAGGTTCAGGCATTGTAAATAAATGTTCAGGTTAGCAGTTTTGCGGTCCTGTCCTTCTTTTTTACCCCATGATAACTCAATGTTTTTATCAATCCTTAAGTTCGACCTGAAAGTCCAAGGCATGTTAGAACCGTTTAATGAACCGGTAATGTTACTTCTACCGCCAACTGGAATAGGTCTGTCGTAACGTGTATAAGGAGTACCCGAACCGGTTAAGAACTGTAAGTTAGCACCTACGTTTTGTAATATTTGTACAGTTTGTGAACTTCCGTCTTTTTTCTTGCGGTTAAACTGCGGGCCTCTGTAATCTTTTCCTTCGCCAAAACGGTAGTCAAACGTTAACACGAAATTATGCCTGCGGTCATAGTTTAAAGGCAATGTTACCCTTAAGTTTGGCTGACCTGTACTTGATAAGTTAGCGCCTGAAGCAGAGTTAGAACCTGAACCATCGGCAAACTGTAATGTATAGTTGGCATTAATAGAGATACCACCTGTTCTGCGCAAGTCAAACTCCATACTTAAACCTTTTACCGTTCCAAAATCCTTGTTTACATAAGTATAGTATGTTTGAGGATATGCCTGGTTAATGGTTTGAGTGGTGATCTGGTTTCTCATTTCACGGTAGAAGGCAGTAATTTTTAAAGCCGCATTTTTCTTTTCATTCAACACCTGATTGTAACCTAATTCGTAATCAATTGTTTTTTCAGGTTTCAGGTTAGGGTTTGTTAAGAACGGATTGTTTGAGTTAGAACTGAAGAAATAGTAATCTCTTGGGTCAAAACGCATTGAAACGTTCGGACGTTGAGTCAATACATCGTAGTGAGCGAAGAAGTTAGCTACATCAGATATAGGGAAAGAGAAAGCCACACGAGGCATTACATTGATCTGAGGTTTGTAATCGGTAAACGCATTCGCGTCAATTTTGTAAGACCCATCGTATTTTTGGTCTTTTAACCAAGGGAAAACCCTACCACCAGTTGTTAAAATCGATGGATCGGCAATTTCTTTACCTTCAATGTTATACCAGGTATCTTCATGACGGAACCCTACAATTTTGTTTGATCCTTCCGCATCTACGTAAACCGCGTAATCATCTTTAATGTTTGATGGTCTGTCAGGAGCAACTTCGCCTGCTTTGCTAATGTCAAAGAAAGAGTATTTGTCTTTCAACACTTTTTGGTTCGCGTCAAAACGGTCAACACGCACACCAACGTTGAACTTAATGTCTTTGTAGTCAAATTTATCCTGGATGTAACCTGCAATGTAAATAGGTTTGTAAGCTCCTACGTGGAATGTTTTATTTCCTCTTGAATCTTCAGCAGTCAAGAAGTCGTTGATAGAAGTGGCTTTGTTATCTTTTTTACCTAAATAATCATAACCATAATAATCAACCAATGAGTTGGAAACACCGTTTCCTAATAAATCCTGGGCGCTGAACATTTCCAGTTTCAAGTCGCTTGGGTTAAGCGCGTCGGTGTTAATATACATTTGGTTTGTTGCAGGCAGACCCATCATTTCACGGATAGATTTGTCGATTTGTGTTTGGTCTACGTCGTTATACACTGACCTTCCGTAATAGTAAGGATGAGTTGGGTCGCCACCAGCCGGTGTTCCAATCTGGTAGTACTCATACGATTTATTTAAATGGAAATTGGTTAACTGCCTCATTCTTGTCCATAAATCAATTGGCAAGAGCGTATACCCGCTTTCATTACGTTGATCGTATTCCACACCAACCATTAAAGCATGATTTTTTAAATCGGCTGAGAAGCTGGAAGTGAAACGCAACTGTGTCCTGTCAGTCATTCCGTAACCATTATACTGCCTTCCTGTTCCTGAGTACAAGGCAAAAATGTTGGTTGGCCTGTCGCCATTCAATAAACCATTCCTGGTTTGAACCTGGTTAAGGGTTTGGGTTGTAGAGAAATAATCGAAAATTTGAGATGTATAGTTTGCGCCTGTAGCGTTCACCTCTGATCTTTCAAAGGTCACATTATTGAATTTAGGACCTTGGTATTGGTACCATAAACTATCGCGGTTTGGATCGGTAGTCAGGATATAGTTGTTTGTATCTACAGTATAGTTGAATTTACCAATGTAACCATAGTCAAATATTTTATCCCTGTGCGTATCATCCTGGGTTTTGGATTTTGTTTGCTCATAACTAGCCAGGAACGTAAAATAAGCGTTGGTAATGATGGCTTGCGATTTTTCTTTGTCGGCACCCGACTGAGATGATCCGAATTTTTGACGAACGTTTGCAAAAGCCCTCCAGGTTGTTCCTATAACCTGTGGGTTATTTTGTGGGTTGAATAAAGCGTAAGTATTTGTGAAATCATGTCTGTTACCGTAATCAAAAGCGCCACCTAACGTTAAGTTGGTATTAGGCGTAATTTTAAAATCCAATTTACCATTTAAGGCAACCGAACGCTGAGCCACATTTTGACGGGCTTTTATTTCCTCCATGTCGTCTTTGGTAACATATTGTAAAGATGGAAGGAAGCCCTCTCCTGTTCTAGACAAGGTTAATGGCTTATTTTCAATTTCTTTTAATTTATCGTCTTTTACTTTATACTGTTTGTTGTACTGTGGATCAGGATCTTTTTCATAAGTACCTTGTCCTGATAAAATGAACCCGATTACCGGAGTTTTGTTACCGGCAGAGTCTTTCTTTTGCCAGATTGGACCACCTAAAGAGAAACCGATTGAGTTGTAACCGTAAGCATCTGTTAACTGTGAAGAGATTAACTCTACGCCACCGAAAAATTTGCTTTGAGGACCCCTTGTTGTTACCGAGATAACCCCTGAAGTAGCATCACCGTATTGTGCCGGTAAACCACCGGTAATTACCTGTAACTGCTCTACACCTTGCTGAGGAACACCTAATCCACCAATTACTTTAACACCATCCACAAAATAAGTTGTATTTTCTGTACGACCACCACGAACGTTCAGTGATCCACCCTCATCAGCCTGGAATACACCGGCTGTAGTAGCCGCCACCGAGTTAATGTTTTTGGTTGCCATGTTCTGGTATTCTTCGCGGGTTACGGTTCCACCTGATTTTGTATCCGGGTCAATTAAAGGCTCCTGGTATTCAACTACCACAACCTCATCCAGTTTCACACCTTCTCCATTCTCAAGGTTAATAGTAATATAGGTTGTTTTACTTTCACTTACGTTAATCCCTTTCATTTCCTGAGGTTGGTAACCAACATACACGCCTTTTACGTCATATTTACCGGGTGCCAGGGGCTTAATAACAGCGTAACCATCCATATCAGTGGTACCTACGCCTACCTGAACGCCGTTTTGGTATGCTACCACGTTAGCGAAAGGAATAGCCTCCCCGTTTGCCTTGTCTTTTAACAAAACTTTAATGCTTCCACTAGTGTTCTGGGCAACCGCAAAGGATCCGGCTAATAAAAGTGTTACGATTGAAAAGTAAATTTTTCTTAACATATTGATAGTTTTAAATTATATTCTTTTTTGTACGAGCGGATAAATATATAAATGATAGGTAATTACTGCAAAATTTTTATGGCTGTTTTTCGTAATATTCTGATTATCTGTGTCTTAATTTCCAAATTTTTCTTGTTAAACGGTATTAAATCTTAACAGTAATTAACATTAAAATTACAAATTAAGAATGGGGCAAAAATCCCTCTTTACTAAATGGGGGGTTTAAATTGATAAGTGGTGGCTTTTTGGGAATAAGTGGTTCAAAAAAAAGAAGGTCGGAAGAGCAAAAAATAGATGTTGCCATTCAAAGGGTCAAAAAAGGCTCCTGAAATGCCCATTTTGGTCCTGGTTTAGTATTGTTTGACCTTTGAGGTTTTTTCTTTTGGGGTTTTTGAGCCTTTTCCTCTTTTTTTCTTAAACATACGCTGAAAAAATGGCTCCCGTTTATGGTCGTGGTTACGCTGGGCGGTTGCCTTGCTTCGTTTCATGCGTTTACGCACTTCTTTTGTTTGAATGCGCTTATGATGGTCGCGTACTTTTTTTTCTTCGGCACGCTGGTTCCTGCGGTCTTCCTTCCACTTTCTTTTATCTTCCTTGTATTGCTTGCGTTTACTTTTTATCGACTGGTCCTTTTTTGGCGGATCGCCGCCTTCCTGCGCCAATAGAGTGCTTTGAGTAAACAGCACAAATAAAAGACAAACTAGAGATCGTAAAAACATGGTGTTCAATTTTAATATAACGTTCCGCTTATTACTTATTTAAAGCGTATCACTTCTACGCCAAATTTTTTTAAAAATTCCACGCCTTCATCCGTAGGGATATTTTTATATTCGGCGTAACTGTTTTTATAAAAAACCCTTTTAATTCCTGTTGTAAAAATTACCCTTGCACAAGCTATGCATGGCGATAACGTAACATATAACGTAGAACCTTCGATGGCGGTACTGTTTTTAACAGCATATAAGATGGCATTTTGTTCGGCATGCAAAGCCAGGGAGCAACTTCCTTTGCTATCGCGCGGGCAGCCATGTTCGGGCCACTCAATATCGCAATTGTGGGTGCCTGCCGGCGGGCCATTATAGCCAAGCGATACAATGCGCGTATCTTTGGTTAAAACCGCTCCTACCTGGGCTTTTACACAGTGTGAACGTTTTGCCAGCTTTTCGGCCAACTCCATGTATATTTCATCAAAACTGGGTTTCATATGTCAAGCTCAAAGGTATAAGTTAAAAATTAAAAGAAAAGGGTAAAAGCAAAAAGGCAAAGAATATATTCTTTGCCTTTTTTGTTCCACCCTTCGACTCCGCTCAGGGTGACAAAATCAACCCAAGGGAAAAGAAGCTGGTAAATTATTTAGAAACCAGGGTTTTACCCATGCGTTTACGCTCGTTCTCGTCCAGATAGATTTTACGAAGACGGATAAACGAAGGTGTAATTTCAACATACTCGTCACCTTGTATGTATTCCATGGCTTCTTCTAAACTAAAGTTAATTTTTGGTACAATGCGCATTTTATCGTCGGTGCCAGAGGCACGCATGTTGGTGAGTTGTTTTTCAGTACAGATGTTTACCACTAAATCATCCGGACGAATGTGCTCGCCAATTACCATACCCGGATAAATTTCATCACCGGCTTCTACAAAGAATTTACCACGATCCTGTAATTTATCAATCGAATAGGCTACTGCTGTTCCTTTATCTTTGCTAATTAATACACCAGCAATACGGCTAGGAATAACGCCTTTCCATGGTTCGTAGGCTTTGAAACGGTGAGCCATGATGGCCTCGCCTGCTGTAGCGGTTAACACGTTGTTACGTAAACCAATGATGCCTCGCGAAGGAATTTCGAACTCAATGTGGGTTAAATCTCCTTTTGCTTCCATAATTAATAAGTTACCTTTACGCTGCGTTACCAGGTCAATAACTTTAGAGGCTGACTCCTGCGGCACATCAACGGTTAACACCTCAATTGGTTCGCATTTTTCGCCATCAATTTCCTTAACAATAACCTGTGGCTGACCTAATTGAAGTTCATACCCCTCGCGGCGCATGGTTTCAATTAAAACCGATAAGTGAAGGATACCACGGCCAAACACCAGGTAGGAGTCGGGCGAAGCGGTTTCCTCAACACGCATGGCCAGGTTTTTCTCTAATTCTTTATACAAACGGTCGCGTAAGTGACGTGAAGTAACAAATTTACCATCTTTCCCAAAGAAAGGCGAGTTGTTAATGGTAAACAACATACTCATGGTTGGTTCGTCAATTTTCATCGTTGGCATTGCCTCCGGATTTTCAAAATCGGCAACGGTATCGCCAATCTCAAAACCTTCAATTCCTGTAAAGGCGCAAATATCACCGGTTTGCACCTCCGATACTTTTACCTTACCCAATCCTTCGAAAACGAACAATTCCTTAATACGTGATTTTTGAATAGAGCCATCGCGTTTTACAACGCTCACCGGCATATTTTCTTTCATTTTACCACGATAAACACGGCCTACGGCAATACGGCCAATGAACGATGAATAATCCAGAGAGGTGATCTGAATTTGCAGGGTTCCTTCACGCTCAGGCGCTGTAGGAATATTTTCCAGGATGGTATCTAACAAGTAGGTAATATCGCTTGTAGGTGTTTTATAATCGGCACCCATCCAGCCTTGCTTGCTTGAACCATAAACCGTTGGGAAATCCAATTGTTCCTCGGTAGCTTCCAGGTTAAAGAAGAGGTCAAACACATTGTCATGAACTTCTTCAGGACGGCAGTTTGGTTTATCAACTTTGTTAATTACCACAATGGCTTTTTTGCCAGCTGCAATGGCTTTTTGAGTTACGAAACGCGTTTGAGGCATAGGCCCTTCAAACGCATCAACCAATAAAATAACACCGTCGGCCATATTAAGCGTACGCTCTACTTCGCCTCCAAAGTCGGCGTGGCCCGGTGTGTCAATAATATTAATTTTTGTTCCTTTATAGGTAACCGATACGTTTTTTGCTAAAATAGTAATACCACGCTCACGCTCTAAGTCGTTATTATCAAGGATCAATTCACCAGAAGCCTGGTTCTCCCTGAATAAATTACACTGGTGTAAAATTTTATCTACTAATGTTGTTTTCCCGTGATCGACGTGGGCAATGATGGCAATGTTTCTGATTTCTGACATGGTGTATTTTAATAAGGGCGCAAAAGTAGGCATTTTAAAGCGGTAAACCAATTTATCTTGTTGAAAATGTACACTTTATCGTTAAATAATCCTTAATTTAAGACCATTGGGATGATTTACCTGATTTACCGCCTTAACAAATTGTTATGTTAATTTTGAAAGCCTTACTTTTAACCTGTTGAAATCACTGAAATATATTGTTTTTAGCCTCCTGTTGATTGCCGGCATTATTACGTTCTCATGTCACACACCGGAAGGGAACAACACCACTACTCATTCCGAAAAAAAAGACACGCTGGCATACCTCAACCATTCCGATACCGCAACTTATGTGGGTATTAATACCTGCAAACTTTGCCACCAGGATATTTACAACACCTTTATTAAAACCGGCATGGGCAAATCGTTTGATGTGGCAAGCAAACAAAAGTCGGCCGGCGATTATCACCATGCTGAGATCTATGACCAGATAGGCAACTTTCATTACAAAGCTTTTTGGCGTAATGACAGTTTACAGTTTTTAGAATACCGCCTGCAAGGAAGGGATACTGTTTACAAACGACAGGAAACCGTTAATTTTATTGTAGGTTCGGGACAACATACCAACTCACACATACAATCAGTCAATGGTTATTTAAACCAAATGCCCATGACCTTTTATACCCAAAAACAGCAATGGGACCTGCCACCTGGTTTTGAAGACGGGCACAATAGCCGTTTTATGCGCAAAATAGGTTTGGAATGCATGAGTTGCCACAACAATTATCCTGAGTTTGTTTTAGGTTCAGAAAATAAATTTACCTCTGTACCCGAAGGTATTAATTGCGAACGCTGCCATGGCCCCGGGAGCATACATGTGGCACAGCGCCAAACCGGCAGCCGGGTCGACACCTCAAAATACATTGATTACAGCATTGTAAACCCTGCTAAACTAAGCATTGATGCCCAGTTTGATATTTGCCAGCGCTGCCACCTGCAGGGCAATACCATTTTAAAAGAAGGTAGATCCTTTTATGATTTTAAACCGGGAATGAAGCTGAGCGATTTTATGACAGTGTTCCTTCCAAAATATAAAAATGCCGACGACGAATTTATTATGGCCTCGCATGCCGACAGATTAAAGCAGAGTCAGTGTTTTATTAAGTCGATGGAGAAAGCAAAAGCAAATCACACACAAACATTAAAACCATACAAGGATGCGATGACGTGCATAACCTGCCATAATCCGCATGTGAGTGTGCGGGAAACAAATCCCAATGTGTTTAATGATGCCTGTAACAATTGCCATTATGAAGGGACTGAAAAGACCAAAGGGAAAGAAGGAACAAAAGATGAAAGATTAAAGATGAAAGATCATTCATCTTTTGGTTCTGAATTAGTTTGTACTAAACCAGGAATTACAAAAGCATCCAACTGCGTGAGTTGCCATATGCCTAAGTCGGGCTCTATTGATATTCCACACGTTACGGTGCACGACCATTACATTCGCAAGCCAATGACCAAAAAAGATAAGGAAGGTATTAAGGAGTTTATTGGCCTGTATGCCATTAACGAAAAAAATCCTTCGGCTTTTACAAAGGCGAAAGCGTATTTAAACCAATACGAAAAATTTGAAAACAAACCTGCTTATTTGGACAGCGCCGCTTTTTATTTGAATGACAAAACTCCCGAGCTTACAAAGGCAAACATTGAACTGTTGGTTCAGCTGAATTTTATAAAACACAATTTTGCAAAAATAATAAGCTACACCGATGCCTTAACGGATACTTATTTATTGAACATCAGGCTTACAAAAACGTCTTACTCCAACGAAAATGCCTGGACCTGCTACCGCATTGGCGAAGCATTTTATAATACCGGTGACGTGACGCGCGCTGTTATTTATTTTAAAAATGCCGTTAAGCTGGCGCCGTATGGCTTGGATTTTAAAAACAAACTGGGTGCGGCCCTGGCATCCAATAATCAACTCGACGCGGCCGAACAGCAATATGCCGAACTCCTGAAAGAATACCCAAAACATGTTTCGGCCCTTACCAACCTGGGTTATATAAAACTAGCCAAGGGCAAAGCAGCCGAAGCGGAAGCTTTGTATTTAAAGGCTTTACGTTTCGATCCCGATTATGAGCCTTTATTGATGAACCTTGCGGGATATTATGCTTACAAAAAGGATTTCAAAAAATCGGAAAGCTATTTAACAAGGATTCTGAAACGTGATCCTGCCAACCAAAAAGCCAAACAAGCCCTAAACCAGGTAAAGCAATTGATGTAACATGCCTACTATTAAATCAACCTCATACACCATTTACATTGGCGATAAAAGTTTTGACGCGCTCAATTCCTTTCTTAAAAAAGGCAGCTACTCCAGCTATGCCATTATTTGCGATGAAAATACATTTGCACATTGCCTGCCCAATTTACTGTTTAACTGCCCTTTGCTTAATGATGCCGAGATCATTGAACTGGAAAGCGGCGAAGAACATAAAACACTGGATACCTGCCTACAGGTTTGGGGCGCTTTGACCGATATGGGCGCCGATAAAAAAAGCCTAATCATTAACTTAGGTGGAGGCGTTATTACCGATCTGGGCGGCTTTGTGGCCTCCACCTTTAAGCGTGGACTTGATTTTATAAACATTCCCACTACTTTGCTCAGTATGGTGGACGCCAGCGTTGGCGGAAAAACAGGAGTGGATTTTGAAGGCATTAAAAACCATATTGGCACCACCTGTGAACCCAAAGGTGTGTTTGTGAATTTAACGTTCCTTGAAACGCTTTCTCAACGCCAGATAAAAAACGGCTATGCCGAGATTATTAAAATTGCACTGATAGCGGATGCCACTTTTTGGAAAGCCATAAAGAAGAAAAAAGCGTTGCAGGAATTTTATGATGAAGCGGTTGTAACAAAAGCCATTGAATTGAAAAACACGATTGTGAAGAAGGACCTTCATGAAAAAGATCTGCGCAAATCGCTCAACTTTGGTCATAGCATTGGCCATGCTCTTGAAAGTGCCCTGATAAAACAACATAAAGATGTACTGCACGGCGAAGCCATTGCTGCCGGTATGGTAATGGAATTGGAAATAGCACATACTTTAAAACACCTCACAAAAAAAGAGTTGTCAGAAATAACAACTTACATCCAATCCATATACAGCAACATAAAAATAAGCAAAGAAACCGCCGCCCTGCTTTTAGAATATATTATGCATGATAAGAAAAATGAAGGGGATTTATTGTGCTTTGCCCTGCCAAAAGGAATTGGCAATTATGAATTATACTGTGGCGTAACTATTGAAACTATCAAGGAAGCTATAGAGAGGAACTAACTAAGTTTAATGCCGATAATCGTCACATCGTCTATCTGATCCAACTTACCTTTCCATTTTTCGAACGCATCGTTTAAACGATCGTGTTGTTGCGGCATAGGTAATTCTGATAGTGCTAAAAGTGTTTCCTGTAATTGCTTATGCTTAAATTTTTTGCCTTTATCCCCGCCAAACTGATCGGCAAAACCATCCGTAACCAGGTAAAAAACCGTTCCGGCTTTATAATCAAGTTCATGTGTGGTAAAGGGTTCCACCACATCCACTTTTCCTATGGGTTGTTTGTCGGCCCGCACATCCAGCACTGTTTTATCTTGTACATAGCACAATTTATTGTTGGCGCCACTCCAGTATATTTTTGAGCGTTTTGTATCGACACAAAGCAGCGAAATATCCATGCCGTCCTTTACATCATTTGTGCTTTTTTCAAAGGTTTCCAAAACCAGTTCACGGGTTTTGTCTAGTATTTTCCCGGTATCTGTTAGCTTAAATTCCTTTACCGCTTTATCCAACGCGTTACTGCATACAATGCTCACCATGGCGCCAGGCACACCATGGCCGGTGCTATCAGCAGCGGCCATGTACTTCATGTCGCCCGATACATGCATCCAGTAAAAATCGCCCGCAACAATGTCCTTAGGCTTATACAACACAAAATTATCCGGAAAATAGCGGTCAATGTAGCTTTGCGGAGGCAATATGGCTTGCTGAAGCCGCTTGGCATAGGTAATGCTATCCAGAATCTCCTTGTTTTTTTCGGCCAGGATCTCCTTTTGCTCTTCAATTTGTGTGTTCTTGTCAATCAATAGGAGGTTGTCGCGCTTTTTATTCCTGTAGTTTTTGTAAAAGCTAATGGCTGCTAAACACACGCATAATAAACAAATTAAACTAATGATAAGCAGCAATCGGCTACTCCTGTTCTTTTGTTGCTCCATCTCATTGGCACTGTTCAGCAAAGCAATTTTTTGAGCCTGTTGTTCTGTTTTATAAACAGTTTCCAGTTCGGCTATGTTTTTTAAATTCTTCTCATTCAATATTTCTTCCTTAAGCCGCAGGTATTTGTCAAGATAGTCGTACGATTTTTTGAAATCGTTTTTCCTGAAATAAAACATCCGAAGGTTTCGGTATACATCCAATATCTTGGGCTTGTAATTACTGGCCTGTGCCTGCTTTAAGGCTATGTTGTAATAATGAATGGCAGAGTCGGGACGGTTCAATCTCTCAAACACCGAAGCCAGGTTGTTATTAATGTCGATGTATTTTTCGGAATTCGAAAGGTCTTTTATGGATAAGGAGTTCTTAAGCGCTTCCATTGCTTTGGCAGGATACCCGAGGTCCAGGTAAAAATTACCGATATTAATATAGGCTGATGCCATGGAGGCCGCATCGTTTGCCTGTGTACTGTATTTCAAGCCCATCCGATACGATTTTAACGCTAAACTATCCTGGTAAGTATTAAAATAACCAACGCCTAAATTACTGTAAAGCTCTCCCAGGAATTTATAGTCCTTCAACTTTTCGGCAATCTTAATGGCGATGATGGAATGGTTAATCAGCTCGGAAGTAGTTCCCAAATTGTAATACGTTACCGCAATGTTCTGATGGCTTACTGCCAGCTCTTTCTGATCGGGTAATTTTTCGCGAATAGCGAGGGCCTTAAAGTGCCGCGCCAACGATTTGTGAAAATCCCCTAAGCGCTCAAGGCTGATGCCCTGGTTATTATATACTTTTGCCAGAATGGTCTTGTCTGGCAGCAATAAAGCATATTTTTCCGCTTCGGCATAGTATTCCATAGCGCTGGTGTACTTGCCGTTGCTTTCATCAATAATACCCATGGTATTATACGCGCGTGCCAGCAACTCGCTCGTGTTACTTTTTTTAGCAATTGCCAGTGCCGAATCGATAAATAGTTTTGCTTTAACGTAACTGATCTTTTTATTGGCGTTGGCCGAATCGTTGTACCGATCAAACAATTGCTGTTGTGAGATGCCACTAAAGCAACTGCTTACTAAAAAAATTACGAATGCTTTTCTCAACAAATACATAATATGTAATAAAATTACATATATTATTTACAGGGACAATTGCTTTAAAGAATTATATTTTGAGTCCTATAACTGTTACATCGTCTACCTGCTCAAGGTTGCCCCGCCAGCGCTCGAAGCTTTCGCCCAATAATGCTTTTTGCTCTGACGGATTTTTATGACAGGCTGCCTTTAAAAGGTTTTCCAGTTGCTTGTATTTGAATTTTTTTCCTTTTTCGCCACCAAACTGATCGGCATAACCATCGGAATACAGGTAAAAACAATCGCCACTTACCAGGTTTAAGGTATGTGTTTTAGGCAATTCAATCACGCTTTCCTGTACCGAACCTACGGAGCATTTTCCGCCGTTTATAATCGTTAGCTCTCCGTTGTGGATCAGGGTGAGCGACAAGTTTGCTCCTGAAAACAACAGTTGGTTGCTTTGAACGTTTAAACATGCAATTGCCACTTCCATGCTATCCTGTATGGTATTGTTTTTATTTTGCTTCAATGCTGCTTTTACATCCGTATTCATACTGTCCAGTATTAAAGTGGGATCAATTAATTCTTTTTCAAGTACAGCCTTATTAATAGCGTTATAGGCTAGCATGGTAAGTAATGCTCCCGGTACGCCATGGCCGGTACAATCAATTACTGCCATATAAAGCAGGTGTTCCTGTTTGTGAAGCCAATAACAATCGCCACTCACAATGTGTTTAGGTTTGTAGAGCACAAAACCGTTTTGCAACACCGCTTCCTCTGTTCGCTTATCAGGTAAAATGGCTTGCTGAATACGTTGTGAGTAATTAATGCTATCAATCAGGTCCTTGTTCTGCTCTTCAATAATTGAGTTTTTCTCTTTCAGTTTTTTATTAGAGCTGGCTTTGATATAAATAACCAGCAGGCCAAGAACAAAGGTTGAAATGGAAAAAACAATAATGAAAATAAAAACCGATCGGTGATCCTTGGGGTAACACACCTGGTACATGTCTTCGTTACCAAAAAACGTATCGCTGAACGAAAGGTGTTTTTTAAAAAGCGATCCCTTGCTCAGCGAGTCTAGCTGCGCATGAAGTTCAATTGCTGATGAAAACAGCAACAATAAGATGCATAGCCTTAAACCGGTTTTTTTCATAAAATTATTTACCCAAAATGACACCTATGAATGTACAACATATTGTGCAATCAAAAAACAAAAAATCCCGGCTGATTTGCCGGGATCTTTAATGATAGTGTTACAACTGATTATTTTATTAAGTAATAAATATTGGTAAGCCATTTTGCCGTGTCTTTTTCTGTCATTGGATCGGTTACATATTCCTCTATCACCATGTTTTGTACCAGTCCTTTTTCTTTCATGTAATTTCCTATGGCGTAATGCGCTTCCATTGATTTGCCATAATCGCCGTAGTATTCAACATGCAGCACTTTGGCAGCCGGCGTTTCAAATTTTTGGAAATCCTTCACTTTTGTTCCGTTAGGCACTTCCATTACGGCGGCCACATCCGTTACCATTGTCTTTTCATCAAACGTAAAATAGATGGCCTTTGGCTGCCCAATAGGGTTTACTTTAATTTTTGCAAGCTCCTCACCTATTTTAGGGTAATTTTCTCCGAAGAACGCGGCAAGATCATTGAATCTCAACTTATCGCCTTTGCCGTAATAGGTTTTGGCATCCCAGTTCAGTTCCTTTATATCGTAAGCTTTAGCAACGGGCATTGCTTCCATCACCGATTTTAACTTGGCCAATCCTTTTTCAAAATCAGGTCCCACCATTTTGTCAATGTTCATAAACAACATCATGGCCCTGAATGGGAAAGGAACTGTATTTTGCATAACCCACGATACTTTGCAGCCTGTCCCTTCAGCGCTTACAATGTGAAAGATCTGCGCTTCGCCCTGCCCATCAAAATATAAGGATTCTACAATCGTATCGCCATGAGTTCCTTTGTAAGTCATGGTTCCTTTACCAACTTCCTTGTTATCGCTCACCCACGACATGGAATTACCTTCTTTCCCGGTTTCACCCGAATAAGTAACGGTCATGTTAGGGTCTTTTTCTGTCCAGGGGCTCCAGCTCTCATGAAAGAATTTCAGATCAACAATTTTTGACCTTACCATATCTGCAGAAGCATTGATCTGTATAGAGCGTTCGACCTTAACAGACGATGCGCCGCATAAGCACAGGATTAAATAGACAACTACCAATCCAATTAAGATGTAAAGAATTTTTTTCATAGGTTTTTAGTTTAATGTTTCTACAAAATTAGGTAAAAAATAAAATGGTTCGACCAAAGGCCGAATAATTGGTATTATTACTAAAACAATTTACCAGGAACAGTTGACGGTAAGGCCTTATGGGGTTTTATATAAAAAGCCAACCGGTAATAAGCGGTAGCTTTCAAAGAAATGTGTGTTTGCAATACCATCTCCGGCAAACCATGGAAATAAAAATTCTTCGGTTGTTTCGTCGGCTATTTGTTTTTTCATGGTTCCATCAGCCAAAATTGATACGGATATAAAATTTGATCCGGCAAAGGTACGGGCCGGTATGTATTTGCGGTGCCTGTATTGTTCAATGGGCATGGCGAAATTTTCTTTATTCTCATAAAATCCAAGGTTAAGCGTGCGGTTAGCATAATTAAAAACAAATACATCCAGGTTCTCTTTCTTTGTGCTCAATTTCCTGGGAATAAAATTTACCCAATTAAATTCATTGTTTACAATATCAAAACTACTCACCATCAGCTCCGAGTCTTCGTAAATAGCATGCCTGAAAAGTGACACCACTTTCCCGTCCACCAGTTTTTCCGAAATGAGCATAAATGGTTTTGAAGTTGGCCTGTCGGTTTGCGCCATGCTTAAATAGGTTAAGCTATTTTGAATATGGTTATTTAAAGGCATGAGGCTATCATATAATACTTTATTATTCTTTATATCAACCCGTTTGTAATAAATAGCCTTTTTTGCAGGCAATACAAATTTTTCGTCATCAATATCCACAAGGTTATAAAGTAGCACATGAGACGCTGAAAGCGACGTAACAACCGGCAGGTTTTGATACGGCCAATAGATCTTTACCACTTTACTTTCCTGTTTCGACGGTGTTACAAATAAAAGTTGAAGGCTGTCTTTTCTCACTTTTAAATCATACTTGAGCCCCGCAACCGCCCTTTTGATAATGGTATCGGCAGGATGGCTGTTGATGGACCATTGGTGGCCCGCCATGTTTGTTCCATCCATTGTATAGTATATCAATTGATCGGTGCCATAGGCATAAGCCACAACATTCACTTCCTTAAGCGCGTTTATTTTTGGCAACTCATACTCCCAAATTTTTATGAGCCGGGAATTTAGCAACAGGCATTTATCCCGTTGGTACCCGCTCCTGTAGGTCCTTCGCACAGTTACAAGAATGTCTTTTTTTGAAGTAAGCGAATACAGATACTTACAATCGCTCATGTTTGGATCGTTAAGATTTGTTTCATCAATTTTAAACGCGCCCGATACCTTCCCGTTAAAATCAATGATCTTGCCTAGCAAGGTTTTTTTACCTGAAATAACCGCGTCAAACAAGATCACCAGGTTGTTATTACATTGTAAAGCCGAATAGTTGAAAATATCAGGGTTAAACTTTCCATTAAACAAGGAGCCAAAGGCCAGGCATGTATCAAAATCAACCGATTTTTTATAGGCCGTATGCTTCGAAATATAAAAATCCCATTGCCTGTCGCTATGTTTCCTTTTTTTCGTCAATAAGAAAATGCTGGAGTCGGTATGGGCAACTATTTTTACCGGGCTGGTTGCAATGTAAACCGAATCCTCTCCGTTTTGCGAATAGGAACCCGCAACGAAAAAAACAGTACAAATAATAAAAAAGAAATACTTCATCAATACTACATATTCCTTCGGTACTGGCCACCCACCTCAAACAGGCATTTTGTAATTTGCCCAAGCGACATGTATTTCACCGCTTCCATCAGTTCATTAAAAATATTTTTATTTTGAATGGCCGCGGTTTGAAGCTTGTGCACCATCTCATCATACTTGTCTTTATGAGTTTTATGCAACTCGCCCAGCATGGTGATCTGGTATTCTTTTTCCTCGGTTGTTGAACGGATCACTTCTCTTGGAATAACCGTTGGACTACCTTTGCTTGAAAGGAATGTATTAACACCAATGATTGGATACTCACCCGTATGTTTCAGTGTTTCGTAGTACAGGCTTTCTTCCTGTATTTGTCCGCGCTGGTACATGGTTTCCATAGCGCCCAATACGCCGCCACGTTCCGAGATGCGGTCAAATTCAGTCAATACCGCTTCCTCCACCAGGTCGGTTAATTCCTCAATGATGAAAGAGCCTTGTAATGGATTTTCATTTTTAGCTAAACCCAGCTCGCGGTTAATGATTAACTGAATGGCCATGGCACGACGTACCGATTCTTCAGTTGGTGTAGTAATGGCTTCATCATAAGCATTGGTATGAAGCGAATTACAGTTGTCGTAAATGGCGTATAATGCCTGCAGGGTAGTACGAATATCATTAAAATCAATTTCCTGGGCGTGGAGCGAACGTCCTGATGTTTGAATGTGGTATTTCAACATCTGGCTTCTTTCGTTTCCACTGTAGCGGTATTTCATGGCCTTACTCCAGATACGGCGGCTTACGCGGCCAATCACAGAATACTCGGGATCAATTCCGTTACTAAAGAAGAAAGACAGGTTCGGCGCGAAATCATCAATGTGCATGCCACGGCTCAGGTAATACTCCACAAAGGTAAAGCCGTTTGCCAGGGTAAAGGCCAATTGCGAAATAGGATTGGCGCCCGCTTCGGCTATATGGTAACCGCTAATGGATACCGAATAAAAATTACGTACTTTTTTATCAATAAAGTATTGCTGCACATCGCCCATTACCCTTAAGCTGAATTCTGTACTAAAAATACAGGTATTCTGTGCCTGGTCTTCCTTCAAAATATCGGCTTGCACCGTGCCTCGCACCTGCGATAGGGTGCTTGCCTTTATTTTATCATACACATCCTTAGGCAATACCATGTCGCCGGTAACGCCCAAAAGCATAAGGCCCAAACCGTTATTGCCATCAGGCAAGTCGCCCTGGTAGGTTGGACGCACCGTTCCTTTGGCTTTATAGATGTCGGCTATTTTCTTTTCAACCTCTTTTTCTAGTTTATTTTCCTTGATGTAGATCTCACATTGCTGATCGATGGCCGCATTCATAAAGAAAGCCGCAATGGTTGGCGCAGGACCATTAATGGTCATGGATACCGATGTTTTTGGATCGGCCAGGTTAAAGCCACTGTACAGTTTCTTGGCATCATCCAGGCAGCAAATGCTCACGCCCGAGTTGCCAATTTTACCATAAATGTCCGGACGGTAATCAGGATCGTTACCGTATAAAGTAACACTGTCAAACGCCGTGCTTAAACGCGCAGCCGGCAAGCCTTTGCTCACGTAATGGAAACGCTTGTTGGTCCTTTCGGGCCCACCTTCGCCGGCAAACATACGCGTTGGGTCTTCGCCTTCACGCTTAAATGGATAAATACCGGCTGTGTAAGGGAAATCGCCAGGGAAATTTTCCTGCAGGTTCCATTTCAAAATATCGCCCCAGGCATTGTATTTTGGCGAGGCAATTTTTGGCACCTGGGTGTGTGATAAGGATTCATAATGCGTAGCGATCTTCAATATCTTGTCGCGCACTTTAAACTCATAAAACTCGTTGCTGAATAATTTCTTTTTCTCGTCCCAGCCTTCAATCAATTTTAAATTATGCGGGTCAAGGTCGAGCTTTGTTTTTTCAAAGGCTTCCTGCAAACCTTTTACCAGGCGATCTTTGTCATCCATTTTAGATTCGGAGATCGTTTCGATGGATTTTTGAATGCCGTATAGTTTTTGCGCCACTTCCGCCTGCTGGTCCGCTTTTCGGTCGTAGCTGCGGTTGTTCTCAGAAATTTCGGACAGATAACGTGTTTTGGCAGGAGGAATGATGTAGATTTTTTCGCTCATCTCTTCGGTAATGTGGAAGTCGGAGCTCAGGTTCTTATTCCCAGTTTTTTCTACTATCTTATTCATTACCGCCTTGTAAAGGCGGTTCATGCCCGGATCGTTGAACTGTGAAGCAATGGTACCATAAACCGGAATGTCCTCATCGGCAATTTCCCACAAGTTATGGTTGCGTTTGTATTGCTTTTTCACATCGCGAATGGCGTCGAGTGCGCCGCGTTTGTCAAATTTGTTAAGGGCAATAATGTCGGCAAAATCCAGCATGTCAATTTTTTCGAGCTGTGTGGCAGCGCCATACTCAGGCGTCATCACGTACAGGCTCATGTTGGAGTGCTCAATGATCTCGGTATCCGATTGCCCGATACCCGAAGTTTCTAAAATGATCAAATCAAAATTAGCGGCTTTACACACATTTACCGCATCCTGCACATATTTGCTCAAGGCCAGGTTGCTTTGGCGGGTAGCCAGTGAGCGCATATACACACGCTCATTTTTGATCGCGTTCATTCGGATCCTATCGCCCAGCAAAGCGCCGCCGGTTTTACGTTTCGACGGATCGACCGAGATGATGGCAATTTGTTTGTCTTTAAAATCAATTAAAAAGCGGCGCACCAGCTCATCCACCAGGCTCGATTTTCCGGCCCCGCCTGTACCTGTAATTCCTAAAACAGGAGTTACCGATGCTTTGGCCTTAACTTCAATGTCTTTTAACACATTCGTGTTTTCATCATTAAAATTCTCGGCAGCCGAAATGATCTTGGCAATGGATTTGAAATCTCTTTTCTCAAACTTTTTGATCTCGCCGTTTAAATTGGTACCCGTAGCATAATCGCACTGGCGAAGCAGGTCGTTTATCATTCCCTGCAAACCCAATGAACGGCCATCATCGGGAGAATAAATGCGGGTAATACCATATTTATGCAGCTCTTCAATTTCTTCGGGAAGGATAACGCCGCCGCCGCCGCCAAACAATTTAATGTGCTCGCAACCCTGTTCTTTCAACAGGTCGTACATGTATTTAAAATATTCCACATGTCCTCCCTGGTAGCTGGTTACAGCAATGGCATTGGCATCTTCCTGTATGGCGCAGTTCACTACTTCCTGGGCGCTGCGGTCGTGGCCTAAATGAATGACCTCAGCCCCGCTCGACTGGATGATGCGGCGCATGATATTAATGGCGGCATCGTGCCCGTCGAACAAGGCTGCTGCGGTTACAATACGAATTTTATGTTTTGATTGGTATGGTGTCGTTTCCATGAAAAAATAACAATTAAAAAGAGTTGACTAATATAGCGGTTTTTCGCTATTTTATAAGAACAATTGGTCGATTTTAAGGGGAATTTATTCCGAAATCCTGTACTTTTTAATGAGCAGCTTGCCATAGTAAATGCCAACAAAAACAAAGCCCAGGCTAAACGGAATGGCGGCCAAAAGCTTGTAGGTTTCATCAGTAAAAAACTCAATACACATCCAGTACGAGTTGGCTGCGATCCAGCATAAAACGGCCAGGTTCAGGTAAATATCCATGGTTTTACGGCTTACATACACTATAAGGCAGGCAATAGCAACGGTGGGTATTACCATGATGACACCCAGCAATTTAAGCTTCAGCATCCAGCAACTGTCTTTTATAAGCCAAAATACAATGTGCAGGTTCTCATGCTTTTTTATGCTTTCCAGGGATTCCAAAACAGGGTCTAAATTAAGTTTTTTAACTATAACTTGTCCCGAATTTATTTCGGGATAAAAACATAGTTTTTTTAATGAAAGAAAGAATCTATGTCTCTATGTGGTTATTTTTTTACAGGCTTTAAGGATTAACCGCTTTTTAGTATCTTTAAAGATAATTTAGTCCTCAAAAAACACTTATGATCCAATTCGAAAAATTTAAACTCAAAAATAATCTCACTGTTATTGTTCACCAGGATAAAAGTACGCCCATGGCCTGCTTAAATATTATATACGATGTGGGCGCGCGCGATGAAGATGAGAATAAAACCGGTTTTGCCCATTTATTTGAACACCTTATGTTTGGCGGAAGCGTCAATATTCCTAATTACGATGAGCCCCTGCAAATGGTGGGTGGCGAAAACAACGCCTTTACTACCAACGATATTACCAACTATTACTGCACCGTACCTGCCGAAAACCTGGAAACAGCCTTTTGGCTCGAAAGCGACCGTATGCTAAGCCTGGCCTTTGATACCAAAAGCCTGGAAGTGCAACGCAATGTGGTTATTGAGGAATTCAAACAACGCTATTTGAACCAGCCATACGGCGATGTGTGGTTGCTCTTGCGCCCGCTCATCTATAAGGTACATCCCTATAAATGGGCCACCATTGGCAAGGAAATAAAACATATTGAAGACGCCACCATGGCCGATGTGAAAGGTTTTTTTAAAGAACATTACAACCCCAGTAACGCTATTTTGGTGATAGCGGGAGATGTGGAATTGCCTCACGTAAAACAACTGGCCGAAAAATGGTTCGAACCTATTGACGCCGGCCTGAAACCTAAACGCAGCTTGCCGGCCGAACCTGAGCAAACCGAATACAGGAGCTTAACGGTAGAACGTGATGTGCCCATTAACAGCATTTACAGGGCTTATCGCATGTGTTCGAGAGTTGACCCCGAGTACCACACCATCGACCTGATATCGGATATTTTATCGCGTGGAAACTCATCGCGCCTGTATAAAACACTCATCAAAGACAAGCAGTTGTTTTCCGACATCAATGCTTATGTAATGGGCGATTTTGATAAAGGCCTGTTTGTGATCTCGGGAAAAATAAACGAGGGCGTGAGCGTTGAGGATGCCGAAGCCGGCATTGACGCCGAGATTACAAAATTACAAACCGAACTGGTAAGCGCCGATGAGTTGCAGAAATGCAAGAACAAAATAGAGTCGACCGTTACCTACAGCGAAACCGATGTGTTGAATAAGGCCACGAACCTTGCTATTTCGGAACTGTTGGGAGACGCGAACCTTATTAATAAAGAAATTGAAAATTACCAGAAAGTAACCGCCGAAGGTATTAAGGAGCAGGCGAACAAGATGTTACGAAAAACCAATTGCAGTACCTTGTTTTATTTGAAAAAGAAATAATCTCTAACAGATTCAACTAAAAATAGTTTGACAGATACAAAAGAAAATAGTGCCGTTGCAAAGGTTGATGATTGGGAAACTACAACTGAAAGATTTGTGGCGTTCTTTGATATTATGGGGTTTAAAGATTTAGTATTAAAAACAAAACATCAGGACATTGTAAACTTACTGGAAAACTTATCAGAAGTAAGAACAACGCTTGAGAAAGCAAATAATGCCGAACTTACGACTCGCAAATTTACAAGTGGAGAAACCAAATCATTCACTTTTTCTGATTCAATCATTTTCTTTTCAAAAAGCAATACCGAAGCTGACGCGCATAAAATTACCTTAGATTGCTTGTATTTGATAAAAGTGGCTTTAGAAAAGCAAATTCCCATCAAAGGAGCCTTGTCTTATGGCGAAATTACTGTCGATCATAAAAATTCCATTTATTTCGGACAACCAATTATTGATGCTTACATATTACATGAGGATTTACATTTATTCTCTGTTATAGCTGATTGCCAGTTTGAAAAAAAAGTTATAACCCCCAATTTAGCCGCTACAAAGGCTGTTTTTGAATTTTATAAAACACCTTTGAAGTCAGGAAAATCCAATCATTTTGTGTTAAAGCCTACGTCAAAGCACAAAGACGCCGCACTTGACAATTTAAACAAATTATACCATACTGTGTCCGGAAAGCCAAGACAATACATAGATAATACCATTGAATTTATAAATAGCATAAAGTATAAAAAGTCACAAAACAATTAAAATGGCCTCATATTTTTCTATAAATCTAAATGACAGCTTTGCAGAACTCTTAGAATTAGAGCGAAAAGAATTTGCTTTACATCAACACATTGATTTTGTAGATTATAAAAAAGAACGTTTGGCTTTTTTAGAAAAGCAAATCGGTAATCCCAATATAAAAGCCTTATTGGATTACGTAAAGAATAACCAACCCAATATTGCGATATTCCCCGGAAGCTTTAGCCCATTTCACAAGGGGCATTACAACGTATTGCAAAAGGCCGAAAAAATATTTGATAAAGTAATCATCGCCTTTGGCAAAAATCCCGATAAAACCATTCCCGCCTGGCCTGTTCCAAAAACAATTGCAAACCGGCAGCAAACAAGTTATGATGGCTTGCTGACCGATCATGTCAATTCTTTGGGCTACGATGTAACTGTGATAAGGGGCCTGCGCAACTCTACCGATTTTCAGTACGAGCAAAACCAATACCGCTACATCCAGGAATTGAAACAGGACATTAAGATCGTAAACATTTTTTGCGATAAGGAATTTGAACACATCAGCTCTTCGGGTATTCGCACCCTCGAAAAATACAACAAGCACCAAAGCTATTTATTGGATTAACTTAAATTAAAAAGCTCATGAGATATTTTGTACAAACACTTTTATTTGCCGCTTTTTGTTTACAGGCAACAGCGCAAAAGCTTTATCGCCTGCCGGCAAAAGTTGGTCAGGGCGATTACCTTGCCAAAACCATTATTTTGCGTGTAAAGCCCACGTTCAGAACTGCGTGCAGCAACGAAAAAATAGATCATGCGGTGTTCAATAACCTGGCTTCTACCATTGGCGCAACACACCTGCATAAAAAATTTCCCCTGGATAAAGCCCCCGAAAAACAATTCAATGAAGCCGGGCAAGCTTATGCCGACCTGTCGCTTATTTATGAATTAAATTATACCGCCGACCTGCACATTGAAAAAGCCATCAGCAAATTATTGACATCAGGTATTTTAATGTACGCCGAACCGCACTTTGTTCCTAAAACCACTTACAGTCCCAACGATCCTTTAGCCACACCATCGGGCCAATACCACCTGCAAACCATTAATGCTTTTAATGCCTGGAATGTGAACCGCGGCGACTCGGCCATTGTGATTGGCATTACCGATACAGGTACCGATCCAACACACAACGATTTGTTCAATAACATAAAACGCAACTATAACGACCCGGTTGATGGCAGTGACAATGACAATGACGGATACATTGACAATTACATGGGCTGGGATGTTGGTGTTGACGATAACGACCCTACATGGCAGGCAAACGCGCATGGCGTTCATGTGAGTGGTTTGGCAGCAGCCAGTGCGGACAATAGCATAGGCGGTGCCGGCGTAGGTTTTAATTGTAAGTTTTTGCCGGTAAAAATTGCTGATGCCAGTGGCGCTTTAATTGCAGCTTATGAAGGCATTAAATACGCGGCCGACCATGGTTGCGATGTCATTAACTGTTCCTGGGGCGGTAGCGGTGCCAGCGTATATGGGCAAAACATTATTGATTACGCTACCATTAATAAAAACTGTCTGGTAGTTTGCGCTGCCGGCAACGATGGCCTTGATGAGGATTTTTACCCTGCCGCTTTCAATTATGTATTGTCGGTAGCAAATACCACGCAAACCGATACCAAGTTCTTTAATTCGAATTACGGTTACTTTGTGGATGTATGCGCGCCAGGCGACAATGTGAACTCCACCTGGCCCGGGAATTTATATGTAAGTTCATCCGGTACTTCCATGTCGTCGCCGGTAGTAGCCGGTGCAGCTGCCATTGTTAAAAAGCAGTTCCCGTCCTATAACGGTTTGCAGGTTGGTCAGCGCTTAAAAGTAACTTGCGACGATATTTACCCTGCCAATCCATCTTATTTAAATAAACTGGGTGCCGGGCGCATCAACCTGTTCCGTGCCTTAACCGACCCTGCTACACCGGGAATTGTGTTTACCGACGAAGTGATCTCCGACCATAACGATGAAGCCTTTTTAAATGGCGACACGCTTTTTATTACCGGTAAGTTCATTAATTACCTCGACCCCACAGTTGCCCTCAATGTAACGGTAACGCCATTGTCTTCATACGCCACAGTGGTCGACAACACCACATCATTAGGTGTGATTACTACGCTGGCAAGTAAGACCAATACTACCGATCCTTTTTCGTTTAAACTAACAGGCGCTATTCCCATTAACCAGTTGGTAGAGTTTGAAGTGCTGATGCAGGATGGATCGTACACTGCCAAACAATACATTAAAGTATACATCAATGTCGATTACATTAACATCACCGTTAACGATGTGTATACTACAGCAACCAGTAAAGGAAAAATAGGCTATAACCAGGATGCGCAGGTTCAGGGGCTGGGGTTTTCTTACAAGGGAACCGATCTTTTATATGAAGCGGGCTTAATGATAGGAAAAGACTCGGCCCATGTGTCGGATTGCGTGCGTGGCACCAACCCAACACCCGATGCTGATTTTGCGACTATGAACCGCATTGTTAAGCTGGTACCATCGGCTAACTCCGATTTTGATACCCAGGCAAAAATGAACGATAACCTGTCTTCGGGTCCTTTACCTGTTGAAGTGGATCAAAACACCTATGCCTGGAGTACTGTTCCCAACACCCAATTTGTGATATGGGAATACATTTTAAAAAACACCCACCCTACCGATACCATTAAAAATGTGTACGCCGGCATTTTTGCCGACTGGGATATTGACGGAGGAACCTATGCCGATAACCGTAGCGCTTTTGACGCCGCTACAAAAATGGGCTACTGCTTTTATACCGCGCCTGGTGGAAATTATGCCGGTATAAAATTACTAACCACTACAGCGCCTCCCAATTTTTATGCGGTGGATAATGTAGCCGGCGGTAACGGGGGCTTTGACCTGACCAATGGATTTGATACGGGTGAAAAATATAAAACCTTATCCACTCCCCGCCTGGCGGCAGGTGTTGGCGGAACCGGAAGCGATAATATTAACATTATGAGCAGCGGACCTTTTACCTTAGGCCCAAATCAAACGGTGAAAGTTGCCTTTGCCATTATTGGTGGCGATAGTTTGCAAAACCTTATCAGCGCTGCCAACCAGGCACAGGTGAAATACGACAGCATTTTGCCAACTGCTGTTAATGAAGTAAAAAAGGAAAGCGGTTTCAGTATTTACCCAAACCCTACAAAAGGAACGATCACCATTTCGCAAACCGATAAAATGTACGCCAGGTATGAAGTGTACGACCTTAATGGCAGGCTAATCGCGCAAAACACGATCCAGGGTACACATCAAACGGTTGACCTTTCGGAGCAGGCAGAGGGAATGTATATTGTGAAACTCATCGGGGAGCAGAAGGTTAGCTTTAAAAAGATTGCATTGGTCAATTAATTGATGCACTGTGAAAAGGGCCAGGTTCATAAAACGCTTATTAATTGGCATTTTAATCCTTTTCGTTCTCATGAACGTTGTTGCCTACTTTCACGCTTATAAGTTCACACATTTTGATCCTACTGCAAAGGCCAAAACAAAAGATGCCAAACATTTGTCCTTTTTCGAAAAAATTAAAACGGTTGTCGTTGGTGTTAATAATCCCAAGCCGGCAAACAAACTAATGCCAACACGTGCTTTTGAAACTATTACACTAAAAAGCAATAAAGAAATTGAATGCTGGCACATAAAATCCGATTCTTCAAAAGGCACCGTTGTCATATGCCATGGCTACAGCGGCACAAAAGCCTCCATGCTGGATAAGGCGGAAGCATTTTTGAACCTGGGTTACAGCACACTATTAATTGATTTTATGGGTTCCGGTGGATCGGAAGGGAACCAAACAACTATTGGCTTTTATGAATCCATGGAAGTAAAATCAGCATTTGATTACCTGGAAAAATCGGGAGAAAAAAACATTATTTTGTTTGGAACCTCAATGGGTGCTGTTGCCATTATGAAAGCGCAATGTGAAAACGATCTCAGGGTAAAAGCCATCGTTATAGAGTGCCCTTTTGGAACCATGCTCCAAACAGTTCAATCACGATTCACAACCATGAGTCTGCCAAGCTTTCCCATGGCAAATCTACTAGTTTTTTGGGGCGGGTATCAAAATGATTTTGATGCGTTCTCTCATAATCCTGTAGACTATGCCAAAAAAATAACCTGCCCCACATTACTTCTTTATGGCGAGAAAGATGTAACTGTATCAAAAGCTGAAACCGATACGATCTTTGAAAACCTTAAAGGACAAAAGGAATTAAAACTGTATCCATTAGCAGGACACGAAAATTTTCTACATCAATACAAAACCGAGTGGACAAAAGATGTAGGAACCTTTTTATCTTCGTTGTAGGCTTGTCAGGTTTTTCAAGGTATCAGACCTGCCAGGTTCTTGAAACCTGAAAGGTCTGAGTCTTATTTCTGTATCACTAATTTATAAGTAGCCGGTTTAGTTCCTTGTAAGCTCACTTTTACAATGTATACCCCATTGCTTAAGTTGCTCAGGTCCACCAGGGATTTACCGTGTAGGTTATTGCTTTCAAAAACCATATCGCCAAGCATGTTATGAACGGATACGTTCATTTCAGTTGTCGCTTTTTCGGGTGTTATGGTTATCATCCCGGTTGAAGGATTAGGATAAATCGTAAACTCGTCTTTAAATACATTTTTAATACCGGTAACCAGCTCGTAGGTATTGTGCGAGGTATTGGTAATAATAGGTGCATTGTAATCAAAATAAATAAATGCCCTGTTATCAATTACTGTTCCGGCCGGTAAATTGGCTTTTGGTTTTACCCTGTACTGTACAAAGCCTTTTGATGCCGCACTGTTACTGGTGCTATCGGGCAGGTTAATATTGTCGAAGGTAAATTGCAGCACGTTTCCATACAAGGAGGTCCTGTTATCATGGCTGTAATTAATTCTTTCAAAGGTCGACAGATCAAGCTGGCTGCTCAAGGTGTCGGTTAGGCCAATATTCATGGCCGCCGCGGTTCCTGTGTTTTGAAAATGGATGGTATAATAGAACCAATCGTTAAAGCCAGGCATTACCTTTTCAGGGTAGGTTTCCTTCATGTTTGGATCGTAAGAATTAGTAACATAGTAGCAATAATGTTTCTGGTTGTTCGAAAGGTCATTGTCGCCGCTTGCAAAAACGTATACATCCACACAAATGGAATCGCCAATAGTTGCGCTGGTGGCAGTATTCAGTGCAATTAAAAAATCGTCATGAATATCCACCGTCGAAAAATCGGCAATGTTATAGGTAACGGAATTGCCCACTACCGACGAAGGTTGAATGGTGCTTAACGTACTTAAATAAGATACAGGACCGCTAAAATTAACCACTACTTGTCCGCCTACATTTGTAATACAATTGAGGTTATAATATTGCCACACCAGATCGCCGGCCGTTACTTTAACGGTATGTCCTAAACCAGGGAAAGCCCAGCCAGACCTGTAAATGGACTGTGCGCTCAAATCGAAACCGGGTTTGCATTCAATATTGAAATTAACGTTGGTATCGCGCGGAAAAGCAGTTGTTAATGTTACCACCGAATCAAGTCCCGGGTAAATGCATTGTGCCCTATAAGGAACATTTGTACTGTCAATTTTTATCACATAGGTCCCTGTATCGCAATGAAACCTGTATGGGATCCGTTGCGTGGTATAGTTATTCTGGTAGCTTATTCCTAAAAAATTGCCCAGGTTATCGTATTGTTTCACCGGTATGTTGCGTGCATAAGTATCGGCAGGATCATCATACAGGCAATTGTTAGTGTTGTCATGATACACATTACCGGCTATTCCTTCAAAAGAAGCACAAGCTGTACCCGTGTTGGCAATGCTCTGAAAATCGATGGTGTTTGCCTGGCCACTGTAATTAGTAACCATTATCATGTAATACTGGCCGGTAACACCTCCCGGAATGGTGAGTGTATCATAGGACGAGGTTGCAAAGCTGCAATCAACAATATTGGTAGTGGTTAACTGCGAGCACACATTATTCATATTGGCAAAAGGTCCCCAACAAACAAAATCAATATCCAATCCCTGTAAGCTGCCAATATTATACTCTATGGTACCGGAAGCAGTAACTTTTGTGTAAAACCAGGTTGGATTAGGTTGTGTAGCAAGGCATCCAAACGATGGCCCACCCATAATGGTTGAATTGGGATTATTAATGGTAGCCGCATAGGTAAAACTGTTACAAACAGGAAAAGCATTATAACAGCTGTTTTGAGCATTGAACGAGAGCGCAAATGCCATGAGCAAGAGTAGTGTGATGTTTCTCATCGTATAGATTTTGGTAAACTAAATTAAGCACAATGCCGCTAAACCGCCTCATATTTTACTCGCCCAAAAGGCTGATAGGCTCATTTACACAGTTTTTATATCCTGATATTCTTTGTATTTTTACCCTTTATTTTAAAATTATGGAATTAAACGCTTTAACTGCTATTTCTCCCGTTGACGGACGTTACCGTAAAGTCACCAACGAACTGGCAGCTTATTTTTCTGAATTTGGGCTCATCCGGTACCGTGTGCGGGTTGAGATCGATTATTTTATTTTACTATCGCAACAAGGCTTGCCACAGTTACCAAAACTGGACGAGAAACAAGCCGAAAGCCTGAGGGCAGTGTACAGGAATTTTTCATTTGCCGACGCGGAAGTAATTAAGGAAACAGAAAAAACCACTAACCATGATGTGAAAGCGGTTGAATACTTCATTAAAGAAAAATTAAAAGCCCAGGGGCTCGAAAAATACCTGGAGTTTGTCCATTTTGGGTTGACTTCGCAGGACATTAACAATACGTCTATTCCTTTATCACTAAAACAGGCTCACACAAATGTGGTACTACCGGTATTAACGGAAGTAGTTACCAAGCTAAGCGCGCTGGCAAAAGAATGGAAGAACGTTTCCTTACTGGCGCGCACGCATGGGCAGCCGGCATCGCCAACCCGTTTGGGAAAAGAGTTTTTTGTATTTGTGGAACGTTTACAATTACAAATCGCGCAGCTGAATGCCGTACCATTTTCCGCAAAATTTGGCGGAGCAACCGGTAACTTTAACGCGCATTATGTTGCTTATCCAAAAAACGACTGGATCAAATTCGGAAATGAGTTTGTGAATAACACCCTGGGCTTAAGCCGCAGCCAGTTCACTACCCAAATTGAGCATTATGATAATATTGCCGCTTACTGCGATGCCTTAAAACGCATCAATACCATTTTACTGGATCTTTGCCGCGACGTGTGGACCTATGTGAGCATGGACTACTTCAAGCAAAAATTAAAAGCGGGCGAAATTGGCTCATCAGCCATGCCACATAAAGTAAACCCTATTGATTTTGAGAACGCGGAAGGCAATTTGGGTATTGCCAGCGCTGTTCTGGAACATTTGTCGGCCAAGCTTCCTGTATCACGCTTGCAAAGAGATTTGACGGACAGCACCGTTTTAAGGAACCTGGGTGTTCCGGTAGCGCATATTTTAATTTCCTACAAAAGTATTTTGAAAGGCCTCGACAAACTGATCCTGAATGAAGAGATTTTTAACCGCGACCTTGAAAATAACTGGGCGGTTGTGGCTGAAGCTGTGCAAACCATTTTACGTCGCGAAGGTTATCCTAAACCTTATGAGGCTTTAAAAGATTTAACGCGTACGAATGCGGTGATCACAAAAGAGTCGATGCATACCTTCATTAAGGGATTAAACGTGAGTGCAGAAGTAAAAACCGAGTTACTGCAAATTACTCCTCAAAATTTTGTAGGTCAAAATCCGGAGTTTTAACTATTTACAATTGACTGATTGACAATCTACAATTTGTCAATTGTAAATTAAAAAATTGTAAATTAAAAATGAAAGTAACCGGCTTCACCATCATCCGCAACGCCATTAAGTTCGACTACCCTGTGGTGGAAGCCATTAGCTCCATACTTCCCATTTGCGATGAATTTGTAGTAGCGGTTGGCAATAGCGAAGATGGCACTTTGGAACTCATCAAAAACATCAACTCTCCTAAAATACGAATCATTGAAACTGTTTGGGATGACAGCCTGCGCCAGGGTGGACAGGTTCTAGCCATTGAAACCAATAAGGCTTTTGATGCCATTAGTGCCGATACCGACTGGTGTTTTTATATACAGAGCGACGAATGCGTACACGAAAAACATTTGCCAGCCATTAAAGAAGCCATGCTTAAGTATAAAAATGACAAGCAGGTTGATGGCTTATTATTTAATTACGTTCACTTTTACGGAAGCTACAATTATGTTGGCAACTCACAACGTTGGTATCGAAAAGAAATTCGCGTGATTAAAAACGATAAAACCATTCGCTCCTATAAAGATGCGCAGGGGTTCCGGAAAACCGATAATTCCAAATTAAACGTAAAGCCTGCCAACGCCGAGATTTACCATTACGGCTGGGTAAAGCCACCAAAAGCGCAGCAAGCAAAGCAGGAAAACTTTCATAAGATGTGGCATGATGATGAATGGATGAAAAAGAACATTGCGCAGGTAGAAGAGTTTGACTATTCGCAAATTGACAGCCTGGAAGAGTTTAAAAGCACACACCCACAAGTGATGAAGGAGCGCGTGAATAAAGCCAGCTGGAACTTTAAGTTCGACGCATCGCAAATTAAGATCAGCCTCAAAGACAGGCTAAAGCGAATTATTGAAAAAACAAGCGGCTGGAATGTTGGGGAGTACAAGAATTATAAAGAGATTTAGATTCTTGTCACTTCGAGTGCGACTTTAGGAGCGTATCGAGAAGTGAATTTTAATAGTTCTCGACTCTCTCGACACGTAGTGACGAACTGACAAAACCTCTGTTACTCTGTGTCTCCGTGGTGAGCTATTAAAACTGAAAATAAATAAAGGGCTGCATATCGCCACTCACCATCTGGTAAATGCAAAACACAAACACAACAATTACCAAGCTCATAGCTGGTAAAGGCAAAGCGGCAAAGCGTCCCCTGTAATCTTCCTTAATCCGTTCCGGGATCCAGTGAATAAGATACCCGATCAGCATTACAGAAAATACCAGGGCATAACCGCTGATGATGCTAAAGGCTAAAGCTCCACCAAAGTGATTGAACAGGCGGTCGAAGATCAGATTAACAGTTTCTAAGCTATCGCTCCTGAAAAAGATTCGCGTAAAACTAATGAAGGTTAAAGTGAGCAACACCGTAAAGGCTTTCACAAAAAAGGACGTACTGTTTTTAAACGGCGAGATCTTCAGCCAAAGCTTGTGTACTACCAAACCCAAACCATTTAAACCACCCCAGATAATGAACAACCAGGAGCTGCCATGCCAGAAACCGCCCAGCAACATGGTAACCAATAAATTCACATTTGTATTCACGCTTTGCTTTACCGAAGGGAAGAAATAGGCCAGTAATACAAAGATCATGGCGACAAGCAATAACACTAAAAGCAACCATAAGTGCCCTGTAAGAAGCACCAACACAACCGACAAAAAGGCGATGCAAATGTAAGAACCAATGGTTCCTTTTTTATTTCCACCCAAAGGAATGTACAGGTAATCCTTGAGCCAGGTAGATAAGGAAATGTGCCAGCGTTTCCAGAACTCACTAACGTCCTGCGCCTTGTAAGGCGACTTAAAGTTGGTTTTAAGCCTGTAACCCAACAGCAAGGCTACACCAATGGCAATATCGGTATAGCCGCTAAAATCGGCATAAATTTGCAGGGAGTAACCAAAAATACCAAACAAGGTTTCCACGCCCGAGTAATAATTAGGATTATCAAAAATGCGATCGATGTAATTAAGTGCAATGTAATCGGCCAGAATTTTTTTACCCAAACCATTGATGATCCAAAAAATGGCATAGCCAAATTCCTTACGTGTTAAGTTATAAGGCTGATAAATCTGGTACAGGAACTCATTGGCCTTTACAATTGGTCCCGCCACCAGGTGCGGAAAAAAGCACACAAAGAAGCCATAATCAAAAATGGATTTTACAGGAGCTACCTTTCCACGGTACATATCAATGATATAGGAAATGGACTGGAAGGTAAAGAACGACACCCCCACCGGAAGGATCAGTTTTTCAAGCGGATCTTCTGTTCCGAAATAGGTATTGCTGAACTGCGTGAAATAGTTGTAAAAATGAATGTCGGTTCCCGCCAGCTGGTTTACACTCTCCACAAAAAAGTAAGCGTACTTAAAATAACACAGCAGGCTCAGGTTAAGGATCATGCTGATGGTAACGTACAGTTTCTTTTTACTGAGCGAGTCGGTTTTATAAATGAGCCTGCCCCAGTTATAATCACTCACTATGGTAAAAACAAGCAGGATCAAAAAGACCCCGCTGGTTTTATAATAAAAGAAAAAACTTACCAGTAATAAATAAAAGGTCCGTAAATTATTCTTTTTATACACCAGCGAATAAAGCGCCAGCACTACCGCAAAAAATCCCCAGAAATACAACTGTGTGAAAATGACAGGTTGACCTTTTGTATAAAGGAAATATGGTTTGAGGTATGTGAGGATCTCATTCATTTTGGATTCAGGATGAAGGATAAAAGATTAAAGATTTGCCCCGTCTTTCATCCTTAATCTTTTATCTTTTTTCTGCTTTACTATTATTCTTATAACTCCTGTCAATGGCTTCCCACATCCAACCGGCAAATAATTTATACCCACGGCCATTAAAATGCACTTTATCTTTTGCTGCCAAACCGGCTTTGTACCATTTATAAATGGACTTGTAGCCCCCCATCACCGCATATAAATCATATACAGCGCCTTTGTGTTTTTCCATTAACTCATAAGCAGCTTCGGCAGCTTTTATGGGGCGTTTGTTCGATGCCTTACGCGTCATGTAATTATCGGTAGTAGTGACGAATAAAATAGCGCAGTTGGGCGATGCTTTTTTGATCTGGGCAATCAAACTGTCGTGCTTTGCAATAAACCCATACTTGGTAAAATTCACATCGTGCGTATCGTTTACGCCCAGTGTAAAGATCACCAGGTCGGGAGGAATGCTTTTCAACTCATTTACAAACTCCGTGCATCGCAAAAAGGAGCCGCTGGCAGCACCATTTACACCCATGGAGGCATAATAAAATCCAGGATTCGAATTTTCGATACTAAAGCCACGCAGCACAAAATCCTTATGAAGGGTATCTTTTCTCACCGTATAAAAATTCAACGAATCAATAAAGGTTTCAAAGGTAAATTCGGTGTAGCCTTTCTTTTCGTAATCTTTTCGGGTATATTTTAACGTCGATTCATGGTTCAAGCCCAATTCAAAGCTCGGGTTAAAATTATGGTATACTTTTACGGAGTTGAACGTTTTAGGACGAATGGTTTCCAGTAGTTTAAAGCCAAAGGTTGTTAAGCTATCGTTGGTAACTGCTGCCATGCCCGACATACCCAGGTTGTCGCACATTTCCCGGCTTACCGCACAGCGGCAACGCTTAAACTTGCCGTAACCAAAAGAGCGGTAAAAACTGGGCGTGTTTGATTTGACAATTTTGAACGGAAAAATAAACAAACCGCCACCTTCGTAATTTCCTTCGGCCTGAAAACCATTCATCAACACCTCGGGCCAAAAACCGGCCTGTATGTGTGAGCCGCCAAAATGCACAATGTTTATCCTGTCGCGTTTTCCCTGCCTGAGCTCATCCATTTTTTTATAAAAATCCATGAACTTGGAACTATCCTTAGGGAAGACCAGCTTGCTTTTTGTGAGATCAATGAATGGAAGATTTTGAGATTGCGCGCAAGTGATGATACAAACTGACAAAAGGGACAGAAGGGATTTAAGAGACTTAAGGGATAAAAGACTTATATTTTGCAGGTATTTCTCTTTAAAACTTCTTATCATGTCTCTTGGTCTCCTCTGTCCCTTTAGTCTTTTCTGTCTCTTAAATTATTTCTTTTTCCCAAACGCATTATAATCATTCATCAACGACGAGTACAGCAACACCGCTATTTTACGGGCTCCGCCTGAGCTGAAGTGAATGTAATCCTTGGCCCCTATACCCTGTTCTACCCAGGTTACCATACTATTACGGCCCCCCATGCAATTATACATGTCAAAAAAAGCACAGTCCATGTCAAAGGCCGCTTTCTTAATGGCATCGCGCAGGTTTTCCAGTTGCGGGTGGGTAACGTATTCCGTTCCTTCCTTCACACTCATATCGGCAGGGCCAATGACTAAGATAGAGGCTTGTGGCGCCATTTTTTTAATGGTAACGATCTGCGCTTTCAGGTAACCCGCAAAATTATCAGCCTGATCTTTATTGGTGATGTATGGCAATGAGTTGCCTCCAAACTGCAGAATGATCAATCGCGCGTTTAAATAATCATAAAAGTTTTTAAGCTGTCCGTAATTAATTTGGTTAAAAAACGTGCCCGAACTACCGCGTAAGCCAAAGTTATCTACCATTACCCCTTTATCCCCTTCCAGCGATACACCATAAAAATCGGGACTGTCTTTCCCTTTAAATTTAAACTCATGCAATAGGGCTCCCTGTGTGAGCTTAAACTCCTTCACATTAAAATTACCCCCTGCTGCCAGCGAGTCGGAGTTGTTTAAGGATCCATTTTCATAAAGCTCCACATGTGTTTTTGTTTGCGCGCCACCATAAAATAATTTTATCCTTTTAAAGGCTGCCGCTTTCGGTCCTCCATTCTTGCTGGTTACCATCTTTACCCAGGCCGACTTGTACTGCGTGGTATCGGTAACCGGTGCATAGCTGTAAAAACGCGTAATGTGTGCCAAGGCCCCAAAATTGTTATGCTTTACCCGCTTGTCGCGTCCTGCAAAAATAGGATAACGGTCCCAACCGGGGCTCCAGGAAATTTTATTGACCACGCTCGGTGCTACCGGCATAAACGACACAAGGCCTGGACCTTCGCCACCAAACTGGCTTTGCAGTTTTAAACGCAGGTAATCGCTGATGCGGTCGCCCTCAATTTGCGAATCGCCATAGTGCAGGATTCGAATGCTTTTTTCTTCGCTGGCAATGTTATTAAGCGCATTAAAAAAATTGGCCATCGCGGTTTTCTCGGCATTACGGTATTGAATGCTGGTGTTGAGCTTAACGGCAGTGTCTTTGTTTTCAATAGCTTTTACTGAGGCCATGGTATCGCTTTCGGCTGTGCCGGCGTTTTCTTCGGCATCGGCTAAAGCAATAATGTTTGAAATATCGGCCTTGGTTTCTTTTTTAGTACCAAACAGCGACGAAAGTGTTGGGTAATTAATGGCTATTTTATTGGAAAGCTGAATTCCTTTTTCAGGAAATACAGCACTTATGGCACCTAACATTAAAAATGTGAGCGCCAGGAATAAAAGTGTATGAAGAGGCTTTTGCACGCTGAATAAATTACAAAAAGCAAGATGCTAAATACTTTGCAAGCAACGCAGCATCCGGCAATTAGTTTTTCACAAAAAATGTGTAAATAAGATCAAGCCGTTCATAATCACAGCATTTCAAAATTTTATGTGGCAAGCATCATTTTTGCATGTAAACATGCATCTGCTCCAAATTTAATAAAGTTCATTTTTTTATTCGCTTAACTTAAACAGGATCAGGTAGTTAAAAAAATATACGTGCTGGTGGGTATTTTGGTAAAAAGCTTGTATAAATAATTGATTTTTAGCCTAAAATCCGTATTTTTGCACCCCTTATAACTATTTTTTAAGACGAGAAACATGAATATCACTAAAAAAGACATCAACGCGTTGAACGCAGAACTAAGCATAACCCTTGCCCCACAGGATTACGAAGAAAAAGTAGACCATGCCATTAAAAAAGTACAAAAACAAGCGGCTTTACCTGGTTTCAGACCCGGAAAAGTGCCTGTAGGCTTAATTAAAAAGCAACATGGTAAATCCATCCTGGTGGACGAGATCAACAAAATACTCAACGAAGCTTTATACAACTATATTAACGATAACAAGATCGAGATCCTTGGAAATCCAATGCCTAAGGCTGACAACTCCATTGATTTTGATAACCAGAAAGAATGGACCTTTAACTACGAGCTGGGCTTAAGCCCTCAGTTTGATGTGAAACTGGACGGTTCTCAATCCTTTATTTACAACACCGTAAAAATTGATGATGAACTGGTAGAAAAATACCTGAAGGATGTAAAACGCAACTATGGCAAGCCGTCGAACCCCGAAGTAGCTGAAGCTAAAGACGTTTTGTATATTGATATTGTTGAGTTGGGTGCCGATGGAAGCATTGTTCCGGGAGGTATTTTCAAATCAACCAGCATTGGTATTGACCGTTTAAAAAACGAAGCGGCAAAAATCAAATTAATTGGCGCTAAAAAAGACGACAAGATCGTCATTAACGCTAATGAATTATACGATTCAGCGGTTGACAAATCCATTTCATTGGGTATTGATAAAGAGGTTGCTGAAAGCTTTAACGCCGACCTGCAATTAACGGTACGCAACATTGCCCGCATGGAAGACGCTGAACTGAACCAGGAATTATTTGACAAGCTATATGGCGCAGGCACTGTAAATTCTTTAGAAGAGTTTAAAGACAAAATAAAAGGTGAACTATCCATGATGTTTGCACAGGATACCGACCGTAAATTTGTGGAAAACGTGGAAAAAACACTGGTAGAAAAACTAAACATTTCATTACCGGATGATTTCTTAAAACGCTGGTTAATGGCGGTTAACGAGAAGCCTTTAACCAAAGAGCAACTGGAGGCTGAGTACCCTGCCTATGCCAAATCCATGCAATGGAAACTGATTGAGAACAAGATCATTAAAAACAACAATATTGCTGTAACGGCCGATGAGGCTAAGGAAGAAGCAAGCAGTTATGTACGCTCTCAATTTGCCCGTTACGGCCAGGCGCCTGATGAAGCTGAAGTTGCTAAAATTGTTAACGGTATTTTAAGCAAAGAGCAGGAAGCTCAAAAAATATTTGAAAGCCTTTACAGCAAAAAGGTTTTGGATGTTTTAAAAACCAACTGTAAGCTTGATACAAAAGAAGTAAGTTACAACGAGTTCTTTGGTATTAAAGATTAAACAATTTTAGTTTCAAGTTGTTACAATCATAATTATATTTAAACGTTCTATTTAAAAAAATGCAGGGAGTATATATTACAAAGTCCGCCAAGTTTTTACCCAATGATCCTATTTCAAATGATGAGATGGAAGATTATTTGGGTATGATCGACGGTGTTCCTTCAAAAGGAAAACGACTTACCCTGCGTAACAACGGCATTAAAACCCGTTACTATGCCCTTGACAAGGAAGGTAAATCAACGCACTCCAACGCGCAGATGGCTGCCCTTGCAATTGAGAAACTAACCGACGATACGTTTAAGATAGGAGATATTGAATTACTGGCTTGCGGTACGGCTTCGCCCGATAACCACATGCCATCGCACGCGGTAATGGTGCATGGTGAGTTAAAGAACGGGCAACCTTTAGAGTTGATCTCTCCATCGGGCTCTTGCTGTGCCAGTATGCAGTCTTTAAAAACCGGCTACCTGTCGGTTTTATCGGGCAATACCAAAAACGCGGTGGTTACCGGTTCCGAAAAATTGTCGTCGTTTATGCTTTCCGAGCATTTTGAAAAAGAAACAGAACGCCTGGCAGAGATGGACCAAAACCCCATCATTGCGTTTGAAAAAGATTTTTTACGCTGGATGCTCTCCGATGGCGCCGCAGCGTTATTACTGGAAGATAAGCCGCGCCCAAATTCAACTAACTTAAAAATTGAATGGCTCGATATCCGCTCTTATGCCAACCAGCTTGAAACCTGCATGTATGTGGGCTCTGATAAGAATGAGGACGGCACTACCAAAGGCTGGAAAGAATTTACGCCCGATGAGTGGTTGCAAAAATCCATCTTCTCTTTTAAGCAGGATACAAAACTGCTGGGGAAAGAGATCGTGCCAACCGGTACCAAATACTTAAAAGAGATCCTGGATAAACGAGGATTTGATGTCACTACCATCGACTATTTCTTGCCACATTTATCTTCTGAATTTTTCAGAAATAAAATAGCTGAAGAAATCCTGAAATACGATATCCAGATTCCACAGGAAAAATGGTTTACCAACCTCACCACTACCGGCAATATAGGTTCTGCCTCTATCTTTATGATGGTTGAGGAATTAATGAACTCCGGAAAATTAAAAGCCGGACAAAAGATCCTGTTGATGGTTCCTGAAAGCGCGCGTTTTACGTACGCCTACTGCCTGCTAACCGTTTGCTAAATACTTTTTTATTTTATCATGAAAAAAGAAGATGTGCCACAAGATCCCTCCGCCCTGGTAGGGGTGACGCGTGATGTGTGTTATGTAAAAGACAAGGACGGTAAATACACCACCGACCTGAGCATTGGCTGGGATGTGAAAAAACAGGCGCTGGATAATGCCTGGGATGATATTAAGGAAAGGGTAACCGAGGCGGCTGCAAAAGTAAAGAACGGAGAAATAAGCCCGGTATTTTATTTTATGGAATTGAAGTTGATGGATCTTACCTTACTTTCAAGCTACACCGGCTTTTGGAAATGGACCATTAAACGGCATTTTAAACCCTCTGTGTTTAAAACCCTAAGCGATAAAAAATTAGGTATTTACGCCAAAACGTTTGACATTGGTGTTGACGAACTAAAGAACTTTAAAGGATAAGCGTGGAAACCAACTTTAAACATTTACAAACCGCACATTGTGAAAATGGCGTAGCTACTGGTCTTTTAAGGCATCACGGGCTGGAGTTCATGACCGAGCCTTTGATTTTTGGCTTAGGCTCCGGCATTTTTTACATTCACATTCCTTTTTTAATGGTCAACGGCGGTCCGGCCATTTCATACCGCAGCATGCCGGGCTGGATCTTTAGCCGTGCCAGTAAACTGATGGGCGTAAAAGTGAACCGCAAAAAATTCAGCAGCGAAAAAGAAGCGTACGATTATTTAAACAAGCAAATACAAATTGGCAACCCTGTTGGCTGCCAGGTGGGTGTTTATAACCTGCCCTATTTTCCGGCCGAGTACCGTTTTCATTTCAACGCGCACAACATTGTGGTGTACGGAAAAGAGAACGGCAACTACCTGGTGAGTGACCCGGTGATGGAAACCGTGACCACGCTCACCGAAGAGGACATGCTGAAAGTGCGCTTTGCCAAAGGGCCATTGGCTCCTAAAGGCCATGTGTACTATCCCGAAAATGTGAAACAGGTAAGTAAAGAACACATACAAAAAGCCATTTCAAAAGCCATTAAACGTTCGTCCTTCGATATGCTTCATATTCCCGGACCAATTGCAGGCGTAGACGGCATTAACTATACTGCCCGGCATTTGCGTAAATGGCGCGATAAATTAGGCCCGCGCAAAGCTGCTTTGTATGTAGGCCAAATTGTGCGCATGCAGGAAGAAATTGGCACTGGCGGCGGCGGTTTCCGGTTTTTATATGCCGCGTTTTTAGAACAGGCAAACGGTTATATTCCCAACGATCAGCTCTTAAAGCTCTCTGATGAGTTTACCAAAGCCGGCGATATGTGGCGGGCCAGCGCCATTAATATGGGCCGCATTTTTAAAGGCCGACTCAACGAGCAAAAAGATTTTGAAGATTGCGCCAATATGCTGGATGAGATTGCTGAAGTGGAAAGACAAGCATTTAAAGCAATGGCTAAGTTAAAATTACTTTAATTCTGAACCTCAAAGACCACGAAGAGTTATTTATTTACAACGATCCTCTCTCTTTTTACCATCTTGTCTTTTTGATAAATGACTAGCATGTAAATACCTTTTGAAGTGCCGGATAAATTGAGCTGATGTGTTGTACCATTAACGCTTTCGGAAAGAATGGTTTGCCCGGCTACATTAACTACCTGCACTCTGTTAAATTCCGTATTACTTTGTATGGTTACCATTTCTTTTGCAGGATTCGGGTAAACAACTATTCCTTCATTATTAACCGCTTGATTTATTCCTGTACACAAATCCACGTGTTGTGTCACCACAGCGGTATTCGTACAACCATTTACATCTGAGCCACTAACGGTATAACTGGTAGTAACGGTGGGAGACACAGCTATGATAGTGTTATTTGATGAACTGCTCCAAGTATAGCTTGAAGCGCCACTAACGGTTAAAGTAGCCGTTTCGCCGATACAGATCATTGAATTGGAGCTTACAGCAGAAACCAAAGGTAGAGAATTAACGATTACACTAACGGTTTGTGTATTACTGCAATTATTGGCATCAGCACCGATTATGGTATAAATAGTGGTTGACAAAGGGCTTACAATATCCGATCCGCCTGAATAAGTATAAGTATCAGCGCCACCCGGAGATAGCGTAAACGTTTCTCCTTCGCATATGGAGCCATTGGCAACGGCAATAACCGGTGCAGGATTTACCGCTACCTGAGCTGTTGTTGTACCGATACACCCATTAGGACCGGTACCTGTTACAGTATAAGAAGTCGTTGTAAGAGGGCTTACCACATCCGACCCGCCTGAGTATGTATAGGTGTTGGCCCCTACAGGAGTTAACGTAAAGTTATCGCCGCCGCAAATTGTTCCGCTGCTAACAGAGATTACCGGAAGCGAATTTGTACTTACACTAATGGTTGTACTTGACGAATTTGTGCAGCCCATAGAACTGATTCCTATTACTGAATAAGCCGTAGTTGACGTTGGTGACACACTTATGGTATTGGTCGTTAAGCCATTGCTCCAGGTATAAGACATGGCACCTGAAACGGTAAGCGTAGCACTGTTGCCACTACAAATGACACCTGGGCCAACAATATTTAAAACAGGAAATTGATTTAAGAGAACTGAAATGTTAAGCAAATTACGGTTCACAAGAGCAATATCTTTCCTGGTATCATTATTTAAATCGGAAACAATAATACAATAAGGAGCATTTCCAACCGTATAGCTGAATGCAGGATTAAAGTTGCCGCTGTTATTTCCCAATAGTACTGATATATCAGTACCACCATAATTTGTTATAATAATATCGTTTTTATTGTCACCATTAACATCCCCTGAAGCGCAAGCTGCAGGTGTGGTGCCTAAACTATAAGACGTTGGTCCGCCAAAAGAACCCGTTCCCGATCCATATAACACACAAATACTATTATGATGAATCATTGATAAATCAATATTCCCATCTGTATTATAATCGTCGGAAGAGATAAAAACCGGATAAGTGCCTCCGGGTATGGTAATTGAGCTTGCAATAAAGCTACTGTTTGATTGCCCGAGCAAATTTGTAATTTGATTGGTAATGTAGTAATTTGCTACCGCCAGATCTTTTCGTCCATCGGCGTTGAAATCGGCTGTTGTAATGGAAACCGGCGCACTGGATGGAGCATAATATACGCTTAGAGTTACCGAAAAACTGCCTATACCATTGCCCCATAGCACCGAAATATTATTGGAGCCATAGTTAGCGGTTGCCAGATCAATACTTCCATCACCATTAAAATCGCCCGCTGCAATCGAATAAGGTTGTGTACCCACTGTATAATTAACGGCGGCATTAAAATACCCGTTTCCTAAACCAAGTAATATTGATACGTTATTTGAAGTCCTGTTAGCAGCTGCCAAGTCTGGTATGTTATCTCCGTTGAAATCGGCAATTGTTATGGCATTAGGTATTGAACCTGTTGAGTAATTTTTTGCCGCGTTATATTTGCCGTTTCCTCTGCCCAATAACACTGAAATATAATCATATCCTGCCGTAACAATATCATTAATATTATCCGCATTAAGGTCAGCCGAAGCAATAGCGTCGGCGTTAACACTTACAGCCTGCGCAATGGGAGGAAGCAATGTGCCGTTATTATTTAACAACATGGAGAACCCCGATGTATTTCCATTAACGGCAACCAGGTCTTGCCTGCTATCTCCGTTAAAGTCGCCTGAAGTCAGTGCTACCTGGGAATATAAAAAAGAATAATTAACCGGGTTACTAAAGATGCCGTTTGAAGAACCGAACAAAACCGAAGTGTAGCCACTACAGGCAACCACAAGATCTAAAGCACCATCGGCATCAACGTCTGTGGAAATAATTGCTTTTTGAAGGCTATTCATATTATAATAAACAGGTGCTCCAAAAGTTCCATTACCATTACCGGACAAAATTGCGACACTATAGCTCGTAGATGCAGCAACTGCCAAATCTGTTTGCCCATCACTGTTAAAATCGCCTGTTGCAACTGACTCAACTGTAGAAATAGACAAAGGATAATTAACCGGTGTAACAAATGTTCCGTTGCCATTACCCAATAAAATACTAACCTGGTTGGAATTTCCTACTATTAAGTCATTCTTTCCATCGTTATTAAAGTCAGTTGACATGATAGAGCTTGGCTGGCCCAAAATTGCATAGTTAACAGGACTGTTAAATGTTCCATTGCCATTACCCATCAGGATCGCAACATTTTGACTGCCAAAATTTGCTACAGCTATGTCGGTTTTACCATCATTATTAAAATCCTTTGCTACCGCTGATTTCGGATTGGTATTGACTCCTAACGAATAGTTTACAGCAGCCATAAAATTTCCGCCGCCTGTGCCTAAAAATACCGAAATATTATTCGAAAAATAATTAACAATACCTAAATCAATAGCATTGTCGCCATTAAAGTCGCCTGAAAAGACATAATTACAAAAACTTCCTGCGGTATAACTGACCGCTTCCTGAAATGTGGAATTGTTGTTTCCCATTAAAACACTAAGCCCGGCTGATCCTGCTGACGCCAGATCGGGGACCCCATCATTATTAAGATCGACTGATAGAACCGAATTAGAGGTGCCAATTCCACCGGTTTTTACATTAATAACAGGATCAAAACAAAAAGACGATGATTGTGAATGACAAATAGCGGCTAATAGAGTAATAATAATGCTAAAAAAAGTTTTCATAATTAAAAAATATTCTGATTTTGTAAAGTATGCTTATTTTATACTATCAAAATTTCTGGATCACCAGTTTTTTTAATACAACTTGTTCAGAGTTATTATAAACTTTCACAAAATATACTCCATTCGCCAATCCTTCTACATTTAAGCGATGTGTTTTTGCGTTGGCTGCTTCTGAGATCAATACCTGCCCCGTTAAATTTATGATTTCTACTTTTTCAAGATCGGTTGTACTGCTGATGGAAACAGTTGTATTTGCCGGATTAGGGCTAATAGTCAAAGCCGAATTGGCAACTAATTCCTTCACGCCAATAACCGTTGTGGTTGCCAGCACCGTTGCAGTGCCTGATGTTAAAGGGACAATAGTTCCTGAAGCAGTTGACTGGTTGGCGCCGGTTATTCCAAGACTTAATAACTGATCGGCAGCAAGTGATGATTTAATTTGATAATGTAGTTTGGCAATTAATCCGTTACCATTAACATTATTGCTCATCGTATGTGTTGTAGCTGTATACAAGGCGTTATTGGCAAAATCCAGTTTTTTGAAGGTCAAATTTTGATTGGCAGTATTAATGAATGAAGGGGGATACTCAATCCACACAGAATTTGTTTCTATTAATGAATTATCGAAGTTTACAGTAAAAGCCAGGCCATTAATGTTAGAAACTGTATTGGAAGCATCACCCAGATAAACAGACGCACTACCCCAGGTTCCTTTTGTAACAGCCGGTTGATCGGGTACAATGCTCAATTGCGTATTTAAAGTCACTTGCTGGCCAGCCTTAAAGGCATGGGTTAATCCGTAATTAGTATAAATGGCCAGTGTATCATTAGCATCAATCATTCCATCACCATTACAATCGCTGTGATTCATGTTTTTTCCATTGGTAATATTTCCATTCCAGTAGTCTGCAAACGTGGCTTGCCAGGCATTACTTATTACCATCCTTGCAGGGCCGGTATGCGTATAATGAAGCCCAAGTTCCAACACATCCAGATTGTCAGCAATACCATCGCTATTGGCATCGCCCGGCCAAACAGTATGCGCAGGGCTTTCAATCTCCGAAATAAACCCAGTTTCCGGGTCATTATCCAAATAACCGCCAAGCCATTGTGTTCCGTCAGGCAAAACACTTACACAAAGCGCTTCGTTGTTACCAATGTTAGTACCCATTTTAATAATGGTATCAAGCGCAAGCCCCATACTGTCTAAAACTATTGCAAGCGCCTGGCGTTTATTACCAATGGTTTGAAATCCGCTTACCAATAATTTTCCTTTGGCATCATCATATTTTATGTCCATTGGAAAGTCGTGCTGATTAACCATTTGACCGTTATAAGTGTAATGCCAGAGTTGATGGCCGTTATTAACGGCAATTTTTCTGACAACAATATTCAGGGAATCGGAGCTGATAGTATACAAATAATTTTTTTGAGCATCGGCAGTACATTTAATTACCTGGGTTGAAGCGCCGGTGTTTAATACCTTTATCCATATAGTATCAAGAGACGCCATATTGTATGAAGCGATTGAACCTTTATTATTGAAATCGCTGCCGCAAACAATGATTCGTGACGGATCTAAATTATAAACATAATTTACATAGCCCATTTTACCACCGAATGGAAGGTACGCTATAGCAGTAGATGCAAGGGTTGTTTTATCAATTTCAGAAATAGAATTAGAGGAACCGGCTGTCATGTATCGTAATTTTGTCGCATCCTGATCAATGAAATAATTCTGTTGGCAAAAAACAGCAGGTGTGCCCGGTGTTATGGCCGGATTAATTTTAGCATAGGGTATGTTTGCGTTAAACTCAGCCGACATAGAGGATCCATTATATTTTCTGTAAAAAATGCTGGTATAATTTTTCTGATAAAAAATATAAGCGGCATTGTTGTCGGATAACAAACAAACTGGTGAAACCTTGCTTTGATTGACATAAAAAGAGCCATTGCTGATAATGTTACCTAAATTATTGAGTTTAAATATTGAAATGGAATCGGTAAAACTGTTATAATATGGAAAAGTGCTGCTCTCCTTACAGGAATAGCCGCTTACATAAATTTCCCCGCTTGAAGCAATACTGAGATTTGATCCAAATAAATAATAATTTTTTGAGAGGGTTGTTTTCCACACTATATTTTTATTTATATCATACATTTCCAGGTTTACCATACGGCCTACCTGGGTTAGCACAAGAGTATTATTTTGAAGGTATTTCTCAATTGCCAAAACCCGCGACGGAAACTTGTAGGTGCCCTGAAAATAGGTCTTTTGAACAAGGTTTCCTGAGTTTGAATTTAATTTAACCAATACAACTTTTGAGCGCTCATAGCCATTCTGATGGAACGTTTCGAGGTTACCTACAAAGTAAGGTTGGTTATTAATAACACAGGCCGCCATGCCGGTACTTATGTTATTATAATGTAAACTGTCATCCGTAATTGTTTTTTCATAAACAATATTGCCCCCCGAACCATTGATTTTTATAATCCCCCAGTTTTCCGGGCCATAGTTGGCGTCGCCATAATATCCTGTAGCATACACGTCGTCATTATTATCAATATCGATGGATAAAGCTGAAGAGCCATTGCCACTATGGCTTGAGAAAGAGCCAACGCCTGTAAAGGAATAGGCTATTGACCATGGCGCTGTGCCCGATGATTTGTCATATTTTGTAACAAGATAAGGATACGTTCCTCCGCCAACATAGATATGGCGCCAGTTTATATATAAAAAGTTGTTTTTTACAACCATGCTTTGAAATTTAGCCTCTGCATAACTTGGTATTGTATAACTGGAAACAGAGGTTCCGGTAGCAGTGTTTACCTTAACAATCAATGGCCTTTTAAAGGTGGAGTTTATATTACCAAAACAGAACAATTCATTTTGCACTGTGTCACAATACAATCCATGATAATTATTTACCGGTAATAAACTGTAACGTTTTGACCATATACGGTTATGGGGGTAAGCCGCATCCAGTTTATCAACCGAATCAAAACGCGTGCAATAAATGTTCTTTTGGTTGTCAATTGCCAATCCAAATCCGTCATAGGAGTTGCCGATATGTTTCGTATAAATGGTATCGCCTGATAGTTTATTTATAAACGCTATCTTATTTCCATAACCCAATTGGCCTGAAACAGGGTTTACAGCATACGTTACAATAAATTTGCCTGCATCATAATCCATTAAATATAAATAGTCCTGATAAGAGCTTGGAATAGGTTTTTTCCACAGTATATTTCCGTTTGCAGGATCAATTTTCCATACAAAAAAACCATTTGCCGAAGCTAAACTATATAAAAATCCATCGCTTCCAAGAATGATTTTCTGAATGCCCGAACCTTGGTATAAATTTGCGTAAGTACTTGTGTCGGAAACAGAGCTATCCCATAACACATTCCCCAGGGTATCAACACACATAACCGTAGGGAAATTTTTTTGCTTAGTAAAACTATTTCCGGCAATAATTATTTTATCAGCTAGTTTTATATAACAGCTTGCACTACCATTTTCTTTTAATTCGTCGTCGGCAAAATATGTATTTTGGCTATTTGCGTTACAGCAAAGTAGAGAGAAAATTAATACTAGAAAAACATTTTTTACACCCATCGTTATTTGATTAAACACTTTTAATTTAGAACCTGATTTTATAATTACATTATTTACCTGACCGTGTTTTATTGCAACGGAAGCGCAATTCATTTTTTAATTAAAAAAGCGTTCCCGGCCTTTTAGAAATTAAAGTTAACAATAATGGCGCAGAAATGCCTAGCATTAAAAGAATTTTAGCACATTTCTTAAGCAGCCACATGTTTTACGGAAATATTTACGTTAATAGTCTTATTGTCATTGAGGGATTTATTAAGCGCATATTTATTTTTGAATGACCAGTTTTTTCAGCATAAACTGTTTTGAGCTATTATACGCTTTTACAAAATAAACACCGTTTGCCAAAGGCTCAATATTTAAATGATGTGCTTTTTCTCCAGATAATTCCGAGATCAATACCTGTCCTGTTAAATTAAGCACTTCCACTTTTTCAAGATCGCTTGTGCTGCTAATTAAAACAGATGACTGAGCAGGATTTGGGCTAATGCCTATCCGGTTCCCGGTTGCCACTTCATTTAGCCCAACACTTACACCTATGGCCATTAAAGTTCCTGTACCTGCGGTTAATGGCATTATTGCTCCCAAGCCATCTGACTTATAACCCTGCACAATTCCCAGGTTCAAAACCTCATCGGTTGCCAGTGATGATTTAATCTGGTAATGTAATGTTGCTATTAATCCGTTGCCACTCACATTATTGGTAATGGTATGCGTAGTAGCTGTATATAAATTATTGGCTACAAAATCAAGCTTACGGAAATTAAGGTTTTGGTTGGAAGCATTGATAAAAGAAGACGGATATTCTATCCACACAGAATTTGCTTCGATCAATGCATTGTCAAAATTAACGGTAAAGGCAATGCCATTGATACCCGAAATTGGACTGCCTGAATCTCCTAAATAAATTGAAGCGCTTCCCCAATTTCCTTTTACAACGGCTGCCTGGTCGGGCACAATGCTTAATTGTGGGTTTGTTACAGTTTGCTGGTTTGGTTTAAAGGAATGCGCTAAGCCATAGTTATTATAAACAGCCAAGGTGTCGTTATCATCAAGGACCCCATCGCCATTACAATCGCTATGGTTCAGATTTTTTCCATTGGTAATGGTTCCGCTCCAGTTGTTTGAAAAGCAAGACTGCCAGCTGTTGCTTGTTGTAGCACGGGCAGGGCCGGTTTGGCTGTAATGCAGTCCCAGTTCCAGCACATCTAAATTATCGGCTGTGCCATCGCTGTTGGCATCCCCGGGCCATACATCGGCACAGGTTGGGTCAACGGTTACTGTAATAGCCGTTCTCGATGCACTAACAGTGCAAGTAACAGCTTCTGCGTAATATATATGTATTCCTGCTGTTAACATGGCTACATATAACTGGCCGGTACTTAAAACCAATGTGCTTGTTGGTGTTGCATACCATTTAATAGTCCCGTTTGACGTTGCACTAAATGATGCTGAAGTGCCGCTGCATATATGCAAACTTGAAGCGGGCGTTGTGTTTAAAGGAGCAGCAGGAGGAGTTAAGCACTGATTCATTTGCAATACAAAACAATTGTAAGATGCTGGAGATGGAACGGTTAAACTAAAGATTGCTGAACTGGGATCGAAATCAGTGGTTCCTGAAAATTGGCCCGTAGCAAAAAAATCACCTGCATTATTTACTGCTATTGAATTTGCTTGCTCTAAACTGGACAAGTTACATCCCATTGCATTAGCCCATACAAAATTTCCATTGGCATCAAATTTCGAAAAGAAGAAGTCCCCGGGACCAGAAGAAGCTATTGTATAAGTTAACGCACTGGGATTAAAGTATCCTACCCCTTCAAATCTTCCGGATATATATACATTTCCTGTTCCATCCAAAGCTATATTATCAGGATAGTCATTACTTGTTCCACCCATCTGCTTAGTCCAGATATGGTTTCCGGATGGGTCCAGTTTATTTATAAAAACATCTAAATCTCCTGTGCCATAAGTGTTTTTGTATGCAAACCCCGCATTAGGATCAAAATCGCATCCTGTACCAAAATACCCGGTTGTAAAAATATTTCCTCCTAAGTCTACTGCTACTGCACAAGCCCCATCGGAATAAGTAGAACCCATTTTTTTTGCCCAAATTAGACTACCATTAGCGTCAAATTTATTAATAAAAATATCTGAATTGGCAGAAGCTGAGGAAAGGCTATATGTAGCAGAGCCAGGATCAAAATCCACAGTTCCGGAGAAATAACCCGCAATATAAATGTTTTCTGATGCATCTACTGCAATTGAATTAGAAACATTACTATTATTGCCACCTATCTGTTTCACCCACACAAAATCACCATTATTATCCAATTTATTAATAAAAATATCCGCTGAGCTAACTGAGGACACTGTATATGAAGTTATCCCGGGATCAAAATCAACAGTTCCAGAAAAATGACCTGTCATATAAATATTATTATTACTTATTGCCATAGAACTTGCTTCATCATATGAACCAGCTCCTATCGATTTTGCCCAAATTAAGTTTCCGTTATTATCTAACTTAGCAATAAAAACATCCCTATAGCCTAACGATGCTATATTAAATGTACCTGGCCCCGGGTCAAAATCAACGCTACCCTCAAAAAAGCCAGAGACATAAACATTACCAATAGAATCTACTTTAATTGTTTTTATACCGGTTTCTGCACTACCACCTCCAATATTTTTAGCCCAAATCAAACTTCCCATTGAGTCCACTTTACAAATAAACCCGTCATAATAACCCGCTGTTGCTGAAGACGAAAGGTTAAGTACCCCAGCACTTTGATCAAAATCCACTGCCCCTTGGAATGATCCTGCAAAATATACTTGTTTATTTTTATCGGTTACAATAGAATATCCGGAAACATTTTTGTTGCCTCCAATTTGCCCTACCCATTTTAAAGACGGGTTTTGTGCATGCAAACATGATGTGATAATAGAAATTACTAAAAGTGCTTTTTTCATGATTGGCTTGTGTTTATACAAAGATAGGCTTATTCAACTGTGGAAAATATACCACTAAAGCCCTTTTTAGCACATTTCAACAAACTTCCTCACATTACTTTTACAGATTTATTGGTTATCTTACTTTATACCCAATCTGTTTCCTTTCACTTTGGCTCGTTTCCTGCTTATCCTTCTGCAATAAATAGTTAATGGCCTCGTAAACATCCTTAAACTGCTTATTATAGGTTTTTTCAAGCTCTTTTAGCTTATTACTGAGTTCATTGTTTGTTAAAGCAAATTGTTTCAGAGCAATAAATGCTCGCATAATCGCAATATTTACATCGATAGCTTTATCGCTGTTTAATACTCCGCTTAGCATGGCAACTCCTTGTTCTGTAAAGGCGTATGGGGTAGCAGGGCTGTATTTTATACTTTTTGGGAGCTTATCACAAATTGTGATAAGCTCTTGCCATTCTGTTTTTGTTAATTGAAACATAAAATCGTGTGGAAACCTGTTCAGGTTTCTCTTAACTGATTGCTTTAAAGTTCGTGTTTCCGTTTCATAAAGTTCCGCCAGATCAAAATCCAGCATTACTTTTTGCCCTCTAATTTCATAAATCTTATTTTGAATAACCTGTAACTGCATCTCTCCGTACACTATTTTGTTTTATATCCAATTTGTTTTCTTTCTCGCTGATTTGTTTCCTGCTTATCCTTCTGCAATAAATAGTTAATGGCCTCGTAAACGTCTTTAAACTGCTTATTGTAGGTCTTTTCCAGCTCTTTTAACTTATTGCTTAGTTCGGTGTTTGTTAGGGCAAACTGCTTCAGGGCAATAAAGGCCCTTACTATAGCGATGCTCGTTTGGCGGGCTTTTCTGCTTTTTAAAACATTCGCGAGCATTGTGACCCCATGTTCGGTAAAAACATATGGCAGGGCTGTTTTCGGCCTTTTGTTAGCCGATGTCATCACAAATTGTGATGACATATTTTGCCATTCCTTTGCCTTAATCTGAAACATAAAATCAGAAGGAAAAATATCAGCATTCCTTTTAACGGCCTGATTTAATGTCCTCGTTTCTACTTCATATAATTCAGCGATGTCAAAGTCAAACATCACCTTTTGCCCCCTTAGTTCATAAATTTTTGTTTGAATACCCTGTAACTGCATGCTCTCTGAAAATTAAATTGTTTCTCTGAGAACAAAATTAAAGCATTTCGTAAAGCGTTTCTGCTACAGATTGTAGCATTCCAGGTATCTAAAAACAAAAATCCCCTTCCATTTCTGAAAGGGGATTTAATTTATGTGCTCTCGACTCCGCTCAAGCTGACAGGGATGGCTGAGGTTCTCGAAGCCATCAATATCAATTAAGCTTCTTCTTCGATCTCTTCTTTAGATGCCATTAAGCGCTCGTACTCTTCTTTACTGCCTACTACGATCTTCTCGTACTGACGTAAACCTGTACCGGCAGGGATTAAGTGACCAACGATTACGTTTTCTTTTAATCCTTGTAATGTATCTATTTTCCCGTTCACTGCTGCTTCGTTCAGTACTTTTGTGGTTTCCTGGAACGATGCTGCTGAAATCCAGCTGCTTGTTTGTAACGATGCTCTTGTAATACCTTGTAAAATTGGCGTTGCTGTTGCAGGAACCGCGTCACGTGCTTCAACCAGTTTCATGTCTTTACGACGTAATACTGAGTTTTCATCACGTAATTTACGGGCTGTAACGATCTGACCGCGTTTCAGGTTCTCTGAATCACCTGGTTCAACAACCACTTTTTTACCGTACAGGTTGTCGTTCTCAGCCATGAAGTCGATTTTGTTGATCAACTGTAGCTCTAAGAAAGATGTATCACCCGGATCTTCGATCTGAACTTTACGCATCATCTGACGAACGATCGTTTCGAAGTGCTTGTCATTCAGTTTTTGACCTTGTAAACGGTAAACCTCCTGGATCTCGTTCACTAAGTATTCCTGTACCGCAGTAGGGCCTTTAATTGCTAAGATATCGCTAGGAGACGTTGCGCCATCAGATAATTGCTCACCTGCTTTCACGAAGTCGTTCTCCTGAACTAAGATATGTTTAGATAAAGACACTAAGTAACGGTGTTGTTCACCAGTTTTAGCTTCTACAATTACCTCACGGTTACCACGCTTGATCTTACCAAAGGTAACGATACCGTCAATTTCAGAAACCACTGCAGGGTTCGATGGGTTACGTGCTTCAAATAACTCGGTTACACGTGGTAAACCACCGGTGATATCACCTGTTTTACCAGTTACACGAGGAATTTTCACTAACACCTGACCCGGTTCGATCTTAGTTTTCTCGTTCACAATAATGTGAGCGCTCACCGGTAAGTTGTATGTTTTTAAAGGCTCACCTTTTTTATCCACGATACGGATCAATGGAGATAAGGTTTTGTCTTTAGATTCGATAATTACTTTCTCGCGGAAACCAGTTTGCTCATCGGACTCCTCACGGTAAGTTACGTTCTCTTTAATGGCTTCGTATTCTACTACCCCCCCAAATTCAGACACGATAACCGCGTTATATGGATCCCAGTCGCAAATTACATCGCCTTTTTTCACTTTCGCGCTAGGCTTGATGTATAATTGAGAACCGTAAGGGATATTACCTGTTGTTAAAGTAATGCCTGTATTTGCATCAACGATACGCACCTCGGTAGAACGGCCAATAACTACATTAGCTTTAGTTCCATCCTGGTTAATACGCTCAACGGTACGTAACTCATCAATTTCGGCAATACCATCGTACTTAGCAACCAAGCTTGATGATGCAGCTGTATTCGAAGCTGTACCACCCACGTGGAAGGTACGTAAGGTTAACTGTGTACCCGGCTCACCAATTGACTGTGCTGCAATTACACCAACTGCCTCACCTAACTGTACCTGGCGGCCATTAGCTAAGTTACGGCCGTAGCATTTAGAGCATACGCCTAATTTTGATTCGCAGGTTAATACCGAACGAATTTCAACCGATTCGATTGGAGATGCTTCAATCACATCAGCCACGTCTTCGGTAATCATGTCGCTTCCGCTCACGATTAACTCACCGGTTGTTGGATGGTATACATCGTTTAAGGCAATACGTCCTAATACGCGGTCTCTTAATGTTTCAACGATATCGTCATTGTTTTTCAATGCGGTAGCCGTTAAACCACGTAAAGTACCACAGTCTTCTTCGTTAATGATAACGTCTTGCGCCACATCTACTAAACGACGGGTTAAGTACCCGGCATCGGCTGTTTTCAAGGCCGTATCCGCTAAACCTTTACGGGCACCGTGGGTTGAAATAAAGTATTCTAAGATGGATAAACCTTCACGGAAGTTAGATAATACCGGGTTCTCGATAATGGAAGCCGTAGTATCACCTGCTTTCTGCGGTTTAGCCATCAAACCACGCATACCGCTAAGCTGTTTAATTTGCTCTTTAGAACCACGGGCTCCTGAATCCAACATCATGTATACAGAGTTGAATCCCTGGCGCTCAGTACTGATCTTATCCAATACTTTTTTGGTTACTTTAGAGTTAGCATGTGTCCAGATATCGATGATTTGGTTGTAACGCTCGTTGTTGGTAATGAAACCCATTGAGTAGTTACTTACAACCTCATCAACCTGAGCTTGTGCTTCTTTAATAATTTTAATTTTCTCATCTGGCGTTTCAATATCACCTAAGTTGAATGATAATCCACCGCGGAAAGCTGTTTGGAATCCTAATGTTTTAATATCATCCAGGAACTTGGCTGTTTTAGCCATACCTGTTTTCTTAACCACCATACCAATGATGTCGCGAAGTGATTTTTTAGTCAACAGTTCGTTGATGTAACCTACTTCGTGTGGTACTACCTGGTTAAAGATAACACGTCCTACAGATGTTTCAATGATCTTGGTTACCAGCTTCTCGCCTTCGAGTGCGTTGGTAATTTTGATCTTGATTTGTGCGTGTAAGTCAACTTGTTTTTCGTTTAAGGCGATAACAACTTCTTCAGCACTATAAAACACTTTTCCTTCTCCTCTTACTTTATCGTTCTCTAAGTTACGCTTAGATTTGGTTAAGTAATATAAACCTAACACCATGTCTTGTGATGGAACCGCAACCGGCGCACCGTTAGACGGGTTAAGAATGTTATGAGAGGCCAACATTAAGATTTGTGCTTCCAATACGGCTGCATGTCCCAATGGAACGTGAACCGCCATTTGATCCCCATCGAAATCGGCGTTGAATGCGGTACAAACCAACGGATGTAACTGAATAGCTTTTCCTTCAATTAATTTTGGCTGGAATGCCTGGATACCTAACCTGTGTAATGTCGGGGCACGGTTTAACATTACCGGGTGTCCTTTCAATACGTTCTCTAAAATATCCCAAACAATTGGTTCTTTTTTATCAACGATCTTCTTCGCAGATTTTACCGTTTTCACGATACCGCGTTCAATCATTTTACGAATGATAAATGGTTTGAAAAGCTCTGCAGCCATCTCTTTTGGTAAACCACACTCGTGTAATTTCATTTCAGGTCCTACAACAATTACCGAACGGGCCGAGTAATCAACACGTTTACCTAATAAGTTTTGACGGAAACGACCTTGTTTACCTTTTAATGAATCTGATAAAGATTTTAATGCACGGTTAGATTCAGTTTTAACAGCATTTGATTTGCGAGAGTTGTCAAATAATGAATCTACTGACTCTTGTAACATACGTTTTTCGTTACGTAAGATTACATCCGGAGCTTTAATTTCAATTAAGCGTTTTAAACGGTTGTTACGGATAATCACACGACGGTATAAGTCATTTAAATCGGATGTTGCAAAACGACCGCCATCCAATGGAACTAGCGGACGCAATTCAGGTGGAATAACCGGAACTGTTTTAATAATCATCCACTCAGGTTTGTTTTCAATGTGGCCTTGTGCCGCACGGAAAGCTTCAATAACCTGTAAGCGTTTTAAGGCTTCGTTTTTACGTTGCTGAGAGGTCTCAGTATTTGCCTTGTGGCGTAATTCGTAAGATAATTCATCTAACTGCAAACGAGACAATAAATCCTGAAGCGCTTCGGCACCCATTTTAGCAATGAATTTATTAGGATCTGTATCGTCCAGTAAGTGGTTATCTTTTGGTAAAGTATCAACTAAGTTTAAGTATTCTTCTTCCGTTAAGAAATCAAGATACTGAGTACCGCCTTGTGCAGCAACACCCGCGTTAATTACTACGTAACGTTCGTAGTAAATAATCATATCCAATTTCTTGGTTGGCAAGCCTAATAAGTAACCAATTTTGTTTGGTAAGGAACGGAAATACCAGATGTGTGCAACAGGTACCACTAAGTTAATGTGGCCCATACGTTCACGACGTACTTTTTTCTCAGTCACCTCAACACCACAACGGTCGCAAATAATACCCTTGTAACGGATACGTTTGTATTTACCGCAATGACATTCGTAATCTTTTACCGGCCCGAATATACGCTCGCAAAACAAACCATCTCTTTCAGGTTTGTAAGTACGGTAGTTAATGGTTTCCGGTTTCAATACTTCACCGCTACTACGTTGCAAAATCGCCTCAGGCGATGCTAGGCTAATAGTGATTCGTGAGAAGTTTGATTTTACTTTGTTATCTTTTCTTAAAGCCATTTTCTTGCTTTTTGGTTTTAGTGATAATAAAATTTATTTCCTTTTTCCCTGCTCCCCTCTCCTTTGGAGAGGGGTTGGGGGTGAGGTCTTTTTAGTCAAGCGTTACATCCAGCGCCAATCCACGTAGCTCGTGCATTAATACGTTGAATGATTCAGGAATGCCCGGAGTTGGGATGTTCTCGCCTTTTACAATGGCTTCGTAAGCTTTTGCACGGCCCATCACATCATCCGATTTCACGGTTAATAATTCCTGTAACACATTAGCTGCACCGTATGCTTCCAGTGCCCAAACTTCCATCTCACCAAAACGCTGACCACCGAACTGTGCTTTACCACCTAAAGGTTGTTGCGTAATTAATGAATATGGTCCTATTGAACGGGCATGCATCTTATCATCTACCATGTGTCCTAATTTTAACATGTAAATGATACCTACAGTTGCAGGCTGGTCAAAACGCTCTCCAGTTCCACCGTCGTACAGGTAAGTCCGGCCATATTGAGGAACATTTGCTTTTTTGGTGTACGAATCAATTTCTTCCATTGATGCACCATCAAAGATCGGCGTAGAGAATTTTAATCCTAATTTTTGTCCGGCCCATGCTAATACAGTTTCATAAATCTGACCAAGGTTCATACGGGAAGGTACACCTAATGGATTCAGTACAATGTCAACCGGTGTTCCGTCTTCTAAATAAGGCATATCCTCATCACGTACAATACGCGCTACGATACCTTTATTTCCGTGACGGCCCGCCATTTTATCACCTACTCTTAACTTACGTTTTTGAGCAATGTAAACTTTAGCTAACTGTACAATTCCGTTTGGTAACTCATCACCAACTGTGATCTGGAATTTCTCACGTTTGTATTGACCTAAGAAATCGTTGTACTTGATCATGAAGTTATGTAACAAGCGCTCAATTTGCTCATTTTTATCTTTATCAGTTGTCCAGTTGCCTGGATTAACTTCAGAGAAATCAACTTTCTCTAATAATTTTTGAGTGAATTTAGTGCCTTTTGTAATTACCTCTTCTCCTAAGATGTTGTGAACACCCTGAGATGTACGGCCATTTACCAGTTCGAATAATTTTTCGATCAATTGGTATTTGATATTAGCAATTGCCTTGTTATGATCTGCATCCAGTTTTTCAACTAATGGTTTTTCATCCGCTTTTTGCTTTTTATCTTTAATAGCGCGTGAGAATAATTTTTTATCAACGATAACACCTTTGATAGATGGAGAAACACGTAAAGATGCATCTTTCACATCACCAGCTTTATCACCGAAGATAGCGCGTAATAATTTTTCTTCCGGAGAAGGATCGGTTTCACCTTTAGGGGTAATTTTACCAATCAGGATATCGCCCTCCTTAACCTCTGCACCTACACGGATAATACCTTTTTCATCCAGGTCTTTAGTGGCTTCTTCACTTACGTTAGGAATATCCGGAGTTAACTCTTCCATTCCACGTTTTGTGTCGCGCACTTCCAAAGAATATTCATCAATGTGAATAGATGTAAAGATATCGTCGCGGATAACGCGCTCAGAAATTACGATCGCATCCTCAAAGTTATACCCTTTCCACGGCATGAACGCTACTTTTAAGTTACGTCCTAATGCCAGCTCACCTTTTTCGGTTGCATAACCATCACAAAGAACTTGTCCTTTAGTAACTTTATCACCTTTCTTAACGATTGGTTTTAAGTTCATACAGGTACTTTGGTTGGTTTTTTGGAATTTGGTTAATTTGTATGTTCTCACATCACCTTCAAACGATACTAATTTCTCGTCGTTGGTTCTGTTGTAACGAATTACGATCTCACGAGCATCAACGTACTCAACAACTCCTTCGCCTTCTGCATTAATTAATACACGGCTGTCTTCAGCCACGCGGGCTTCGATACCTGTACCAACAATTGGCGCTTCAGGGCGCATTAACGGAACTGCCTGACGTTGCATGTTCGATCCCATCAGGGCACGGTTGGCATCATCATGCTCTAAGAACGGAATCAACGATGCCGCGATAGAGGCAATTTGATTAGGTGCCACGTCCATTAAATGGATTTGGTTTGGCTCTAAAACAGGGAAATCACCTTCGTAGCGGGCAGTTACTTTCTTGCCAACAAAGTTTCCTTTTTCGTCAAGTTCTGCGCTCGTTTGTGCAATGTTTTTCTGATCTTCTTCTTCAGCCGTTAAGTAAGTAATTCCTTTATTTACTTCTACTTTACCGTTGTTTACACTACGGAAAGGTGTTTCAATAAATCCTAATTTATTCACTTTTGCAAATACACACAGTGAAGAGATCAACCCAATGTTTGGTCCTTCAGGCGTTTCAATCGTACACAAACGACCGTAGTGCGTGTAGTGAACGTCACGAACCTCGAAACCTGCACGCTCACGGGATAAACCTCCTGGCCCCAGTGCCGAAAGACGACGCTTATGCGTGATCTCCGATAAAGGGTTAGTTTGATCCATGAACTGAGATAACTGGTTGGTTCCGAAGAATGAATTAATTACGGATGATAATGTTTTTGCGTTAATCAAATCGGTTGGTGTAAACACCTCGTTGTCACGTACATTCATACGCTCACGAATGGTACGCGCCATACGCGCTAAACCAACACCGAACTGAGAGAATAACTGCTCACCAACTGTACGTACACGACGGTTTGACAAGTGATCGATATCATCCACATCGGTTTTAGAGTTAATTAATTCGATCAGGTATTTCATGATCAAAATAATATCTTCTTTAGTTAATACACGGATATTCATTGGAATATCGATGCCTAACTTTTTGTTGATACGGAAACGGCCTACTTCACCTAAATCGTAACGTTTGTCAGAGAAGAACAACTTGTCGATTACACCACGTGCTGTTTCTTCATCTGGTGGCTCAGCATTACGAAGCAAACGGTAAATGTACTCAATGGCTTCTTTTTCTGAGTTGGTTGAATCTTTTTGTAATGTGTTGTAGATAATAGCGAAATCAGCCGTGTTAACGTCTTCTTTGTGTAAGATGATAGATTTTACACCTGCATCGGCGATTAAGTCAATGTGGTTATCATCTAAAATCGTTTCACGGTCCAGGATGACTTCGTTACGCTCAATCGATACAACTTCACCGGTATCCTCATCCACGAAATCTTCGATCCATGTTTTCAAAACACGGGCAGCCAAACGACGGCCTACTTCACGTTTTAAACCTGCTTTTGAAACTTTCACTTCATCAGCAAGACCAAATATTTCTAAAATTTGTTTATCGCTTTCAAAACCAATAGCACGCAATAAGGTGGTTACCGGTAATTTTTTCTTACGATCGATGTAAGCGTACATCACATTGTTGATGTCGGTAGCAAACTCAATCCATGAACCTTTGAAAGGAATAACACGAGCACTATATAATTTAGTACCATTGGCGTGGCGGCTTTGTCCGAAGAACACGCCCGGTGAACGGTGTAGCTGAGATACAATAACACGCTCGGCACCATTAATCACGAATGATCCTTTTGGTGTCATATACGGGATTGTTCCCAGGTAAACGTCCTGCACAATGGTTTCAAAATCTTCATGTTCAGGGTCAGTACAGTAAAGCTTTAACTTGGCTTTTAAGGGTACTGAATAAGTTAAGCCACGGCTAATACACTCCTCAAGAGCGTAACGCGGCGGGTCGACAAAATAATCCAAAAATTCCAATACGAAATTGTTCCTCGCATCGGAAATAGGAAAGTTTTCGGCAAATACACGGAACAAACCTTCGTTTTTACGGTTATCCGGGGTGGTTTCTAATTGAAAGAAATCCTGGAAGGATTTCACCTGTATATCCAGAAAATCGGGATATTCAATTGGAAACTTGTTTGAAGAGAAGTTAATTCTCTGTGATGTTTTTACTGTTGTAGCCAAGGTAATGAGGTTTATTAGTTAGTATTCTAAAAGATTGACGCTAATGACTAAAAGCAGAAAAAGGGTTAAGGTCTTTTGCCGGAGCAAATAAGACCTTAACGCCTAGTTTGTTAAGTAAATTACTTTACTTCTACTTTTGCACCAGCTTCTTCTAAAGCCTTTTTAATAGACTCAGCTTCTTCTTTTGCAATACCTTCTTTAACTGGTTTTGGAGCACCGTCAACTAAATCTTTAGCTTCTTTTAAGCCTAAGCCTGTTAAGTCTTTTACAACTTTAACTACTCCTAATTTAGCTGCACCTGCTTCAACTAAAATTACATCGAAAGATGTTTTAGCTGCTGCTGCGTCGCCGCCAGCTGCACCACCACCTGATACAACTACTGCTGCTGCTGCAGGCTCAATTCCATATTCGTCTTTTAATACAGTTGCTAATTCCTGTACTTCTTTAACTGTTAAGTTTACTAATGTTTCAGCGATTGCTTTTACGTCTGCCATTTTATTATTAGTTTAAATTTTTGTTTGTAATTAATTTGTTTGTTTTTTGCTTACCTGATGTAAGCTTGATTATTCTTTTATTCAGTACAATTAAGCTGCTGCTTCTTCGGCGCCTTTTGTTTTGTTCTCTAAGCCACCAATTACTCGCTGGATAGGAGATTTTAACAAGCCAATGATCTCGCCGATCATCTCGTTTTTCGATTTCAATGCTGCTAAAGCTTCTAGTTTATCGTCGCCGATAAAGATCATTTCTTCAACATAAGCTGCTTTTAATTGAGGTTTATCTCCACCTTTGCGAAACTCTTTAATTAACTTAGCAGGTACATTAGATGTATCTGTTAAAATTAAAGCGGTTTGGCCTTTTAATGCCGGAATAAGCTGAGCAAGGTTGCTGTCGTTTGCACGCTCTAAAGCTTTCGCTAATAAGGTGTTTTTAACAACAGACATGCTTACTTTTTTCTCGAAGCAAGAACGGCGTAATTGATTTACCTTTTCTACTGACAAAGAAGAACAATCAGCTAAATAGAATTTAGTATTGTCATTTAAGATGGCAACTAACCTGTCTATTTCCTGTGTTTTTTCTTGTTTGTTCATACTAACAATGTTTTGAATTAGTTAAAAGATTTTGTGTCGATTTGAATGCCCGCGCTCATGGTGCTGCTCATGTATACTGACCTTACGTAAGTACCTTTTGCAGAAGACGGTTTTAATTTTACGATAGCGGATAAAACTTCCATAGCGTTCTCAGTTAATTTCTGAGCATCGAAAGATGCACGGCCAATTCCTGTATGAACGATACCTGCTTTATCTACTTTAAAATCAATTTTACCACCTTTTGAGTCAGCTACAGCTTTTCCTACATCCATAGTTACTGTACCTGTTTTAGGGTTAGGCATTAAACCACGTGGACCTAATACACGACCTAATGCACCTACTTTACCCATTACTGAAGGCATAGTGATGATTACGTCTACGTCTGTCCATCCACCTTTGATTTTTTCGATGTATTCGTCTAATCCAACGTAGTCAGCACCTGCTGCTTTAGCTTCCGCTTCCTTGTCAGGAGTAACGATTGCCAAAACGCGCAATACTTTACCTGTACCGTGAGGTAAGGTAACAGTGCCACGTACCATTTGATTAGCTTTACGAGGATCAACTCCTAAACGGATCGCAAGATCCACGGATGCATCAAATTTAGTTGTGGTAATTTCTTTCACAACTTTTGAAGCTTCAGCAACTGTATGCGCTTTGTTCACATCGAACTTCGCATCAGCTACTTTTCTTTTTTTAGTTAACGTTGCCATTTTTAAAAGCTTTGTTTTTGGTTAATAATTAGTTTTTTACAGGCGCGTCGCCTGTAACGTTAATACCCATACTGCGCGCTGTTCCCGCTACCATGCTCATAGCAGATTCAATTGTAAAGCAGTTCATGTCTACAATTTTGTCTGTTGCAATGGTACGAATCTGATCCCATGAAATGGAACCAACTTTCTTACGGTTACTTTCGCCAGAACCTTGTTTTACCTTGGTTGCATCCAGAATTTGAACTGCTACCGGTGTACGTTTGATAATGAAATCGAACGTTTTGTCGGCATAAACATTGATTAAAACCGGTAATACTTTACCTGCTTGTTCCTGGGTTCTTGCGTTGAATTGCTTGCAGAACTCCATGATGTTTACACCTTTTGCACCTAATGCAGGTCCAATTGGAGGCGATGGGTTAGCAGCTCCACCTTTAATTTGAAGCTTTACGATTGCTGATAACTCTTTTGCCATTTTTTTTGGTTTGGTTTTTATTTATTACTGAAAAGCAGCCAATGGCTCATCATTTTTTGCTTTTCTTTTTTTATTGAGGCTTTCATTCGGGAGATTACTTTGAGTTGGAAGCAGCAAAGCGTCTCATATTCCCTGGTTACTAACCTGCAATGTCTTTAATTTCTTTTTTCAGGCTTCGACTCCGCTCAGCCTGACACCAAATGGTGGCTGAGGCTCTCGAAGCCACATTTTATTCGCGTTCTACCTCGCCGAAGTTCAGTTCAACCGGAGTTTTACGTCCGAAGATCTTAACCACCACTTTAATTTTTTTCTTCTCGTCGTTCACCTCTTCAATCACCCCATTAAATCCGTTGAACGGACCTGTAATTACTTTTACAGACTCACCTACTACGTAGTTACTTGTTACAGTGCTTTCGGCTTCGGTCAGCTCATCTACTTTTCCTAAGATGCGGTTCACTTCCGATAAGCGCATTGGAACAGCTTCACCACGTTTGGTTTCGCCTAAAAAGCCAATAACGCCGGTAATGTTTTTAATAATGTGCGTGATCTCACCTACCAAAGCAGCTTCAATCAATACATAACCCGGATAGAACGAACGTTCTTTCTGAATTTTTTTACCATTACGGATCTGGATGAATTTCTCGGTAGGAATTAATACCTGTGAAACATAGTCGTTTAATTTTAAACGATTGATCTCAACTTCAATATATTGCTTTACTTTTTTCTCCTGTCCGCTAATGGCGCGTACCACGTACCATTTTCTGACAATAGAAGAAGTTTCTTTATTTACTGTTTCAGCCATTTTTGTACGTGTAAAAATTATAAACTATTTACCATTTGGTAAGCCAGTTTCATCAACTCACTAAACCCTAAATCCATTGCCCAAACAATTAAACCAATAATGGTAGAGGCCACCATCACCAATACGGCGCTTCCCTGCAATTCCTGCCAGGTTGGCCAGGTTACCTTGTTAAATAACTCGTCTTTAGTTTCATCAATGTATGTTCCTATCTTGCTCATATTCTTTTAAGTTTAAAGTTTAGGGTTTAAAGTTGCAAGTTCTTGAAACTTATAACTTTAAACTTGCAACTGTTTAAGCACGGGCGGAGAGATTCGAACTCCCATCTGCGGTTTTGGAGACCGTAATTCTACCCTTGAACTACGCCCGTATAGCTATCACTATTAAATAGCAAAATGGCTTAAGCCTTTCGGCAAGCCATTTTGCTAAATGTAGGACTGTTATTACTCTAAAATCTCAGTTACCTGACCAGCACCTACAGTACGGCCACCTTCACGCATCGCGAAACGTAAACCTTTATCCATAGCTACAGGAGCGTGTAACTCAACTGTAATAGTAACGTTATCACCAGGCATAACCATTTCGCGTCCTGCTTCAAGAGTAATTTCTCCTGTTACGTCAGTTGTACGTAAGTAGAACTGAGGACGGTATTTGTTATGGAATGGCGTGTGACGTCCACCTTCTTCTTTTTTAAGAACGTAAACCTCAGCTTTGAATTTTTTGTGAGCTTTGATTGAACCTGGTTTCACGATAACCATACCACGACGGATATCTTTTTTATCGATACCACGTAATAATAAACCTACGTTATCTCCAGCCTCACCGTAATCTAAGATCTTACGGAACATCTCAACACCTGTTACAGTTGAAGTTAATTTTTCTTCACCCATACCAATGATCTCAACGGCATCGTTAGAGTTGATTACACCTGTTTCGATACGGCCTGTAGCTACAGTACCACGACCAGTAATGGTGAACACGTCCTCAACCGGCATCAAGAATGGTTTATCTTTTTCACGTGGAGGTAATGGAATGTAAGTATCTACTGCATCCATTAATTCCATGATTTTGTCAACCCATTTTGGATCGTTATTCAATCCACCTAAGGCAGAACCTTTGATGATTGGTGTGTTATCACCGTCGAATTTGTAGAAAGACAACAATTCGCGGATTTCCATTTCAACTAATTCTAATAACTCAGCATCTTCAACCATATCCACTTTGTTCATGAATACAACGATTGCCGGCACACCTACCTGACGAGCTAATAAGATATGCTCACGGGTTTGAGGCATAGGACCATCAGTTGAAGCCACCACTAAGATAGCACCGTCCATTTGGGCAGCACCTGTAATCATGTTTTTTACATAATCCGCGTGACCTGGGCAGTCAACGTGCGCGTAGTGACGAGAAGCTGTTTGGTACTCAACGTGAGAAGTATTGATCGTGATACCACGTTCTTTTTCTTCAGGAGCGTTATCAATAGAAGAGAAATCTCTTACTTCTGATAAACCTTTAGTTGCTAATACAGTTGTAATTGCAGCTGTTAATGTCGTTTTACCGTGATCTACGTGACCAATAGTTCCAATGTTTACGTGTGGTTTGGAACGGTCGAATTTTTCTTTAGCCATTGTTATTTTGTTTATTTGTTATTTATTATTGTTTATTTACTCTTAATTTACTTCTTAAATTGAGCTGTTGAGCGGGATTGAACCGCCGACCTCTTCCTTACCAAGGAAGTGCTCTACCACTGAGCTACAACAGCTTAGTAATCTGCTGTTTGCCTTATTTTAAAGAACTTAACTTTCGTATGCACGAAAAGTCCCTCGTTTTTTGGGGACTTTCAAAAGGCTTAGGACCGCATGCGCAGGTCTTTCCTGTCTTTTGTCCGTTTATACGGTTATTCATCAACTTCACGCTTCAATCTCTTAAGAGCGAAAGACGGGTCTCGAACCCGCAACCTCCAGCTTGGAAGGCTGGAGCTCTACCAATTGAGCTACTTTCGCTTTAATTCTTTAACAATGAGACAACCATCGTTACATCTGTGGGGACAGGTGGATTCGAACCACCGAAGTCGAAACAACAGATTTACAGTCTGTCCCATTTGGCCACTCTGGTATATCCCCAATTTAAACAAAAAAGAGCCGAAGAAGGGACTCGAACCCCCGACCTACTGATTACAAATCAGTGGCTCTACCAGCTGAGCTACTTCGGCTTATTTTTTTACTTTTAAAGAACGCCCCTTTGTTATTGGGGTTGCAAATTTAATAACTATTTCGGTTGTTGCAAAAAAAAATAAAACTTTTTTTGGTTTTTTTCAAAAAAAGGTGTTCGGGTCAAAAGTCGTTATTTTACTACTATCCAAAAGAAATTGTCATACCTGGTTTTCAGCAGCTTTGACTACCAGGCAATTAAAGCCAAAAAGGAGAGCTAATACTCTCCTTTTTGGCTTATTTTGTAGGGCAAAAAACCCTTAGTTCTTAGCTAAATAATCGGCTACACCTTTATGGTCGGCTTTCATGCCTTCTTTGCCTTTGCTCCAGTTTGCAGGGCATACCTCGCCTTTTTGCTCAAAATACTGTAAAGCGTCAACCATACGCAATGCCTCGTCAACATTACGGCCCAATGGCAAATCGTTAATCAATTGGTGGCGAACCACACCTTCTTTGTCAATAAGAAATAATCCGCGGAAAGCGATCATTTCGCCGGTAGCTATAAGGTTTCCGTTATCATCCACATCATAATCGCCCAATAAAGTGTCGAAATTGATGGAAATGATCTTGGTTGTATCGGCTACCAAAGGGTAAGTAATGCCTTTGATCCCACCATTTTTCTTGTCTAACTGCAACCAGCCCCAGTGGCTTTGCTCTGTATCGGTACTGCAGCCTACTACAGCGCATCCGCGGCTTTCAAATTCGCCCAGTTTTTCCTGGAAAGCGTGTAACTCAGTAGGGCAAACAAACGTAAAATCTTTCGGATAAAAGAAAAATACCACGTGTTTTTTACCAATGTATTGTTCCAATGAGAAATTCTCAACGATCTCTTCGCCGTTAATAACAGCCGATGCTTTAAATAAAGGGGCTTTTTTTCCTACTAATGCCATATGATTGTTTTTTAAGGTTAATTTAAATTTTGGGGGCAAAAGTATCAATTTACTTTGGTTTATTGCCATTCGGGGTTTAGAAAGTTAAAAAGTTTAGAAAGTTTGTGAACTATAAAAACCCCAATTGCTTTCATAATTCCTTAATTTTGGGGCTCAACCAAATAATCACCTTAAATTTAAGCACTATGTCAATAGAAGTAGGAAAACCGGCCCCGGATTTTAAATTGTATAACACCGAAAAAAAAGAAATTTCTTTATCGGATTTCAGGGGTAAAAACCTGGTTATTTTGTTCTTTCCGCTGGCTTTTACCGGCACCTGCACGGCCGAATTATGCCACATTAGGGATAATTACAACGATTACACCAAGCTTAATGCCGAAGTTATAGGCATTTCGGTGGATTCGTTATTCAGCCTCGACCGATTTAAAAAAGAGCAGAACTACAATTTTGACCTGCTTTCCGACTTCAACAAAACAGCCTCAAAAGCCTATGATTCGCTTTATGAATCTTTTTCTTTTGGAATGGAGGGCGTATCAAAACGTTCGGCCTTTGTGGTTGATAAACAAGGGGCCATACAATATGCCGAGATCCTTGAAAAAGCAGGCGATCAGCCAAATTACGAGAACATCAAAGCCTGTTTGGCAGGGTTGAACTAAGGATAGAACGCTGATGACGCAGATTTAATATGATTGGGTATGATTTTTCATTTAATCATACACTTTAAAAATCATAATTCATCATAACCATCAGCGTTATTTGCGTTCCAAAGATATTAAAATGCTAAAAGCGTATTTCGATAAAACCTTAATAGAAGCTGGCTGCGATGAAGCCGGGCGCGGCTGCCTGGCCGGGCCTGTATATGCTGCCGCTGTTATTTTGCCTAAGAAATACCGGAATAAATGGCTGGACGATAGCAAGAAATTAACGGATAAGGATCGTTATGAGTTACGCCCCGAAATTGAGGAAAAAGCCATTAGTTGGGCACTTGGCGTGGTTGATAATGTGGAAATTGACAAGATAAATATCTTAAAAGCCTCGTTCCTGGCCATGCACCGTGCCCTGGACCAATTAAGCCAATCGCCGCAATTATTGCTTATTGACGGGAACCGCTTTACACCATACAAAACAATCCCGCATCAATGCATCATTAAAGGCGACGGCAAATACCTGAACATTGCGGCCGCCAGTATTTTAGCCAAAACCTACCGCGACGATTTTATGAAGGAAGCGGCTTTACAGCACCCGCATTACGGCTGGGAAAACAACATGGGTTACCCTACCAAATTTCACCGGGAGGCCATTCGCAACCATTCAACCACTTCGCTGCACCGCATGACGTTTCAGCTATTACCATCGCAGCTGGAAATGGAACTGGATGTGTAAATTTACCACAGAGACACAGAGAATTAATTTAATACAGCATGGAATTCATCACCAAAGAACTCAGCGATTATAGCGAAAACAATACTTCTCCCGAATCGGAGGTGTTGGCAAAGCTGAACCGCGAAACACATTTAAAAGTGGTGTCGCCACGTATGCTCAGCGGGCATTTGCAGGGGCGTTTTTTAAGCTTTATTTCGAAACTACAACAACCAAAGCTCATTGTAGAGATTGGTACCTACACCGGCTATTCTGCTCTTTGTTTAGCAGAAGGTTTAGCGGAGAATGGCAAACTGATAAGCATTGACGTGAATGAAGAAACTTCGGCTTTTGCAAAATCATTCATTCAAAAAACGGAATATGCTTCAAAAATAGAACTGGTACTGGCAGATGCGAGAGAGCATATTCCAACCATTAAGGAGCCGATAGACCTTGTGTTTATTGATGCCGATAAAAAGAATTACCTCAACTATTATCACCTGGTGATTGACAAACTCCATAAAGGCGGATTAATTATTGCCGATAATGTGCTGTGGAGCGGAAAAATTACCCTACCTGAAAATGAGATGGACAAGGAGACCCTGGCGCTTCATCAATTCAATCAATTTGTTCAACAGGATGAAAGGGTTGAAAATATGCTGTTACCAATACGTGATGGCTTGATGGTGGTGAGAAAAAAATAGCTTCGACTGACAAAAAATAGATCATGAAAAAACTAAACATCATCCTCACAGGCGCTACCGGCATGGTAGGCGAAGGTGTATTACTGGAATGTTTCAGTAATCCTTTGGTAGAATCGGTACTGGTTATTGGCCGCAAGCCTTGCGGGCATAGCCATCCCAAATTAAAAGAAATTATTCATGCCGATCTTTCGGACCTTACAGCCATAGAAAACCAGGTTTCGGGCTATAATGCCTGCCTGTTTTGCGCAGGGGTTACTTCTATTGGTAAGAAAGAGGATGAATACACCAAACTTACTCATACGCTGACCCTGGGTTTTGCCAAAACCCTGGCAAAAGTAAATCCTGATATGAGTTTTTGCTATGTGTCGGGCAAAAGCACCGATAGCACCGAAAAAGGGAAAGTAATGTGGGCCCGTGTAAAAGGTAAGACCGAGAACGACCTTGGTAAATTGTTCAAAGCCGAATACAATTTCCGTCCGGGGATGATGAAACCTACCGAAGGACAAAAACATGTATTATCCGGCTACAAATATGTTGGCTGGCTATATCCGGTTGTGAGGATCCTGACACCAAATGCCGCTTGTACCCTAAAAGAAGTAGGACAGGCCATGATTCATGTTTGCTCCAAAGGCTATGCGAAACAAACCCTTGAAGTAAATGATATTGTGGCTGCCGCCAAAGGATAATATTACTTTGACGTAAAATATTGAAAAGCAGATGTTTACGACTTCTGCTTTTTTATTTTACAAAAATTTCAATTCCCTCTGTAACTTTTATTCAGGGGGCTGCGTCCTATGTTCAAAATCAGCCAACCGGAAGGCGGATTCATAAAAAAGATCAATAAAAAACTAACATACTTAAAATAAGAACCATGAAAACTATTATTCTCTCATCTCTTGCCTTATTCAGCTCCCTGGCGTTTAAAGCGCAAACTACACAAACAAGGGATACAAAACCATTCAGTAAAATTGAAATATCGGGTGCCGCTAATGTGGTGTATACCCAAAGCGATACGCTGGCTATAAAAGTAACTGCCGACGATAAGGAAATGGATAATATTTACACGACTTACGAAGGCGACATTTTAGTGATTAAAGCAAAAGGCAGTTTCACACACCCATACAAAGTATATGTAAATGGCAATGGCTTAACCAAAATAACCAGCAGCGGCGCTTCCAAATTTAGCACTACCAACACCTTAGTAGCCGACAGCCTTGCTATTGACGTTACGGGCGCCAGTAGTGTAAATGCTACCCTAAGAACAAAAGCCAGTGATGTCATGTTGAGCGGCGCATCGGGTGTAACACTGGATGGCGAAAGCAGCCGGTTATATGGCACGGTAAGCGGCGCTTCGAGCTTAAAAGCCTATAAGCTCAACACAACCACGGCCAATGTTACGGCTTCGGGCGCATCGACCGCTAAAATATTTGCTACCGACAAGATAAACGCCAACGCCACAGGTTCCAGTACCATTAAATTTAAAGGCGACCCAAAAGATGTGAGCGCCGAAGCTTCCAGCTCTTCTTCCATTGCCAAAGTAGTGGATGATGAGAATGGCAAAAAATCGGGCAAAGATTCAACTACTATTAATTTCCGCAATAAAAAATACGTGATTATTGATAAGGATGATGATGAGAAAAAGAAACATTCCTTTAGCCTGGATGGTGATGACGATTTTCACCATTGGGGAGGCTTTGGCATGGGAGTGAACGGATGGTTATCAAACGGTGGTTTCTCAATGCCCAAAGGACAAGAATATATGGCTTTAAACTATGGCAAATCGCTTAACTTTCAGCTAAACCCTTTTGAAAAAGACATCCATATTTACAAAAACTATGTAAACCTGGTAGTTGGTTTGGGTTTTGAGTGGAGCCAATACGAATTCAGCAATAAAACCAGCCTAAACCCTGACTCAAGTTATACTTACGGCACCATTGACTCTACAAATGCTTTTAAATACAAGAAAAACAGGTTTAAAACCACTTATGTTGATGTGCCAGTGTTGTTGGAATTCAACACTAATAAAAACCCTGATAAAGCTTTTCACGTAGCCTTTGGTGTAATTGGAGGATATAAATTAGGATCGCGCACCCGCCAAATCCTGGAGCAAACCGGAAGGGACATTAAACTAATCAGAAAAGATGATTACAATTTGAATCCTTTTCGTGTAAATGCACATGCAAGCATTGGTTACCACAACTTTACACTATATGCAGATTATGCATTGACCCCATTATTTGAGAGCGGAAAAGGTCCTGAGCTATATCCATTTACCATAGGTGTAAAATTAGTCTCATTCTAAAAGGAGCCGGTACGAGCAAAATTAAACAACAATACGCCTCAAATAAACAAAGCCCCTCTGATTGATAGCAGAGGGGCTTTTTATTTAATTATTGCTGCAACTTATTATAGGATTATTTTCGTCATTGCGGGGAGGAAGGACAAAGCAATCTCACACAAAGCTGGGTTTGAGATTGCTTCTCCGCCAGCCGGCGGATCGCAATGACGCACAGAATATAGCTGTTTTAAAAAACCTACCTTACTCTTAAACACTTTCTCCTAAAAATCAGATTTCCTGTAAAACAACTCACTTACCAGATAAATACCGTCACTTATTTATTGGCTCACTTTTTATGCTTTCATTACTTTAATTTTGACCCAGGTTATTGTTCGATTTGTAAACCGAGCGGGTTTAGTTAGTTCAAACCGAGTACCAAAAAAACCCTTCCGATTGATAGCGGAGGGGTTTTTTAATTCATAAGCTGGTGTAAATTTACCACTTATCAAGTGAAACCCACCACTTATTAGAAGGATGTTTTTTTCGGGAAGCTTAGGACGTAATTTTACACTACGTTCTTTTTCATAGGTTTTGTTTAGTTTAAAAACCAAAAAATCAGGCTGCGATGCTTTAAGCGGGGATGGGCACCGCAGCCTTTTTTATTCTTTCCTGTCGGTGATATCCTTTCATCCTCATTAATCCTAATAAAAGACCCCATCATGAAAACGTTTCTTAGTTTTTCCGCTGTCCTGTTCCTTTCTGTAAACAGTTTTGCCCAATTATTTAAACCGGGTACTCCAGCCACACATTGTACAACAAACAATGCTTTGCTATACACGCTGTGTTACACCAATCTTTATAATACTACCGAACCAAGCCATAAACCACTGGCCTATCATCCGGGTTATGCCATTACTGCCAATAACGACACATTGTGGGGAAACATATGCCTGAAGGAAGAGGACCGGATCTCATTGGTATTTAAACGAAACACTCTGAACTTTGATACTACTATAAAAGTATGTGATGTGAACATGGTGCGCCTGTTTGCTGCCGATAGTCTTTTGAACAACCAGGTATATACCGACTATGTAAAACTGAATAACGATAAGCACTGCCTGTGGCGCCAAGTGTATAAGGGCAGCTTTGAAATATATGATGATCTTTACGCTTCAAACGAACGCCCTGGTAAAACAGGTGATTATCTTGTTGTAAAAGAACAGGAGGGGTCGAAAACCATTGCGGGCTTTTGGGCCATCAGTCCTAAGAAAAACATGATTGAGTATGTTAATAGCCGTTATTCCAAAAGCTTTAACCAAAGAGATTTTGCCAGCGTGGTTGACGTTATTAACTGGTTAAAACTGAACGGGTAGATTATCATCCATATATTTTGCCTGGCGATAAATTAGGAAATGAAATTTGCAGGATTCATATTCAACCACTTCGTGGTTGGTAATTATATGTAACATTTTTCTATTCACATTCAATCCCTCCGGGATTGCTGCATACATCAATAAATCAGGTATGTAACCCAATTCGTTAACGAATAGCAATGTGGGCCGTATCAAAAAATCCTCCGTTTCTCTGTGGTGAGAAAAGTACTTAAACCAGCTTAGCCTCTACCAGGTACTCCGCAATTTGCACGGCATTGGTAGCAGCACCTTTTCGCAGGTTGTCTGACACGATCCACATATTGAGGGTTTTTGGTTGTGTTTCGTCTCTCCTGATCCTTCCTACAAACACCTCATCTTTATTGTGAGCGTTCATTGGCATAGGGTAAACCTGGTTGGCAATATCATCCTGCACAATCACGCCTTTGGTGTTGTTCAGGATGTTAAGAATATCTGTTACTTCAAATTCATTTTCAAACTCCACGTTCACACTTTCGCTATGGCCGCCAATAACAGGGATACGAACCGTAGTGGCTGTGAGGCGAATGCTATCGTCGCCAATAATTTTACGGGTTTCATTCACCATTTTCATTTCTTCCTTGGTGTAGCCATTATCCATAAACACATCTATTTGCGGGATCGCGTTCAGGTCTATTTTGTATTTATACGCCATTTCTCCCTGTTTCCCTACACGCTCATTCATTAACTGGTCAACTGCTTTTACACCCGTGCCGCTCACCGATTGATATGTGGAAACGACAATGCGCCTGATCTTATACTTTTTATGCAGGGGATTCAAGGCTACTACCATTTGTATGGTAGAGCAGTTTGGATTAGCAATAATTTTATCGTTAGCACTTAACACATGGGCATTGATTTCGGGAACAACTAATTTTTTGTTCACATCCATACGCCATGCGCTGGAATTGTCAATAACAGTAATGCCGGCTTCGGCAAATTTTGGCGCCCATTCCAGCGAAGTACCACCACCTGCCGAAAACAAGGCGATTTGTGGTTTAGCCGCAATGGCGTCAATCATGGAGTGCACCTTGTACTTCTTTCCCCTGAACTCAATTTCCTTGCCTACCGATCTTTCGGAGGCTACGGGAATTAATTCTGTTACCGGGAAGTTCCTTTCCGCCAGTACTTCCAACATTTTTGTGCCCACCAATCCGGTTGCACCAACTACTGCTATTTGCATTATTAAGTTAAGGTTAAAATACGAATGCTTAAAGTTGTTAATTTATTTGCTATCAAAAAAATTTCATACCTTGGTTTTACATAATTTTATTAAGATGAATCGTATTTTTTCCCTGATACTCATTTTATGTTGTATTTCTGTTTCCAGAGCACAGGTTATCGACGATTTTTCGGATGGCGATTACACTGCCAATCCAGCCTGGACTCCCGGCTCGGCCAGTGATTTTACGGTTTCATCAGCGCAATTACGGTCTGCCAATACCACCAGCAACAGCAGTTTTTACATTAGCATTGCCAGTACACTAAGTTCAAACTGTACCTGGGAGTTTTGGGTAAACCTGCAATTTGCCACATCCGGATCCAATTATGTGGATGCTTATTTAATGTCGAGCAACACTAATTTAACCGCAAGCGGAATAAACGGTTATTTTGTACGTATAGGTAATACTTCCGACGACATTTGCCTTTATAAAAGTACTGCCGGTACCGCTTCCATTTTAATTGACGGGGTAAACGCCAGTGTGGCGAGTACGAGCAACAACCTCATTAAAATAAAAGTAACCCGAACCAGTGCCAACGTATTTACCCTGGAAAGGGACATGACAGGCACAGGAAGCAGCTACTTTACAGAAGGGAGCGTTACCGACGCGACATTTTCAAGCTCAACCGCTTTTGGTTTTTTAATAAAGCAATCGACTGCCAGCTTTTTTGGTAAGCATGTGTTTGATGATATAAGCATTGGTACCATTGTGCTGGATGTAACGCCTCCAAGCATTGTAAGTAATACTGTTATTTCAAGTACCCAGCTGGATGTGCTGTTTAATGAGAGCCTGGAAATAACTTCGGCCCAAAACACCGCCAATTATTTTGCCGATAATAGTCTTGGGAACCCGGCTAGTGCAACAAGAGATGCCTCTAATTTTTCGCTGGTACATTTATCCTTTGCCACTCCTTTTGCCAACGGACTGGCCAATACACTTACCGTAACAGGCGTGCAGGATCTTTCCTTAAATGCTATTTCATCGGCTACCACAGGCTTTACCTATTTTGCCCCGGTAACGGTTGGCTTTAAGGATTTGGTGATTAATGAGATCTTTGCCGACCCCTCACCGGTTATTAACTTAACGAATGCCGAATTTATAGAGCTTTATAACCGGAGTTCGAACACCATTAACCTCAACGGCCTGCATGTTTCGGATAGCTACACGGCTACGGGGGCAACCATGGGAAATTATATCATGCCGCCAAACTCTTATGTCATTGTTTGCCCGGTAGCCGATACGGCGCAGTTTACCGCTTTGGGATATATGAATAAGCTGGGCGTGAGTTCTTTTCCCTCACTTAATAATTCGGGTGATAACATTTACCTGAAAACCGGAAGTGGTGTGTTTATTGACAGCGTAAATTACAAAGATACCTGGTACCGCGATGCGATAAAAAAAGGGGGTGGTTATACTTTAGAGCAAATTAACCCGAACCAAAATGTTGCCTGCTCGCAGGCCAATAACTGGATAGCTTCGAACGACAATGATGGTGGCACCCCGGGCTTTGTCAATTCTGTTTTTTCCATTACCCCCGATGTTACAGGACCGCAGATCTTATCGGTAACGGTACTGGACTCCTTACATATTTCGGTTTGTTTTAACGATGTAATTTCTGCCGCTCAGTTAAATTCTGCGGCCAATTACTTCATCAGTAATTCTGTTGGCTCGCCAAGCCTGGCGGTTGCGTCCAATGGCAATTCCTGTGTGGTATTGTCGCTAAACACTAAATTAGTGAATGCCACAAACTATTCGGTAACCATTACCGGTATCAGCGATTGTAATGGGAATACCATTAGTCCAAATACCGGCACTTTCTCTTATTACAAACACAAGGCTTACGATGTGGTTATTAATGAGCTGATGCCTGATCCGGATCCTTCCATCAATTTGCCGAATGAAGAGTATGTTGAATTAAAGAACCGAACAGCATACGCCATTAATTTAAAGAGCTGGAGTTTTGCCACACCAACTTCTTTTAAAAAACTACCTGATATTACCATACAGCCCGATAGCTTTGTGGTACTGACGGGTACAGGAAATGCCCCCCAGTTCTTTGATAATTTCGGTATTGTGGTGTATGAGGTTGCCAGTTTTCCATCCTTATTAAATGATGGCACAAACCTTACCCTGCGTGATAGCAATGGTGTTGTTATTAATTCCATTAGTTATACCTCGGGCTGGTACAACGACAATAATAAAGCGGATGGAGGCTGGAGCATGGAACTAATTGATGCCAACAACCCCTGTGCCGGGCAAAACAATTGGCACGCCAGCAATGATGCGAATGGCGGCTCACCGGGAAAAAGAAATTCGGTTTCAGGGACCAATACCGATAACAGCTCGCCCCAACTGGACAGAATAGCTGTTGTAACAGCCGATACCATTATTTTAATTTTTAACGAACCATTGGATAGCGCCAGCATGGCGAATCCCGCCATTTATACATTTGACAATGGTTTAACACAACCGACTTATGTTTTACCCATGGCGCCCGATTTCAGAAAAGTTGTTCTGAAACTTTCTTCCTCCATGCAAACGGGCATTGTATACAATTGTGCCGTGTTAAGCGGCATGACCGACTGTGTTGGTAATGCCCTGATTAATGGTACGGGACAATTTGCCCTGCCGCAATGGCCTGCGCCAGATGATGTGGTAATTAATGAAATACTGGCAGACCCAAAAACAGGTGGTGTTGATTTTGTAGAGTTGTATAACCGCAGCAGTAAGACCATTAATTTAAAAGACCTGCGCATTGGTTCTATGGATACACTGAACAACATTTTAAAAGAGACGGAAGTGATTACAACAGAAGGATTTTTACTTTTTCCAGAAAGTTATTTGGTGATTAGCGAAGACCAGAACGGGGTAAAACAACAATACCTCACACCAAATCCTAAAGGTTTCCTGGATGTGGAAGACCTTCCGAGCATGAACATTGATGAGGATGTGGTAACCTTAAGCGATGCAAATGGTGTAGTGATTGACAATTTTAAGTACACCGAAAAAATGCACTTTCCTTTACTGGTAAGTACTAAAGGCGTATCGCTGGAGCGTATTGATTTTAACCGCCCCGCTTCCGATCGTACTAACTGGAACAGTGCCTCGGAGGGTGTTGGTTTTGCCACTCCTGCTTACAAAAACTCGCAATACCTGCAGGCTGATGGCGGAAGCGGCGTGTCCATTTCCAACCCTTTGTTTTCGCCGGATAACGATGGATATAACGATGTGTTAAACATTAGCTATAAGCTGGATGAACCGGGTAAAGCTGCCAACGTGCATATTTACGACAGCAAAGGCAGGCATGTGCGTTACCTGATCCGTAATGAACAGCTGGCACAAGATGGCACCCTGAGCTGGAACGGTATTAACGATGAGAATGAGAAGGCACCAATTGGAATTTACGTCATATATGTAGAACTGTTTAACTTATCGGGAAAGGTTAATAAGTATAAGCTGAGTTGTACACTGGCAGGGAAACTTTAAAGGGTTGTCAGTTCGAGTGTTTTTTGTCTGCCTCTTACAAAAAACGTATCGAGAAGTGACAGCTAAAATTAAATAACTATGCTAAACGATTTCATAGCACTCATCTACCCACGTAATTGTGTAGCCTGCGGCAACTCGCTGTATAAGCACGAAGAGCAGGTGTGTAATTTTTGCTATGTGCATTTACCGAAAAGCAATTTTCATAAACATATTAAAAACCCGGTAGATGCCCTGTTTTACGGCCGTACAAATTTGCGCCTGGCCAGCAGTTTTTACCTCTTTCAAAAAAAAGGAAGCGTTCAAAAAATACTGCATGCCATAAAGTATAAAAAGAACAAGGAACTGGCTGTTTTGGTTGGCCAATGGTATGCCGAAGACTTGAAAGAAGATCCCATCATTAGTAGGGCCAATTGCATTATACCTGTACCCTTGCATACCAAAAAACTAAAGCTGCGTGGCTATAACCAGAGCGAGGAGTTTGGAAAAGGCTTATCCATGGGCTTAAATATTGCCCTTGATACAAACAGCTTAAGGCGAAAGGAGTTTACGGAAACGCAAACCAAGAAAAGCAAGTACGAGCGTTGGGAAAATGTAGAGGATGTGTTTGAACTAAGTTCCATGGAAAATCTCAGGCATAAGCATGTGGTATTAGTAGACGATGTTATTACCACAGGCGCTACCATTGAGGCCTGCTGCCAAGTCCTGCAACAGGTCGAAGGCATTAGCATCAGCGTACTGAGCATTGCTTTTGCCGAAAAATAATTGATTATTTTAAATTGTCATCGTGCATCGTGATTAGCATGACAGGTACCCAAAACGCTTACATTGCTTCGCTCACTACTTCTTTCACCGCGTCGGGCAATAAGCGTTTAAGCAAGGCTTCAATGCCCGCTTTCAGGGTCATGGTGCTGCTTGGGCAACCACTGCAGGCGCCCCGCATTTGCACGGTCACTACACCGTCTTTCAATTCTTTAAAGGTAATCAGTCCACCATCCGACTCCACTGCGGGGCGTATGTATTGGTCTAACACCTCAATGATCTTTGCTTCCACATCGCTTTGCGGCGCATTGTGCTGTGTGTTAACAGTTTTTGTTTCGGTAAACGTATTGTCAACCGCCACTTCCTGCACAGGTAATGAGGTGATGATGAGATTTCCCTTATTTAAATAATCGGTTAAAAAAACACGCAATTCCAGCGTAATATCGTCCCAGTCAACCGAGTCGGTTTTGGTAATGGTAATAAAATTACCGGCTACAAATACCGTTTTCACAAAAGGGAACTGGAACAGCTGCTTGGCAATGGGTGCTGTTTGGGTTTCGCTAATGTTTTTATACTCTGCCGTTGCGCCTTTTTCTTTAATCAGCATTTTATTGGCAACAAATTTCATGGATGCCGGGTTTGGGGTGGCTTCGGCATACAGCGTATATGGTATTTCGGTAGTAGGTTCCATTGGATGGTAATTTTATACAAAGATAAGGAAGGTTTTACAATATTTTGAGATTATCGTTATTGCCCCTTCAGCTTTGGGTACAATGACGAAATCCAACAAAAACCTTTAAAAACCCGTGGCTTTTCTTTATCTTCACATCCTTAAATTTTAAACACATTATGGCACGCGTAAAAATCAAAGAAGTTTTGAAAGGAGAACTCATCGATCAGGTCATCAACGTCAAAGGTTGGGTCCGCACATTTCGTAACAACTCATTCATCGCTATGAACGATGGTTCGTGTTTGAGTAATTTACAGGCCGTAGTTAATTTTGAGAATACCAATCCTGATACATTGAAACGCATTACACCCGGCGCCTGTATTGGCGTTACGGGCAAGCTCATCGCATCGCAGGGAAAAGGGCAAACGGTAGAAGTTGTTGTATCGGAAATAGAAATTTATGGCGATGCCGAATCCGATATCAGCAAGCCAAATGCTTACCCCTTACAACCAAAAGCGCACTCGCTGGAGTTTTTAAGGGAAATTGCCCATTTGCGTTTCCGCACCGGTACTTTTGGCGCGGTGTTCAGGATCCGTCATACACTGGCTTATGCCGTGCACAAATTTTTTAACGATAAGGGCTTTGTGTACATGCACACACCCATCATCACCAGCAGCGATGCGGAGGGTGCCGGCGAAATGTTCCGTGTATCGACCCTTGATCCAAAAAACCCACCATTGACCGAGACAGGTGACATTGATTACAAACAGGATTTCTTTGGTAAATCAACCAACCTCACGGTATCAGGTCAGCTGGAAGGTGAGCTGGCCGCTATGGCCTTTAGCGACATTTATACCTTTGGTCCAACCTTTCGTGCCGAGAACTCCAACACCACCCGCCACCTGGCCGAGTTTTGGATGATAGAACCCGAGATGGCTTTTTACGACCTGAAAGACAATATGGCTTTGGCCGAGGAAATGCTGAAATATGTAATTACCTATGCTTTAGAGAAAAACAAGGAAGATATTGAGTTTTTATCTCAACGTTTATTAGACGAGGAAAAAAATAAACCACAAACAGAGCGTAGCGAATTAAACCTGATAGAGAAATTGAATTTTTGTCTGGGCAACGACTTCGCGAAAATTACCTATACCGAAGCCATTGATATTTTACGCGAAAGCAACCACAACAAGAAAAAGAAATTCCAGTACCTTATTGAAGGCTGGGGCGCCGATTTGCAAAGCGAGCACGAACGCTACCTGGTAGAAAAACATTTCAAAAAACCGGTGATCCTGACCGATTACCCTAAAGACATCAAATCGTTTTACATGCGCATGAACGATGATGGAAAAACGGTAGCGGCAATGGACATTTTATTCCCCGGCATTGGCGAGATCATTGGCGGTTCGCAACGCGAGGAGCGTTTGAAAAAACTGGAAGGCCGTATGAAAGACATGCACATACCGGCTGAGGAAATGAGCTGGTACCTTGATACCCGCCGTTTTGGCTCTTGTCCGCACGCCGGCTTTGGCTTAGGCTTTGAGCGATTGGTATTGTTTGTAACGGGCATGACCAACATTCGCGATGTGATTGCTTTCCCAAGAACACCGAATAACTGCGAGTTTTAATCTTTTCACCACAGAGGCACGAAGAATAATAAGATATATAAAACACCTGCCAGGTTTTTGAAACCTGGCAGGTGTTTTTGTTTTTTAGGCAATGTTATACCTGTTTCACCCAGGTATTATTTTTTCCGTGGAGGTTTTGGGGTTGGCTTAGCTATTTTTCGTATAGCTTCGTCCAGAGATAAGCCGTAGAGAGCGGTTTCCGGACGTTCCGCCGGCTTTTTTTGACTGGTATTACCCTGCTTGTTTTTCTTGTTCATTGACATAAAATTAGGTGTTATTATACTTGAAACAGGTTAGTTACTTACTGGCCTGTTTTTTTATTTTTGGTGAAGATACAAGTTTTTCGAGGGCTTCGTTGAAGTCCATGCCGTGAAGGGGGTTGTCGTTCTTACCTGGGTGTTTTTGACCAGCTTGTCTTTTGGGCTTTGTTGGTTTTTTAGAGTGTTGGCTCATAAGTTTAAATTTAGCTTTTTTAATCCGGTTTTTTTATAGTTTTTCGGATTTTATTTTTCATTATCTTTGGGTTAATATTATAGCAAGCGTTAGTTTTGCTTGGTGACGGAAACTGCGAATCTCTAAACACCAAACTGCAAATTCAAGACTAACTATTCGTTTGCGCTCGAACGGGCGTGGGCCATGGTTTTATTTTGTTTGCAGGTTCTTCGCAGTACCTCGTCACGAGTAATCCTATTGTTCCCACGCCCTGCTTATTAAAACCGTTACCGGGGAATAGTGACTCAAACTGCGAAAAAATGGAAAAGACGTTTAAGAACATTTTAATGGGAATTACTGCATTGGTATTGGTTGTGTTTTTTGGAACCGTAGGCTTTTTTGGAATAGTCAATGTGCTGAAAGGAATAGGGTCATTCAATGAACCAGGAGACAAAGCTTTTGAGTTGATAATAAAAGGCTTGCAGCAGTTGTTGTTATTGATTGTTCCGTTTATGTACATTTTAATTTATGGATTAGAGAATAGGGTTAAAGCATTTGAAAAACAGATTAAAGAATTAAAAGGACAATGAAAGCAGAACTATTTATGGAAATTAAAACAATACATGGAGACAATGTTGTAATTAACAAGCAAGGCATTTCTTACATTCAAAAATTTGACGAAACAACAGTAATTTGTATGCGTGAAAACTTTTCGAAAGTTGCTTCTTTTGAAACTAAGATGGACTTTGTGATCCTGGTTCAGATGTTGATTCCTTTCGAGGTTGAAATACGACAATAGCATCCTTTCTTAATTTTCTTTCGGTATCTCGCAGAACCATTTCACATTGTTCCAATGACAATCCATCCAAAAGCTTTGTTATTTTACAAGCGAGATCATATCTCAAATCTGAGTTCAATTCTTCAATTTTACTGGGCATGTTTTCCTATTAACTGGTTATAAGTAAGCCTCACACGACCGAGTGATAAGGCCAGATTAAATCTGTGATGTTCTGTGTAATTTCTCGTCGTAAAACGAAAATCCGTCTCCGACAGGTACTTCTGAATATGGTGAGCCGTCATCTTCACGTAAGCACCATGAAAAATCTTCTTCATAAACGAAAAGTAGTTTTCGCACTTGTTGGTGGTTGCCCCGCTTGCCGACACGTACTCATAATTACCATGATCACACCTTAAATGATTATAACCAACGTGTTTTAGTTCCTTGTAAGACACAAATTCATCAGACAGTATTGTCGTACCGCGCTGAACATTATGGATAATTAAGTGGTTTAGGGTATGGGAAGCAAAATTGGGGACCAGGATAGATTTAACCCGGCCGTCAGTTTCCACCATCGTGAATATTTTGAGCTTGTTCTCGCCCTTCCTACCTTTACTCTTTGGCCGAAGATGATAGTGCATGTTGTGACTACGTTGTCCCCACATAGCCTCGTCTATTGTCACCGTACCGCGCATTTTCCTTGCAAACGTCTGGCGGCTGATGGCATACCTCACCCGGTGCAACAAGAACCAGGCAGACTTAACCGTCACATTTATGTCCCTCGCGAGCTGACGCGACGACAAGCCGCTCTTATTGGTCGTAAACAGATAAATTGCTAAGATCCATTTCCTCAACGCAATATGGGTGCCGTGGAAGATGGTTCCAGTAGTAACCGAAAACTGTCTGCTACATTCTGAGCACTTAAAAAGAACCCCACTTTTGTACCGGTAAACTTTCTCCTGAGTGCAATGAGGGCAGCAAATGCCATTTGGATACATTATTTTCTCCAAATAGTCCAAACACGCCTTCTTTGTGCGAAAGCGGTCTGTAATGTCTAATATGGTTTCAAATCGTTCCATTTTTGTATATTTATAAGTCTTATGAGCGTAGATCAGTTTTTAAAAGAGAGATTTGACGAGTTAAACATTAAGTACTTAGAGGCTTATCCTGCCGAGGCGGAAGGACTTCGTAGGTATATAAGTTGGGAGATTCAGTCAATAATGGGGAAACATCAACTTTGTTGGAATGACGACCTACTCTCGTCTCTTTCCGACGATTTCTTTCGAGATGAAGTGCGATGTATCTTCCGACAGGCGACGAGCCTGGAATAGTATACTCCCTCCGCTCCCCGTCAACTTCCGTTATCATTTTGTATCTTCCTTCACTCATAATTATGGTTTTTTTACATACCTATTCCGTGGAATGATAACAGACACGGAAAAATCCATTTCTTTTTCAAGTAAAAAATTCACCTCATACGCAATTGAATCAACCAAAGCCTTGTTTTGCTTTTTGGATCCATTAGAGAATAGGTTTCTTTTGTAAACCGATGACCATACTGTTCCAACTACTTTACTCATTTTATTAAAAGCAATGGTTGTTTTTGGGTTAAGTAAGTAATACATTGCCGTTTTTTACCATTCTACGTTTTGTAGCAAAGACTGGTCAAAATTCAATTTACCTTTGGGTCTTTATGTAGTTAGCTAATATTATGATACAGGCAGAGAATTCGATTATTATTGTAGATGAGGTGGTCATGAACAAAATTTATATTGTTCGCGGGCAAAAAGTAATGCTGGACCGTGACCTCGCGGAATTATACCAGATTGAAACGAAACAATTAAAACGCCAGGTTAAACGTAACCTGGAACGTTTTCCGGATGACTTTATGATGGAATTAACCAAAGAAGAGGCGGAAGTTTCAAGGTGCCAAATTGGCACCTTGAAACAGGGTGAAAATATCAAATATTTACCCTATGCGTTTACAGAGCAAGGCGTAGCCATGCTTTCCAGTGTTTTAAATAGTGCTAAAGCCATACAGGTAAACATACAAATCATGAGGGTATTTACGAAGATCAGGCAAATGCTGCTGGATAATACAGACATAAGGTTGGCTATAGAAAAATTAGAAAAGAAAACCGATAATAATACAAAAAACATTGAGGTCGTCTTTCAATACATGGATGAACTAACAGATAAAAAAGAATCCGTTAAACCACGAAAACAAATTGGATATACGTTGCCAAAAAAATAAGAACCTACTTTTTCTCCGGTTTCTTTTTAGCCGCCGGTTTCCTGGCCGGCTTTGCAGCTGGCAACCGTTCTTCAATGCGCTCCACAGCCCTGGTTAACTTCAGGATCATATGGGCCAGATCGGCCATTTCAGCTTTTGTAGCGTAACCATACTCAGGATTAGTTTCCTTGGCAGTGGATGGACTTTGTTCGTAGTAGGCAAAGAAATCGTGGTTCAGCACTTTACCAATGGTTTGCAGCTGACCGGTATCAATGGTTTCTTTCTCAAACACCTTGTAGGCGCCATTACGCGTTAAGTTGATGCTTTTTGCAAAATCTACAACACTAATGGGTGTTTTATCCAATACTTCCCTGATCTTCTTTCCTATGTGAATCTGAACCTTTGACATTACAGCAAAGTTGCCGCTTTCAGCCATACAATGCATTTTTAATGCGCATCTTTAAATTGTGCACACTGTATATAATTTTTATACTATAAAAAGTGCTTGAAAGTTAATCCGTCCGGTTCACAACCCACTTCAGCTCATTCATAATCATGGCCGTGGCGCCCCACAATACTTTGTCCTGCACATCAAAATAAGGCGTTGTGAGTTTAAGGCCGGGCATGGGCTCAATGGTGGTTTGTTTTACTGTTTGGGCGCTGATAAAGTTGGTGAAAGGCCACTCGATGAGGCGCTGCACCTCCCTTGTGTTCACCGAAAAATTGGGACGTTTTGGAAGGTAAGCTACGAAAGGTTGTACGCTGAATTTGCTTACCGAAATATAAACTGGTGTAAGCCTGCCTATAATTTCGGGCATGGCATCGGCCCCGGTTTCTTCAAAAAACTCACGCAGGGCTGTAGCTTCCAGGTTTTGGTCGGTTTCCTCGGCCTTACCACCCGGCAAGGCAATTTGTCCGCTATGGTACCCATTGTAGGTCATGCGCTCTATGAGCAGCAAAATGGTTTCGTTGTGCTCGTTTGGATACACTAAAACCAACACTGCGCTAGGCCTGTAGCTTTTATACTCTGCCGGCTTAATGTTTCTTTCGCGGCCAACATGCGCCATTTCAAACTGCGCTTCCTCTCCGGGTAAAGGTTGTTGGAGCTTTATTTTTAAATTTGTAATGAAATCGGCGAACATTTGTTTTCCCAGCTTGTCTTAACCATAACAAATATATTCATTATGAAGTTTTACAGCATAAAAAGTACACAACATCTGCCAATTTCTTTGGAAGAGGCCTGGGCTTTTTTCTCATCGCCCAACAACCTTCAAAAAATAACGCCGGCCAACATACACTTTGTCATCACCTCCGACAGAACAGATGGCGAAACCATGTATCCCGGGCAAATTATTACCTACACCCTTAAACCACTGTTGGGCATTAAAGTAAAATGGATGACCGAGATTACCCATGTGAAGGAAGGCGATTATTTTATTGATGAGCAGCGTTTTGGCCTATATAAATTATGGCACCACCGACACTCTTTTAAAAGAACAGCCACAGGTGTGGAAATGCATGACGAGGTGAATTATATGCTTCCCTTTGGCTTTTTGGGCACTTTGGCGCACACCCTGTTTGTAAGGAAACGTATTGAAGACATTTTTAAATACCGAATAAAGGTAATTGAAGACATTTTTGGGAAATAAGTTAAATTTTGCCTAAACCACTCCCCCCTCTCCTTTGGAGAGGGGTCGGGGGTGAGGTCTATTGATATTTTATGCGTAAATTTGCCCCGCAAAACAAACCATAGGCCATGGAAGATATTAAAGTAAACACCATTGAAGAAGCCATTGCTGATATTAAAGCAGGGAAAGTGATTATTGTTGTGGATGATGAGGACAGGGAGAACGAAGGTGATTTTTTAACCGCCGCGCGTAACGTAACACCCGAGATCATTAATTTTATGGCTACCCATGGCCGTGGCTTAATTTGCGCCGCTGTTACCGAAGAAAGGGCAAAAGAACTACAACTTGAGCTCATGGTAACCTCCAACACCGCCCTGCACGAAACAGCTTTTACCGTTTCGGTTGATTTACTGGGCCATGGCTGTACTACAGGCATCTCCACTTCCGACCGCTCTAAAACAGTAAAAGCCCTGATTGATCCCGCGATGAAAGCGGCCGATTTTGGAAGACCCGGACATATATTCCCATTGATTGCCAAAACAGGCGGGGTACTAAGAAGAACGGGCCACACCGAAGCTACCATTGATTTTGCACGCCTGGCGGGTTTTGAACCCTGTGGCGCCCTGGTAGAGGTATTGAACGAAGATGGTACCATGGCGCGTTTACCCGACCTGGTAAAAGTGGCTAAACAATTCGACTTGAAAATTGTCACGATCAAAGACCTCATCTCTTACCGGCTGGCTAAAGAAAGCATTGTGAGCCGCCAGGTAGAAGTGAAAATGCCAACCAAATGGGGCGATTTTAAATTGATCTCTTACAAAGTAAATACTACCGGCGAAGAGCACATGGCGCTTGTAAAAGGCGAATGGCAAAAAGACGAACCGGTGCTGGTACGCGTACACTCATCGTGCGTGACCGGCGATATTTTTGGCTCCTGCCGTTGCGATTGCGGCCCACAATTGCACAAAGCCATGGAAACCATTGAAAAAGAAGGCAAAGGCGCCATTGTATACATGAACCAGGAAGGCCGCGGCATTGGTTTGCTCAATAAATTAAAAGCTTATAAACTGCAGGAAGAAGGCCGCGATACCGTGGAAGCTAACCTGGAACTGGGCTTTAAAATGGATGAACGCGACTACGGCGTTGGCGCACAAATTCTTCGCGACCTGGGCATCAGCAAAATGAAACTGATGAGCAACAACCCGGTGAAGCGCGTTGGCTTAATTGGTTACGGCCTGGAGGTTACCGAAAATGTAGCCATTGTCATTCCATCCAACCCGCACAACGAAAAATACATGCAAACCAAAAAAGATAAAATGGGGCATAGCATTTAAAAATTTTTGTGCTAAAAACTGCTTTAACGGTAGGTATATACTGTGTTGTTTAGTGTAGTTTTATAGAAATTAAATTTAGTTGCATGAATAAACTTCTACTTCTTATTATATACATACTTCTATTTTCTGCCTTCACATCACTAAATGCACAGGTGTTTCCTTACCTCAATGCATCAACAGGCAACGAAAACCAATATGTGATAGATGCTGACACCAACATCTACATGTTCCATGGCAACCAGCTCGAAAAAGTAGATAAGCATTTCAATCCCATTTGGGTTAAAACCTACGATGGACTGGATTTTTATAGTTTATTATTATCTACAACAGGCAGTATTTATTTTATAGCAAAAAACGAGATCAGCTATGCTTTTATGAATACTTCATATAGGAAATATGTAGGAAAACTTGATAATAGCGGAAATGTGGCCTGGATAAAAACCATCGAAAATCCATCGCTTACCCAAATAAATGTGAGAAGCCTTTTACTGGACCGAAACAACAAACTCATGATCTCTGGTGAAGGAAATATGAACATGAGCCCGACTGCTCTCTTATTAAAGCTGGATACCTTAGGCAACATACTGCACTGCAACCATTTTACAGGCACCGAGTATACCGGCCTTAGCAATGTTACCTTGTTGAACGACTCGGCAGGATATTATACCTGTATTTACTCCGGTAATTTTTTTGAAAGCTCTGCCATATCGATGTTCACTTATTGTGAGGCCGGTGATTCCATTTATTCCGAATCCTATATAGGCGAATATCCCCAACATTATATGATAGGCTCCGCCGGTTATTATAAATCAAGAAAGAATACCAATGTTTATTATTCTATTTCTCAGCATGGCATCCATAGCCCTGAATACATTAACGTGCGAAAATATGATAAAAATAATGTGCTCTGGAACCGTAAATTTCCGGCCTACTACACTTCTGATTTTTCGGTGAACAGCTTTGATGAAGATGAGAATAAATCCATTTTTTTTACCATTGCTCCAAATAGAGGTCCAGGGGATTTCCATACTGGTTTTTACAGTAGATGCTTTAAACTTGACTCCAACGGCGTTTTTTCCGGCCACTATAATACCTTGCTGAACTATTCATGGTGGCCACCTTCTTCCCAGCGCGAATCGGCAAAGCTTACCGTGTTAAATAACAATAAATTCTTTTTCGATGTAACAAGCCGCAATTTTCCATTAAACCCCTTATCCGTTACCTTCCTCGATTCCCTGTTAACAACAAATTGCAGCACTTCTACTGCACTAACCATGACTAATAGTGTGTCGATTCCTATACAACACAGTGAGCCCTTGCTAACTACATATGTCACATCTCCTTATATGCTGGCCGATTATGTTGCCAACACAACCGTTATTTCAGATTTTGCCATTGACCCCAATTATTGCCTGGCTTTAAATACGAGGGAGGCCAAGCTTATGCCACTCACCGAAATCATGCCTAATCCCGCTAAGGATGAGATCAGGATCACATTTCCGGCCGATCAGACTTTAACCAGTGTAAACATTTTTAATGTAAACGGCGCGCTGATTCTCACAAAAAACGCTTCTACTATTACTATTTCTTCATTAAGCCCAGGTATGTATTTTATTAGGCTGCTAACCAACCGGGGCGAGTTTTATCAAAAATTTGTGAAAGAATAATTTCACAAAATAAGCGTATCTTTGCCCTCCCATGATACCCGATTACCGCAGCGGAGAGCTTTTACTCATTAATAAACCCTATACCTGGTCGTCGTTTCAGGCGGTTAATAAGCTTAAGCACGCGCTCAAAAAACATCCTTCGCTTTTACTGGATGGAAAACTGGTGCATTTAAAAATTGGTCATGCCGGCACTTTAGATCCCTTAGCTACAGGACTGCTGATTATTTGTACCGGTAAAAAAACAAAAGAGATCTCTTCTTTCCAGGATTTACCAAAGGAATATACGGGCACCTTTTTTATTGGCGCTACCACTCCTTGTTACGATAAGGAAAAAGAAGTGGATGAAGTTTTTCCTACGGAGCATATTACTAATGAAATGGTATATGAAACGGCAAAATCCTTTATTGGCAAGCAGGAACAAATACCACCCATGTTCAGCGCTGTAAAAGTAGATGGAAAGCGTTTATATAAACTGGCCCGTGTTGGTGCTGAAATAGAATTGAAAGCAAGACCAATTGAGATCCTTGAGTTTGAAATAACGGCCTGCAACTTACCTTTGGTTGATTTCAGGATTGCCTGCACCAAAGGAACCTACATACGTAGTATTGCCCGTGACTTTGGCCTGGCCCTGAACAGCGGCGCTTATTTGGATGCCTTATGCCGTACTAAAATTGGACATTTTTCGATAGAAGATGCCAAAACGCCGGAAGAATTTATTAAAACATTGACAACTGACTAATTTACGATCGACAATTTCAGAAAATCGTAAATTGTAAATAAAAAATTGTACCTGTTTTGGATTTACAAAAACATAATCAAAAAGCCCAAACTCTTAAAAAAGAGAACAGGGCCTTTTATGATAAGCTCAAACGGACAAAGCCAAAGAACCTGGATAATAATTTCCACGAGTTGCACGATGAGGTGTTTGAAACCATTGATTGCCTGAGCTGTGCCAATTGCTGCAAAACCACCTCCCCTATTTTTTACAACCGCGATGTGGAACGCCTGGCAAAACATTTCAGGATCAAGCCAGGCGAGTTCATTGATAAATACCTGCGCATTGATGAGGACAAGGACTATGTATTAAGACACGCGCCCTGCCCTTTTCTGGGTTCTGACAATTATTGTTCCGTATACGAAGCAAGACCAAACGCTTGCCGCGAATACCCGCACACCGATCGCAAACGCATGGAACAGATACTTGACCTCACCTACCGCAACACGTTGGTTTGTCCGGCTGTACTGGAAATAACGGAACGGCTAAAAAAAATAATTCCATAAAAAACCCTATCAACCAGTTGGCTGATGGGGTTTTTTATGTAAAATGCAGGGCCGCTTATTTAGCTAACTCAAACCTTATAGTTCTGTTCTTGCTTTGCAATTCAGAATTATTGTCGTATAAAGGATTCTCAGATCCTACGCCTTTGCTCTCTTTAATGTTTGAAGCTTTTACACCTCTCTTCACCAATTGCTCTTTGACGTATGCTGAACGGCGCACAGAAAGACGTTCGTTCAATTCATTCGTACCTTTGTTGCAGGTATGACCTACGACATTAATTACAAGGTCCGGATCTTTTTTCATCAGCTCGGCAATCTTATTAAGTTTAGATAGTCCTTCGTTATTCAACCTGGAAGAGTTCAGTTCAAACACCACTTCGTCAGCAATCGCGTTCATTTCAGGAAGGACATCTCTTTTTGGTTCTTCTTTCTTAGGCTCTGGTTGTTTTGGTTCCTCTTTCACAGGTTCGGCAACTGCTACCGGTTCCTCTTTCACTGGCTCAACGGTTGGTTGTACAGTTGGCGTTGTGGCTACAGGCTCTTCGGCAGGCTTAGGTGTTTTA
>JBEHXV010000007.1:0-163227 GCA_048498515.1 Bacteroidota bacterium | reverse complement strand
AAAGGAAAAAAAGACAGGCCATGGTTCCTGTATACGGACACTGCTATAAACCACAGTGATATTGACATACTGTATACAGAAAAAGTATTGTTAAATTTTTAAGATGCGAAGCCAACTCGTCACATTATTCTATCGGATGCTCAAACTAAGCGGGGGCTGGCCATTCAGGTCGCTGTACTCGGGAAAAGTGCAGATCCTGATGTTTCACCGTGTGGTAGCCAGCATGGGCGAAAACAGAATTGATAATGATGGCATTGAGATCACGGAAGATTACCTGGATTACCTGATCCGCTTTTATCTTAAACAGGGCTTCAGTCCATTATCCATAAACGATCTGCAAACAGCGCTTAACAGCAAGGATAAAAAACGGTATGTGGTATTTACCTTTGACGATGGGTATTATGACAACTATGAAAAGGCATTGCCCATATTCGAAAAATACAACATTCCCTTTGCCGTTTATATTCCTACTGATTTGATTAGCCGCAAGCAATTTGCCTGGTGGTATTTTATTGAGGACATTATCAGGGATCACAGCCATTTGACCTATGCCTATGAAGGACTGGAAAAAACAACGGGCATTGAAACCAAAGAGCAAAAGGCCGCTTTTTTTATGGAGCTTCGGAAAATGATCCAAAAAGATCCCGCAACATTAGCCTCATTAATTGAACGCTATAAGCCCAACATGGACAGTTATCATAACTTGTTCTTAAATCCTGCCCAATTAGCAGCCCTGGCCCAACATCCATTGGTTACTATCGGTTCTCATTCTGTATCGCATCCAAGCCTGGCAAACATCAGCGATGAAGCCTCTTTTAATGAGATTGCCTTATCGAAAACAGAGTTGGAAAAAATGACCGGAAAAAAAGTAGAGCACTTTTCGTACCCTTTTGGTACTGTAAATGATGTAGGAACGCGTGAAATGAGCCATGCAAAAAAAGCGGGTTATTTAACCGCCATTACTACCAGCTATGGCGATGTACATGCAACCACAGACCTGTTTAACTTGCCCCGCATCTGGACATCTGAACACAATAAGGAAACCGAACTTTTGAAAAGTATTTTTGGCATTAATGCCTATGCTTTAAAGAAACAAAAAAGAATGTAATTCAGATATTCATTGACTTCGAGAGCCTCAGTCAACGTTGGTGGTTGATCCCGACTTGTCGGGACTCGAAACCACTAACGAACTATTTTATTTATTTTTTCCTGAAAGCCCATAACTGGGTAGTATTCACAGTCCTGTCGGTAATTGGTAAAGGCGCGAATACATGATGGTTCACGATCTCAAAACCTGAACTTAGTACCAGGTCTTTCACCTCCTGCTCTGTCATCCATTCCTCAACCGGCTGTCCGGGCTCGCTGCCATAAATAGAAACAAAATCATTGTAATGCTCCATACGCGGTGTGGTAATAATGGCTACACCGCCCGACTTAAGCATATTTCCCACTTGTTCCATAAACTCTTTTTTATCGGTCACATGCTCCAGCACTTCCGACGAAACAATAAGGTCGAATTGTTTATCGGGGAATTTGTTAATGAATGTAGCGGGCAAATCGGAATGAAACTCCAAATCGGGGAATAATTTTTTGGCGTATTTTACAACAGGTTCCACCGGTTCAATGCCGGTTACGTTTCCATAAGCCGCCAGTTTTCCTGATAACCAGCCACGGCCACAGCCAATTTCAAGAATGTTTATTTTACCGTTCAGCTTAAGGCCATCAATCACGTTCTTAATTTCAGCCAGGCGAATGTTCTCATCTTCGTTTGGTTCCTTAGAGCTCCAGCTTGGATTTTTTGTGAACAGGTAAGTATAGAACTCTTCCTCCGTGTCGAATTTTTTATTCTTATACAAATAATGATTGAACCGGTTCTTTATACTCTTAAAAAAATTCATCGCCATCAGGGGTCTATATCTAATTCATTTCAAAAATAGAACAAATAAGCCTTTTACCCAAAGAATCTTTGATGAAATGGTTATAATGCACGACCAAACCCTAGGCTTTTGCCTGCAATTCCTCATAGTGTTTTCCAACAGCTTCCATATCAAATTCCCTGAGAATTGTTTGCCGCAGATGAGATCCCATATTTGCAGCAGCGCTTTTATTGGTAAAAAGGCTTTCAACGGTTTCCACAAATGCCGGTAAAGGATCTTCTTTAGGCAGCAAAAAACCATTCGTTCCATGAATGATGTAATCGCTGAAATCGCCAACCCGTTCGCAGGCAATAACCGGTTTCTCAAAATATCCTGCTTCTTTAATGACATTGCTGCTGGCTTCCGATTCCGACAAAAGCGCCACAACATCAGCAGCTTTAAGGTAATCCGATACATTCTCAAGATAGCCTGTCAGGTATACACAGTCTTCCACTCCGTAATGCGTCACCTGCCGGGATATGGCTCCGGTCTCTGGTCCGTCGCCCAAAATAAGAAGCTTCACATCATACCCTTTTAATTTAAGCGCTTTTATTCCCTGTATGGTAAGCTCGTGTCGCTTGGTAGGAATCAAACGACCCGGTGAAACAATCAAAAGGTCGCAGGCATATTTTTCGCGGAGGTGTTTATACTCATCGGCACCCTGGCTTAATTTATCATATTCCGAAAAATTATAGCCGTTATTAATGCGGTGGATCTTTTTAGGGTCGACCTGTTCTTTCTCTATCAGTTGTTGCTTTACCTTATCGGATATGGCAATAATATGGTTACTGAAGCGGTTGATGAGTTTTTCGATGAGTTTTTCTTTAGAGCTGCCACTCAACTCTATCACATCGGAGTTATGCCTTGTATTAAACACCTTGCCTTTAATAAAAAAACGTGAAACCGCCGATATTAAATTAGGCATTTGCAAATGCGAATGAACAAAATCAATACGGTGTTTACGACAATAACTTATGAATGAAGAAATGAGTTTGATGTTATAAAAAATACCGGCATTTTGTTTTACTTCCATTCCTTCAGCCTGAACACCTTTTGCTTTCAGTGTAGCATGTATAGGGCCTTCTTCACAGGTGGTAAGAAAACGAACGGTATACCCTTTATCTTTAAAATACAGTACTGTTGATTCCATATGCACCGAACGGGCATTGAAGCAGGTAAAGACCAATATGTTTTTTCCGATTGCCATTTTTACTCACCTTTACAGGCTTTATAAAATATGTCCCTGAAATTATCAACGGCATTTTTCTCAGTATAAAATGCTGATACTTCTTTGCACTTGTCTGACAGGTTTTGTTTTTGGACTAAGGGAAGCCCCAGGTACCATTTTATTTTTTCAGCAATTAAGGTCACATCCAAAGGCACGATCAGCTCTTCCGATACTTTTTGAACGGCCTCCTTAGAGCCTGTCCACTCCGAAACAATTGGCGGCACGCCTGCCGTCATGGCTTCCGTAACGCTTATTCCCCACGCTTCGCCGCGTGCAGTATGCAGGTATAAACAAGCATCCATTAACGAAATGCCAAGATCGTTTGATTGCCCTGTGAATATGACATCCTCTTTATAGGCGGAGCAATGGTCATTCAATAATTTCTCAATCAGCACGGCATCATAATCTCCCACCACTGTAAACGTTAGCTGTGTATAATTTGGTTTTACCAGGGCAAAGGCGGCAAGCATCAGATCGAGGCCTTTGTAATGCATGCGGCTTTGGTTAGGAACAGCGCCTATGGTAACAATATTTAGTTTTTCAAGGTTTGGCTTTAGTTGTATGAGCCTGTTGAACCTCAGCTCGGGACTACCGTTAAAGATCTGGTATGTTTTTACAGGACTATCCTTCCCCAAAAAATTATTGAGCATTTCATATTGCAAAGGACCTTCACAAATAAAAGCGTCATAAAGTTTAAACAGCTTAATGAAGAATTTTTTTGTTCTTTCGGGGTACTGGTTGGTATGTAAAAAATACAAGGTATGTGAACCCATAATGGCAATGAGTTTTTGCTTTTTTGAAATCAGCCCAAACTTCTTCATAATACCAAGCATGAAGTAAGCTTCCTCGGAAAGAAAAACATCATACGATCTTCGTCCCGGAAATGTAAAGGCGCATACAAACCAGCTTAAGTACCTTTTAAAAGCCGATGAATCCGGTTTGTCGTGGTAACGAAGATTAAAATCAACGAAATGAAATTTGGAATTGACCGATTGCGCGTAAGCGGCATGTGTAGGATGACTTAAAGGCCTTCCTTCGACGTATGCAACTTTAGGGAGATCTGACATTTTATTTACCAAACCTAAATTTAAGATAATGTTTGGACAAATAAACCCAGTTCCTGAAATTCTTTTTAAGTCCGAATCCAAATAGTAAGGGAAATTTAAAGATCACAGCAAGGCTGTTTTCCGCTTCCTCAAGGCTATCGAGGTACCAAAGCTCAAGCAGGGTTTTTTCCAGTTGTACCTGGTCGGCATAATTTAACGTTTTGTTAATCTGCAAAACCGCCCTTATAGCCTGAAGTCTTGCCCGGGAAATGGGTCCTGTAAAATGCAAAGCTGTTTCATTGTTTAATTTAAAAGCCTGCGTGGCATATTCTCTCCTGATCCTGTTACGGGTTTCACGTTGCAAGGTTTTGTGCTGAAAAGAAACAGAATTGGAATGCGAGCGGTATTTTACAAGATTTTGGCTAAGATTTGCAGTTTGCGTAACGGTCACCCAGTTGGTCCAGCATTTATAATCCTCGGCATGAAGATAACCCTGGGGAAAATAGAGCTGATGCTGTTCCATGATCTCCCTTTTAAAGATGACAACATTGTTGCCAAAGCAAGAGGTAATAAACAACCTTAACTTGATTTCCTCATGCAACAAAGGGTATTGCATCACGCCATCTTCATTTCCAAACACCAGCAGCTGCGCGCCGCTGATCCCTATAGTAGGATTAGCTTCCATAAAGGCCACCTGTTTTTCAAGCCTGTCGGCATAGCACAGGTCATCAGAATCCATTCTTGCAATATATTTGCCTTTAGCCACTTTAAGGCCTTTATTAAGGCTCGCGATCAGCTTTATGTTTTCTTCGTTTCGAATGTACCTGATCCGGGGATCCTTGAAACTCTGAATGATCTCCTCTGTTCTATCCGTTGATCCGTCATTGATAATAATAAATTCAAAATCGGTGAATGATTGGTTGAGCACACTTTGAATAGCGTCGCTAATGTACTTTTCCTCGTTAAAGGCAGCCATTACAATACTTACTATGGGCGCAGCGTTACTCATGTGTTACTTTAGTGGTATCAAGGTCTATGCGAAAAGGCAAACCGAATGTATTCTCGAGCTTTATGTTAATGTGATCTTCCCTGTACACGTCAATGATGGTGTCCATTGCTTTTGGACGACGCTTTGCAATAACGCTGTTGTGAATAGAACCATTGGGAATGGAAAGAAAATAAGCGGGGATGCCTATGCGGCGAAATTCGCCAAAGGCGGGATCAATGTAAATAATACCCTGGGAAGGTGGCAGTGGCGGCAGGTATAAGGTTTCAATGGGTTTGTTTTGGTAGTCCTGTTTCGTCTGAAAGATCAGGTTCATTTGGCGGTCATAAGCCTCGGCATAGGCCTTATTAACCGGCACTTCGTGAAAAATTTTGTATACGAACAACAAACAGCCTGCAAGCAATACAGCACCAAATAACATGGATTTATTATTAAGCCTATCCCTGTACCTTAAACCCAATAAAAAATAAAAGCTTGCAAAAAAAACACAAAACACCAGGTGAAGCAACAAACGTGTGCGGGGCGAACCGCCTGCGTCGCCTAAAGCAAAATACATAATGAACGTGTGCACAAACATAGCCCCTAAGTATAATAATGCAAGTCGCAATAGTGTTTTTTTAAGATCGAGGTCTTTTATCCATTGAGGGACGCCTTCATAAAAACTCACTGCAAGCAATGGCAAAGGGCTTAATATAATGGCCATGTAAGGCAGCTGAAAAAGATGATTGTATAATATGATCCTGAAAGAGCCTTTTACCAGGTGCTTTACAACGGTAGTGAACGCCAGTGAAATATTGGCTTCCGCATAGCCCCGTCGCACAAAATTACCAGGCGCCAATACATAAACCAACAAGCCAATCCCTAAAAACAAAAAGGGCAATAGTAATTTCATATTAAGTTTCCGGCCACGCCTGAAATCATAAAGCAGGTATAAAAAATAGAAAAATCCAAAGATGACAGGGTAATTAAGCCTGCTGCCTGCAAACAGGAAGCAAAAAACACAGGCCAATAAAAGGTAAACAACCTTCTCTTCCCGCTTCAGGATAAAGTACAGGGCCATGAATAAAAACGTGAGCGGCCACAAATAAGAGGCTGAACCTACCAGCCAAAACCATACCTCATCAATGCTTGGCGATGTAAAAAACAATGTTGCCAAAATGCTGCCGCAAACCAGTAAAGCGTAAGGTCTTATAACAACCAGGAACTTCCGGCAAAGGTACGCGGTCAAGAGATAGCAGCTACCCGCAAGGCAGGCAAGGCTTATAACATTGTACCAAAACAAACTGGTATTGTTCTTAAACAACTCGCTCATAGGATAATTGACAATACCCTGTGTAAAGGAGCCTTCCCACGACACATAACAGTGTTTAATGGCGCCAAATATGCCATACAGGTTCACGTCCCTGATGGCGTCAAAATCGTCGGCACAATGCCTGTTGTAAATGCTGATCCATACATAACAAAGCACAAACAAAACAATCATGCAGGCTGATAAAAGAAACAGGCTATTTTTTTTACCGTGTGTCATTTCTGTATTATTTTTTGCCGGTAAGTTGTTTTAGTTTATTGCTAATCTGTTTCAGATCGCGTTTTTTTAATATAATCAATTCGGATAAAGCGGTATTTGTGCGTTTTAAATAAATAAATACAATAAAGGTTGTACTGATGATATAGGCAATACCCGAAGCAATGGCGGCACCGGGCGTTCCAAATTTGGGGATCAGGAGCAAATCGAGCAGAAGACAGCTTATAAAGCCAAGGAACGAACAATACAAATTAACTTTTACCTGGCCCGAGCCGGCAAAATACGACGAAAGAATGGTAGTTAAACTAAAGGGCACAATGCCAAACAAAAGCATTTTAAATAAAAAAGAGGAATCGGTATAAGCTACGCCAAACAATAATGGCATAAAAAAGTCGATGGTAAAAAATAAAAAGACCGCCGCTAAAAAAATAATGGCAAGTGCTACCCTCGACAAGGTGTTTGTATTATCATTGCTCTTTTGCTTATCCTCATCGCCCGAGTATGACAAAAGGATCACGGAAATGGCCTGTGGCAGAATCCAGATCATTTGCGCCAGGTTAACTGCCAGGGAATAGATCCCAAGATCTTTACTGCCATTATAGTACTCCACGATCCAGAAATCGATGCGGCAGCTTAAAAAATGAAAGATGGTGCACATATAGGCCATTAATGAGAAACCCAGTACATAGTTCATTTGACCCGCATTCAAAAAATGGGTTCCCATTGGCGGACGCGTTTTTTTCAGATAAATGAGATAATAACCAAGAGCGGGAAGAATAGCCAGCAGTAAATAGAACAAGGAGAATTTTTGCACGTTAATATCAAGCTCCTCCCTATAAATAAATACAATAACGTAAGCAATAATTGAAATAGTGGAGGTGATGAGAAACAACAGCTGCTGCTCCTTAAACAACTTTTTACCGCTGAGTACCGAGTTGTACAAAATGCCGGTAACCGTTATAATGAACAAGCCAAATAAAATGGCCAGGTAAAACAACGCGTTGCCCGATTTGGGAATAAAAAAATGATACAGGGAAGAGGGAAAGAAAAACAGGGTGATAAAACAAAGGGCGATAAGGATGAGCACTAATACACCAAAGCTATTGATGGTATTGCGCAAAGGCATTTTATTATTGGCAATAATGTATACCATGGAAGTGCCATAACTGAAACCAAACAGCAGGCATAAAAAACCGGATGTATTTAACAGCATAGAAAATTCGCCCCTGTTTTCCGGCCCTAGAATCCTTGCTGTGATAATGGAAATGACAAAACCGCTGACAAGCCCGATAAATTGTGTAAGAAATTGCCTTATAATATTGTTGGCCAGCATAATTTACAGAGTAGGTATCAGACTATTTTTATAAATTTAGACGAATTAATGTTTAAGAAACCGATCCGTTAAAAAAATGCAACTAATTTTTGCTACTCATAACAAAAATAAGGTAAAAGAGGTGAATAGCCTAATGCCTGCCACTATTAATTTATTAAGTATTGGTGATGTAAATTTTACCGAAGATATTGAGGAAACAGAGCTTACCATTGAAGGGAACGCCTTACTGAAAGCAAAGACCGTTTATGCCGCGACCGGGCTTAATTGTTTTGCCGACGACAGTGGCCTGCTGGTAGATGCCCTGGATGGCGCCCCGGGCGTTTACTCGGCCCGTTATGCCGGCGAGCAAAAAAACGATGCCGATAATATTGAAAAGCTGCTGAAAGAGCTAAGTAATAAATCAAACCGCAAAGCCCATTTTAAAACCGTGATGGCTTTAATTATTAATAATACCGAACACCTTTTTGAAGGTACAATTAATGGTACAATTACCACCGAAAAAAGGGGAAACAACGGCTTTGGTTATGACCCGGTTTTTATGCCCGATGGCTATGATAAAACATTTGCCGAAATGAGCTTTGAAGAAAAATCGGCCATATCGCACCGGGCAATAGCCTTGCATAAATTAATCGCTTTTTTGAGAACGCTTTAGCGCCTTACTTCTTCCCTATCCTGTTTAGAGGCTTTTTTGGAACCGCTGTACATCTCGTATTTCAATAGCTTACATTCGAGCGAAGCGTTGAATAAGGTCATTTTTTTACTGGGATGAAGGCCAATGTGTTTAATGGCTTCCATGTTCGATGTAATGATCCAACAGGTCCAGCCGCCAAAATCTTTTTTTAGCTTGTCGCCTATTTGCTTGTAAAACGCATTGGTATCTTCCATTTTTATACGCTCATCGTAAGGCGGATTGAGCAGGATGGTACCGTGAGGTTTTGTAGGCATGAGGTCGAAAAAAGAGATGTGTTTGTATTGGATCACATCATCCACTTTTGCCACTGTGCCGTTTCGTTTGGCCATTTCCAGGGGCACCGTATCAATATCCGATGAAATGATCTGAGGCATATCGTCCTTTATGCGGTTAATGCAACTATCGTAGATCTTGTCCCACAGGTCTTTATCATAATCATGCCATTTCATAAAGCCAAATTGTTCCCTGAACACACCTGCCGGAATGTTATTGGCATACAATGCCGCTTCAATGCCCAAGGTACCGCTGCCACACATGCCGTCAATTAACGGTAAATGTGGTTGCCAGCCTGATAATAAAACCATGCCTGCCGCCAGCACTTCCTTCATGGGCGCCGTATCAATATCAACCCGGTAACCGCGCTTGAATAAGGAATCGCCACTGCTATCAAGGCTCACATTCACCTGGTTACGAAAAATATGAACGTAAATACGCAGGGTGGGATTATCCAGGTCCACATTCGGTCTTACATCAAATTTATCCACAAAGCGATCACAAATGGCATCTTTTGTCTTTTGAGATACGTAAAGGGAGTGGTTGAACTCGTCGGAATTAACGGTAGCGTTAATAGCCAGTGTATCGTCGGCACTCAACAATTCTTCCCACTCGTATTCTTTCATTTTAGCATAGAGCTCATGCTCGTTCTCAGCCCTGAACGAATAGATAGGAACGAGCACTTTTAAGGCCGTACGCAAGCACAAATTGGCTTTGTACATAAAGCCCTTATCGCCGGTAAAAGAAACACCCCTTTTAAATTCCTCAATGTTCCTGGCGCCAAGCTTCAATAGCTCATTGGCCAGCACGCCTTCCAAACCATGAAAGGTAGTTGCTTTCATTTCAAAATCATGGCTGGTATTTAGTTTCTCTTTCAATGGATTTATTTTTTAGGGAATTATAGAAAAGGTCTTCTATATACGTGTTACAATTATTTATTCTTTACGGCATTAAATACTTCTTTCATAAAGCCGGAAGCAAACACAAAATCCACAAGCTCGGGGTTGGTGGTTTTTAAAATGTCTTTGCTGGTGCCTGTCCACCAGGGTTTACCTTTATAGATGTATAATATTTTTTCGCCAATTTCCACTACCGAGTTCATATCGTGGGTAATAACAATGGTGGTAATATTGAACTCATGTGTGAGGCTTTGTATGAGGTTATCGATCACAATAGATGTTTTGGGATCGAGCCCCGAATTGGGTTCATCGCAAAACAAATACTTAGGCTGATTGGCGATGGCTCTTGCTAAAGCGGCACGCTTTTTCATACCTCCCGATAGTTCGCCCGGGTATAATTTATTTTTATTGGTGAGCTGTACTTTTTCCAGGCAAAAATTAACACGGTCTGTTTTTTCCTCCTTGCTCATTTCGGTAAACATGTCCAATGGGAAACGCACGTTTTCCTCAAGTGTTTGCGAATCGAACAAAGCGCCACCCTGGAAGAGCATCCCAATTTTTTTTCTGACCTCCTGTTTTTCCTTTACACCAAGCGTTGGAAAATTAAGTCCGTCGTATAAAATTTCGCCACTATCCACTTCATGCAGGCCAACCATCAGCTTCATGGCGGTTGTTTTACCGCTTCCGCTCTCTCCTATAATGAGGTTGGTTTTGCCTTGCTCAAACACAAAGGATACATCGTCAATGACCTTATGATCGCCAAAACTTTTGTTGATATGTTTGATCTCGATCATGTATAGAACAGTTGCGTGATAAGGAAGTTAAAAATGAGGATTAAAATGCTGCTGTAAACAACCGCTGCCGTGCTGCTTTTTCCTACCTCCAGGGCGCCACCATGTGTATAGTACCCAAAATAGGAGGAAATAGAAGTGATAAGAAAAGCAAAGGTAAGTACTTTGGTAAAGGAGTACCATAATTTCCAGGGTTCAAAAAAGGCCTGGATGCCAAAGATATACTCATACGAAGTAACAGCGCCCACGGCAATACCCATGGTATAACCACCTATAATGCCAAGGAACATACTGATGGCGATGAGGAATGGCATGATGAGCACGCCGCCCACAATTTTAGGCAGAATGAGGTAACCGGCGGAATTTATTCCCATGATCTCCAGGGCGTCTATTTGTTCGGTAATACGCATCGAACCTATCTCTGAAGCGATATTGGACCCTATTTTCCCGGCAAGGATGAGTGACACAATGGTGGGGCAAAACTCCGACAGCATGGATTCCCTTACCGTAAAGCCCACGGCATATAAAGGAACCAGCGGGCTGGTAAAGCCAAAAGCCGACTGGATGGTGATAACCCCTCCCATGAAGAAAGAAATAATGGCAATGATGGGAAGGGAGCTGATCCCGATGTTATCGATCTCGAAAACAATTTGCTTCATGTATACCGACAGTTTTTCGGGCTTACTAAACACGCGCTTAATAAGAATAAAATACCGGCCTAAGTGAAAAAAAAGATTCATGATTTCGAATGGCTAATATACGATTAAGTGTTTATTTATTTGATATTGTTGCGGGAAAATGTGGATTAAACTTATCGCTTTTCTTTTACTTTTTTTCCTTGATGAGGACAATGCTGTAGCACACAATTGGACCTGCATGTAAGCTGCGAACAAAAAATCAAGAACGAAAACCAACCGTCATATTATCTTGCTTAAGCTCTCCTAAATAAACTTTATGCGATGAATATAACAGTCCCCGCCGCCAGCTGCTTCGAATAAACTCTATCCAAACAAAAAAACGCCACTTGTTTAAAGTGGCGTTTTGTTTTATAAACTATCTAAAAATTACATACCGGTACCAAAATGGGTCATGCTTTCTTTTTTGGAAGGGTTGATGGTCATAACCGGAAGGTTACTGATATCTACTACTTTTTGCGCTTCGGTACCGCTAAAGAATTCTTTAATGCTCAGGTTAGGCTTGTTCATGATCACGATCAGGTCCGATTCAATTTTATTAGCGTATTCCACCACTGTTTCAGCTACGTTATCGCTGGCAATGGATTTATTGGAACAGGAAATGCCTTTGCCTTTAATGTATTGTTTTACCTGGTGCGAGTAAGCCAGTAATTGGTTCTCATAAGCCGCATCGGAAATACTGAATACTCCCAGGATACGAATAGATGCTCCAAAATAGTGGGCAAACTGAACAGCCACATCCACTTTTTCACGCGACTCGCGCGAAAGGTCCAAAGGCAATAAAATGTTCTCGCAACCATCCTTATGTTCTTTACCCCTGATGGAAATAACCGGGCAGATGCATTCCCTGATCATTTTTGAAGCACTGGCACCAACAATTTGCTTGCTGCTCATGTGACTTTCCAAACCTACTATTACCAGTGTAGCATTTGTTTCTTCGGCTACCTTTGGCACCTCTACATAAATATTCCCTTTCACATTCATGAACTCCGTAGGTACTCCGCTCTCCGTTTCCGTTTGCTTGGTAATAGCCTTCAGGTCATCATATTTTTCATCGCCTACTTTTTCATACGCATGCAATAAGATAATCTTTGAATGCGTATACTTGGCCAAGTTGTACGCCTGTTTAATGGCTAATAAGGATTGATCTGTAAAATCTATCGGAATTAGTAAGATACCTCTCTCTTGTAATTTCATAAAGGGATGTTTTTTAGTTTATTGCCAAATCTAAAACTTTAGTTTTTAGCAATTTAAGCAGTTTTAGCTGACAAAATTAGTCAAATTAATGATATTTAGGCATTTATAGAAATATTTTTTAAGAGCCGGGTTGTTAATTAAATAAATTTACCGATATTTGCAGCCCAAACTTTAAAAAATAAGAAAATGGCAGTAAAGATTAGACTACAAAGACACGGAAAGAAAGACGCAGCGTTTTTCCACGTGGTAGCAGCGGATGGTCGTGCACCAAGAGATGGAGCTTTTATCGAAAAATTAGGAACTTACAATCCTAACACCAACCCTGCAACAATTGACTTAAATTTCGAAAACACCTTAAAATGGTTGCAAAATGGTGCTGTTCCTACAGATACATGCAAAGCTATTTTATCGTACAAAGGAATTTTGTTGAAAAAACACTTATTGGATGGTGTTAAAAAAGGTGCTTTAACCGAAGCACAGGTTGAAGAGCGTTTTGCTAAATGGCAAAATGAAAAAGCAACCAAAATCAGCACTAAAAAAGATAATTTATCTTCAGATGCTAAAAAAGCGGTTGCTGAAAAATTAAAAGCAGAAGCTGCCGCTAAAGCCGCTAAATCTGCAAAAATTGCTGCTAAAACAGCTGTTGCAACCGAAGTAGCTCCTGCTGCTGAAGGTGAAGCTGAAGCTCCGGCAGAAAACACAGAAGCATAATTGATCGTTTTATAAAACTAAAAGCCCTTACGTTAATCGTAAGGGCTTTTTTTGTTGGGATTATTTTTAAAGCGTGAAAGTTCTGTCAGTTCGAGTGTTTTTTGTCTGCCTCTTACAAAAAACGTATCGAGAACTGTTTTTGATTTATTACTTCTCGATACAATTTGCAAAGAGGCCGCAAATTTACTCGAAGTGACATGAGTAGTAATGCTAATTAATGGATTTACCGGCAAAGTTTGCCATAATCAGCTCTTCCAGCGTGTAGCGCTTTCCATTAATGGTTGCCGTGATCCAGGCATCTTTCTGGCCTTTTGCAATAATTTTCTGGCGGGCCGTTTCAGCATCTTTCAAGGTATTTGACTCTATTAAGGTAAAACGCGTAATGCCATCGGGATAATTAACGGCTACCGGCGTGCCAAATTGTTTTAAGTGCCCGTATTTATAATTTTCGGGGTGCTGGTAAGCTGCTACCTGTACTTTAAATACCAATCCATCGGCACATACATTACCGCCAAGTTCCATTAATTGTTTGTACACTGCCGGATCGTTAAGCGATTTTCCTTTTAAAGGCGAAAAATCAGGAGCCGGGCCACCATTGCAAGGCGTAATGGTTGTTGTTTCCTTATCAGGTTTTGTATTCTCTACAATATTTTTTACCACAGCATCATTTTTAAATGTTTCGGCGCTGGTAGCATTGCCCAATAAACTGTCCAGGATAGATTTAACCGATTTCTGGTCTTTTTTGCCGGCATAGCTTGCAGAGTATACATAGAAATCTTTTTTAATCTCTACAAACTTCGTAAGTTTCTCAATATCGATCTCTTCTTCAATAGGGTCAAATCCTGCTACTGTGATCGCGATCTTTATTTTATAACCATTCCCCGGAGATAAGGCCATCAGGTACTTACCAGTCTTTGAGTTAGCGTAATAAGGCCCTATGGCTTCATTGGAACCTTTTTTGTTTACTTCTATCTTTGCTTCAACGGGTTTATCATCGGCATACACAACCCCTTTCAATAAGGCCAGGATCGGCTTTTCGCCAAGTATACCAGGTGTAACGGTGTAAATATCCTGGTCGCCTTTTCCACCGGCACCACCACGGTTCGATGAGAAATACCCCACATCACCGGCCGCGTTAATTACATAATAGCGGTCGTCTTCGGTTGTATTTAAAGGGATGCCCATGCTCAAAGGCTCAATCCAGCTGTTCTCTTTACGGATAGAGTACATAATGTCGTAACCACCAATACTTTTGTGGCCTTCGGAACTAAAGAACATGGTAATACCATCAGGATGGATAAAAGGGGCATCTTCGTTGTATGGTGTGTTAATGATAGGTCCTAAATTCGTTGCAGGGCCCCAATCGCCATTCGATTTTTCGGACACGTATAAATCACGTCCGCCAAAGCCACCCGGGCGTTCCGATGCAAAATACAGGTATCTTCCATCCGACGAAATGGAACAACTTCCTTCCCAGTATTCGGAGTTGATGTTAGCATTTAATTTCTCAGGCTTGCTCCATTCCGTACCATTCAACTGGCTTGAGTAGAGGTCACCAGGGTTCTTCACATCGCTCACAAATGAAAAAAGGATACGGCCATCGGGCGATAAAGCCACCGCGGCATCATTGGCATTGGTGTTCAGCGAATTGATCCCCACAGGGGCTTTCCAGGTAGAATCAGAGTTTCGGTAAGCAATAAAAATATCCTCGTGGTATGCGCCATCTTCTTTATCTTCTTTCAGGTTATCGTTCAGCAAACCACCCGTGCTTTTATCACCGATATACGTGAAGATCATGATAGCTTCATCGGCAGAGATAACCGGCACACCTTCCGTTTCTTTTGTGTTAATGGGAGCTCCGATATTTTTAATGTCGGCAATTATTTTTTTGGCAATCAGTTCTTTTCCGTTGTTGCAATTGGCTATTCCAAGCTGGGCATCATCTATAAGTGGCTTATCTTCCTCCTTTACCTTATCGGTTTTGGTATTGAGGTACAGGTTGTAAGCCGCAATGGCATCGTCAAACCTGTAATTCACGTGGTATGCCTTGCCTAAATAGTAATCGATATCCGGCGATTTATCAACGCTTTTAATGTCTTCAAAAAGTTCAATGGCCCTGGCTTTTTTCTCAGGATAATGCAAAGCCGAAAAACCTAAACGAAATTTATATTCGAGGCTTTTAGGGTTAAGGCCAAAGAGCTTGTCGTACAATTCGTAAGCCTTTTTGTAATCTTTTCTATCAAAATAATAGGCTGCATCTTCCTGCAATTCCTTTGTTTGGCCAAAGCTTATAGCCGATACTATGCAGCATAGTGCCAATAATAAAAGTCTGTATTTTCCCATAGTTTTGATAGTTAAGATTCCCTAAACCAAATATGCCATTTTTATTGGTTTTTTCAATAAAAAAACTGAGGTATTATTAACATTTAATCGTTAAAAGCAAAAAGCCCGCTCCGGAATAACCGAAACGGGCTTTCATCATAATTTGTTAACCTTTAGTGACCGCCAGCTGGTTTTGCACCGCCTGCAGGTTTAGTGCCACCGCCAGCGGGAGCAGGTTTCATGCCACCCTGGGCACCACCTGTAGATCCCGGGATAACCGCAGCGGGCATGCTGTCTAGTTTTTTCTTTACCAATGGTAAAATATCATCTGCTGGTTCAGAATACAAAACGTTACCGGTGCTTGTATCCAACACATATTTGTAGCTATTTTCTTTAGCTACAGCTTCAATGGCTTTTTTGGCTTTATCGTAAATAGGCTTTGATAATTCGCCATATTTACGCTGGTAATCTTGCTGAGCCTGTCCTTTAAAATCTTCAATACGCTTGTTCAGGTCCTGTAACTCAGCTTCTTTTGTTTGTCTTACCAGCTCTGAATAGCTTGCCTGGTTTTTCATATAGTCGGCATATTTTGTTTGCAATTCTGTTTCCATAGTTGCCACCTGGTTTTCGAGGTCCTTTAAGTATTTTTGAGCTACTTCCTGCGCTGTTTTACTCTCAGGCATAATAGTAATAAGGGAATCCAGGCTAATGTGCGCAATTTTTTGAGCATTTGCCATTGTTACCGAACCTACCGTTAATGCAACAATTGCAATCGACTTTACTAAATTTTTCATTGTTTTATATTTATGTTTTTGTTTTTTTATTTTTTGTTATAACCCATAAAAGTTAATACATCTTCGCTTTTATCGTACTTGCTGTTGGAATATAATAATGACACCTGGCCCGCTTTATCAAAAATGAAGGCTAATCCCTGGCGTTCGGCTACTTGTTTCACAGCACTATAAACCTTATCCTGAATTGGCTTAACAAGCTCCATGCGTTTTTTAAACAGCTCCCCATCAACACCAAAACGCTGTTTTTGCAATTCTTTTACTTCTTTTTCCTTATTGATGATCTCGTTCTCACGCTTCTTCTTCATATCATCCGTCAGTAAAACGGCTTCGGCCTGGTAAATTTTATACAATTTGTCAATCTCTCCCAATTTGGCTTCAATTTCTTTTTGCCAGTCTACCGATGTTTTATCCATTTCGGCTTGCGCAGCTTTATATTCAGGAATATGCGACAGGATATAATCTGAATCGACATAACCCATTTTTTGTGCAAAAGAAGCCACTGTAAGAAACAGGACTGATAAGGCGGTAAAAATTACTTTTTTATTCATCATCATTTTCATTTTAAGCAGTTATTATGTTATTGCTGTAAATAATCATAACGTGTGCCAAGTTACATATATTTTGTCAATTAACATTTTTTTGGCTTACAATTCTCCGAGCTGTGCTCCAAGTGTAAAATGGAACTGACCTTTTCCATTACCCGAGCCCGGATTTCCCGGAATATTATCAAAGCCCCAGCCATAATCAAGACCTAATAAACCAAACATTGGCAGGAATACCCTTAAACCAAAACCGGCACTGCGTTTAACCTGGAAAGGATTGAAATCCTTGTACTGCGCCCATGTATTTCCTGCCTCGGCAAAGCCCAATATAAAAATGGTTGCCTGTGGATTGAGTGAGATCGGGTAACGCAATTCCATGGTATACCTTGCGCAAATAGGATCGCCGTTGGCGCTGGATAATGAGTTATCTGTATATCCTCTTAAAGCAATGATCTCACGGGCCACAAAATTCTGGTAACCACTTAAACCACTTCCTCCCATGTAATAACGCTCAAAAGGCGATACGCCAACTTTGCGATTATACATACCAAGGATCCCGTAACCGATCTTGGTTCTCAATACAAGGTTCCTGGCTTCTTTTCCTTCGGTTACCGAACGTTTATTGGTTAACTGAGTAAACCACTCGGCAGTGAATTTATACTTTTGGTATTCAACAAATTTATAACGGTCGCCTGCTGTTGCCGTATTATAATTAATGCCGTTAAACAAAGAGTATGGTGGCGTAAACTGGCCAAGGAATGAGAAGTTGGAACCATTCTTGGGAAAAATAGGCGCATCGACACTACTACGGGTAATGTTTACTTTTACGTTAAAATCGTTTGCGTAGCCATTTGCCAATATAAAGTAAGGATAATTGGTGAGCTCATAATAGTTGTAATTTCCTTCGGTGTAAAGTGAGAACCAATCATCGGGCCATTTTAATTTTTTACCAAAACCTACAGATCCACCGGTAATGAACATGGTGCTTCGGTTAGGGTTTAAAATTTTATTTCCTTCCGAGTCGGTTGTGTATTTTTTCTCACCGGTTGAGTTAAAACGTGAATGGAAGGCGGATAGGGTCAATGAATTTGGCTTCTTGCCACCCAGCCATGGCTCGGTAAACGATAAGTTATAGGACTGGTAGTAAATACCATTTGTTTGCGCCCTGATGCTGAATTTTTGTCCATCGCCAGTAGGGAGCGGACTCCACGAGTTAGGTTTAAAGATATTGCGCATGGAGAAGTTGTTGAAGGAAAGCCCCAGGGTACCAACCACACGACCACCACCCCAGCCTCCGGATAGTTCTACCTGATCGGATGGTTTTTCTTCTACATGATAATCAATATCCACCGTTCCATCAGCCGGATTTGGAGTAGGCGTTGGTACCAGTTTTTCAGGATCGAAATAACCCAGCTGGCTTAACTCACGTTGTGTACGAATAATATCGGAACGACGGAACAAGGTGCCGGGTTTTGTCCTGATCTCACGATAAATCACATGGTCGTTTGTTTTGGTATTCCCTGAAACAGTCACTTTATTAATGGTAGCCTGCTTACCTTCGATCATATGGATCTCAAGGTCAATGGTGTCGTTATGGATATTGACTTCCTGTGGAGTGATATTAAAAAACAGGTAACCATCGTCCATGTACAGCGACGAAATATCGTAACCGTTAGGATTCATGAACAATTTTTGATCGAGTAAAGACTGGTCAAAAATATCGCCCTTTTTAATGTTTAGGATCGTATCTAACTGTCCGCTGCGGTACTTTGAGTTACCCAGCCATTTAATATCGCCAAAGTAAAACTTATGGCCTTCTTCAATATACACATCAATATTTACACGGTTCTTTTTCACAAAGTAAACGGTGTCTTTTACAATGCGCGCGTCGCGATACCCTTTGCTGTTGTATTTTTCCTGAATTGTAGGAAGGTCTTTCTCAAGATTATCTTCTAAATATTTACCGGAATTCCAGAAGGTGTACCAGCGGAAAGGCTTACTGTCCTTCATTTTACGTCGCAATTTCCAGCTTTTAACTACCGAGTTGCCGTAGAAGGTTAAATTTTTGATCCTTACCTTCTTGCCTTTTGTAACAGTGATGAAAACAATAACGTGAGGGAATTTGGTTGATTTATCAACTTCGCTTGTTATGTCGACCTTGGCATGATAAAAACCTTTGTTCACATAAAAATCCCTTACCACATTTTTTATATAACCCAGGGTATAATCGGTTACTACTTTTTCCTTTACAAAACGGATCTTCCCCCTGATCTCATCGGCATCATTTTTTTTAACCTTACCCCTGAACTGGAATTTTGTAAGACGTGGTTTTTCGGTTACAACGATCCTGAGGAAAGCGTCATCGCCAATGGTTTTATCAAGATAGATTTTAATGTCTTCAAACAAACCCTGTTTCCAGAGGGCTTTTATTGATTCAGAAATTTTATCGCCGGGAATCTGGATCTTATCGCCAGGTGTTAAGCCCGACAATAGTTTGATAATGCTTTTATCGGTATACTGCGATTCAACCTCCAGGGGTGCAAGTGTGTACTCCTTTGGTTTAGCCCAGTCAATTGGGTCGCCGGAGTTGCTTGAACCCACAATAACACCACCCTGGGCAATAGCGAACCTGCTGATGGTTAAAAACAGGAATAAGACAAAGTATTTATGAAACGTCATTCTCAGGATTGTGTTAGTTGCTCACTTGTTTTGCCGAAACGACGTTCGCGGTTTTGATAATTAAGGATGGCAGAAAAAAGATCATCCTTGCGGAAATCGGGCCAGAGTTTTTCTGTAAAATAAAATTCGGCGTAAGCCAACTGCCATAATAAAAAATTACTGATCCGGTGTTCACCGCTGGTACGAATCATTAACTCAGGATCAGGAATATGTTTGGTACATAAGTATTGTTCAATATCTTTTTCGGTAATCGCCTCGCTATTGATAGTGCCTTTCTTGACATCGTCCGCAATTTGTTTAACCGCGTTAATGATCTCCCACTTGGAGGAATAACTAAGGGCCAGCACCAATGTTAAACCTGTATTTTTTGAGGTTAACGCAATGGATTCATTGAGTTCCTGGAGGCAAGCGGCAGGCAGGCTTTGTAGGTTACCAATAGCCTGTAAACGAACATTTTTTTTGTTGAGTTGAGGGGTTTCGGCACTAATGGTAGAAACCAGCAATTCCATGAGCGCATCTACTTCTTCTTTAGGACGGTTCCAGTTTTCGGTACTGAAAGCGTACAGTGTGATGTATTTAACCCCTACCTGTCCGGCACCTTCAACCACATCGCGCACCGAGTTCACGCCTTCGTAATGACCATAGATACGGTTTTCGCCCTGCTGTTTAGCCCAACGTCCATTCCCATCCATAATAATGGCAATATGCTGGGGTACTTTTTGCTTATCTATTTGATCAATCAGGGTCATTAATTCGGAAGCACGAATTTACACTTTTAGCCGATATAGCACAAATATTAACGGTTTTTAGTCATAAAAGGTGTTAATATTATATCAACATTCAAATGGGTTGGTTTATTGCATTATTAAAGTCAAAAATTAACAAATAAATATATCAATCAATTTAATATTTCCGTTTACTTTTTCCTTGACGAAAAAAGTAAACAAAAAAGTCAAGAACGAAAACCAACCGCCATTTTTTGCGCACATGCCTGCCCCGGAAACGGAGTAAAAAATGGCGGTTCACACTTTTCGTTCACACCCACGCGCTGCTCCGAATAAACTTTATTCCAAATAAAACATATTTATTTTATAAGCAATTTATTTTATCAATGATGTTTTTTTGGTTTCGCGCATAAAGGCATAAACCAGTAACGAACAGAAGATGCAAAAAGTTACATACCAGTAAAAATATTCTTCATGACCGGCATCTTTAAACCACAGCGCTACATACTCGGCTGTGCCACCAAAAATGGCTACTGTAATGGAGTATGGGAAACCCACGCCCAGTGCACGGATCTCGGTAGGAAACAACTCCGCTTTTACCACAGCGTTAATGGATGTATAACCGCTTACTATAATGAGCGCTATTAAAATATAAGCGAAGGCCTGCCATTGGCTACTTGCAACACTTAGGGAAGTGAGAAGCGGAACAGTGGCCAAGGTCCCCAAAATGCCAAAGCCTAAGAGCAAAGGCCTTCGGCCAATGCGGTCGGACAACAAACCAAACAGGGGTTGCAAAAAAGCGTAAATCAATAAGGATGTAAAAGTAACGAGTGTTGCCTGTTGCTTACTTAAATGGACTGTGTTGACCAAGAATTTTTGCATATAGGTACTGTAGGTGTAAAAGGCAATAGTACCGCCCAGTGTTAAGCCTACCACTACTGCAATGGCGCGTGGGTGTTTCATGAGTTCCTTTAAGGAGCCGTGTTTGCTTTTTTCTTCGTTCTTGTGTTTGTTAAAGATCTCCGATTCATCCATATGACTGCGTAAATACAGTGCTATGAGAGAAAGCGCAGCTCCAATGACAAACGGAATGCGCCAGCCCCAGCTGTGCATTTGCTCCTCGGTTAAAAATAATTTTTGCAGGAGCAGTTGGATGCCAAGAGCTATGAGTTGTCCGCCAATGAGTGTAACGTATTGAAAACTGGAATAAAAACCGCGCTTACCGGCTGTTGCCATTTCGCTTAAATAGGTGGCCGATGTGCCGTACTCACCGCCAACACTAAGGCCCTGGAGCAAACGGGCCAGCAATAATAAAACGGGCGCCATAATGCCAATGCTGGCGTAAGATGGTGCCAGCGCTATGAGTAAGGAACCAAAAGACATGAGCAAAACCGAAAAGGTCATGGCATATTTTCTTCCTTTCTTATCCGCAATATTGCCAAAGAGCCAGCCGCCAACAGGCCGCATTAAAAAGCCAACCGCAAAAATACCGGCGGTGTTTAAGAGCTGCGCTGTAGCATTGCTTTGAGGAAAAAATACCGGGGCAAAATACAGGGAGAATGCCGAGTAAGCGTACCAATCGTACCACTCCACCAGGTTCCCTACAGAGCCGCTCACAATTGCTTTTAAACGTTTGGCTTGTTCCATGATTACATTTTGCTCTTACAATATAAAACTAAATTTTAAATTTTGTATATTTGGTTATGGACCTTTTTAAATTTAATCTTTAAAACAAGTTGCCTATGAAAAAAACTCTACTCTACTTTTTTATTATCGTCTCCATTACCTCTCAATCTCAGACAAATGTGTATCATCCTTTTGCCACCAATAATGCTATATGGCATGAAATTAACTCATACCATGTGAAATATAGTATTGCAGGCGATACAGTTCTTAACTCACTAACATGGCATAAAGTATATGATTATAATTATTTACTGGGCGCTATGCGGGAAGATAGCCTGAGGCAGGTTTATTTTTACAACATGACCACTGCCATTAGTTCTACCAATTATATCGATTCTGTTTATAAATTATATGATTTTTCGATACAAGAGATTGGGGATACGGTTAAACCTTGGGCTTCATCCCTGTATTATCACTGGGGAAGCATGATCGTTACAGATATCGATTCTGTTCTGATCTATGACCAATACCGTAAACGCTACCATTTTGGATCGGAAATGTGGATTGAAGGGATAGGCAGCACTACTGATTTGTTCAGGGGTATGAGGCCTATGCTAACCTGTGGATGTGGAGGATATGACTTAATCTGTTACAAAGAAAATTCCATTACCTATTACCTTTCACCTAGTTATAGTTTTTTTCAATGCGATAATTTTCCTATGAGTATTGCTGAAAATAAACTATATGAGATCTCAATGAGCACCTATCCAAATCCTTTTTCAACCCAAACTACATTACACTCGGGTGTGCCTTTAAATAACGCTAGCATCAAACTCTATGATTCTTTTGGAAGATATGTCAGGCACATTGACCATATATCTGGCGAATCGATCGTTATACAACGTGAGGGTTTAACTCCGGGTATTTACATTTTAAAGGTCATGCAAAACGAGCAATTACTGAAAACAGAAAAACTGATCGTTACGGAAGATAAATTCTAACTTTTTACTATTGATCCGGGATCATCTCAAAATTCTTAATGCTGTTGACCACTTCTATTTTAAGTAATTTTGAGTGATCGGGATTATAGTAATAGATCTGCCGGCTCTCGGGCGTCGTCATTTTCAGGGAGTTTTTCTTTGTTTCTTCCAAAATGCCCATTACACCATAGCTTTCGGCATATACCGCATCGCCTTTTAAGGGAATCTCAAAATACAATTTACTGGCCGACCAACGAATAGGTGTTGTGAGTGTTGAGTCACTGTAATTGTATTTCCGTGCATGGCAATCTATATGGTAGCGGTCTTTTTTCCAGGTTGTTTGGGATACATAAGATTGACCATTGATAGTGCTGTTGACGGTAGCTTTAATAAGCACGCCATTTTGATAAACGGCCTCTGTCTTTACATCGGCTTTTATGGTAATAAAGTCGATGGAGCTTTCGCTCATGTACACATCAATGTTGTTCTTAGAGGCGTGAAAGGCTTCCAGTTTACCAATTTTTAAACCCAAAGCTTTTAAGCTGAAATTTTTGCTTTGAGAAAACAGAGTACAGCACAACAACAGTAAAAGTACATTGAGGATATTTCCGAACTTGTTCATTGTACTATACATCCGAAATTTTATGCCAGGGGTTTAGAAGCTTTTTAGTGGAGAATACCGGGTTAAAGCTCCGGTAAAACCAGTATGGCAAAACAAAGCCGGGTCTGTCGACCCACTTTTTAATTTTTACATTTTCGTAGCAAATCTGATGATTTGCACTCAATGTAAAAATTAAAAAGCCGGAAGCAATTGCTTCCGGCTTTGTTTTATGCGTGGAGAATACCGGATTCGAACCGGTCACCTCTTGCCTGCCAGGCAAGCGCTCTAGCCAAATGAGCTAATCCCCCTTTTTTAGTTATAAGTTTTGAATTGAAACCTAAATAAACCTGCAACTCAAATTATAAATTTCAGGTTGCAAACTTATAACTTATATCTCATAATTCATAACTTAATTTAAAGTTTTGCTTTTATCTCAACCATTTCGTAGCCTTCAATAATATCGTCTACTTTAATGTCGTTAAAGCCATCAATATTCAATCCGCACTCGTAATTGGCTGTTACTTCCTTCACATCGTCCTTAAAGCGTTTCAGCGAGCCTAAAGCCCCGGTGTGAACCACAATACCATCGCGAATCACACGTACTTTCGTATTACGCGTTACTTTACCATCCAATACGTAGCAACCGGCAATGGTTCCCACTTTGGTGATGTTGAATACTTCGCGTACTACAATGTTACATACCACTTTCTCTTCAAATTCAGGCGCCAACATACCTTCCATAGCGGCTTTAATTTCGTTGATGGCGTCGTAAATGATCGAGTATAAACGGATATCGATCTCTTCCTGTTCTGCCAGCTTACGGGCAGGAACCGAAGGACGAACCTGGAAACCAACGATAATGGCGTTGGAAGCGCTCGCCAACATCACATCTGTTTCGCTGATAGCACCCACCGATTTGTGAATGATGTTGATCTGGATCTTTTCGGTCGATAATTTCAATAAGGAATCGGATAAGGCTTCAATAGAACCATCCACGTCACCTTTAACGATCACATTCAGCTCCTTAAAATCGCCAATTGCCAAACGCCTTCCAATCTCATCCAGTGTAATGTGTTTTTGGGTACGGATACCTTGTTCACGCTGTAATTGTAAACGTTTGTTAGCCAGTTCACGTGCTTCGCGCTCATCGGCCATCACATTGAATTTATCGCCGGCTGTAGGCGCGCCATTTAAGCCCAGTAATTGTACCGGCATGGATGGTCCCGCTTCTTTCACATTTACTCCGTGTTCGTTGGTCATGGCTTTTACCCTGCCGCTGTAACATCCTGCTACTACCACATCGCCAATTTTCAAAGTTCCTTTCTGAACAATGATATCTACCACGTGACCACGGCCTTTATCCAGTTTTGCCTCAACTACCGAGCCTGAAGCGCGTCCTTTAGGATTTGCTTTTAGCTCAAGGATCTCCGCTTCGAGCACAATTTTTTCCAGTAACAGGTCGATGTTCTTACCCATTTTTGCTGAAATTTCCTGCGACTGCACTTTACCTCCCCACTCTTCTACTAAAATATTCATCGCCGATAAGGCTTCGCGAATCTTATCAGGATTTGCACCCGGCTTATCAATTTTATTAATCGCAATAATCATTGGTACACCTGCCGCCTGTGCGTGGTTGATGGCCTCTTTGGTTTGAGGCATCACACTGTCGTCGGCCGCTACCACAATAATGGCAACGTCGGTTACTTTGGCACCACGTGCACGCATGGCCGTAAAAGCCTCGTGACCCGGCGTATCGAGGAAAGTAATTGATTTTCCACTTTCCAGTTTTACGTTGTAGCTGCCAATGTGCTGGGTAATACCACCCGCCTCACCGGCCAATACGTTTGATTTACGGATATAATCCAGCAAGGATGTTTTACCATGATCTACGTGACCCATGATGGTAACAATTGGCGGACGTTCTACCATGTCCTCAGGATTTTCGGCATCCTGTTCTTCAATGGCTTCCTGCACCTCAACGCTTACAAACTCTGTTTTGTAACCAAATTCTTCGGCAACAATGGCCAGGGTTTCAGCATCCAAACGCTGGTTAATGGATACGAACATACCCAGGCTCATACAGGTTGAAATGATCTGCGTTACCGATACGTTCATCATTTGTGCCAACTGGTTAGCCGATACGAACTCCGTTACCTTTAATGTTTTCTTTTCAAGGTCGGACTGTTCCTGCTCCTGCTCCATTTTATCACGTACATCGTCGCGCTTATCCCTGCGGTATTTTGATGCTTTTGATTTGGAACCTTTGCTGCTTAAGCGGGCAAGGGTTTCTTTAATTTGTGCCTGGATCTCTTCGTCCGTTAATGCCGGGCGCGATTCGCGGGTAGCCGGCGTTTTTTTAGCACGCGGATCACCGTATTTTTCCTTAGCTCTGTCTTTTGCAATCTGTGCCTGCTCGGTACCTACTTTTTTAATTTCTTCCTGGCTCATACCACCTTTGCGAATCCGCTTGCGCTTTTTCTTATCGGCCAATGAACCCGGGCCAGTTCCCGGTGCAGGTTTTTTGGTTTCTTTAATAACAGGTAATTCAATTTTACCCATAATTTTTGGTCCATCCAGTTTTTGATAAACCGTTTCGTGGAACACTTCTTTTTGCTCTTCGGCCGGAGTTTCTGAAACCTCAGGTGTTTCAATTACTTCAGGTGTTTCTTCTTCAGCAACTTCTTCTTTTTTCTTTTTACCTTTAGTTACTTTAGCGGCTTTTTCTTCGGAAGGAGTTTCTTCTTTTTTAGTTTTTTTATCCGGTTTGGTTTTTTGGTTTAATGAGCTTAAATCAACTTTTCCTAAAACTTTTGGTCCACTGATAGCGGAAGTATTTTCAGCAGATTCAGCCGAAACTTCCTTCACTTCGACCGCTTTATCAGCAGCCAGTTTCTCATCGGCCAGTTTTTTCTCATCGGCCGCTTTTTTAGCAGCCGCGACTTCTTTGGCACGAAGATCTTCCGCCTCTTTTGCTTTAATAGCCTTTGTATCCTCCAATACAATGGTTTCGCGTTTTACGCTTTTAAGACTAAGCCCAACATTCTGGGCTTCTTCTTTGGCAGATTTATCTCCCGAAAACTCTTTGGATAACAAAGCATATTCTTCGTCACCAATTTTGGCGTTGGGATTATTTTCTACCGGGCGACCCTTTGCAGCAAGGAACTCGGCAATTTTCCCTAAGGATAAATTGAATTCCTTTGCTACTTTACTTAATCGCATTGTTTTTGAGTCTGACATATGTTATTTCCTCGTCTTTTTTATGTTCAAAAGTGCTTTTTTATTTTTTAAAAGAAAGCTAACTTTTCAAGCTTAACCATTTATTAATCTTCAAATTCCGACTGCAGAACCTGCTTCACATCTTCGATCACATCTTCTGTTAATCCTGTTCTGCGAACCAAATCTTCCATATCCAGTTCCAATACAGATTTAGCGGTATCGCAACCAATAGCCTGCAATGCTTTGATAACCGATTCTTCGATCTCATCAGAGAATTCAATTAAATCAACGTCTTCAATATCAGCCGATGCATCTTCGTTATCGCGGAACACATCAATTTCATAGCCAGTTAATTTGCCGGCCAGTTTAATGTTGAAACCGCCTTTACCAATGGCTAAAGAAATTTGATCGGGTTTTAAGAACACCTCAGCACGTTTTGTATCGTCGTTTAATTTTACCGACGTTACTTTAGCCGGGCTTAACGAGCGTTGAATTAATAATTGCGCGTTTGATGTGTAGTTAATCACGTCGATGTTCTCATTCTTCAATTCACGCACAATACCGTGGATACGGGAACCTTTCATACCAACACAAGCACCAACAGGGTCAATGCGGTCGTCGTACGACTCAACGGCTACTTTAGCCCTTTCGCCCGGTTCGCGCACAATTTTTTTGATGGTAATCAAACCGTCGAATACTTCAGGCACTTCCATTTCAAACAAGCGCTCAAGGAACGATGGCGCTGTACGCGACATGATGATGGATGGCGTTCCGTTTTTCAATTCCACTTTATAAACAACCGCTTTTACACTGTCGCCTTTTTTAAAGAAATCGGAAGGAATTTGCTCGGTTTTAGGCAACAATAATTCATTGCCTTCATCATCCAGTAACATAATTTCTTTTTTCCAAACCTGGTAAACTTCCGCGTTGATGATATCGCCCACACGCTCTTTGTATTTATTATAGATACCGCTTTTCTCCAGTTCAAGGATTTTTTGAACCAGGTTCTGGCGTACCGATAATACGTTACGGCGACCAATCTCTTCTAATTTTACCAGCTCGGTAACTTCTTCGCCAATCTCAAAATCGGGCTCAATTTTTTGAGCGTCGCTAAGACTGATATGTTTGTTAGGATCATAATCAAATGAATCTTCTGCAAATTCATCATCCACAATCGTTCTGTTCTTATAAATTTCAATATCTCCTTTATCAGGGTTTACGATGATGTCGAAATTTTTATCTGAACCGTACTTTTTTACCAGCATGGTACGGAATACATCTTCGATAATGCTCATTAACGTTGCGCGATCAATGTTCTTGTCTTCTTTAAATAACGAGAATGATTCAATTAAATTTACACTTTCCATTGTTTTGTTTTTTTAAAATGGTAATACTGATTTTGTTTCTTTTGTTTGGTTATATGTTAAGGTTATGTTTTCTACAACGGTATGGTTGCCTTTGCCAAGGGCTTTTTTCTCTCTTCTTGTTTCTTCAATCACAAATTCGTTTTCGCCGGCACTCAGTAAAACACCTTCGTGTTTTGCCCCTTCTTTGGTCACTGCCTGCACTTTGGTGCCCACGTATTTTTTATACTGTGCCAGAACTTTAAATGGCTCTGTAGCTCCGGGTGAGGATACCTGTAATTCAAAGTCTTCTTTTTCCCTGTCAAGGCTTCCCTCAATATGGCGGCTTAAGGCTACACAGTCGGCAATGGCTATGTGTTGTGGCGCGTCAATAAATATTTCAATTTTATTTCCTGCCAGTACTTTCACATCCACCAAAAACTTTTCAGTCCCGGCAAGGTGGGCTTCTATTAAGTCAATTATGGTTTGTTTTTTTATCATTTATGTGCAATAAAAAAGGGACTTTATCTGTCCCTCATCTTTTCTATCTTCTGAATTGCGGATACAAATATAAGCACATATTTGTTAAAAACCAAATAAAATCAGAAATCCAACCTTGAAATTATTTCGTTAAATTAGCTATAACATTCTCCCGGAAAAATAGGTTTAACCCGTTTTTTCTCCTTTAGCCCAAGTAAAGAAGTAAAAACACAATACTTTTTAAAATGAAAGCAGCAGCAAAAAAATCAGGCTTAAGCGGATTGATGTTAACAGCATTCCTGTTCCTTACAGCATTCAGCGCACAGGCCACCACCGTGAACAAATTCATCAGCGATGTAAAAAAAGAAATGTCGAGGGACGGCATGACAGGTGTTTACCTTATTGCCGGCATATTGGGGTTTGGCATTGCCTTGTTCATTATTGTTTCTATTGTCAATAAATTTAAAAAGCCCGAATCAAAACCTACCAATATAAAACATATTACCCACAGGCACCACCACCCTCACCGCATTATCAAAAAATCGGCCTGAGAACCTATAAACAACATATCTCTTTGAGTGGATTATAGAGTTTAGCTAGTTAAAAAATCAAGTTTTTGAGTAATTGTTTGAAAAACAAGCCTTTACTTGAGGACTTTTTTTTTTGATATTTGTTTCATACTACTATCTTTGTCCCGAATTTTAAAACTAAAACACAATGTCAGACATTTCATCAAAAGTAAAATCTATCATCGTTGATAAATTAGGTGTAGAAGAAAAAGAAGTAACTCCAACTGCAAGCTTTACTAACGACTTAGGAGCAGACTCTTTAGATACAGTAGAATTAATCATGGAATTTGAAAAAGAATTTAATATCGCTATTCCGGACGATCAGGCTGAAAAAATTGCTACTGTAGGAGATGCTATCTCTTATATTGAGGCAAACGCTAAAAACTAAGAACTTTACTTTTTTCTAAACTCATTCCTTATGCAATTTAAGCGCGTAGTAGTTACGGGACTTGGTGCTGTTACACCATTGGGCAGTAATGTAAATGATTATTGGACCAATTTAATTAACGGCGTTAGTGGTGCCGCACCTATTACTCGTTTTGATGCATCTAAATTTAAAACCCGTTTTGCCTGCGAGGTAAAGGGTTTTAAACTGGAAGAATACTTTGACCGGAAAGAAGCCCAACGCCTGGATGCTTTCTCTCACTACGGAATTGCCGCTTCTGTTCAGGCAGTGGCCGATTCGGGAATTGACGCAGAAGGTATTGACAAAAACGAGATCGGTGTAATTTGGGGTTCAGGGATTGGTGGTTTGGATACGTTCCAAACCGAAACCTTTAACTTTGCCAAAGGCGATGGTACCCCACGGTTCAATCCTTTCTTTATTCCAAAAATGATCGCGGATATTTGCTCAGGGCATATTTCCATCCGTTTTGGATTCAGGGGTCCTAACTTTACAACCGTTTCCGCTTGCGCTTCTTCAACAACCGCTTTAATTGACGCCTTTACCTATATTCGCTTAGGCAGGGCCAACGCTATTATTGCAGGTGGTTCCGAAGCAGCTATTAATGAGAGCGGCATTGGTGGTTTTAACGCCTGCCAGGCCATGAGCACCCGCAACGAAAGCCCTGAAACAGCTTCGCGCCCTTACGATAAAGAGCGTGATGGTTTTGTATTAGGCGAAGGCGGCGCTTGTTTGGTGCTGGAAGAACTGGAACATGCCAAAGCCCGTGGTGCAAAAATTTATGCCGAAATTATTGGCGGTGGCATGAGCGGCGACGCTTACCATATTACAGCTCCGCATCCGGAAGGATTAGGGGCTACATTGGTAATGGAACGCGCGCTGAAAGACGCGAACATTTCGCCCGATGTGGTGGATTACATTAATACACATGGTACCAGCACCCCGCTTGGGGATGGCGCCGAACTGAAAGCCATTACCAATATTTTTGGCGAACAGGCTTATAAAATGAACATCAGCTCTACCAAATCCATGACAGGCCATTTATTGGGCGCTGCCGGTGCAGTAGAAGCCATTGCTACAGTATTAGCGGTTAAAAATGACATCGTCCCTCCAACGATCAATCATGTAAACGTTGATCCGGAAATTGATCCAAAATTAAACCTGACTTTTAACAAAGCGCAACAACGCCCTGTTAATTATGCTATCAGTAATACCTTTGGGTTTGGCGGACACAATGCCGCGCTTGTAGTAAAAAAATACAATCCTTAATTTTTTGCTTTGAAAAAGCTTTTATCTGTTTTAACACCACTCTCAAAACAAGACAAAGAGCTTAAACAACGACTCAAGAATATCCTGGGCTTTTATCCCGGCAATATTGCGTTGTACAAACAAGCATTCAGACACCGGAGTTCCTCCAAAGAAATTACAGAACACCTGCAAAGTAACGAGCGGCTCGAATTTTTGGGCGATGCGGTATTGGGTGCGGTGGTAGCCGAGCATTTATTTAAACTGTTCCCAAAAAAAGATGAAGGCTTCCTTACCCAAATGCGGAGCAAGATTGTGAATGGTCAAAACCTGTTTAACCTTTCGCGAAAATTTGGTTTTGATGTATTGCTAAGCTCCAAACTCACCAATAAGGAAAAACTCAATTCATCGGCCTATGGAGATGTATTTGAAGCTTTTATTGGAGCAGTGTTTATGGACAAGGGCTTTGAGGTAACTAAAAAATTCATTCTGAACAACATCATTAAAATTCACCTTGACATGGATGAATTGCTGCAAACCAATACCGATTATAAATCGCAGTTCCAGGTACTAATGCAGCGCCAGAAAAAACAATTTGAGTATGTTGTTTTGAACGAAGATCGTAAAGGGAAAGAAAAAACTTATGTGGTTCAGTTATCCATCGACGGTATACCGCAAGCCACATTTGAACACAAATCGAAAAAGGCAGCCGAACAAAAAGTAGCGCAGCTGGTGCTCGAAAAAATAGCCAAAAGCTAAAAGCGGACAGCTTCCATACTCACTTCATAAAATTTATTCCAAACACAACAGCTTCATTCTTTACATGAAGCACCAGTAACCGTTTGAATTATAAAAGCGCAGGAAAACATAAATCCTGAAAACGCAAGTCGCATTTATGATTACTATAGAGTAACATTTCGTAACCGCATAATTTTACTTTACAAAATAATTTTTTTAATTGCCTCACTTAGCAAGCTTAGGGTAAACCCTTGTAAAGCCTCTGTTATTGAAATGTGTTGTGCCAAAAAGGTCTTTAACGGTGGGGCTTTCACAAGTGCTTATAAGTAATTTTGGATTAGATAAACTCACTATTATTTACTAAAAAATCCAACGACCATGAAAAAATTAAATGTATTATTATTGACATGCGTAGCATTTTCGGCTACATCACAAATTAAAATTTTTCCGGGCGGCTTGCAGTCCTATGGATCCACTACTTCTCCAGCATATGGTGAAAAGCACCACTTTGCCGGCAAAGTGGTGGTATCTGAAACCGCAAGTCCTAGTTCAGCTTGTATTTTATTAAGAGATAATGGAGGAACCAATGTATCATCAGCCACGAGCCCCGATTATACCTGGCTGGGAAATGACCAGACCGGGATTTTTCATCCTGCAAGCAATACCATTGGCTTTACTGTTAATGCAAATGAAAAATTTCGTATTGCAACTTATAGCATGCTGCTTGGAAGCACAACCGACGATGTGGGCAAGCTGGCTGTTACAGCTGATATAGACAAAATGGGGATCCAGTCATGGAGCAATTACACCTGGAATGGAGGTACACATGAAAAAGTAACCGTAAACAGAAATGCCACCCACGCATATATGTTATACAATACGACTACAGGCTCACCAGTACTAACTTGTTACCTGGATGGATCGGGCGACTTATGGGCAAAGAATAATGTTACCTGGAGCGACATGAACCTGAAAGAGAACATTAACAACCTGTCAAACTCTCTCGACAAAATAAAACAACTAAAAGGCGTAAAGTATAATTTTAAAGAATCCTTTGTTGGCGATGTCTCTAAGGAAAATGAGCTTGGGCTTATTGCACAGGATGTAGAAAAAGTATTACCTGAAGCAGTTAAAACCAATGAGTTTGGAACGAAAGGCATTGTATATACCAATATTATACCTGTATTGATAGAAGCCATTAAAGAACTGGATAAGAAAAATGCTGAATTGCAAAATACGATAGGCGCCTGCTGTTCCAAAACATCTGGGGTAAACACTAATCAATCTGTCAATTCATCTGAGAATGTTAACCTTTCAGAAGATGCAAAGTCATACTTAAAACAAAACAATCCTAACCCTTTTAGTAAAGAAACCGTTATTGATTATAACGTTGTAGAAACAGGTTCAGCTGCCATTCTTATTTTTGATATGACCGGAAAGCTTTTAAAAACAATTCCGGTTAAAGTCCCAGGCAAAGGCAACATTACCATTAGCGCCAACGATTTTCAGCCAGGCATGTACCATTATTCATTAATTGTAAATGAGAAGGAAGTAGACACCAAGCGAATGATCTTAACCCAATAACATCCTGACCATGAAAAAGATATTTTGTATTTTGATGTGCCTGGGCCATATGCTGACAGCACAACCGGTTAACCCGGTGATCCCTAAAAATGACCCTGCTTTTGACCTGGTTTTTAGCGATGAGTTTGACAGTACCGCTTTACGGCGCCAGAATTGGTTGAAACGTTATCCATGGGGACATTTTTTCAATTCAAATAAAATACCTGTCTCTACCTATTCTGTAGTACCCGGAGTACCGGGTTCAGGCTGGTGCCCTGCTTTAGCCCCACCTTTCGATGATGTTGCAGGTTTAGAAATGGATTATACCTCCACCAATAATATCAGCTTTAGTGGTGATACCTGCTCTTTAATTGCCCGCAAAGAGAATAAAAACATGCCTGTTTTTACCTATCCGTATGATTGTAATTCAGCTGCCTGTGGTTATGGAAGTGCTCCCTGCTTACCTAGTGGTTCTAATTGTTTTGTAGTTGATAATATTCCCTTCAAGTATACCAATTGCGTTTTAGTTTCAAAATTTAAATTCAAATATGGTTATTTTGAAGTGAGATTTAAAGAACCTTATAGGGTCGTTCCTTCGAGTTATAATGCGTTTACAGCTGCCTTTTGGTTATTAGATATTTCAACTACTCCTACAGATTTAATGCAGTACTCTGAAATTGACTGGATGGAAAACAATGGAGTCACCGATTGGTACAACAGTACAGTGCATTGGCGAACTAAATACATGTCAGATCGATTAGCAGCTCACATCATTGACCAACCAGACCAACAAACCATGACCAATAATCAATGGCACACAGTGGGGGGCTATTGGTACCCGGGCGGGATCGATTTTTATAAAGATGATGTGTATTCCCGTAGCTGGAAAAATGATACCGCGGCTTTGCTAAATCCTATGTATATTATTATGGGGGCAGGTACGCCTGAAGATAATTTTTGTGTTGCTATAGATACAGTAAACACACCTTTCCCTTATAACTTAGAGCTGGATTATATAAAAGTATGGCAACAAAACAGCAGTGGTTGCGATACAAGTAAAACAGTGTGTAATAAAACCCTGACAACTCACCCGCCCGATAAAACATACAAAAGCATAACCGAAAGTGGCACAAGCTGCACCGTGAACCTAAATAATGGTAGCAAGCAGATACTTGGCAAAGATTATGTGTATTTACAGGAGGGCTTTGAAGTGGGTAATAACGCCACTGTTTTAATGGAAACGCGTAACTGTTATGTGAGCGATTTTTTCAGATTTGTATCATCTGCCGAACAACGTGTGCCTTTCAATAATTTTATATTAACCAAACAAATGAAACGTGACCTTTATTTTAAGCGTTAAAAACCTAATTATGTGCAAGGTAAATATTCAGTTGAAAAATAGATGATTGAAAAACACAACACGCATTTTTGATGATGTGTAGCGTTAAGGATAAAATGCGCTTCACAAAAAACCCATCAGCCTTACAGCTGATGGGTTTTTTAAAAATGTGTCAGTTCGGGTAGCGAAACAAAGTGTAGCATATCGGGAACTTTTTCCGGCAGTCACTTCTCGATATGCTCCTCCTAAAGTCGGAGCTACTCGAAGTGACCATTAAATTTATTCTACAACCAATTTCTCTACAGAAACCTTATTACCTAAGTTTTTTTACAAGAGTAACCCTTGTGAAGCCTATATTATTGGATATGTCGTGCCAAAAATCTTTTTTACGGTCAATCATTCACAAATGATCCTCATAATTTTGAGTTATGTTTTGCCTGACAAATTTTAAAATACAACTCAAAAATCATTTATCCTAAAAATTCAACGACCATGAAAAAATCAATTGCATTATTATTGACATGCGTAGCGTTTTCGGCTACATCCCAAATCAATGTCTTTTCTGGTGGAACCCAATCATACGGTTCTAGCTTTGCACCTATTTATGGTGAAAGACACCATTTTACAGGTGATCTTATAGTTTCCGAAGCTGGGAATACAGCCGGAAGTTGTGTACTCCTTAGAGCGAATGGCACTGTAACAAATACACCATCAGCCAGCAGGCCCGATTATACATGGCTGGGAGATAATGGTACAGGTTTTTTTCAAGCTGCGTATAACAACATTGGTTTTTCAATTGGAGGTACTGAACGAATGCGGCTTTCGGGTGGAGGTAATTTATTACTCGGTACCGCCAGTGAATATAATTCACGATTTGTCACTTCAATTGCCAATAACTGTGCTATCGTAGCCATTGCTACACATACTGCAGATAATGCGTATTGTCAAATAAATTATGTCAACAGAAACCTGACAAAAGCTTACTCTGTTTATAATACTGCATCTGGCAGTTCTGAAACATTTTATGTAAAAGGCAGTGGAGATGTTTGGGCAAAAAGTACTACCCACTGGAGCGACAGGAATTTAAAAGAGAATATCGACACCTTACAAAACTCTTTAAGCAAACTTAAACAATTAAAAGGAGTAAAATACAATTTCAAATCATCAAATGCAGGGACGGAGCCTTTAACAAAAGAGTTAGGATTAATTGCACAGGACGTAGAACTCGTTTTCCCGGAAGTAGTTAACACAAATGATAAAGGAATAAAAGGAATTATGTATCATGGCCTTATACCTGTACTGATTGAAGCTATTAAAGAACTGGATAAAAAGAATATTCAACTGGAAAAGCGACTTAACAATTGCTGCTCAAAATCAAGCGAAAGTATCAATGATCGCAAAATGAGCTTTACTGATAATATCGGCGCTGCAAATGAGGATATAAAATCTTATATGAAACAAAACAGGCCAAATCCTTTCAATAAAGAAACAGTGATCGAATATAATATTGTGGAAAGCGGCACCGCCAGCATTTTAGTGTTTGACATGAATGGCAAGCTCTTAAAAACAATTTCCGTGAAAATTCCGGGCAAAGGCAGTGTCACCATCAATGCGAACGATTTTAATCCCGGCATGTATTACTACAGCCTAATTGTTAATGATGACGAAGTAGATACCAAAAAAATGATTTTAACTCAATAATTTCAATTATTTAAAAAACGCAGTTATGTATAAAATAAATTATGCCATACTATGTATGTTACTGTTTTTAGTAACTCCGTACATAAAAGCCCAAACTCCGGCTACTGATCCTGCCTGGATTTTGCAAACAAGCGGAACAGAAGAGTTTAACTCAACGTTGGATACAGTAAATAAATGGAGAGCCAGGTATTCCTTTGGCAACTATAATAATGGTGCAGAATACAACTACCCTGCTAATCTGATACAAACCGGAACTACTTTAAAAATAAAAGCCGATACTTTACTCACAGGAGTACATATACCTTACTCTGAGTGGGCTATTCCAAACACGGCAGGTGTAACTTGTGCATACCAAAGCGGGGCAATATCTTCCAGGCCTTCAGGAGGTGTAGAGCGCTATCATTATGGTTATGTAGAAGGCTATGCCAAAGTTCCTACCGGTGCCTATTCTTACTGGCCGGGTTTATGGTTGTTTAGCTGTAATGTGTATAATGAAATAGATTTCATGGAGCCGAAAGCTCCGGATTGCTATAATGGTTACCAGTACGGCACCAATATATTTTTGAGCAACTCAGTAACAACCTGTAGTCCCACCTCTTCAAATTATCAGCTTGTTACAGGTGTCAATTTAATGTCGGCTGCTTTTCATAAGTATGCCACCGAATGGGGCCCTGACAGGGTTAATTACTATTACGATGATGTGTTGGTAAGAAGCGTATATGATCCTACAGGTGCAGCTATTCCTCAAAACCCAATGATGGCAATTATAAATTTTTGTGTAGATCCCGACTATGCTTTTCTACCTTCTGACTGGAATGCTAAACCACACGGAAATGCAACACCTACGCATTGGCCACAGTATTTCGAAATTGACTACCTGCGTTATTATAAATTAAATGTTGATTGCAGCAACAACCTTACTATTTGTACCCCCGCCACAGATTATAGTACACGGGCTGTTAAAAAAACAATTACTACCGGTGGAGCTTGTTCCCCCACATTTAATACCAGCGACTCTTATACTTTACGGGCTACCGATTATGTTACTTTAGATGCCGGAACAACAATTACCGATAATGGTTCGGGGCGATTTTCAGTAGTCATCATAGCTTGTCCGCAATGACATACTTAAGTCGGATAAGGCCGATACAGTAAACTACTTTTTAATCTGTGAATTTAACCGTACGTCAATGGCTCATAGAGAACAAGTAGCCTTTACCTTTATTGTACTTCCCGAAAATTTTTAAGAGGTAATTGATATTATCTGTTTGCATAAAATCAGGGCTTTTTTCTACAGCCGAATAATTTTCCTTTTCGCTTAATACGCCAAATAAGGTCACGTGTAAATTATTTTCATGCGCTGTTTTAATCTGCTCTGCCGTGAGTTTTGTATGGTGCATCGAGATCCCATAAAATTTCCATTGCACCGCTTGTTCCAAACCACCTTCATACGTTTCGGCAAGATAAAAGAGTTTAAGCGACGGCCTCATTTCCTTAGCGATCAGTAAAAAGCCAATCACCGGGTTTTCAATAAATATATTTTGCCCCAGGTCGTAAGCGTCCATAGTGCGAATGAGCGTGCGGGCAAAAAACCGGAAGTACTCATTATTATCGGCATTAAAATCATCGATCCATAATTTGCAATCCCAGGTAAAAATATAATCTTTTGGATTCGGGATCTTTTGAATAAACTCATCAAAGGACATCACATCGAGGTTTTTGAATAAGAGGGAATTCATTTTACAATCCTGTATCTCGCTCCAGTTCATTTCTTTGATCCTGCCGCTGCAGGAAGTAGCAGCACTCAGGTTTTCGTTATGATAAATGACCAGCACGCTGTCCTTGGTTACCTGCACATCCATTTCGGTGCCATCGGCGCCACGGTTTAAACAAGACTCCAGGCTCTCGAACGTGTTAACGGGATATAGAGAGCGTGATCCCATTCCTGCATGGCCAAAGCAACCTATTTCATTATTATTTAAGTTGTCGAGCTTAAACAGGGGCGGATCCTTGGAGCAGGAAAGGCTTAGGAGCAAAAGCAATATGAATGAAAAGCGTAACACGTTTTTTACAATGCCTAAAGTTAAGGATAAAAGACAAGGCACAAAAAAAGCCATTGCGATTGCCAGCGAAGCAATCTCACTCAATAATTAATTTCCTTGCAGAAATTTTATTACCCAATGTCGTTTTTACCATGTAAATGCCCGGAGCAAGGTCAGAAATTGAAATATTCCCAAAAATTTCTGAGTCATTTCCCAGGTTTACATTTTTTGTTACTTCTCCTAATGCATTTACGATCTCTACTGTGCAATTACTATTATTACCATTATTAAGCTTAATATTAATCATGCTTTTTGCAGGATTAGGATAAACAGCAAATGTTGCGTCAAAATTAAGATCATTTACTCCGGTAATAACAGCATTGTTTATTCTTATATCTACTGCGGGAGAATTGGGAAAGGTTCCCGTAGAGCTAAAAAATTCTATGTTTAGGATCGGGAATTTTTGAGATGAATGGTAATAGCTGATATTTGTGTTTTTCAGATTAGCTGTATAAGAACCACCTGCGGCAGAGATATATACCGTTTGTGTTGTTCTTGTTTGTAATACATTATTAAATACAGCGCCTCCGGGAATAATTAACGTTCCTGTACCTGTACCCTGAGTTGTTATGGTGGCTGCAGCCGTCCCATTTTGCCCCTGAACATTTGCCGTTCCCGTGGCAACATCAGTATTGCTATAATTATAAGCTATAGGCCATACCGCCACCACCGCAGTATTTGAAAAATTAATAGCAAGATTTGCGTTTTGTTTCCCAAGCCATTCATACTGTGACGATGTTGATTTATAAAAAATATATCCACCTGCTTCATCATTTACCGCTATTGTAGCAGATGGGAAATTAGCCGCATAAGGAGTAGAAGCAACAGTTGTATAAGTAGCCGCCTCTGTAAAAGGAAAAGAAGATAATGAGGAGAAATCCCATGTCATGTTTTGCCCTGTAGCATTATTTAGCACTGTGGTAGAATCATATGCACTTTGTTGGTAAATGTTTCCTACTACCGGCGCGTTGGCTGCATAAGTTAAGGATTGTGCATTTGCTCCTAATGCACATATGATTAATAAAATTAATGAGTAGATTATTTTCATGCAGCTGGTTTTCAATAATTTATTTAAAATTAATCAATTTTTTATTACGGTTTCAATTATCTGATATTTAACAAAAAAGCCCATTCACTGTTGGTAAATGGGCTTTTAATATCAGTGCAAAAAAAATTATTCAACAATCAATTTCCTTACAGAAATAACATTACCGAGAGTTGTTTTCACCATATACATTCCCGGTGCCAGATCGGATACAGAAACGTGCCCGACAATTTCTGCAGTGTTGCCCAGATCAATGGAACGAACCAATGCACCGAAGCTATTGGTGATCTCCATTTTGCAGGCGGCATGATCGGCGTTATGTAAAGTAATATTGAAACTGCTTTTAGCCGGGTTCGGAAAAATGCTTAGCGCCTCCTCAGCTTTAAGATCGTTCACACCTGTAAGCAACAGGTCATTCACTCTTATTTTTCCCGTTAAGGCTGAGCCATTGGCTGAGCTGTAACTAACCGTCATGACCGGGAATTTTTGCGAAGCATGAAAATAATTATAATCAACAGCGTAAATATTCAATACAAAAGTCCCGCCGGCAAAGCTCAGCACAAAATTGTTCACAATAGTTACCTGTAACACATTATTCAGCACCACGCCGTTTGGCAAGGTTAACGTTCCTGTACCCGATGCGTTTGTTGTTACTGTGCCGCTGCTCACTCCTGTATTAGCACCGCTTGCACAGGTCCCTGCATAAGTATCGGTATTGGAATAGCCATAACTTGTTGGCCAGTCCCAGGCATAAGCCGTATTGGCATAATTGTAGCTTATCGACGCATTTTCGGCGCCAACCAACTCGTAACCGCTTGCCGTGGATTTATAATAGGTATTTGCCCCTGCTCCGTCCATTTCTACAATCGTTGCCCCAACATAGTTGGCGCCATTAGGCGCTGTAGCCACCGTAGTGTATGTTGTATTTAATACATTGCTGTTTTGAGGGTATCCGGCAAAATTCCAAACCTGGTTAGTGCCTGTATTTTTGGGAACAAGACCAAGCGAATCATATTCCTTGCGGTTAAAATGATCGCCAAATGCCGGATCGTTAAATGCCTTTGTCAGCGTAAATTGTGCATTAACAGAGGCTACGGAAGCAATTGCCGCAATAAATGAGTAGATTTTTTTCATAAGAAAGTTTTAAGGATTAATATGCCTTAAAACTACTTCATCCCTTAATTACAGAAAAGAGTAAAATTACTGAAAATGCAAAACCCACCCGTAAAATAACGGATGGGTTTAATACTTTGCTAGTTCCGGTTGCAAAATGCAGTGAAGCGTAACGAGAACTCTTCCCTGTATCACTTCTCGATATGCTCCTCCTAAGGTCGGAGCTACTCGAAGTGACAGTTGGCTTTATTCTACAACAAGTTTCCTTGCCGAAACTTTATTACCTAACGTTGTTTTTACCATATAAATACCCGGCGCAAGGTCAGACACAGATATGTTTTGAGAGATCACCGAGCCGTTCCCCAGATCAACCGAGCGTACCAGCGCGCCAATGCTATTCACGATCTCCATTTTACAAAGCGCGTTAGCAGTGTTGGATAATTTTACATTAAAATTATTTTTTGCAGGGTTTGGGAAAATGCTGAAATCAGCGCCAAAGTTCATATCGTTTAAGCCTGTGATGAGATTTGAATTTATTTTTATATCAGCGCTGTAAGAAGGGAATGAACCTGTTACCGTAGTATAAGCCACACTCAGGACCGGAAATTTTTGAGAGTCATAATACGTATACTCTACACCATCGTTATTCAATGTAACAAGCCCACCGCTGATGCTGATATCGATCTTTGTGCGTGAAGTAACCTGCAATACATTTGTGAGATAAGTTCCTCCCGGTAACATTAAATGACCCGATCCTGTTCCGGTAACAGTTGTGGTTCCGCTGGCTACACCGGTTGCGCCGCCCAAAGCCATAGCTGTACAGGTGCCTGCAGCCACATCGGTAAACGTAGAGCCTATGCCAAAAGGGAATGCCCCAACGGCCATCGGATCGGAAAGCACCAACAGTACATTCGGATCTTCGAATCCTATAATCGCTATATTATTGGTGTTTGATTCGTAATAGTTATAAAAGTCAACCCCATCAAAATCAGCCATCGTGGCCGTAGGAAAGGAAGCTGAATTGGGCCCTGACGAAACCGGGGATATATACGATATGGATTCATTACTGCCATTAGGTGTTAAAGTCGAAAAATTCCACGTTTGCCCTGTTCCCATGGTATTAGGCAATACAGCTGCCGAATCGTAAAGCTGTTGGGTATTCACATCCCCGATCACCGGCTCATTAAAAGCCTGGGTTAAAATTGTTTGTGCGCCTGCGGTTAAACCCAGCGCCACTGTAAAAAGAGACAAGTAGATTTTTTTCATGTTTTAAAGATTGAGGGTTAATAATCTTTAAAACTACTCTTAATAATCTAACTATCCATACCCTCCAAAGGGTATTTTCAACACTCATGTAATAAAAAAACCCATTCGTCGATCGACGAATGGGTTTTACATAAAATGAACAAATTTATTTAGTGGTGTGCTTCCTCGTGGTGCTCTTCGGTATGACCTTCGGTTGCCGCCGCGTCATGATGCCCATGTCCGGCTTTTAATTGCTCTTGTTGACGGATCAATAACGCGTCAACTTTAGTTTTATTTTCAGGGTGACTGCTATAGGTTCCTTCATTTAAAATAATGAAAATACCATATAACATAAACACGGTGTAAGGCAATAAGATCGTGTATTTCATAAATTTAACCTCATGGCCCAAGTGCATGAAAGCCATTACAATGAAACCTGCTTTGGCAATGGTTAAACCAATGAACAATACTTTAAGCCATAGTGTACCGCTCCATCCATGGCCTGGCGCCATTGAACCTATCACTAATTCAAAGATGGTAATTGCCAACATGATCCAGAACACGTTCCAAAGAGAACGGCGGATTTTTTTTCCTTCTTCCTCACTGTGGTGAGCCATGTGTTCGTATGATGGGTAATCGTCGTGAAATTCTGACATAATAATTTTTAGTTAATGAGTTAGAGAATTATTGAGTTGTTGAATTTTTAGTTTTACAATAGATAGAAGAAGGTAAATACGAATACCCAAACCAAATCTACAAAGTGCCAGTATAAACCAACTTTTTCAATCATTTCATAATGGCCTCTTCTTTCGTAAGTTCCTTTAATCACATTTAAGAAAATGACAAAGTTGATGACCACACCCGAGAATACGTGGAAACCGTGGAAACCGGTAATAAAGAAGAAGTAGTTAGCGAACTGAGGCACACCATACTCGTTTACCGTCATGTTAGCGCCATATACCATTTGCTCTACATATTTTTGACTTTCCATATCCCACACATGACGTAAAGCGCCTTGCTCGGTACCAATGATGAAGTGATACCACTCCCAGGCTTGCGAAAGTACGAAAGTAGCTCCACCAACAATGGTCCAGAACATCCAGATAATCACTTTCTTTTTGTCGTTACGGTGTCCTGCCTCTACAGCCAATACCATGGTTACAGACGACATGATGAGGATAAAAGTCATTAAACCTACATATGCCAAAGGCAAATGCTGCTCAACAAACGGGAAATGCGTAAACACATTTTCAGCTTTCGGCCAAACCTCTGAGTATTTATGACGGATAAACCCATAAGATACCAATAAACCACCAAAGGTCAAGGCATCGGAAATAAGGAAAAACCACATCATCATTTTTCCGTAGCTTACACGAAACGGTGATTGACCGCCATCCCAGGCGTGTTTTGAATCGATTTCTGTACTGTGAGACATAATTTAAATTTATGTTTTTAACTGTTTTTATGAAAATTATGGTGCAAGTTTAACGAATATAATACAAAAATAAAAACAAATACACCCATAAAATATCAAGAAAGTGCCAATAAATTGAACAAAGTTCTAAACCAAGCGTGTTTCCCGCGCTGTACTTGCCTCTCAGGCTATTTATAAGCGTTACAAATAAGGAAATTAAGCCCCCGAATAAATGGGCCAGATGTACGCCCGTAATGGCATATAAAAATGAACCCGAAGCGTTGGAATATTTGCCGGCAAATACAATTCCTTTAGCGGTTAGCTGGCCCCATCCTTTAAATTGGCACCAGGTAAATACCAACCCAAGGATAAAAGTAGCCAAAACGCTTAAAACCACCCCTGTATTATTACTCTTTTTAGCCATGCGCATGGCCAAAAACATGGTGATACTGCTGGTAATAATAGCGGCCGTACTCATAAAGAACGCATCCGGCAAATTAAACAACAGCCAGTTGCCATTATCGGCCCTAACAATATAAGCGCTGGTTAAGGCGGCAAAGATCATGACCATGCTCACAATAGCAACCCATAGCAAAGGCTTGGCTGCTTTTTGGTGAGCAGCCTTTAATTCGGCTTTATAAAGCGGGCTTTGTTTCACGTTTTCTTCCATCATCATTATATTAAAAATAAGTGTCCTATCATTAAGGCTAATTGCACAATTGGCAGAAAGATGAACGAGCCGAACATCAGTTTTCTGGCATCTTCAATACTTCCTGTCCTGTATAAATTATAAGCCTGGAATATAAACGCCACACACATGGAGCTTACAACCGCGGCCGAGATCCACCCGGTAAAATTAAAAATATAAGGTGTCAGCGAAATAGGAAACAAAGACAAGGTGTACACCAGGATTTGTGAACGGGAACTCTTATCGCGACCACCTTTGGAGGGCAGCATAAAAAAACCTGCTTTCTGGTAATCGTCGTGGCTTACCCATGCAATAGCCCAGAAATGGGGGAATTGCCAAAAGAACTGGACCAGGAACAACAACATAGCAAAAAAGGTAATGTTCCCAAAACCTTCGGTAGCCGCTACAGCGCCAATAAGCGTTGGAAAAGCGCCTGGAAAAGCGCCTATAAACACAGAGAAAGGCGTAACACGCTTGAGCGGTGTGTATACCGCCGCGTACAAGATAACAGAGATAAAACCCACTATACCGCTTAAGGGGTTGGTAAAGAACCAAAGTAAAGCGGTTCCGGCCAGTGTGCATGTAATGCAAAATGCCAAAGCCTCGGCCGGCGATAAGTTGCCGGTTGGAATGGGGCGCTGCTTTGTGCGGTTCATCAACTTATCAAGGTCTTTTTCAATGACCTGGTTAAAGCCATTAGCGGCCGCGGTTACCAAAAAACCCCCAAAACAAAGAGCCACAATGCGCTTCCAGTCAAAGGTTTCGGCTACCGTTAAATACGTAATCACAGCCGAAAACACTACTAAAAAAGACAATTTGAACTTCGTTAATTTAAATAAGGAAGAGGCTTTTGAGTAGCTAATGTTTTCTTCGGGTGTACTATGCACGGTAGTGGTTGTCAAACTGCCGCAAATTTAGCAAAATAAATCGCTTTTTTCTAAGCCCAATTCGCTTATCTTTGTTTAAATAAGTAACAAAACCAAAAATCATGAAATAGCCAGGTTATTTAAACACTAATCATTAACAAAACACATGGCTATTCCATATTACAATTAAAAATCAAATAACAAATCAATATGAAAAAACTATTCATTTTAGGATTATCCGCAATCACTATGGCATTTACCACATCGGGCACCAAAACATTGCACGAGTTTAAAGCCAAAACGCTGGAAGGCGCCGATTTTAACTTTGCCGACCTCAAAGGCAAAAAAGTACTCATTGTGAATACAGCTTCTGAATGTGGTTACACGCCTCAGTACAAAGACCTGGAAGAGTTATATGAAAAATACAAATCAAAGAATTTTGTCATCATCGGTTTTCCCTGCAATGATTTTGGCGGGCAGGAACCCGGAACAAGCACCGACATTAAAGCCTTTTGCACCAAAAATTACGGCGTTACTTTCCAGATGATGGAAAAGGTAAGCATTGCGACAAGCCCTGTTTATCAATGGTTAACCTCTAAAACCGAGAATGGCGTTTTAGACGCGAAAGTAAACTGGAACTTCAATAAATTTTTAGTGGACGAAAAAGGGCAGGTGGTAAAACACCTTTCATCAAAGGTAAAACCAATGGACGCGGAAATTACGAACTGGATAGAAGGAAAATAATTCCACTTATCTCTTAAATCATTCCATTTATAAGCCCAAACTATACACTTGTTAGTTTGGGCTTTTTATGTGCAGTGATGACAGTAACTTTATACTGAAACCAATTAAAAAGTACTGTTATGAAAACTTTTTTACTCTTATGCACTGCATTAACAATTACTGCAGTTAACGCACAAACTTACGGATACCTGGATATAAACCAGGTGAAGGCACGTGTCAACAGCGGGAACGATCTGCACTGGGATCCGACCGGAGGTTATAATGGCTACGAAGTTCCTGTAGGCAGCAACAAGCATTACGGCGGTCCTGCCAGCTTATGGATCAGCGGAATTGATGTTGGAGGCCAGCTTCATACCTCAGCTCAAACCTATCACCAAAGCGGGGTCGATTATTATCCCGGGCCATTGGACTTAACAAATGCCACTGCAACCTCAACCAGCGTAGCCCAATATAACCGTGTGTGGAAATTAAATCAAACGGATATTGATGCTTTTATAACCAATTATGCCAACGGTAATGTGCAAAATGGGAGTTACATACCGGTGGCCGACCTGCTGTCCTGGCCCGGAAGTGGAAACTTAGCCCAAAACCAGGATCCTCTCTTAGCACCTTTTGTAGATGTGAACTCAGATGGTATTTATACTCCAAGCGCTGGCGATTACCCGCTTATAAAAGGCGACCAGGCCATCTTTACGGTTTTTAATGATAACTATCTGTCACACCAGGGTTCCGGCGGCGCTCCTCTTGGTGTAGAGGTCAGGTTAATGGCTTACGCTTATGGCACAGGAACCATGGTAGCCAATAACCCGTATTTGAACTACACTACATTTTACAACTATACTATTATTAACCGAAGCACGTCTTCTTTTCCTAACGTTTATATCGGCTTATTCAACGATTCGGATATTGGCAGTTATGCTGATGACTATGTGGGCTGCAACGCTACAAAAGCTTATGGTTATTCGTACAATAACCCGGCAGCCAATACAAACGATCCTGCCATAGGCATTGTACAAACAAGAGGACCTATAAATACAAGTAATATGACTGATGATGACAATGATGGGACCATTGATGAACCCGGGGAAGAAATGAGCATGACCAATTTCATGTACTTTAATAATTCCTTTCCAGGCGTTCCTTTACAAACAACCGATCCGGCAACTCCAATCGAATACTATCAGTATATGACCAGCTTCTGGAAAGACGGCTCGCCGCTTACCTGTGGTGGAAACGGTTATGGCGGAAGCATCCCAAGTAATTATGCCTACACTGCCGATAGTTATACAACTGGTCCTTGTGGTTCGGCTGTATGGTATGAAGGCGACGCCGGCAGTGATAAAAAATTTGTGATGAGTTCAGGCCCTTTTATATTAGCGCCTGGTTCTGTTCATTTTCTGGAATACGCCTTCATCGCATCGTTCGACAGTATTAATCATGATCCATTAGGTAACCTGGACAATGCCGCTAATGCTTTAAGGTTAGGAAATACAACAACAGGAATTGCTCAAAATAAAACCAACATGCAGTTTAACCTGTTCCCCAACCCGGCTCACAACCAGTTAAACATTGAAACGAACAAGGTAACAGATATGAAAATTGAGGTAATGGATATTTTCGGAAAGGTAGTACTTACGGAGAACTATAAAGGATCTAACGCATCTGTTAATGTGAGTGATCTGACAGCAGGAGTATATTTTATAAAATTAAGTTCGGAAGGAAATACACTCACTAAAAAGTTTGTGAAGGAATAAATTCGTCATTGCGAGCGATAGTGAAGCAATCTCAAATTTAGTTAAACTATGTTTGAGATTGCTTTGTCGTTTCTCCCCACAATGACAAACAGCCATCACCCTGTCACAAGGTGTCGTGATGATTCAGGGTCCCCATGGGATGGTGAGATGCCAAATCAAGTTCGGCATTACTTTCATTATTTAAGCCTGTAATTTATTTCACACTCAAGTCCTCTGCCCTCTTCTCAGCATTCTTCAAGGCTTTAACAATTACCTGCCCCATGTTTCCTTCTTCAAAAGTTTTAAGGGCTGCTTCGGTAGTACCACCTTTGGAGGCAACCGATGTAATGTATTCATCCAGGTTTTTCCGCCCATTGTTAATAAGGTGAAAAGCACCGAGCATGGTTTGTTTTGCCAGTATGGACGATACATGCTCATCCAATCCCATTTCAATACCGGCTTCTACCAAATGTTTCATGAAGTAAAAAAAATAGGCCGGGCCGCTGCCGCTTAAAGCGGTTACCGCGTTCAATTGTTTTTCCTCTTTCAGGTACAAAGTTCTGCCTGTAGTTGACAACAAATTTTCAACCAGCATAATTTTATCGTGCGCCAGTTCTTTCGACGCGGTAAAAGCCGTCATTCCCATACTGATCTCAACCGGCAAATTTGGCATGGCCCGCACAATAAACGGGTGGCCAAGCGCCGACTGAATAAAAGACATTTCAGTTCCCGCCATGATCGACAGGATCACACAAGCCGGATCGATCACCTCTTTCAGGTCTACCGACAATTCCTTAAAATCCTGTGGTTTCACCGACAGGATCACAATAGTACATTCCCTGATAAGCGGATCGTTTACAGTAACCACCTTGCCAATATCCATGGCTGAAAGGGTTTTTTGGCGTTCCGCGTTTTTTTCAACCAGCAATAAATTTTCTTTACCGGCAATTTTGTAACGTAAAAAGGAGTTGGCATAGATCAGTCCCATGCTTCCGCATCCTATAATGGCTATTTTATTCATTATTTTTCATGTTCTCGACTACGCTCGAACTGACAAGATCAAACGCATCTAATATTATTAATTAAGGCAAATGCGATTCGTATTCTTCTTTGGTTGAACGTTCCGCTGTATTTCCAACATCATTCAAGAGGTCGGCAACCAGGTTACGGTCAGGCAAAATTTTAGCGGTATGTTTTGTGACGATTGCTTTTTTGCCAATAAAGCTAATCTCCTCAAACTCGCTGTGGCTCATGATCTTGAAGAAATGCTTATTGTTCCTGTATTTTCTGTAAACTGGAAATATCATCTGGTTAGTGTATAAAAAAAGAGCGCTTATAAAAAGCGCTCTTCATGTTTTTTGTTACATACCACCTGGTCCAACAGGTTGCGCTTGTGGTCGTTGCTCCTCTTCGGGCATTAATTCTTCAGCGGGGATAAGAGATGTTAAACGTTGCATCAACACTTTCGAATGGTCTTCTTGCTTGAATTGCTCTGCCAACATTACCAGGCGGCGCATAATTTCCTTGGCCTGGCCCATTTCCCTGTTAAAGGCTATACGGTGCGAAGGTTTTTGCGATTTATACACTTTGTAATCATTTTCATAAATATCAAACAATTTTAAGGACAGGTCTGTGGCTTTTTTCATGTTACCAATCTGGTAATAATCGGCTACCATGGTATACAGGGTTGCTTCGAAACGCACATTGGAATCCGGCATTTTTTCAAGACACAGGTCCAGTACTTTTTCCGCTTTTTGTTTTTGTCCTTTAGCAATAAGGGCGCTTGCCAGGGTAGCCATTTGCATACGCATGTTCGAAGCCATGCGTGTACAGTTCTCGTCAAGGTTCACACCTTCTTTATCCAATCCGCCCCACAGGAATTTATTCATGATGTTGTCATACATCACATCTGTGTTCACGCGACCGCCCTGGTTCATTTCCATTTCAGTGTTCCTGATTGGCGATAAGCGATAAGCCAAGCCCTCAAGCTGGAAGTACTCTTCCATTCCTAAATACGCTTCGGCACCGGTAGTTACCGCAAAATAAATCGGGCGCTTCCAGTTATTATGCGCAATCAGGTCGAGCACCATTAAATCATTCTTTAAGATATAAGAACGGTTGATAGACCATTTGATGGATTTTGCCAAACGTGCGGTATCTTTCACGGCAATCACTTTTTCGCGCATCACAGCCATCGAATCAACCGGGATATAGAACGATTTTGACGGCAGGTAATCAATTGGTTTGGTGCCATAATCCAGTTTATTGGCAAGCTCATCCGACTCTACAAAGTCAATGGCCTTTTTCAGGTTCATTGGCCCTGTGCCTTTATCCATTAAATACACCACTTCACGTTTTCCTTGCGATAATTTATCGGCCTCAATGGTAAACGGCACCGGAGGCGAATCATAAGCGGCACGCCTTGCCTGTGCAATGTACCAGTCGGTTTGCAATAAGCTCAGGTTCACTACACGCACATCTGTTCTCACCCCTTCTACTTCCTGGGCATACCATAATGGGAACGTATCGTTATCGCCATTGGTAAACAATATCGCGTTTGGCGCACAGGAATTTAAATAGTTCACTGCAAAATCACGGCTCATGGTACGCTTGGTACGGTCATGATCGTCCCAGCCTTCGGCAGCCATAACAGCTGGAATGGCCATGCTTACCACTGTAGCAATTAAAGCGGCGCTCACGGCGTTTGACTTTTTACTTTTACTCAGCAGGTCGAAGATAAATAGCACGCCAAAGCCTATCCAAACAGCAAAGGCATAGAAGGAAGCGGCGTAGGCATAATCACGTTCACGCGGCTGGTAAGGGTACTGGTTCAGGTAAACCACAATGGCCAAACCGGTAATGAGGAACAAAATGGAAACCAACCATGTATCGCCTTTATTATTTTTATACTGAAAGACAAAACCAAGAATCCCTAATATGAACGGAAGGGCGTAAAATGAATTGCTTCCTTTATTATTTGAAGCCGAGTGCGGCACAAATTGAGTGTTGGTATCCAGCAGGAAATTATCAATTGGCGTAATGCCCGTTTTCCAGTTACCCTCCAAAGGATTGGAGTTTAAGCCCTGGATATCGTTTTGGCGGCCAATGAAGTTCCATGCAAAATAACGCAGGTACATATATGCCACCTGGTATTTAAAGAAATAAGCTAAGTTGGCATACATGGTAGGGATTTGGATCTCCTCCATTTCTCCACTTTGCTCATTCATGTGTGTTTTGGTTTTGTGATGGGCCTGCACATCGCCCCAATAACGGTATGATGCTTCGTGGTTGCCCTGCTGACTCCACATACGTGGGAACACGGTACAAAACTCTTCCTCATAAACTGCTTCCGATTTCTTTTTATCATCAATGATCTTGTACTTTTTGCTTTTCTCATCTTTAGCGTAAACCGGCTCGCCATCCTTAAAATACTGTTGTGATTTGGTTGGCGCGTTGTAGTACTGGCCATATAACAATGGCGCGGCGCCGTATTGCTCACGGTTTAAGTAAGATAACATAGTAATGGCATTTTCAGGATCGTTCTCATCCATTGGCGTATTGGCCTGCGAACGGATAATGATGATAAAGAAAGAAGAATAACCAATAAGCAAAGTAGCAAACGACATGAGGATAACATTTAAGGTGTTGCCGCTTTTTTCTTTCAATTTATTGATACCGTATAAGATCCCGCCTAACACCACTAAACGTGATACGATGCCAAAAATGCCGTAGCCCGAAATAACCACAATAGCGGTAAAGGCAATGGCAATGTAAAAACCGGCTTTAAAGAATGATTCCTTTCTATTGACCGTATACATAATCAATAGGGCAAGAGAAGAAAACAACATTAAGAAGTACACCAGTGAGCCCACGTTGAAACCAAAATGCAGTTTATTCACGAAAAAGATCTCAAAATCAGCCGCGAACTTTACAATTTTGGGGATCATCACTGCCTGGATGCCACCCAATAATACCAGGGAAATAGCTCCGGTAATGAAAAAGGTTTTCCACTCGAATTTATATTTTTTAAAATAATACGCATAGCAAATAGCCGGAATTACCAGCAAGTTTAATAAATGGACACCAATGGAAAGACCCATTAAATACGAAATAACCACTAGCCAGCGCATGGCCCCAACGGGGTTTGTCGAATCTTCCTCGTCCCATTTAAGCATGGCCCAGAAAACGAATGCCGTAAAGAAAGATGACATGGCGTACACCTCGCCCTCAACAGCTGAGAACCAAAACGAATCGGAAAAAGTATAAGCCAAAGCGCCCACGATGCCCGAGCCTAAAACCGCCCATTGTTTACCGGTTGTAAATTCTTCGCCTTTTTTAAGGATAGCCTTAATGGCCAGGCGGGTAATGGTCCAGAATAAGAATAAAATAGAAAAGGAACTGCATAATGCCGACATGATATTGATCATTTTACCGGCCATGGCAGGGTCGCCACCACCCAACAGAGCAAAGAAACGGCCTACAATGAGGAAGAAAGGCGCTCCCGGCGGGTGACCTACTTCTAATTTATAGGCGCAGGCAATGTACTCACCACAATCCCAGAAACTGGCAGTAGGCTCAATGGTAACACAGTAGGTAAACGTGGCAATGGCAAAAACAAGCCAGCCAATAATGTTGTTCAATTTTTTAAATTGCATAGTAGTGTTATAACGTATAAGATGCGAATTTAACTAAAAAAGGTTGCTAATGCGTGGCAATCTTTTTTTTTATGAAATTTTTGTAAATGAATATATTTTCTCTATTTTTGTCGCCCGAACTTTAAGTTCAGATTGTCCGATGGTGTAACTGGCAACACGACTGATTTTGGTTCAGTAAAGTCTAGGTTCGAGCCCTAGTCGGACAACAGCCTAAAAAATCTAAATGCCTCAAAACCCCAGTGTTTACTGGGGTTTTTTGTTGGCCGGTTCTGGAGTTGTCCAGATGGGACTTCATTGATTCTAATAATCAGGCAGTTGCAGGGGTGTTTTTTTTGGTTTATATTTGGGATAATGAAAGTAGATCTGAATAAATCATTGAGTATCCATGTGGGTGGCCAAGTTTCTAAAAACCATGCCCTGCCTATTGACTACTTCGTCAATGTCAGTAAAAACTTACAGGAACTTATTATCTCAATAGCCAAGCACGAGTTATCTGATGAGGTCGCTATTGATCTATCAAACTTTAAAATAGAGCTTTGCGGATTCTTGCCTGGTAGTGCGGTACCCCAATATAGATTTGAGAAAACTGTAAATCATGTTGTGGGATCTGATGTAATGGCCCAAAGAACAAAAGTTAGTCAGGGGTTTGAAAACGTTATTAAAATGAACGATTCAGGGAATTATGCAGAGCTTAAAAAAATGTACAAATCCCCTGAGGTTAGAAATGAGATAGTTGAAAAACTGTATAAATACGCAAACTCTTATCACGGCTCCCCTGTTGAAATTGTTGACGTTAAAAAAAACGGCAAAGTAATTAAGATTTACAAAAACCAGACAATAAAGCCGGAAACAAAAAAAAGGCTTCAAACAGAGATTGTTGAAACTGAAAAAGTAGAGGTTCTGAAAGAGAATGCCGTTGGTAAAATAGCCATAACAAGGAATAAAAAAGGCAAAATAAGCCAAAAAATTAATGATGTATACCGAGGGGAGCAAGCAGCCTTATCCTATAGATTTAATCATATTATTGCAAATGACACAAAATATAGTTTTTACAGCTATAATATGGCTTCAATTGATAGAGAGGAAGATTATTTTGTAATAACCTCCGATCTTTTTGGTATAACTGGTACCGGGCAAACAGAGGATGAAGCTAAAGAGTCATTTGCTAAGGAGTTTGACTATATATTTAAAAGGTATAACGAACTTGGCGACCCGCAACTTTCTGATAGGCTAGTTCTAATAAAAAAAGTGATTAACGCCATTGTGTCTAAAACTGAAAAAATTTAATGTATGGTGTTGGATTCAGGAAAAGCCAGAAAGGCATTAAATAAAAAAGGGTTCACAGAAAGATCTGGCGATCATATATACTTTGAATACTTCCACAACAATAAACTAATCCTTCACACAAAAATTAGTCATAACGGTCAAGACATAAATAATTATCTTATTGGTCAAATGAAAAACCAATGCAAGCTTGAAAAGGACGAGTTTTTAGCTTTAATAAATTGTACGCTTTCAAAAGAAGGTTATGAAAAAAAATTACAGGATCAAGGGTTATTAAAATAATCCCTACCTTTACAACAATTAAAACAGTAAAAACCAAAGTACTAATAGTCATGGGCATAACAACCCTAGTCGGACAACCATAAAAAACCCTTTTAGCACGCTAAAAGGGTTTTTTGTTTTTTAGCATAGCTATTGTGTTAAATAGTGCTTTTATGGTAGCTTAAGTGCAGCTTTTATCAGTATTTTTACCAAACCCGCGTAACTATAATTTAAAACTGATGAAAAAAATTGTATTGATCTTAGCCTGCTTATCAGGTATTGCACATGCACAGGTGGTGAGCATCCCCGATCCGAACTTTAAAGCGTTGTTGTTGTTTAAGTATGACTCCAACCACGATAATCAACTTCAGAATACGGAAACAGATACAGTGACAACGCTCAGCATAAGCTCCATGTCAATTTCCGACCTCACAGGCATTCAGGCTTTTACACATTTAAAAGGCCTGTATTGCAGCACCAACCAAATCGCAACAATTGACCTGAGCCAAAACACGCAGCTGGAAAGGCTCACCTGTTCCTACAATCCCATCAGTAACCTGGATCTTAGCATGAACCCGGCATTGGCTTATTTTGATGCGGTAAGCACTAATTTCAGCAGTCTTGATTTTTCTGCAAATCCGGCACTGGTAAGTGTTATTTGTTCAGGCAATCATCTCACAAGTTTAGATTTCAGAATGAACCCATCTTTACAGGGCATTGATGCCGGTGGAAACCAGATAACAACAATAAACCTGAGCAATAATTCTGCATTGACCTTTTTGCGCATCTGGCAAAACAACCTTTTGTCGCTGGACCTGCGAAATAATCCTTTACTTAATTATGTGCAATGTGGCGGTAACCCAAACCTGGTGCAAATTTGTGTTACACCAACCCAGTATTTTAACTCAAGCGCATTATGGGGCAAAGATGGCACGGCCAGCTGGAATTATACCTGTGGTGTAACAGGCATTGATGAATTGGATGAACCATTAAACCAGGATGTTATCTCGCGCATTTATACTATTCTTGGCGAAGAAGTAACTATAGATCAGGCAAAAGAAAAAGACGGTGTGTATATTTACTATTATACAAACGGCGGAGTTAAGAAAGTAACGAATTTTAAGTAACGATCTGTTTTCAATAAAAAAGTCCTCTCAAAAAACTGAGAGGGCTTTTTTATTTGCTGGTATTTATGGTAATTATTATTGCTTAACGATCTTCGTTATAGTCATCTTTCCGTCAATGCTTGCTTTCAGGAAATAAATACCTTTTGCATACTCACTCATGTTAACAGTGTTTTTTCCCTGTTCCAGTTGCTTGCTGTAAATCACCTGTCCCAGTTGATTGGTAATTTCCACCTGCGCATTAACCGGCAGATCAATTGTAAATTCTCCGGTTGACGGATTAGGATAAACACCCATGGCTATTTGTTGTTCCATTGAGGCAATACCGGTGCAGGTCGACACATCCTGTGTGATTACAAAAGTATTCATACAGCCATTTGCATCGGTGCCGGTTACGGTATAATCCGTCGTTACGGTTGGCGATACGGCAATAACTGTTGTTGTTTCAGTTGTACTCCAGGTATAGGTATCGGCGCCGCTGGCAGTTAAGGAAGCGGTTTGTCCGGTACAAAGCAAGGTGTTATCAGATACAGCATTCACAACTGGAAGGGCATTCACAGAGATGGAAATCACATCGTTTACCTCACAACCATTCATATCAAAAGCAATAACGGTATACGTTGTGGTTGTGGTTGGACTAACCGCTATGTCCGGCCCGTTATCCAGCGTACTCCAGGTATAGGTAAGAGCGCCTGTACCACCTATTGCGGTTGCACTAAGCGTTACGGTATTACCGGAACAGATCACTGTACTTGTTGCTGTTGTGCTTAAAGTGATCGCCGACGGTTCAGTCACTGTAAATGTTGCCATGGCCTGGCAAGTGCCCTCGTCGGTTACGGTTATGCTGTAAACACCTGCCACTAAGTCGCTAATGGTCGAAGTTCCTTCGCCGGTTGGTGTTCCGGGCTCCCAATCATAGCTTAGAGTTCCGGTGCCTGCAGCCGTAACAGATAAGGCTCCATCATTGCCACCGTTACAGGTAATATTGGTTTGCATACTTGCCGAAATTTCAGCCTCCTCACCTGTTCCCAGGATATAGAATTCATAAGGATTTTCATCAAAATCGTCGTTTGCTATTTCAACAATAGCCGAACTGCTGCCCACAACAGATGGGTCATAATCAATCACAAAGATAGAACTTCCGCCTGGCGCAATGTTAGTGGACGGTTGGATCCTTACTGTAAAATCAGTTGCACCTGTTCCGCTTAAGCTAACGGTTGGCACGCCTGTTAAGGACAGTGTCGCAGTACCGGTGTTTAAAATAGTATAAGTATGGGTTACAGCGCCTGCACAAATGGATTGGTTCCCAAAATACGTATCGTTAAACGCTACAGGAAAAGCGCTGCCATCCATAATGGAAACACCATTTCCCTGTATGTCCATTTCAGCAAAAGCAAGTACCGGGCTTGTTTGCGGCGTTAAGGTAAAATCGTCCACAGCCAAACCATCATCAGCTCCCGAAGCATCGGTATCGCTCCAGCGAATCCAGAAGGTAGCTCCATCAGCAATAGATAAAGAGGGTATAGATGCAGAAATGGCAGTGCGGTTAGCAGCAAGGTTCCCGTCCTTTGCACCCGTAGTTGCAGTGACAGGAGTCGTAAAATTCAGGGCGGCCACTACAGTCCAGGTGCCGGTTGTGAGGCTGGTGGCATCCGTACTGTATTCAAAGGTCAGCTGGTCAGTACGGCCCGCTGTTCCCAAGCGCCATTCCTCTCCTACATAACTTACATCCAGCGAGGTAATGGTAGCGCCTGTGTTATTGGTAAAAGCCGCTCCCATTAACGAAATAAGCGTTCCGCTTCGCAAGTTTCCCAGGGCCCTTTCACTATTACCTGCTGCACCATAACTATAGGTATCGCCGGTTCCGCTGCTGCCGGGATCTACACCATATAACTCATTATCGCGCGGGCCGTTGCCGCTTTCGCTTATGGTCCAGCCAGGTATAGCCAGCACATTAGTGCTGCTGCTCGCTGTGCTCGACAAGCTGTTAAAATCCTGGGTATAAGCCGTACCGGCTGTAGTTAACTGAATGCTTTGCGCTTTAGTTGTTTGGGTAACGAGTACCGCTACTACGCTTAATGCTAAAGTTGATTTAAAAATAGAGTCGAAAAGTGTCATGTACATAGTTTTTAGTAGTACAAATTTACACCATAATTTAATACAAGCAGGGCTTAATCTTTTATAAACTTCTCTGTTTTAACAATCCTGTTATTTTTGTCCATGAGCTGTATAAAATAAGCTCCGCTTGCCAGACCCGAAACAACAATTTCGTTCGGTTTGTTCTCCAATTTAAAAATAGATTGGCCCATTATATCAGTAATTCTTATGCTTTGATATTCAGCATTGGTTGAAATTGACAAGGTTGAATTAACCGGATTAGGATAAACAGTAAAACGTTCTGTCGTACCTGTTACATTTTTGAGGGAAGTAACCGTATTGAAGTAATGATAAACACTGTCGCTTGAATCAACTTCTCCGGCGCTCCACACTTTATAGGTTTCGCTTTTCAAAAAATCATTCGCATCGTATGAGCGTGACGACCTGCTGTTAAGAAACCACGAAGACCCGTCCCATTTTTCAGAAACATACAGCAATATGTTATTGGTTGCATTATATACGGTGGTTTTTTGGTCCGTATTTTCCCAATGACTTCCACTCCAGCTCTCATCCAATTCATAGGTCCTGTAATTACTTGCATTATATACAGATGTAATTTTATTAAAATCATCCCAGTTACTCCAGCCCCATAACTGCCCAAGTTCCACTATAACATTACCATTTGCATCGTAAGTATTAAGTACCTGGTAATAATTACTCCATACAAAGCCATCCCACGTCTGGTATAACGTACTTGCAAGCTTATTATTAACGTCATAGGTTAGTATAGTTCTGTTTTGATCTTCCCAGTTAGTGCCATTCCACCCCTGGAACAACGCATTGGTCAGATTATTATTCGCATCATAGGTATAAATATCATTATAGAGATTTCCCCATACCGAAGCATTCCATCCCTGGGTTGTTGCGCCCGTACGGTTATTATTTACATCGTAAGTATAAGTAATTACCTGGTTTGCAGCCCATGTGCTGCCATTGCCTGTTTGATAGGAAGAACTTGTTTGGTTATTATTGGCATCATAGCTGTAATCATACCTTTCGTTATTGAGCCAGGTAGTGCCATTCCAGGTTTGGTTATAATCACTCGTTGAGTAATTGGCCGAATTATAAGTTGTAAAATTACGGGACCAGTCTTCCCAGTTTGTGGTTGGTGTATTCCACCACCTGGTCAACGAACCGGTAGGGTAATCATTGGCATTATACGTATAATTTACTTGTTTAGAATATGCTTGAATAGCCCATGAGTGAATGGTAGAATCCCACCTCCAATGGTATGAACTATCTCTTCTTACAAAATTGCTTGTTTGCAACAGTTTTTCATCCTGATCAGTTTGTTTAACTTTTAGAGAAAATTTCTTTAGTGTTTCAAGCACATTTGAATGATTCGCAATCGCTTTTTCAAAGGACAGCTTGGTTTGAGAGATCACATAAACAGGTAATGCTAGGATCAGGAGGAGGGTGGCTTTTTTCATTTATCGGGAGGGGGAGTTTTCTTGGCAAGTATGAGCAATAATGTAGTTAAGCTATATGGGTTAAATTCAGCATTAGCCTGACATTTTCATCACTCTTTTATAAATTTCTCTGTTTTTAATATTCTATGATTTTTATCAAGTAGTTGAACAAAATAGATACCATTTTCCAGGTCCGAAACAGAAATTTTGTCTGGTTTATCTTCCAATCTCAAAATTGGTTGGCCCATAAGATTAATAATTTTCACTGCGTCATATTCTGTTTTTGATGTAATTGACAAAATTGAATGCGTTGGGTTTGGATAAATAAGAATTTCCGAGATTCTACTATGCTCTTCGATGCCAACCAGACTTTCTATTTTGAAAATAGTGCCGCCATACCATCCACTTTCTACTGTACTATACAATGCTGTTCCATCATACACTAGGTAACCTCCAGGATGCCCGCCATCAATCCCTGCAGTAAATGTATATAATTTTGAAAAATCTGAACCGTCATTTTTAATTTTAAAAACTACTCCATAACCCGGAGTAACATTAGGAGTCATCCCATACAAATAAGATCCAACAGCGCAAAGCGATGATGCAGGCTTACTTCCGTTTGTACCATCAAAGCTTAATAACTTAACATAACCCGTACCATTAATATTAATTTTAAAAATTAATCCATTGTTACTTGCACTACCTCCATTCATTGCCATGCCATATAAGACGCCATTGTCAATTATTAAAGAACCTCCCGGCCATTGACCATTTGTGAAATTAAAATCAAGTAATTTAATGAACCCCGTGCCATCCGTTTTTATTCTACAAATTACCCCATCATCATTTACCCCTCCATAACCTGTCATTGTATATAGGTAATTATTATCTAATACCGGAGTTCCACAAGGTATATTCCCATCACTATTATTAAAATCATGCAGAGTTGCAAATCCTGTACCATCAGGCTTTATTTTGTAAAATGTTCCATTTCCATTTACTCCACCATAACCTGTGGTACCATAAAAAAAAGTGCCATCGTATACAATCGAACCCAGTGGCCTGCCCATATTAGAAAAACCAAAACAGAATATCCTAAGAAACCCGGTCCCATCTTTCCGGATTTTAAAAATTGTGCCATTTCCGAATCCCCCATATGATGTAGTCCCATATAAAAAATTACCATCCGATATCAAAGCCCCACAAGGCCAATATCCCGTTGAATCATCAAAATTTAATAACGTTTCGTAGCCTGTTCCATCCGTTTTCACCTTATAAATAGTTCCTTTATTAGCAGATCCTCCACTTTGTGTTGCGCCGTATAAATAACCCTGGTCGTAAAATAAATTACCATATGGCTGACTTCCATCAGCAGGAACACTAAACGTATAAATACTGGAATATTGAGCCTTTATCTGAAAAGCTATCAAGGTAAATAATAGAATCGTGATTCGAATATTCATTTAGCAAACTGCATCTCAAAGTTATTCAATTTTTTTAAATGCACTAAAAACCATTGCCATTTTGTCACTTTTGCTCCAATTGGTATAACCTTTGACTATAAACCACAGAAAATTATCTTTTTTAACAACTAAATTTATTATACACATGAGCACTACCGGAAAAATTAACGTACAAACCGAAAACATCTTCCCCATTATCAAAAAATTTCTTTACAGCGATAATGAGATTTTTTTACGTGAATTAGTAAGTAACGCTACCGATGCCACCCAAAAATTAAAAGCCCTTACCTCTATGGGCGAAGCCAAAGGCGAACTGGGTGACCTGAAAATTGAAGTGAAAGTGGACAAGGCTGCCAAAACCATTACCATTAAGGATAAGGGGATTGGAATGACCAAAGAGGAAATTGAGAAATACATTACACAAATTGCCTTTAGCGGCGCCGAGGAATTTGTACAAAAATACCAGGATAAAGTTGACAAGAATGTAGTGATTGGCCACTTCGGTTTAGGATTTTATTCTGCCTTTATGGTAGCTGAAAAAGTGGAAATCTTCTCTTTATCCTACAAAGAAGGCGCTAAAGCAGTACGTTGGGAATGCGATGGCAGCCCCGAATACCAGATTGAGGAAATTGACACTAAAACCGACCGTGGCACCGAGATTCTGCTACACATTGCCGAGGACAGCCTGGAGTTTTTAGAACATTCGAAAATTGAAGGCTTGCTTAAAAAATACTGCAAGTTCTTACCGGTTGAAATTGTATTTGGCACTAAAAAAGACTGGGTACCAAGTGGCGAGAAAGATGAAAAAGGGAATGACAAGGAAACCGAAATTGAGGTAGAGAACATCATCAACAATCCTGTTCCGCTTTGGGTAAAAAAACCGGCCGATCTGAAAGATGAAGATTACAAGGCTTTTTACCGCGAATTGTATCCAATGCAGTTTGAAGAGCCGTTATTTCACATTCACCTCAATGTGGATTACCCTTTCAATTTAACAGGTATTTTATACTTCCCTAAACTATCCAATAAGTTCGAAGCGCCTAAAGATCGTATTCAGTTATACAGCAACCAGGTGTTTGTAACGGATAATGTAGAGAATATTGTCCCTGATTTTTTAACCATGCTGCGTGGTGTGATCGACAGTCCGGACATTCCGTTGAACGTGAGCCGCAGTTACTTACAGGCCGATCATAACGTAAAGAAAATTTCGGCGCACATTACCAAAAAAGTAGCCGACAAGCTGGAAGAGATCTTTAAAAAAGAACGTCCTGATTTTGAAGCCAAATGGGATGATGTGAAGATCTTTGTACAGTACGGAATGATAAGCGACGAGAAATTTTATGAGAAAGCGGTAAAATTTGCGCTACTTAAAAATACCGAAGCCAAAGCCTTTACACTGGATGAATATGCCGAACACGTAAAAGCAAACCAAACCGATAAGGATGGCAAAGTAGTGTATTTATATGCTACCAATGTAGATGAACAACACACATACATTGATGCCGCTAAATCAAGAGGATACGATGTGCTCTTAATGGATTCGCCTTTAGATGCGCATTTGATAAACCACCTGGAAAGCAAATTAAGCAATACACAATTTGTACGCGTGGATGCCGATACCGTTGAAAAATTAATTAAGAAAGACGACGCGCAGGTAAGTAAACTGACCGAGGATGAACAAAATAAATTAAAACCGATTGTAGAAGGTGTAGTTGCCAAAGAAAAGTATACGGTAACCTTTGAGAGCCTGAGCGAAACCGATTCGCCCATGCTTATTACACGCCCCGAATTTATGCGCCGCATGAAAGATATGCAGGCCATGGGTGGTGGTGGAATGAATTTTTACGGTTCCATGCCCGATATGTACAATTTAGTGGTTAATGCAAACCATCCGCTCATCAGCAAAATTTTAACGGAAACCGATGCCGCCAAGCAAAGCCAGTTGGCCAAGCAGGCAGCCGACCTTGCCTTATTATCGCAGGGCTTGCTAAAAGGTGAAGAGCTGACGAAATTTGTGAAACGTAGCGTGGAGCTGATTAATTAATTTTTAGAAATGTCAGTTCGAGTTATTTTCGCTGCCTCTTTGCGAAAATAGTATCGAGAACGTTTAGAACGACATCTCGATACGAAAATTCAAAGAGACAGAATTTTCTACTCGATGTGACATGATTAATAAACAAAGTAATAAAAACCTTATCTTTAATAAAAATTAAACCATGGAAAACCAGAATCCTGAAAATCAACTGAACATCGAGCTTTCTGAAGAGATCGCTGAAGGAATATATTCTAACCTTGCTATCATTACCCATTCACCAACCGAGTTTGTGGTTGATTTTATTAAAGTAATGCCAGGCGTACCAAAAGCAAAAGTAAAATCGCGCATCGTATTAACACCTCAACATGCCAAGCGTTTAATGAAAGCCTTAGGCGAAAACGTGCAACGTTTTGAGCAACTGCATGGAAAAATAAAAGACAGCGAAATGAACGCTTTGCCGCTTAATTTTGGCGGCCCAACAGCTCAGGCTTAATAAAAAAATTAAGGTTTATAAATAAAAAAGCCTCTCAGATCTTTCTGAGAGGCTTTTTTATATTTTGTCAGTTCGTCACGACGGGTCGTGAGAGTCGAGAACCTCTTCCGTCACACTGAACTTGAATTAAACCGTTAATTTTTTATACCGCACACGTTTAGGCTCTACATTACCCAGGCGTTTTTTGCGGTTCTCTTCATACTCACTGTATCCACCCTCGAACCAGTAAACAGAACTATCCCCCTCAAAAGCCAGGATGTGAGTACACACACGGTCAAGGAACCACCTGTCGTGGCTGATAATAACCGCGCAACCCGCAAAGTTTTCCAAACCTTCTTCCAATGCACGCAGTGTATTCACGTCCAAATCATTGGTAGGCTCATCGAGCAACAGCACGTTTCCTTCTTCTTTTAATGCCATGGCTAAGTGCAAGCGGTTACGCTCACCGCCCGATAACACGCTTACTTTTTTTCCCTGGTCGCTGCCACCAAAGTTAAAGCGCGAAATATAAGCCCTTGCATTCATGGCTTTTCCTCCTAAGGTAATATTATCCAAACCTCCGCTCAATACATCATAAACCGTTTTGTTAGGATCCAGTTCTTTGTGGTTTTGATCCACATAAGAGATCTTTACCGTTGGCCCTACTTTAAATTCGCCGCCATTCGGTTTTTCCTCACCCATAATCATGCGGAACAGGGTTGTTTTACCGGCGCCATTCGGCCCGATAATGCCTACAATTCCGGCAGGCGGTAATTTAAAGTTCAGGTGCTCGTACAATAAACGGTCGCCAAAGCCTTTTGATACTTCAATGGCTTCAATAACTTCGTTACCCAATCGCGGACCGTTAGGAATAAAGATCTCCAGTTTTTCTTCCTTATCCTTAATGTCCTCACTCATCATTTTATCGTAGTTGTTCAAACGGGCTTTTTGCTTCACGCCACGTCCCTTAACGCCCTGGCGAACCCAGTCCAACTCACGCGCCAATGTTTTCTGGCGCTTGCTTTCTGTTTTCTCTTCTTGTTTCAGTCGGTTTCCTTTTTGCTCCAGCCACGATGAGTAGTTTCCTTTCCATGGAATACCTTCGCCGCGGTCTAACTCTAAGATCCAACCGGCAACGTTATCCAGGAAATAGCGGTCGTGGGTTACGGCTATGACAGTTCCCTTGTATTGTTGTAAATGCTGCTCTAACCAGTCAACCGACTCGGCATCCAGGTGGTTGGTTGGCTCATCCAGTAATAAAATATCCGGTTCCTGTAACAACAAGCGGCACAGGGCCACACGGCGACGCTCACCACCCGACAGGATCTTGATTGGCGTGCTGCTTTCCGCACAACGCAAAGCATCCATAGCCAGTTCCAAACGCTGATCGAGGTTCCACAGGTCGAACTGGTCAATTAACTCCTGCAATTGTGCCTGGCGGTTAATGAGCTTGTCCATTTTATCCGGATCGTTCAAAATCTCTTCGTCCATGAACTTATTGTTCACTTCCTCAAATTCATTCAAAATATCCACATGCTTCTGCGCGCCTTCACGCACCACCTCAATCACTGTTTTATTCTCATCGAGCTTTGGTTCCTGCTCCAGTAAACCAATGGAGTAACCCGGCGACTGATGGATCTCTCCCAAATAATCCTTATCGATACCCGCCATGATACGCAGCAACGATGATTTACCCGAGCCATTAAGACCCAATACGCCAATTTTTGCCCCGTAATAGAACGAGATGTAAATATCTTTTAATACTTGTTTTTGCGGCGGATGTATCTTGGATACATTCACCATGCTATAAATAATTTGCCTTCCTGTTTCTGACATCTTTAAAAAATTTGAGGCTATAAAGTTAAGGGAATAAATGAGTTTTGCCAGTATTTACCAAACAAAAAAGGGCAATTTCTGATGAAATTACCCTTTAAAAAAATAAAATTAATTAGCCTTTAGGAAAATACACCTGATGCTTTTCGTTATACAACCTGATGTACCTCACCACATTTTCCTTTTTCTTTTTTTTGCTCAAGAGTATAAATTCCTTGTAAAGCGCCTCGTCGCGTTTAAGGTATTCTTCCACCTGCTCAATGCTGAAAGGGACAATTTCGCCCGAATAAAAATCGAACAGGTACTGCCTGATCTCCCTGGTTTTAACGGATGTATTGCCAATGGGCGCGTTCATGAACGGATCGTAACCCGGCGAATAGCCTTGCACCTCAATGGTGCCTATAAAATTACTGATTGCGCCAAATACCGGAATCCGTACAAAACTCTTGTTCTGGTTAATAAAAATAATATTGTTCTGGCAGTAGCCCCACACTTTTTCCGATTCGATCTTTGTAATGGAACCATCCCTTTCGCGGTATTCTACAAACTCTTCCTCTATTAATTTCGAATAAAAATCAAGCTGGTCCTTATTAATGTTGGTAATGATCTTTTCCTTTGGGATGGGCCAGTTGTAACGAAAATCCTGGTATCCCAGGTACAGGCCTTCATACAGCCTGAAATCGCCCGAATAAGCAACAGAATCCTGCGCCATACCCCTTTGCGGGATCATGAAGCACACCAACACTAAAACGCCCAAAAATCGCATCTTGTAAATATCTAAAATATTTGTAATTTAATGCTATTAAATTCCGTTTCATGAAATTCTATTTTACAATTTTTACCATATTGGCGGCCTTTGTGCCCTTAAATGCCCAAAGCGTGTTCAATACCGCGCTGCTTCGAAAGATTTATGATTCGCCCCCAACAGAAACGGTACCTGTACTGGTTTTGGCCAAACCGGGTACAGAACCCGATTTCAGGGCTTTTCCGGGAACAAAGTTAAATTACAAAGTGGGCAATATTTATTCCATCACCGCAAGCCTGCAAGCCATTAACGACATCTCCAAACTGAGCTCTGTTGCCAGGATGGAGTATGTGCAACACGACCTGAAATTGATGGCCGATACAGCAGTGGTAAGGAACCGTGTGCGAGATATTAAGCTGGGGCTTTCGCCGCTTACACAGGCTTATGATGGCACAGGGGTTACCGTGGGTGTAATTGATTCGGGTACCGATTTTAGCCATCCCGATTTTAAGGATAGCAATGGCAACAGCCGTATTAAATTTTTGTGGGACATGAATAAACCCGTAGCAGCCAATACACCAATGCCTTTTGGTTACGGGCAGGAATGGACCAATGCCGATATTGATATGGGGTTGTGCACCCATGATGACCTGGCGCATTACGGGCATGGTTCCAACAGCTCAGGCATTGCGGCAGGAAACGGTTTATCCATAGGCCATTTTGAAGGTATGGCGCCAAAAGCGGATATTATTGTAGTAGCCCTCGACTTTGGCAGACCCGGCTTTACCATTGCCGATGCCTTGCAATACATTATTGACAAAGCACAGCTTCTTGGCCAGCCCTTGGCTGTAAATGCGAGTGTTGGCGATTATTACGGCAGCCACGATGGTACCGATTTGGAAGCACAACTAATTAGCGGTATGATTGCCAATGTACCCGGAAGGGTAATGGTAGCGGCCTGCGGCAATGGTGGTGGGAATCCTTTTCATGTGGGCTATAATACAACAGCTGCAGATACGTTCTTCACCTGGATCAGCAGCGGAGGTTCAAACATTTACCTGGATGAATACTCGGATACCACACAAATAAAAAATGTGTTTTACAGTGTGGGCGTTAATAACGGAGGCCTCACCGATTTGGGCCGCATTCCTTTTAAAGCCTACAACTATGCTTTGAATACCCTGAAGCGCGATACCATTTACAATAACAGCAACCGCATTGGTATAGTAGAGAGCATGGCCAGCATTAACACCTTTGGCGTGTATGAGCTGTCGTTTAAAATAAGGGCCGACTCGTCACAATACCTTTGGCGCATCGAACATACCGGCCCCGGCCGCATCGATTCCTGGAACTTCAATTACATTTCGGGTACCATGCCTACTCCTGCCGAGTATCCTGGTATTGTTAACTACAAAATGGCCGATACCATCCAAACCATTGTTACCAGTTTTCAATGTAGCGATGAGATCATATCGGTAGCCAATTATGTGAACCGGAAAATATACCAGGATGTGAATAATAACACACAGGTAACAGCCGAAACAGCAGGGCAAATTTCGCAAACCAGCAGCCTGGGCCCTACCCGCGACAACCGCATAAAGCCCGACATAGCGGCATCTGGCGCTACCATTTTAACCACTGGCGCTGTTGCCATGTTACCTAACTTAATTGCCAACGCGCCACAGGTGGTTGCACTGGGAGGATATCACGTTACCGCCGGAGGCACCTCGGCATCGAGCCCTGTAGTAGCAGGCCTGGCAGCCTTATATTTGCAAAAGCACCCAACAGCTACCAACCAACAGGTAAAGCAAGCCATTATTAACTGCGCCTACAGCGATGTGTTTACCAGCACCAGTTTACCCAATAATCAATGGGGTTACGGCAAGCTGGATGGTTTTGCGGCAATGACCTGCGGCGAAGTGGTAACAGGGCTCAAAGGCCAAAAAGGCAATTCTACCATCAAAGTAGTGCCAAATCCTATGAGTAGCGAAGCAACAGTTATCTTCGACAAAGAAGAAACAAGGCTTGTTAAGCTTTATAACACTACCGGGCAGCTGGTATTAAAAGACGATTGCAACACCGCTACCTACAAGCTTAAACGCAACAATTTACCTCCCGGCCTCTATTTTATAGAATGTGAAAGTAAAAATGAGGTAAAACGCCTGAAAATCTTATTTTTGTAACTCATTTACAGCACACTAAATTTATCTTTACTGCGTTTTATTACCAATGAGATCGCTTCTGCATATTGCCTTACTGCTGATTGTGTTTGCAACTAATGCCCACTCACAACAGAGACGGCGTAATTACAGGCAACACGAAGTTGGCTTTTTGCTAGGTGGTTCTTATTACATTGGCGATCTTAATCCCCGTAAACATTTCAACCAAACACAACCTGCCTTTGGTATTTTTTATCGTTTTGCTCCTAATTACCGTTATGCGTTCAGAGCGGGCTTCAATTATGGCGAAGTAAGGGGCGACGATTCACAAAGCGATGATGCCGATCAGTTGCAACGCAACCTGAACTTTAAATCACAGATCTATGAATTTCATTTGGCATCTGAATTTAATTTTTTGGAATACAGGATCAGCAACGATAAATATAAGTTTACCACTTACTTATTTTTAGGATTGGATGTCTTCCAGTTCAAGCCACAGGCACAGGTAAGAAATTACTGGACAGAATTACAACCTTTAATGACCGAAGGCCAATCGAAACCATATAAACTGGTTCAGGTAGGCATTCCCTTTGGCATTGGCCTCAAAATGAACGTGTCGAAAAAAGTAGGCATTGGTTTTGAATGGGGACCGAGAAAATTATTTACCGATTACCTGGATGATGTAAGTGGTACTTACCCCGATCCGGAACTCGTTGTGTTAAGTGATAAAGCCAAATCATTTTCCGACCGCTCAAAGAATGCAGGAAACAATGTGAATAAACAAAGAGGTAATCCACGTACCAAAGACTGGTATTTCTTTTTTGGCTTAACACTCACCGTTAAATTAAACGGCCCTGCCAGACCTTGCTACGCTTACGATCACTAGTTTTGATTACGAATATACGAATCAGTGCTTGTTAGGTGAATTCGTATATTCGTATCAATTCGTAACCAGGTAGTACCCGTTAATTTTTATTTCTTGGATTTAGTTTTCTCCTCATTCCAGGTCTTATACTCATTTTGCTGGTCAGGTCTATAAGCAGGCATACGGCGCAATGGCTCGCAGGGTTTTAAAGTAGCATAACAATCGGCAGGTAATTGCTGGTACAAGGCGGTACCTTTGGTTTTCCAGGCAATCATTTCATCACTCACCTCCTTCACAATCTTCGCCGGGTTTCCTACTACCACTTTTCGTTCTTCAATTACGGTATCGGCCGGCACAAAACACAGGGCGCCAATAATGCAGTTATCGCCAATCACGCAGTTATCCATCACCACAGCATTCATGCCCACCAGCACATTTTTGCCAATGGTGCCACCGTGTATAATTGCCCCATGACCAATATGAGCTGCTTCCTTCAACAACACAGTAGTTCCAGGAAACATATGAATGGTACAATTTTCCTGCACATTGCAGCCGTCCTCAATAATGATCTGACCCCAGTCGCCACGAATGGCAGCACCCGGGCCAACGTATACATTTTTGCCAATGATGACATTACCCGTCACCGTTGCATTGGGGTGAATGAAAGCCGATTTGTGTATAACAGGCTTGTAGCCGTTGAACTCGAAAATATTTGCCATATTACTTAAAGATTAGAACAATAATACTATTATTTTATGATTACGAATTGATACGAATATACGAAATCACCTTATCACACCTCGATTCGTATATTCGTAATTATTTCATAATCATTTAAAATTCACTCTTTAAATGGAACTTGATATCAGGAAATTTATCCTGGGCCATTTGCAGCAGCCAGGCCGATTCTGCCAGGAACACCAAACGCCCTTCTTTATCGTAAGCAATGTGGTTGGCCTTATCCACTAAAAATTCATCCAGCTTTTTCTTGTCGCCACACTCTATCCACAATGCCTTATACAAACTTACCGAGTCGTAACCGCAGGACGCATTATACTCGCTTTTTAAACGATGCTGAATTACCTCGAACTGTAAAGCGCCCACCGTACCAACTATTTTACGTCCATCGGCCTTTTTAGTGAAGAGCTGAGCAACTCCTTCATCCGTTAATTGCTCCAGGCCTTTTTGCAATTGCTTGGTCTTCATTGGGTCGAGGTTAGTGACGTATTTAAACAACTCAGGCGAAAAACTTGGGATGCCCTTGAAATGAAATTTAGCGCCTTCTGTTAACGTATCTCCAATTTTAAAGTTACCCGCGTCGTACAAACCAATCACATCGCCAGGAAAGGATTCATCGATCACCGATTTTTGCTGGGCCATAAAAGCGGTTGGATTACTGAAACGCATGTCTTTATCCTCGCGCACATTGTAATAATATTTATTCCGTTCAAATTTACCCGATACAATTCTTAAGAAAGCGATCCGGTCGCGGTGCTTGGGGTCGAGGTTGGCATGGATCTTAAAGATAAAACCGCTGAACTTCGGCGCTTCGGGTTTTATTTCTCCTGCCACATCGGTATCCCTACCCTGCGGTGTAGGCGCTATTTCCACAAAACAATCCAGCAATTCTTTGATCCCGAAATTATTAACGGCGCTTCCAAAAAACACAGGACTTAAATTTGCTTCCAGGTATTTTTGTTTATTAAAGTCATCGTATACTCCATCCAGCAGTTCCACATCGGCCCTCAACTGATCGGCAAAATCGTTGCTGATGTACTTTTCCACTTCACCATCGTTCAGGTCGTTGATCTCAATGTTCTCTTCCACCGTTGTTTTGCTTTCGCCCTGGAAAAGAGATAATTTTTTTTCGTATAAATTATACACCCCTTTAAAGGATTTACCGATACCAATTGGCCAGGTTAAAGGACGCACCTTGATCTTCAACTCTTTTTCGATCTCATCCAGGAGGTCGAACGGGTTTTGTCCTTCGCGGTCCATTTTATTCACAAATACAATCACCGGCGTGTTACGCATGCGGCAAACCTCCAATAACTTACGGGTTTGAGGCTCAACGCCCTTTACACAGTCAATCACCATGATTACACTGTCTACAGCAGACAGGGTACGGTAAGTGTCTTCGGCAAAATCCTCGTGACCCGGTGTATCTAAAATGTTCACTTTAAAATCGCGGTAGTCAAAAGCCATTACCGAGGTGGACACCGAGATCCCACGCTGCTTCTCTATTTCCATGAAATCGGAAGTGGTGGATTTCTTGATCTTGTTGGATTTTACAGCGCCGGCGGTATGAATGGCGCCTCCAAATAATAGTAACTTCTCGGTCAGTGTTGTCTTACCTGCATCGGGGTGGGCAATAATGGCAAAGGTTTTCCTTCTATGTAATTCTTCTAAAAAACTCATTCAGTTTAAAAATAAGGGTATAAAGATAATAAAAAAAGACCGCATACAGCATAAGAATACCCATTGGCACGGATGCCAAATACCCAAAGCGGTGTAAGCTAAAAATAACCTGCCGCCATAATTTTGTACCATCCCTAGTTAATAACTAAAAAATAGAAATAAAAACAATGAAAACAACGATCAAAACATTAAGCATGTTAATTTTAGCAGGAACTTTTGCGTTTACTGCCTGTAAGAAAAAGGATGATGTTGCTCCTGAAACACCAAGCACCACAACCGGCGGAACAACCGGCGGTTCAGCTTCATCATCGCCTGTTACACCACAAATAGGTGATGCAGATGGTGTGATGATTGCTACCAAAGCAAATGTTATTACAAGTGTAGGCGGCTTTACAGTAAGTATAACTGTTGGAAGCGCGGTTGCAAGCATTTATTCTTCAACAGGTGGCAGCACATTGGTAGATGGCGGTACCATTAAAGCAAACGACTCTACATTGGCAAAACAATCCAACAATTCCTATATCTTCACGCCTAAGTCGGCGCAGGGCATTGGCTACGGCAGCAGCTCGGTATGGAACATTTCGGGTAACTCATCAAACGGCGTACCGGCTGTAAACTACACGGCAAACAGTTTCCCGAGTGCACCAAGTGTAAATAACGTTACCACGGTAAGTAAAGGAAGCAGCTTTACCATGAGCACCAACAGCATTTCAAATGCCGATTCATTATGCTACCAGATCACCTCAGGATCAAAAACCATCTATAAAATGGCCAGTGGTACATCAACATCCTACACGTTTCCTGCAGCTGATATGGGCACACTGGACAATTCATCCAACGCTTACTTAACCATTACCGCTTATAAATTCAGGAACACAACTGTATCAAGCAAAAAATATTATTTCATTAACATGAACACCACTAACCGCATGGTGAGCGTGACCAACTAAGCAGCTTAATTAAACAACCGGAAAAGGAGAGGCGAAAGCTTCTCCTTTTTTGTTTTAATCGTGTCCATCCCGGCATTGCAATCCGCCGACTGGTGGAGAAGCAATCTCAAACAATTGCTGAAATTTGAATTGGAACGCAGATGACGCGGATTGGACAGATTTACACAGATAAAAATCAGTGATGATCTGTGTTATCCGTATCATCCGTGTTCCTATTTCTTTTTACAAAAAATATGACATGAGAGAAAGCTCACACTAGAACGGATAACCAATACCAAAGTTCAGGATAATATCCTGCAAGGGTCGTTTATTAAAGGTCCAGCGGTCGTTCTCGGCATACTTAGGATCGCGGATCTTAATAGCCGCGTCGAGCCTCAGTACAAAAAAGCTAAAATCGTAACGCAAACCAAAACCACTTCCCAGGGCAATTTCTTTGTAAAAGCGATCTGTTTCAAATTGTCCTCCGGGCTTATTCGGGTCTTTGTTTAGTGTCCATATGTTTCCGGCATCGGCAAACCAGGCACCGTAAAACGACTTAAAGATGTGAAAGCGGTATTCGATATTACTTTCCAACTGTATATCGCCAATCTTATCGTACCGTGCAGTAATGGAATCGGGTTGATTGTAACTTCCCGGCCCAAGTGTTCTGGCCCGCCATGCCCTGATACTGTTTGGCCCACCGCTAAAAAAACTTTGCTCATAAGGCAGTACCGATAAATTAGTCAAAGGCTTGCCAATACCACCGGCAAAGCGATATACCAGTTTACCCAATTTACGCACTTTGAAATAAAAACGGTAATCGCCTTCCAGTTTTACAAACTGCGAAAAAGGCACGTTGTAAATCTGGTACCTGCCCAGGGTATCTTTAGGCTGATCGGCAGCGTTGTAAATTCCGCGCAAAATATTGCCCGATGAACTTAAACTCATGCGAAGGTACATGAGGTTTCGCTTTTTGGGAATAAACTGGTTATTATAAGTAGCCGATATTTTCGATAAGGTGGTTAAGTGGTCCTGGAAAGAGTTCAATAAAAAATAATCGTTCAGGGCAATCAGTTCATTCCTGAAATTACCAAACAGTTTGGCTTTTACAATATAAGCTTCCAAAGGGATCACATCGTAGGTAAACAAACCTTTGGCATTGGTAAACTTGAACCCGTAAGAAATATTGGACAATGTGCGCGCAAACTCGGGGCGCGACTGGTAATTGTAAGAGAGGTTTAAAATGGTTTTAGGCTGGGTGAAATAACGTTTTTCATTCGCATCTTTTTTATAATAGAACAGGGTAAATGGAAATAAAGGACGGGGAAAATAAATATTCAGTTCGGGACCAAACTGCACCGTATTAAAGGTTCCCGGTACCTCGTCGATATTATTGGTTTGTTCGGAAGTGTTGAATTGTTTTTGCGCGGTTAACGACCCTTTGAGTTTTAGCTCCACCAACTCGGCGCCTTTAAACGTGTTTTTGTTCTGAAATACAATGCTTCCGGCAACACCTAAGTTACCGGAGGTATTGGTCCCTTCGGTTTCAACGGTAATAGCCTGTTTTACTACCGGTTGGCAAACAATGTAACAATCCAGCTTATCTGAAAAATAAGGGTTCTTGACATACTGAATAAAAACACTTTTAAATACTTTAAGAGAGCTCAGCCCTTTGTAAGTTTCTTCCGCCTTTTCCTGCTGGTACAATTGCCCGTTGGATACCGAAATATCCCTGGTAAGGTCGCGGCGGCGCAATACCAGCGGACGGTTATGAAGGATTTTTATGCCATTATAGTCGGTGGTGTCTTTCATGTACAATTCATTGCTTTTTCCCCTGAAACCAGTAACTGTTTCAGGTATCACATACACATTTTCAATATAAAAACGCGGATGGTTCTTGTATACCAGCGAATCGTTTATTTCATTATACGCCTCCGAATATTTTTTCAGGCCAATGGTGATGTTCACATTATTGCCTGCCAGATTGGTATCGGCCAGGTAATAAATATATTCGGGCGCGAAATAAAAATAACCGTTATTCAGTAAGCTTTTGGTGATCCGTTCCCGTTCTTTCTGAAACACATCCTCGTTATAGCGCATGTAATGCTTTACCAACGAAGAGGTCGAATCATTCACCACAAAGTATTCCAGCAAAGGATCTTCGATCGTGTATTTAATACCCTGTACATAATACGGTTCCGATTTTGAAACGGAATAAAATACTTTGGCCCGTTTGTTTTTCACATCCAGCGCCAGGCTGTCCTTTACTACCGAGTTGAAATAACCCTGCGAGAACACATAGCGTTGCAGCTGGCTCACTGTAATGCGGGTTAAGGCCGAGTCGAGAATGACCGGTGGTTCGCCGGCTTCCAGGATACTTTCCCTGAACGTCGGTTTTTCCTTATTCTTGAGCTTAGGCTGTTTGGGCTCCTTCCCTTTTGCAGCCCGGCGCTCATTACGGGCATTGGCGCGTTCTGTACGTTTTGCGTTGATGCGGTCGTAACGGGCATTTCGTTTTTCCTTGTAGGCAATCATCTTTTGCTGATTTACCTGGTTGTACAACCATAAATTAAAACGTACCAGTTTCAGGATCTTACGGTTTGGCCGCTGGCGTATAAAGGCCTCCAGGTCGCTATTGTCAATGGCAGTCCCGTTTTCTTTAATCACATTCTTTTCAACCAGGTATTCGTTTTGCTTTAAATGCTTGTTCACATTACATGAGCCAATAAAAAGAGCCAACAAAACGACGCAAAAACCCTTTGTATAAATAGGGAAAGGGCGTTTTAAAATACTTTGTATATTAGACTGACGACTCAAACGATTTGGTTACATTTACAGCCTACTAATTTAGCTTTAAAAAATGATTAGTAAAAACCAGATAAAACATATTCAATCGCTGCACTCTAAAAAAAACAGGGAGGCGGAAGGTCTTTTTATTATTGAAGGTGTAAAGCTGGTTTCAGAGTTTATCAGCAGCAACGCGTTTACCCTAAAAGACGTGTTTGCCACAACAGCTTACCTTAAAGAATATGGGAATGTGTTAAGGGACAATGGCATCCCGTTTACCGAACTTACAGAAGATGAGTTAAAAAAGATCAGCCTGCAAACCACACCAAACCAGGTATTGGCTATTGCCGTTCAAAAAAAGCAGGTGTTGAACACAGAGCTTTTAAACACACAATTGACTTTGTTTTTAGACGATATCCGCGATCCCGGCAACCTGGGCACGATTATCCGCATTGCCGATTGGTTTGGCATCAGCCAGGTCATCTGTTCAAAAAATACGACAGAACTCTATAACCCCAAAACCCTGCAAGCCAGCATGGGAGCCGTACTAAGGGTAAACGTGCCGAGCCTTGATTTTGAAGAATTGAATGCCTGGATAAAAGACCTTCCTGTATACGGCGCCGTGCTGAATGGAGGCAACATTTACAGCTCTGAGCTACAAAAAGGAATAGTGATTATTGGGAACGAGGCTAATGGTATTTCTGAAGAAGTGCTCAAAAAAGTAACACAGCCGCTCACCATTCCTGCCGCGGCCAATAACGGCAGCGAGTCGTTGAACGCGGCCAACGCCTGCGCCATTATTTGTGGCGAATTTTTCAGGCAACTCCATTTTAAATAAGCGCATGATGAAAAAAATTATTCTGTTTTGTTTAATGTTAACCGGCAGCCTCGGAGCACAGGTCATTGGGATTGATATTGATACCAGTCCTTCCAAAAGCATGAATACAGGAAAAGATATCCTGTCTTCCATGTTCGACAAATACAAACAAGGGCCCTGCCCCTCTTATATTTTTTCGCAACGAAACACTCATTACCGTAACGACAGTGTCATTGGTCATTCCGAATGGCACGAGTTCATTGAGTTTCCTGATAAGTTTCGCATAAATTTCGGTGACAGCACTAAGGGAAATTTTGTGATCTTTAAAAATGACAGTGTTTACAACTACCGCAATTTCGAACTTAAAAGCAAGCGTTACGACGCCAACACCCTGTTGCTTTTGCTGGGCGGCATGTATTATCGCAATTTTGATGATGTGATAGCACGCTTGCAGAAGGAGAATTACAACACAAACGTGCTTTCCACCCAAAAATTGGGAAAAGAGGGTATGTATGTCATTGGCGCGCAAAAAGGCGACACCCTTTCGAACCAGCTTTGGGTCAGCAAGCACGACCTGAGAGTAGTGCGCATCATTGAGAAGATGGATGCCGAAAGCTGGATGGATATGACCTTTGACAGCTACCAGAAACATTGCAGGGGATTTGTAGAAACCAAAGTAACCTTTAAACGGAACGGTAAAAAAGAGCAGGTGGAAGAATATTATAACATGAAAGATGTTCCTTCCTTCCCTGAAAACATATTCAACCCTCAAAAAAAGTAAGGCAAATATTTCTCCACTCGCATTAATAGTTTAGTTTTGTGCTGATGTCGGCCGATATACAAATAAACACCAACTCTTTCGGGAAAGTTTCCGAAAATGGCGATAGCCTCATGATCGGGCTATCAGCATCGGGTATTTATTTTTGTGAGCTTAACGCCACCGACAACCGTATTTTGTTTGCCGGAAGTTTTCCGTTCGACACAAATGTCGACAATACACTTCATGCACATTTAATTAACGGGCTAAAACATTTTCAGCTGTCGAAAAAAAATTACATCAATGTCATGGTAAATTATTTTGACAGGCAGTTTACCCTGGTGCCTGTTAACTTTTACGACGCTTCCAATTTGCGTACCCTGCTTGAGTTTAACGTAGGTTCGGTTGGTGAAAAAATAATCGTGACCGATGATATCAACGCCGACATTAAACTGATTTACGCTATTGATGAACAATTGAAATCGGTATTGGATACTGTTTTTCCCGGGCATCAATTAAAACACAGTTTGTCAGTTGCATCCAAGCTCATGCTGAGTTCGGACGAACTTTTAAAGGAAAACATGCTGCTGTCTGTATACCACGATCACATTGAGGTGGTTGTAAAACAAGACCAGCGATTCCTATTGGCTAACCAGTTCTCCATTAAAACACAGGAAGATGTGCTGTATTATGTATTGTTTGTATTGGAGCAATACCAGCTAAACCCCTTATTTGTGACCATAACCATTGCCGGCAATGTAGACAGCAATGCCTCTTTGATTGCTTCTTTAAAAAAATACGTGAAGCAGATACGCCTGGCTAAAGGTCATAAAACATTGAACTGGGAAGCAGTAGCAGGCATGCCCCAACATTTTCATTACACCCTTATAAACCGTTTGTTTTGCGAATAATAGGCGGCACATATAAAGGCAAGCAATTGGTGGCACCAAAAAATTTACCGGTAAGGCCAACTACCGATTTTGCGAAAGAAGGCCTGTTCAACATCTTAAACAACAAAGTTGATTTTGAGGAATTAACGGTACTAGACCTGTTTTGCGGCACCGGCAACATTACATTGGAATTTGCCTCACGCGGTGCTAAAAAAATAGTAGCCATCGATAAACATACGCCTTGCCTGAACTATGTGAGGGATACCGCCAAAACACTAAAGTTAAATGCCGTTTATACCGAACGTGCCGATGTATTCAAGTACCTTGAAAAAGCCCATGCAAGCTATGACCTGGTATTTGCCGATCCTCCTTATGAGTTGGAACATATTCCATCCATACACGACCTGGTATATAAAAACAACCTGTTAGCTCCGGAAGGCGTATTGGTAATTGAACACGGGCCAAAAACAGACCTCAGTACTAAAGAGCATTACCTTGAAACCCGCAAGTACGGCAATGTGCATTTTAGCTTCTTTCAAAAAACAATTTCTTAAACATAATGTCATGCTGTCACGACGCGTTGTGAGAGTCGGGAACCCTGAGTATTTAAACCTGATTCCTAACATATTTTAATGAAATTGGCATCAAAAAATCCTGTAACTATTGCTACATTTGGGATTATATAAACGTATGCGGTTTTTCACAGTTGCTTTTTTGATTTTCGCCTCACTAATGAATGTTAATGCTCAAAACATTACCATTAAGGGAAAAGCGCATGTTTCCCACATTGGGAAAGAGATCACCGTAAATGACTTTTCGGACTATGTGACTTACACCCGCGTTAAGGAAGCGACTGATACGATTGACAAGGATGGTTATTTCGAATTCAAGATCCAGTCGGATGTTACCAAGCCTGTTCTCATTAGCATTAATAACCTGGTGGGAAAAATTTATGTACAGCCCAACTTTGTGTACGGCATTTATTTTCCGGAAAAAGATTCCACTGCCAATAACCAGGAAGGAACAGAAAGCACTGTAGACATTACGGTGTATGGGAAAGACAGCACTGAGCTTAATGCCTTGATTATTGATTTTAACACACAGTACAATAATTTGTTCTTAAACAACAAGGATGTTTACTTATCTCCGCATAAGATCAATGTGCTGTTGGATACTTTTGCCTCCACTACCAAAAAACGTTACCAAAACATTAAAAACCCTTATTTCAAACATTATATAGAGTATTCTTTTGCCAATTTCTTCTCCAACACATCGCGCAGTAAAACCATTTTATACAAGCAATTCATTGAGAACCGTCCGATCCTGTATAATAACTACGATTACATGGAGTTTTTTAATGCGCATTTCAAAGGGTATTTAAAAGCTTATGCCTCTACAAAAAATGGCGGTAATATTTATAACAGCATCAATGCCTTTGCCGATTACCGCGACCTGTTAAACAATTTCAGGGCAGATAAAGCCATTACCGATGATAAACTGAGGGAACTTTTGGTACTGAAAGGGCTGATCGATTTTTATTACAGCCCCGATTTTGAGCAAAAGCAGGTGCAAAGCGTGATAGAGCAGGTTTATAGGGAAACAACCGTGCCCGAACATAAAAAAATTGCGCTTAACATGCTGCAACGCATTTACAAATTGCAGGCCGGTTCTCCCGCTCCGGATTTTGTAGCCAATGATAAGAATGGCATGAAGGTGAATTTATCGTACTATAAAGGCAAATACATTTACCTTAACTTTTTTTCAACCCAAAGCGACAACAGCTTAAAGGAAATGCAAAAGATTGTTGACCTGAAAAAGAAATTCAGCGATAAAGTCACTTTTGTGAGCGTTTGCCTCGACGACAGCGTAAAAACCTATAAAGCGTATTTAAAAGCAAACCCTAAGCAGGATTGGGTTATTTTGCACCAGGCACAAAACAGCACGGCAAGGCGGGCCTATAACATCATTTCATTCTCTGGTTTTTACCTCATTAACAATTTAATGCAACTGGCACAATCGCCTGCCATGATGCCAAGCGAAGGCCTGGAATATAAATTCAATGGCCTCTTCAGGCAACGTAAAAAGAACACGATTACGGGGGTGAGGTAAGCTTATTATGCTTTCTTTTTTCTCAGATAAGCCGTGTATTTGTCTAGACTCATTTGGCCAGCAGAAATATTATTAAAACTCATTACCTCCCAACCTTTATCCTGAAATTCAGTCACTTTTTTAAAAAGTGGGTTTACGTTCTGGTATGCTTCCTCCTTATCTGAAAAAATGACCTCTTCTTTAATAAGTTGTTTCCCATCAATAGATACAACTATTGTCTTGTGAGAAGGAGTGTAATTGATAGCCATGAACTCATATTTATCCTGGGCATTAATAAATAAAGTAAAAAACAATAAGCTAACCGCAAATAGAATGTGCTTTGATTTCATAAGATTAAATTTTTAATTCAAATAAATGTAACATTTATTTAGGTGACAAAAAATCAATCCGGAAATTTAGTCTGCTCTCCTGAACGTATGAAAGATAAAATACACGCAGGCAGCAAACAAAAAGAAAGCCCCTGTTTGGTGAAGCACGCCTAATACAACAGGTACGTGGTACAGCAAGGTCAATACTCCTAAAATAAACTGGATGGTAATGCCGTAAATTAAAAAACTAATGGCGCCATATTGTTGCTTGCTTAATTTGAGCTTATTGGACCTGTACCAGATGTAACAGAAGAAACCAACAATAAGCAAGGCCAAAGTTCGGTGCACGAACTGAATACCGCTGGCATTCTCAAAAAAGTTCTGGTAAAAACCATCTTTCATGGTTACCTGCTCGGCAATCCACTCATCGCCCATTTTTGGCCAGGTATTAAAAATTTGTCCGGGGCGGATCTTTGCCGCGTCCCCTTCCACATAGCCTGCCGTAAAAGCGCCGTATATAATTTGAACAACAACCAGTGCGAAAAACGATATGGATAACCATTTCAGTTTTCCACCATTATTCTCTTCTATCTGCTCTTTAGGGTACATGAGTTTTAACGCAAACCAAAAAGTAAATGCAAACAAGGTAAAAGCGCTCATTAAATGGGTTGCCAGCCTGAAATGACTTACGGCAGGTTTGTCCTGCAGGCCGCTGTATACCATCCACCAGCCAATAACGGCTTGCATGGCACCAATAAAGAACAGCAGGATTAGTGACGGGATCATGTCCTTTTTAATTTTTTTGCGAATGGCCAAAATAATGAGGCCGATCAAAAACACATACATCATGGTACGGCCAACCATGCGATGAAAATATTCCCAGAAAAAAATGTGCTTGAACTCCGGCAGTTGCATACTGTAGTTTATCTTGACAAACTCCGGGCTTTGCTGGTATTTGGCAAAACGCTCTATCCAATCCTGTTCCGACAGGGGAGGAATGGAACCCATAAAGCTCCAGTCGGTAATGGATAAACCCGAGTGGGTAAGACGTGTAATACAGCCTATAACCACCATTAAATAAACCAACGCACAACCGGTAAGAAGCCAATAAATAACTGATCTGTTAGGATTTTGAGAGACCATGGGAAAGAATTTGACTGCAAACTTACTAAGCATTTGCCAAATATTTGTCTTAAAAATGTCATATACCCCATAATAGTGTGAATTAAAATCATTTTTAGGATGCTTATTAAAATTAGCGAAAAAGCGGGTGAAATAATAAAAAAACCTTATTTTTAAACCTCTTAATTACAGTAATTATATGAAAGGAATAATATTAGCCGGAGGCTCAGGAACACGTTTACATCCATTAACACTGGCCATGAGTAAACAAATGATGCCTATTTATGACAAACCCATGATATACTACCCCCTGTCGGTATTAATGATGGCCGGGATCAATGAGATCCTCATTATTTCAACACCCCAGGACCTTCCTAATTTTGAAAGGCTTTTGGGAAGCGGAGAGCAATTAGGTTGTAAATTTACCTATGCCGTGCAGGAAGTTCCTAACGGACTCGCGCAGGCCTTTGTAATTGGCGAAAAATTCATTGGTAAGGATAAAGTAGCCCTGGTGCTGGGCGATAATATTTTTTATGGCGTAGGCCTTGGCCGTATGCTGCAGAAAATTAATAATCCCGAAGGCGGTGTGGTATTTGCCTACCACGTAAGCGACCCTGAACGCTATGGTGTGGTTGACTTTGACAATGATCACAACGTACTATCCATTGAGGAAAAACCGGAAAAACCAAAATCAAACTACGCCGTACCAGGCTTGTATTTTTACGATAACTCGGTGGTTGAAATTGCCAAAACCTTAAAACCATCGCCCCGCGGAGAGTATGAGATCACTGACGTGAACAAGGAATATTTAAAGCGTAAGCAGCTAAAAGTTTCTATTTTAGACAGGGGAACTGCCTGGCTCGACACCGGTACCTTTGCATCGCTGATGCAGGCCGGCCAGTTTGTACAGGTTATTGAAGAACGCCAGGGGTTAAAAATTGGCTGCATTGAAGAAGTTGCTTTTAAAATGGGCTTCATTACCAAAGAACAATTAATAAAAATTGCCACGCCATTAACAAAAAGCGGTTACGGAACTTACCTGCTTAAAATGGCAGAAGCCAAATAGCGTATTGAATTATATAAAATATCTCGCAGATTTACACAGAACGAATCGCTGAGTTTCGCAGATATAAAAACTTAACGGAACTCTGCGCAATAATCTGCGAAGCTCTTCGAGAAACAAAAACAAAAACAGTGCAAGCCTACTCGTCCCTACTCAATACCTTAAACCGGGCTATTGATGAACAACAGCTTTCTTTAGGAGCATCTTCTCCAAAAGAAATGTACGAGCCAATGGCCTACATCATTGGTTTGGGTGGAAAACGCGTGAGACCTTTACTTACCCTGGTGGGTTGCGACTTGTTTAATGCCGATCCAAACAATGCCATTCAAGCGGCTTTATCGGTTGAGCTGTTCCACAATTTTTCGCTGATCCATGATGACATATTGGACAAAGCGCCTTTAAGACGCGGTAACACCACCGTTCACGAAAAATGGAGCCATAACATTGCCCTGTTAAGTGGCGATGGCATGATGGTAAAAGCTTTTGATGTGTTGGCGAAATCAAACCCTGTTCATATCGCCGCATTACTGACGTTGTTCTCAAAAACCGCTTTGGAAGTGTGTGAAGGCCAGCAGCTTGACATGAATTTTGAAACACTGGAAACCGTCAGTACCGAAAATTACATTCACATGATCACTTATAAAACAGCGGTGCTTTTGGGCTGCAGCCTGCAAATGGGTGCTATTTGCGCGGGGGCCTCTACCGACGATCAGAAACATGTATATGAGTTTGGCAAGCATGTAGGCATTGCTTTTCAGTTGTTGGATGATGTACTGGACGTATATGCCGACGACGAAAAATTTGGCAAACAGGTAGGTGGCGACATTATTTCAAACAAAAAAACCTTTCTGCTGCTCGAGGCCTTTGAATTGGCTAACCAAGATCAAACCAAAACGCTCAACAGCCTCTTGTATTCAACTGCCATAACAACTACCGAAAAAGTAAAAGAAGTAACGGCGCTCTATAATTCTTTGGGGGTAAAAGAACTGGCCATTAAAGAAGCGAACAAGCATACGGCTATTGCTTTAAAGCACCTGGAAGAACTAAACGCCGATGCAACAAAGAAAAATAACCTGAAAGAATTTGCCCTGCATTTGCTGAACAGGGAAGTGTAATGCCCTGTCAGGCTGAGCGGAGTCGAAGCCCATACAACCACCCTTCGACTCTCACGACACGTCGTGACAGGGTGACACTACATCAATAAATAAAATGGAACTCAACAACATACTCTCCACATACAAACACAAGCTTAAAATTCAAATCCGCTTTAAGGATATCGACAAGCAGGGCCATGTGAACAATGCCAATCACTTAACTTATTTTGAGACCGCAAGGGTCGAATATTTTAAGGATGTGTTCAGAAATGACATAGACTGGATCAAAACAGGGATGATCCTTGCTCAATCGGAGATCACTTACAAACGGCCAATTGTTTTGGAAGACAACTTATTTTGTTACACAAAGATCAACCACTTTGGAACCAAAAGCTTTGAGATAGAGAATGTACTAACCATTGAAAATGGCGCGGAAAAACAGCTATGTGCCTTTGGTAAAAGCACACTGGTTTGTATAAACTATGATACCAAAGAAACCGTTGAAGTACCTGCCGACTGGATAAACAGTGTGAACGATTTCGAAAAGAATTCACACTAATTTAACCTGATAAAAAGGCTTAAAAACACCTGATTATTTGTGTTTTTTCCGTACTTTTACTCTATTCAATTTTTATGAAGACATTAGTAGAAGGCTTTACCAAACAATTACAGGAAGCGCTGGATATTGCAAATGCAGCCACGCTTACCAAAAAAAATAATGTACACAACATTGTCATAACCGGCCTTGGTGGTTCGGGGATCAGTGGTACCATTTTGTCGGAATTGGTATCATTGGAATGCCCGGTTCCCATCATTGCCAACAAAGATTATTTTTTACCGGATTTTGTGAATGAAAATTCACTGGTTATTATTTCTTCCTATAGTGGAAATACGGAAGAAACAACTTCGGCCATGCAACAGGCCATTGCCAAAAAAGCGCAGATTGTCTGCGTAACCAGCGGTGGAAAAGTTCAGGAAATAGCGAAACAGCACAATCTTGACATCATTCTTATTCCCGGCGGCAATCCTCCACGTTCCTGCATTGGTTATTCATTGGTGCAATTATTCAAGATCATGCAGTTCAACGGTTTTGTAAAAACCGATTTGATGGCCCAGGTGCAATCAACCATTGCTTTATTGGATGCCGAAAAAACAGCTATCAAAGCAGAGGCAACAACCATTGCAAAAACATTGTTACATAAGATCCCTGTTATTTATTCGCTGGGCACCTGTGAGGGAATTGCCGTAAGGTTCAGGCAACAGATCAATGAGAACAGCAAGATGCTTTGCTGGCACCATACCTTTCCTGAAATGAACCACAATGAACTGGTAGGCTGGACAGAAAAGAATGATTCCCTGGCGGTAGTTACTTTCAGAACGTCGTTTGATTACGAGCGTACCGTGAAGCGTTATGACATTTGCAAACCTTTATTTGCAAAGTTCAGCAGCTCGGTAACGGATATCGTAGCCAAAGGAAAAACCAAAACGGAACAATTCTTTTACCTGGTAAATATAGGCGACTGGATCTCCTGCTACATTGCCGATTTGAAAAACATCGACGCGGTGGAAGTAGATGTGATTACCAGCTTAAAAAATGAATTGGCAAAAAGCTAATTCGTTAAATTATTTCTAAAAAAACCTGAATCGTGAACAAGAATGTGCTTTTCCGGGATCTTGGCCTTATGGATTACAAGGACTGTTGGGATTACCAGGAAAGCTTGTTCAACGAAACCGTTTCTCAAAAAATTACCAATAGGGATTTAGTACCCGAACAACAAAGCGAAACTAAAAATCACTTGTTGTTTGTAGAACATCCGCACGTTTACACCCTTGGAAAAAGTGGTGATGCAGCCCACTTGCTCATTAACCAAAACCAGCTTGAAGAAAAGCACGCTACCTATTATAAAATAAACCGTGGTGGCGATATTACCTATCATGGACCCGGCCAGCTGGTTGGTTACCCAATTCTTGATCTCGATCATTTTTTTACCGACATTCATAAATATTTACGGCTGCTGGAAGAAACCATTATTTTAACGCTTGATGAATACGGTATTAAAGCCGGGCGAAGTAAAGGCGAAACGGGTGTTTGGCTGGATGAGGAAAACATATTTAAAGCCCGCAAGATCTGCGCCATGGGCGTGCGTTGTAGCCGCTGGGTAACCATGCATGGTTGGGGTTTTAATGTGAATGCCGACCTTAATTATTTTTCAAACATTATTCCCTGTGGCATTCAGGATAAAGCGGTAACCAGCCTCAATAAAGAATTAGGACAGGAGGTAAATATGAGTGAAATAAAAGAAAAATTAAAAAAACATTTCAGCACATTATTTGAGTGTGAATTGATCTAACTCTTCGACTCCGCTCAGGGTGACTAAGTTTGTCAGGCTGAGCGGAGTCGAAGCCCAATTATTAAACCAATGCTTAAAAAAATTCTCAAATTCATACTCTACAGCATTTTGGTAATTTTTGTTTTACTGAATGGCATTATTATCTTTTCAGGAAGATGGTATTTATACAAAGCTATTGGTACTACTTACCTGCAAGGCAAAAGCGGACCAAGCGCCACGGAGTATGCTATTTTCGAGAACCGTAAAATAGCGGCAACAGATCCAAAACCCTGGCCGCTATCCAAACAATACAATACAGGCAAATTGTCCGACACATTGGAAAAAGTGTTCAAAGAAATAGAAGCGCATGCCCTGGTTATCATTAAAAACGACAGCTTAATTCATGAGCAGTATTGGGATAGCTTTAGCGACACCTCACATACCAATTCATTCAGCATGGCCAAATCTTATACGAGTGCGCTATTAGGTTTTGCCGTACAGGATGGTTACATCAAAAGTGTGAACGAACCGGTGAGTACTTACATTCCTGAATTTAAAACCGACTGGCGTTCAAAAATTACCCTGGAGCATTTAGTAAGCATGTCGTCGGGCATTGCCTTTGATGAAAGTTATGCCAATCCTTTTTCCTATCCTGCCGAAGGCTATTATGGCACCGACTTGTTGAAGGCATCAACCAGTTACAAAGAAAAAGCAACCGAGCCGGGAGCTACTTATAAATATTTAAGCGGCAACACCGCTTTGCTGGGCTATTGTATTTCAAAAGCGGTGAACAAACCTTTGGCTGCTTATTTAAGCGAAAAGTTGTGGGGACCGCTGAATTGCGAACACGACGCTTACTGGAGCCTCGATAAAAAAGACGGACTGGAAAAAGCTTTTTGCTGCATTAACAGCAACGCGAAAGATTTTGCACGCATGGGCAAACTTTACCTGCACCAGGGCAACTGGAACGGTAAACAGTTATTGGATAGTGAATTTGTGCGCTCATCCGTCACTCCTTTCAATTGCAATGAAGAAGACTGCAAGCCAAACCGCACCTACGGTTATGCCTGGTGGCTCACACAATACAAAGGCATGACGGTGTATTACATGCAAGGCATGTTGGGACAATACGTGATTTGCGTTCCTGAAAAACAATTGGTGATTTGCCGCCTGGCCCGAAAACGACGCGCCAATAAAGGAAAGAACCATTATCCCATTGATGTGGCTTATTGCATTGAAGCGGCTTTGACTACTTATCCAACAAAATAATTACTACGAAATGCCACGAATAAACAATCTGACATTTTTCATCATAGCATTGTTATCTCTAATTTTCTCTTCGGTTATATTATATGTCAATTACAAAGATATTAGAGATATGGGCGTTAAGTACTGCAGATTAACAGCCATTGTCAGTTCAGAGGAAACACAGAAAAACAATACCCATCAACACATTAATCTAAAATACCTTGATACAGAAGGAAAAACGCACGACATTCGTTATGATCGCACTCCGATAAACAGTATTAAATACAAAGTTGGTGACAGCCTCACTATTTGGATAAATAAACTTGACTATGAAGACATTATCATTGATGGTTCGTTAGAAGATCAAAACAAAATCTTTTGGTTAATTTTCTCAATATCGTTAATTTGCCTAATCGGCAATTTATTCTGGACACAGTTAAAGAAAATATTACTATAGTACTAACACCAGTATTAATGCTCCTCACCTTCCTTATTCTCCACCAGTTGCGGCAATTTCAGCTTATCGCCTTTCTTGATGCCATCAACGATCTCGATATTGATCCCATCTGATAGGCCCGTTTTCACAAAACGTTTTTCAAATACCTGGGTGCCGGTTTCCACTTCTACAAAAGGCTTTTCCTTTTCAAACTGCAGGGCGCTTTCGGGGATAGCCAACACCTTATCTTTTTTAGATAAAATGATATCGGCATTAGCACTGTAACCCGCTCGCAGGAAAGAACTGTTCTCCTTGCTGATAGACGCACGGATGAGGAATTGGATGGCACCATTCTCAGTCACCCCTTTCGGCGCAATGTATTCGAGCTTGGCTTTAAAGCTCTCTTTGTCAATGGCGCCAATAGTCAATACAATATCCATGTTCTCCTGCACCTTCCCTACTTCGCTTTCATCCAGTTTCCCTTCAAAGATCATTTCGCCCATGTTGGCTACCGATGCAATCGTCGTTCCTTCATTAAAGGTATTACTCTCAATCACCTGTCCGCCTTCCTTCACCGGCACATCCAGCACCATGCCGGTAATAGTGGCTTTCACAAAGGTATTGCTGGCCGAACCTGATGCCTTGGAAGCGCCTTCCTTAATAATTTGCAATTGGTTTTGAGCCGCATCCAGTTCCACTTTGGTAGAGTTGAGCCTTAACTCAATGGCCTGCATATCGGAACGTGAGATCACGCTTTGATCGAACAAGGCTTTATTACGGTCATAATCCATTTTGGCGTTGTCGTAGTTCACTTGCGCCGCGCTGATCCTGTTCTCGGCATTGGCCAGGTTGAGCATGTTTGGAATGATCTTGATCTTGGCGATCACATCGCCCTGCTTTACCTGCTGGCCTGCCACAATATACAAGGTTTCAATAATGCCACTCACCTGCGATTTCATGTTTACTTCCTTGCGTGGTGTTACGGAACCCGTAGCCACTGTTTTCTTTACAATAGCGGTATCAAAAGGCATCACCGTTTTAAATACCTCGGGTGGCTTTTGTGATTTTTTTACCAGGAAATAAAAGGTATAGACCATTCCCGCTAACAAAGCGCCTAATAAAAATGTATACTTAATTTTTTGTCTCATAGTTTATTGCAAAGTTATAGTTTTAAATTATTATTCCGCCCTTAATGCTTCAACAGGTTTAATGGCTACCGCTTTTGTTGCAGGGATCAGCCCTGCTAAAGCGCCACTGACAATCAATACCGCCAATGCCTCCAGGGCAACTTTCAGATCCACAGTAGGATTAGAAAACATTTGTGCCGAATCGCCAATTAATGAATTTAGCATTTCCAGCAAGCCAACGCCAATAACCAGGCCGGCATAACCCGAAAAGGCCGTTAAAAAAACAGACTCCGTCATGATCTGTCCAATGATTTGAATAGGCACTGCACCTAAAGCGCGCTTCACGCCAATCTCTTTCGTGCGTTCCTTCACCACAATGAGCATGATATTACTGATACCAATTACGCCGGCCAGCAAGGTGCCAATGCCAACAATCCATACCAGGATGGAAATGCCTGTAAATAAACCATTGAGCTTGTTGTACTCCACCTCCATGTTCCAGTGACCAATGGCTTTCATATCGTCCGGCGCGATTTTATGACGCTCTTTTAAAAGGGCTATTACCTTTTCCTCCGATTCCTCGGCAGGGATACCATCCTGTGATTTAATGGCGAACCAACCTACGATGTCGCCATAATTAAAGGCATTTTGAAAAGTGGTGAAGGGAACATTGATGCGCTGCGCTTGTTCCCTGCCCTCATGGCCGCCCGCTGTTGGCGCTGTTAAACCCACTACTTTAAAATAAACGCCATTTACACGGATGTATTCGCCAATCACCTCTTCGTTTGGCTTAAACAATAGTTCGGCCACGCGTGGACCAATGACACAGATCTTCCTTTTTTCCTTAATGTCCAATTCATTAATGAAACGTCCTTTGCCAAGTTTAATGTCGGATATTTCAGTGATGTTAGGATAGCAGGCCTGGATCTCACAGGCGGCTGTTTTTAATCCACGTACCACGTTACTGGCGCCATCATGGCCTCCCAATTGATTTAAGGGCGAAACCGTAGCCAGATCGGGCAATTGTTTTAAGGCTTCGGCATCACTGGTATTGTAATTAAAACCACGGTTCGGTTTCATGCCTTTATAGGCTTTGGTAGTTTGCTGGGCCCATACAAAAAAACTGTTCGTAGCCGTACCCGCAAACTCTTTCAATACGCCATTGCGCAAACCGTTACCCGAACCAAGCATGATTACCAGCATGAAAATGCCCCAGAACACGCCAAGCATGGTAAGGAAGGTCCGGAGTTTATTTTTACGGATGGTTGCAAAGATTTCCTGCCAGTTATCGCGTTCAAATATCATCAGCTTTCTCTTAAAGCGGTTATGGGTTCAACTCTTGCAGCTTTCACCGCGGGAAACAATCCGGCCAATGCGCCGGCTGTTACTGTTAATATCACAGCGCCAATGGCAATTTTAAGGTCAACGTCGGGGTCTTTAAAAAAATCGCCCTGCAAACCTGCTGCCTTCAAAGCCTCAATCACTCCTATGCCCAATACCAAACCAACATAACCCGCCACCGAGGTAATAAATACCGATTCCTGGATGATTAATGATACAATGGATAAAGGTGAAGCGCCAAGGGCTTTTCGCACACCGATCTCTTTGGTACGTTCTTTCACAATAATCATCATGATGTTACTCACACCAACAACTCCTGCTATCAGCGTAAAAACACCAATAATCAACACAAAGATGGTAATGCCGTCCAACATGCCCATCACGCGTATGTATTCCACGTTGTTATTAAAGACACCAACAGCGTTCATGTCTTTGGGATCGAAATGGTATTTTTTGGCAAGGGAGTTCCTGATCTCCTGCACCATTTGTTCGCTCCGTTGTGTTGACACAGTTCCCGTGCTCGCCCAAATCACATTCACATTATCTTTGCCGTTATAAATGCGTTGAGCAGTCACCAATGGAATGTAAATGCGGTCGTTATCGCCTTTGCCGGGATCGGTAAACACACCAATGACCTTATATTGTGTACCCGATACATCAATGAACTTATTCAAGGGATCTTCCTTTTTAAACAAGGCATCACGAACAGGAGTACCTATGACACATACTTTCCTGTACTCATTAAAATCAATCTCATTGATAAAGCGCCCGCTGATAATCTTCGCTTTTTCCAGAAAATTATGATCGGGCGCGCAGGAACGAACGGTGAAACCGGCATGTTCATTTTTATAGGACAGGATTTTCCCCGCCTTTCCATCATAAACAGCCGAAGCACGATCAACACCATCTACTTTATTCTTAATGTCGTAAAAATCGGAATTGGTAAGCTGGATATTTTTGCCCGGCTTATAGCCTTCAAAAGCCATGGAGGTTTGTCCACCATCAACCCAGATACTGTTTGCCGCGTCGTTCCCAAACTGCGATTGCGCGCCGTTTCGCAAGCCCTGCCCTGCAGCCAGTAAAATGATGAGGATGAAAATTCCCCATGCCACGCTAAACGCCGTTAAAAATGTACGGAGCTTGTTCTTGCGGATGGTTCCTAATATTTCCTGCCACTTATCGAGGTCAAACATGTTTTTTTATTTACGATTGACAATTTAAATGAGTCACAATTGTAAATTGTCAATATCAAAATTGTCAATCATTAATAATCAATCCGTCTTTCAATCGTATTGTCCTGTGCGTTAACGCCGCTATGTCGTTCTCGTGCGTTACCAGCACAATGGTCTTTCCCTGCTCGTTGATCTCTTTAAAAATATCCATCACTTCAATGGAAGTCTGCGAATCCAAAGCGCCGGTTGGCTCATCGGCAAAAATAACTTTAGGGTTCCCGATCAGGGCACGGGCAATGGCCACACGCTGCTTTTGCCCGCCACTCATTTCGCTTGGCAAATGGTTTGCCCACTCTTTTAAGCCAACCCTGTCTAAATACTCCAGTGCTTTTTTATTCCGTTCCTTACGCGATACTTTTTGGTAGTAAAGGGGCAGGGCCACATTTTCCATGGCATTTTTAAACGACAACAAGTTGAACGACTGGAACACAAAGCCCAGGAACTGGTTGCGCAAATGCGCCGCTTTGGTTTGCGAAAGGTCTTTTATCTGGGTATTATTCAGCGTATAATTCCCCGTATCATAATTATCCAAGATGCCCAGGATATTGAGCAAAGTTGATTTTCCGGAGCCGGAAGAACCCATAATGGAGACAAATTCTCCTTCCTTAATATGCATGTCAATGCCTTTTAATACTTCAAAGGAGGTATTATTAAGGCGGTAAGCCTTACGGATTTGTTCCAATTTTATCACAAGCTAAAAATAGGAATATAAAGCAATAATAAACCTACCGTTTATGGCGAAAAACAGTCGTTTATATAAAGATTTAAGAAAAATTAGGAAGTGGTCTTTCTCTTTAACCAGGCATTGGTTATGAAACTCATCAACACATACAGGATAATGATTAAAGGAATGCCGATGAATTTAAGGGTAATCAGTAAAACTAAACTCAGTCCTAAAAACACATAGCGCACCCGGTTGCCTTTCCAGCCGAAGAATTTGAATTTTAAGGCAAAGAGTGGAATCTCAGCAACCAATAGAAAACTTAAAACAACAGAAACTCCGATTAATACATAAGGGTTTAATAAAAACATAAATGCAGTATCCCCAGCAGTTGGCTGACTCAACTGTTGCGAACCTATATATATATCAGAAACATACGTACTTAATCCGTTCTTTATAGGTGAAGTCATAAGCAGCTTAAAAAAATCCAATGGATAATTTCCGATTATCAAAGGAATTGAACAGATAAAAATGGCGTTGGCGGGGGTTGGCAAGCCAATAAAAGAAGTCGTTTGCCGTGTATCGTTATTAAATTTTGCCAGCCGGATGGCAGAAAATACAGGAATTAAAAATGCAATGTACTTAGGATATTCAACATAAAATGGAGGTTTCATCGCTACCGTTTCAGGTAAAGCTGAAAGCGGGGGATAAATAGTCCATCCACCAGCAGATCCATCCAGTAAATAGACTGAACCTATTGAGATCAATTGAAACATCACAATCCCCGGCACCACACCAAAGGTTACCATGTCCGCTAAACTGTCCAGGTCCTTACCAATAGGCGAAGTTACCCTTAACAAACGCGCGGCAAAGCCGTCAAAAAAATCGAAGATGGCGGCCAGACCAACCAAATAAGCAGCCCATACCAGGTTCCCTTCAAAGGCCTGCACAATGGCCAGGCAGCCACATAACAAATTGCAACAGGTAATGGCGTTGGGGATATGCTTTTTGATGCTCATACAGCGGTAAAGATATTAATAATACTATCATAAATAATAGTATTTTAGTAAACCAATCAACCAAATGCTGTTAACGACTTTATACAAAAACCAGAAACTCTTTTGGAGTACACTGATGGTTTGTCATATAGCTTTGTTGGCTATATTGTATTTAAAGTTCGGCTTCACCATAGTGGGCGAAAGCGACAAATACCTATCGGAAGCCGGAGCTATGACCGATGGTGAGTTTAAAAAAGCTACCGAGTACCAGTTGTTTTATTCTGCCTACATTGTATACCTGGCTGTGTTTGTGAAGTTGAAATTACCTGTCTTGTTTATTTTTATAAGTACCTGGTGTTTGAGCGCTTTTGCTTCTTACCGCTTTTATCAATTGCTGCTGGAACTTATTAATGAACCAACAGCAAAACTCTGGATCACTTTCACCGCCTTGAGCCCGCTCCTCCAGTACTGGCAGCTCACCCTGTTTTCCGAAGTATTTTTCATCGCCATTAACTTTTTATTCATGTACACGTTGTTATCAGCCAATTTAAAGTTCAGGCTGGTAAAAGTCATTCTCCTGGGACTGATCCTTTTGTTTACCAGACCCGTTGGTATTTTTAGTATCGTGTGTTTCCTTGCGTTGTATGCCTATGTCAATAAGTTGATCTGCAAGAAAAACACCATTCGTTTAGGCACCTTATTGATACTGGGTTTATTTCTCCTTGTGATCTTTACTGTAAAACTGCATTATGGCGGCATTGCTTCGCAAATTGCAGCAGGTGCGGTATATTATGGTTTTCCAACATGGAACTCTCCTGCCCTGCCGCCCGGAGATTATACCTTAGCCGATTGTTACCATTTTATTATTGACCAGCATGGTGTGGGAGAGTTGCTTACATTAAACGCTCATAAGTTCTTTTCGTTCTTTAAGCTCACCCGGATCTATTATACCGGCGCGCACAATTTCATCAATGCATTGCATTATGTATTTTATATCCTGGCGTTTTTTGGTGTGTATATAAGCACTAAAAAAGACACCAAATTCAATCCCCTGTTTGTTTGCTTATGCACCATTATTCTTTTAAATGCTATTATAGTTGCCTTATTTTTTAATGAATGGAGTGAGCGCTACACGCTGGTGATTTTTCCATTCCTGTTTCTATTATCGGCTTACGGAATTAGTCAATTAAATTCAAACCTGCAAAAGCGTGCTGTTTAACTCTATCATATTCCTCATCTTTTTACCCTGCGTATTTGCCACTTACTGGCTTTTACCAGCAAGGTGGAGAAACGCGTTTTTGCTGCTGGCTTCCTATTATTTTTATTTCTCATACAATCCCTGGTTCTTATTATTATTGATCGGTACTTCGACACTCGATTTCTATTTAGCCAAAAGCATTTCCAATTCAGGCAATCACCAAAAGCGAAAAGCCTTACTGGTATTTAGCCTGGTAAGCAATATTGGCGTGCTGTTTATGTTTAAGTATTTTGTTTCATTTTACAACACTTCCCTCCAACTCTTCACTCATCACTCATCACTCATATCTGATTTCGTCATCCCCGCTGGCCTCTCCTTCTATACCTTTCAGTCTATAAGCTATACCATTGATGTGTACCGCAATAAATACAAAGCCACTGATACCCTGCCCGAGTTTTTGCTCTTCGTTTCCTTTTTTCCGCACATGGTAGCCGGCCCCATTATGCGCCATGATGACCTGATGCCGCAGTTAAAGGCAAGGCATTATTTTAAAACCATTGACTGGGGATCTTTTGCCAAATTGACCATCTGGGGCTTCTTCAAAAAAATGGCCATTGCCGATAATATTGCTACCCTTGTTGATCCGGTGTTTAATGATGTGAGCCATTTTTCAGGATCGACGGTGTTGTTTACCGGCTTTTTATTTGTGATACAGGTATATGCCGACTTTAGCGGCTATTCGGATATTGCAACAGGTGTAGCCAAACTATTTGGTATTAATTTAAGTCTGAACTGGAAACGTCCTTTGCTTTCCACCTCCCTGCATGAGTTTTGGCGGCGATGGCATATTTCCTTAACCGGCTGGTTCCGCGATTATTTGTACATTGGCTTGGGAGGCAACAGGGTCAATTACGGGCGATGGCTCTTCAATGTCTTTATTGTTTTTTTCCTGAGCGGTTTATGGCACGGCAGTTCTTTCCCCATAATTTTGTGGGGAACCTTGCATGGCCTGTTTTACATCCTCGAAATTATTTTTCTGCCAAAGATCAGGCAAAGCAGGTTTACCAAAATACTGGGCTGGTTCTACCTCATCAGCATTCACACACTCACACTCACCATTTTCAGGGCGAGGTCCCTGCACGATGTCGGTGTTATTTTTTCAAACCTGTTCGGTCATTTCAATGCAAGGGCCTTTATTCCTGAAATGGCAGGCATCAACGACCTGTTCTTTGTTGCATTATGCGTTTTCTTTATTGTATTATTATTTTTAAAAGAACTGAACGAAGAATTCTCCATTCTTCATCAGCTTAAAGGTTATCATTCTGTTTACAAACCGGCATTTTATATGGTGATCTTAAGCAGCTTATTCTTACTCGGTAATTTTAACACAAACCCCTTCTTCTATTTTCAATTTTGATTAAAAAAGCGATAACATATTCACTCATTACCATTGCCTTGCTTTACGCCTTGCAATGGTTTGTGATGGAAGGCATTCGCCGGAACCCGAAAGGCAATTTTGAAAAATACACTACCATTTTCCTGAAAAAAAATAGTTATAATACCCTAATTGCCGGTTCTTCGAGGGCATTCATGCATTTGGATAATAGCTTGTTTGATTCGCTAACAGGCACCAACTCCTACAATATTGGCCTGGCTGGAGCCTCCACCCGCGTGTCCTACATTGCCCTGAAAGCCTATTGCAAGAACAGCCAAATGCCAAAAACCATTTTATTTGAAATTGATTACCACATTAGCCATTTAAGTACAGACACCGTATTCAATTTCAACCAGTATATTCCTTATCTTGATAATGATGTCTTGTACAATGGTTTTAAGCAAATTGACAAGCGATTCAACTATTTTAAACATGTGCCCGTATACGCGCTTCCGTATTTAAACACCAAAAGTTTGAGCGCGGCCCTGCACGGTTGGCTCAAAAAACCGGGATTGTATGATGATAGTTTTTGCAAAGGTTTTTACCGGAACATGAACCGCGACAAGGAATATAATTTTAAGGTAAAACGTTTCACCGGCATTATTTCCTCCGAAAACAGGCAATATCTTGATTCAGTCGTAAATTTTTGCAACGTCCATCATTGCCGGCTTATCTTTACAATATCTCCCGCATATAAAGACGCGCAAAAGGAAGTTATAAATAAAGACCAGATCATTGAACAATACCGGAATATTGCTGCAGCAAAGGGGATTCCGCTCTTCAATTACTCCGAAGACTCTGAAATTATGAACGATAAAGGTTATTTTGAGGATAATTACCACCTGCTGTATGCCGGGGCCCGGATTTATACCCAAAAAATAGCGCGGGACTTTAACAATATTACCAAATAGTTAACGTTATACAACCCACGTTATTTCAAAAAAATTACTTAATTTTAACCTGATTATGAAGCACTTACTTGTTGTATTTTTGTTTATTACCACATTAACCGGATTTGGCCAGGTAGCCAAATACAGTAACGAATTTTTAAGTGTTGGTGTTGGCGCGCGTGCTTTGTCAATGGCTAATGCCAACGTGGCTTCGGTTAATGATGTAACGGCCGGCTACTGGAACCCTGCAGGCTTATTGTTGCAAAAAAGTAATTTACAGGTTGGCTTAATGCATGCCGAATATTTTGCCGGCATTGCCAAATACGATTTTATTGGCGCCTCAAAGCGTATTGACAGCAACAGCGTAGCTGGCCTGACCTTCATTCGTTTTGGCGTGGATAATATCCCTAATACCACCGAATTAATTGATGCCAACGGTAATGTGGATTACTCGCGCTTAAAAAGCTTTAACGCGGTTGACGCGGCAGTATTGTTATCCTACGCGCGCAGCATGCCTAAACTGAAAGGCGTGAAAATAGGTGCCAATGCCAAGATCATTCGCCGCAAGCTGGGCGATTTTGGTGGTGCCTGGGGATTTGGCCTTGATGTGGGCGCCATGTATGATTACAAGAACTGGCGTTTTGCCGCCATGGGACGCGATATTACCGGCACCTTCAATGCCTGGAGCTATAACTTATCGGATGATGTGAAACAAACATTTGCCGTAACAGGTAACGATATCCCGAGCAACTCGGTAGAGGTAACTGTGCCACGCTTAATTTTAGGGGCTACCCGCACCTGGTTTGTTTGGAGCGACAAGATCTCGATTGGCGCGGAAGTAAATTTCATCAATACATTTGACGGGAAACGTAATACCGTTGTAAAAACAAAGGCATGGAGCATGGAGCCGGCTTTAGGTTTGGAACTGGGTTACAAACAATTCATTTTCTTAAGAGGTGGTATCGGCAATGTTCAGAAAGCAAAAAATGTAACGGGCAATAATATCACGACCATACAGCCAAATATTGGCGTAGGGATAAAATATAAAATATTTGCCCTGGATTATGCCATGACCAATATTGGCAATGTGTCCACGTCCTTGTACTCGCACATTTTTACGGTGAAAATAGATATTAATAAAAAGCTGGTTAAATGATAAAACGTTTATTCGTTATTGCCTTCCTGTTATGTGTTAGCGTCAGGCTATCGGCACAGGCATATGGCAACGAATGGATAAACTATTCTCAGAAACATTACCGCATCAGCATTCCAAAAACAGGCCTGTACCGTATTGATTCGATTACGCTTGCCAACTCAGGAATTCCACTAACGACACTTGATCCTAAAAATTTCCAATTGTTCATTAAAGGACAGGAACAACACATTTATGTGAAGGGCGAAAGCGACAATGTATTTAATAGCAGCGATTATATTGAGTTTTACGCCGAAAGGAACGATTGCGGGTTTGACTCTGCTGCTTACTACAACATCCTTCGTTTACCAAACCCTTATGTGGCTTTGTACAATGACACTAATTACGCTTACATTACCTGGAACTCTTCCATTACCAATAAACGGGTCACTCCTGAAACTGATACGGTATTTACAGGCTATGTTCCCGCCGATTATTTTTATGCCGACAGGGTAACCAGTTTTGCCAGCCACTATGCCCCGGGAAATATTCCCAGCGGCCTGCTGGAAGACCCACGCAATATTGAAGGTGAAGGATTTGGAGTAACAGTTATGATGAACGCTGGAAACATCATCAGCTCTAACCCCTCGCAGTTGGTTTACCAGTCGCCTACCCTGCCCGTATATATCCAGGCCAGCTATTCAGGCTCCAGTTACGATCCTCCTGCCGGTGCTAACTACGATCACCATATAAAGGTTTCTTATTTTGACAACACCGGCAATACGGTTACGTTAAACGATACCACATTTAACGGTTACAAGCAGTTCCTGATTGAAAAGCAAATCACTTCCGATCAGTTACAGGATAACTCTTATGTGTCGGTTACTAATGTCAATGATCCCGCGTTGGGCAGCATTGCCGGAAATCAAAAAAACACCACGCATTACATTCGCATCCGTTACCCTCAAAAGACTGATTTTGGCGGCGCTTCCCAACAGGTGTTTTACCTGGATGATAATCTTGCACTTTCAAAAAGTTATCTCAATATCGCCTCTGTCTTAACCCTTACCTATACGCCCATTTTTTACGACCTCACTAACCATAAATACATTACGGTTATTGCCGCCTCGGGTGGTGCAAAAGTATTGGTGCCCAACTCGGGCTCTCAAAAAAAATGTTTACTCACCAACTCTTCAAACGTTATTAATATCAATGCCTTAACGCCTGTAAACCAAAGCGGTTATTTTGTGAACTATACGGCCACCCATCCCGATTCGGCTTACCTGATCGTAACACACAAAAATTTTCTCAGCGCGGCCAATTCTTACAAAAGCTACAGGCAAAGCTTTGATGGAGGATCGAACAATGTGGTGCTGGCGGATGTGGATGACCTTTATGACCAGTTTGCTTACGGGAACAGAAAAAATCCACTGGCCATCCGCAATTTTTGTAAATTTTTAATTGACAGCTTGCCTACTGAGCCAAAGTACCTGTTACTGATTGGCAAGTCCATTAATAATTATGAGGTAAGAGACAATTGGGATAGCTGCTTTGTTCCTACCATGGGCCGTCCCTCATCCGACAATTTATTTACAGCAGGATTAAAAGGAACCAGCTCGGTGGTTCCGTATCTTCCTACCGGACGCGTTTCAGCCAAAACAAACGCCACGGTTGTAGATTACCTCAACAAAGTGAAGGCACATGAATACGGCCTTACACAAAGCGATACCCTGGGCTGGCATAAGCGGGTACTGCATTTTGCCGGAGGTATTAATGCAAGCCAGCAATCGTCTTTCGAATCCTACCTTAATTACCAGGCAGGAATTATATCGGATACACTTTACGGAGGCAAGGTATACACGTTCAAAAAAACAACCACAGCCCCAATCCAGATCAATATCAGCGATTCGGTAAAACGAATGATCGACTATGGCTGTTCCATCATTAATTTTTTCGGGCATGGTTCTACTACCGGTTTCGATCAATCCATAGATGACCCTACTGTATATAGTAACACCAATAAGTATCCGCTCTTCATTGCCAACTCCTGCTACTCGGGAAACATCCATTTACCCGGCGTTACCAGTTCCAGCGAAAATTTTACACTCATACAGAATAGAGGTAGCATTGGCTTTATAGCTTCTTCTTCCTCAGGCGTAGAGAGCGAGTTAAGTCCCCTGTCGACAGAGCTTTACAGATCGTTGGCTTATTATAAATATTACAGAGGCATAGGCGATGCTTTAAAAAATTCCTGCTATTACAATTCATTTTCTTTTTGGCCGCTCAGGGAAATATCCTGCCTTGAACTGACGCTGGAAGGCGACCCCTACATCAGGTTAAATGCTTTTGCTTTGCCCGATTACGAGATCCATAATTCCAGCATCTCGTTCAACACGGCAAGCTATCCCGACTCCATTGGCATTAACATCAATATCCGCAACTTAGGGAAAGTAATAAAAGATACTTTTATTGTGAAAGTTGAACGGACGTTTCCAACCGGTAATACCATTGCTTTCACCAAACAGGTAAAAGCGCCTTTTAATGCCAGTGTGCTAAGCTTTTTTATTCCGAAGGATTTTGAAAATGGCATCGGGCTGAATCATTTTTCGGTAAACATCGATTTCTTTAATACCATCAATGAGTTGCTGGAAACAAACAATTCAACCAACGGTACCGTTGACCTTTTTATTCCGGGTGGCGACGTCATTCCGGTATATCCTTATAAATACGCCATCATTCCAAATACCAGCCAGATTACCCTGAAAGCCACTACGGCCGATCCGTTTGCGCCGGCTGCCAATTACAAGATCCAGCTCGATACCAATGATACGTTTCAATCACCTATAAACTCTACTATTGTTAATAGTATTGGAGGCGTGATTGAATGGACCGTTAATTTAACCGAAGGTGACAGTACGGTTTATTTTTGGCGCATTACCAAAGATTCGGTAACCACAAACGATCGCATTAATTGGCGTGAAAGCTCGTTTGAGGTGTACAGGGACAAGCATGGCTGGGGGCAATCGCACTTTCACCAGTTTAAGAACGATGCTTACCAGTTCGTTAAGTTTAAACGGGCGCAACGACGCTTCGACTTTGAGAACGACATCAAATCGCTGGAATGTAATGACGGCTTTTTACCTTATGTGGCTTTTGATGCCATTAATTACAAGGTAAATAATTCGCTGGAGGATTATTATTCCTGTTCTCCTGGCGGCTGGTCTTTTGCCGTTTTCGATTCCATATCAGCCAGGCCTATGGAACAGTATATAACAACTGCGGGCCTGGGCAGTTACAATAACTGTATCTGTAACCCAAACTATACTTTTAAGGTGGTATCGTTCGGTTCCTCCAATTTTTGTGGCGTAGCAACACCAAACTGGCAGGATGACATGAGGATCTTTTTAGCAGGAATTCCTCCCAATCAAAAGATCCTTGCCTGGTCGCAGCAAAACCATGCGTCGCAAAGCTACTCGCCGGCATTAAGAGCGGAGTTCGAAAAGTTTGGAGCTTCGGCCATGAGCTTCATCAAAGATACTGTACCTTATATTATTTATGGCACCAAACATACTAGCATTGCACCCGGTACAGCCCACGAGGTTTTTGGCGCCAATAACCGAAGCGCGATAAAATTACAGGACACCTTAAAAACCAGGTGGAACAATGGCTATATTGCCTCTGAGCTCATAGGGCCTTCGGCACAATGGAACAGCCTGCACTGGAGCCAAAAACCACTGGAGCTGCCAAACAGCGACAGTATCCTGATACAGGTGATAGGCATCAAGGCTAACGGTACGCGTGATACGCTTGCCCGCTTTACCCGCGACAGTACCGACATATATGATCTTGCTCATTATGTAAATGCAGCTACCTATCCTTATATGCAATTGGTGGCGCGCATGAGCGACACGCTTTACCTGACACCGCCCCAGTTAAAAAAATGGCAGGTCTATTATGATGAAGCTCCGGAATGTGCCATTAACCCCAAGAAAGGTTATACCATTAATAAAACTGATTTGCAGGAGGGCGAAAGCTTAATTGTAACACTACCCATAGAAAATATTGGTCCTTTGCCTTTTACTGATAGCCTGGTAGTAACTTACTGGATAGAGGACAAAAGCAGGGTATTGCATTACCTGCCTCAAAAATTGAAACGCAATCTTTTCAATCCGGGACAGGTTATTATGGATACCATTAACTTTAAAAGCTACAATGATCTTGATTCCAATCACATTGACTACACAGGAGCCAATTACCTGTGGGTAGACGTGAATCCGCCGGCAAACAGCAAATACCAGAGAGAGCAGTACCACTTCAATAATGTGGTGAGGATTCCGTTCAACGTTATAAGCGACAAAATAAATCCTTTGCTGGATGTGACGTTTGATGGCACACATATTTTGAACGGTGACATTGTTTCAGCAAAACCTTATGTACTGGTAACTTTAAAAGACGAGAACAAGTTCCTGGCGCTCAATGACACCAATGATTATAAATTATACATACGCTACCCGAACCAGTCGGTTGACAAACGCCTGTATTATTCTCATAGCGGACTTCAGTTTACGCCGGCACAATTGCCAAATAATGCCTGTAAAATAGAATGGCGGCCCGAACTGATGGAGGACGGAAAATACAAACTGATTGTACAAACTGCCGATAGGACCAAAAACGTGTCGGGTGCTACAGACTATAACATCCAGTTCGAGGTGGTTAATAAAGAAACCGTGACGGAAGTATTAAATTATCCAAACCCTTTCAGTACCTCCACTAAATTTGTGTTCACGCTTACCGGCAGCGAAACGCCTGATGTGTTTATTATTCAAATTATGACCATTACAGGTAAAGTGGTGAGAGAGATCACCAAGAACGAATTGGGCAATTTGCACATAGGTCGTAACATTACCAGTTATGCCTGGGATGGCAGGGATGAGTTTGGGGACAAGCTGGCCAATGGCGTTTACCTGTACCGTGTTATTACAAGGCATAACGGGCAGGCCATGGAAAAACGTGAAACCGAAGCGGATTCTTTCTTTAAAAAGGGGATCGGAAAACTGGTGATTATGCGATAAGCAGGTGATCGAGGATTTTATCTTTTTCAAAAACGGTCCTTATCTTTTCCGATGCTTCTTTTAACACATCTTTTTCAGCACTCTTTTTTAAACCCAGAATAGAAATGGCTTTAGCCAGTGCTTTTTCTTCGCTCACATCTTCTGCAACATAAATGGCGTCTTTCAACTCATGCAATGTAATGATCTTGTCCTTTAGTATTCCCAGTTCATTGATAAGCCAGCTTAAAGCAAAAAAAGAATCCTTGTTAAATTGCGCAACAGTCACATTTTTTGGCTTAGACTCAAGCCGGTTGAAAGGCGAGCTTAGCACTTGTTTTGTAAAATAATGGACGTGGTATGTATGTTTTTTGGAAGAGGCTTTAAGCTGGATCAGGCCTTTTAAACATGAGGCGTAGATACTCAACCACCGTATTTTACGTCTCAGCTCATGCACCTGCTCTTCGAGCCTCGTGAACGTGTACTCATACTTTCGGGCAAAATCCAGGATCTCGTTCACCTCATTTTTTATGGCAAGCTTCAGCAAACTGATGTGGTCTTTATCATATGTTATATCAAACTCTTTTATGCCTTTATCAAATTTTTGCAACTTGTCTTCCAGCCATTTTTTCTCACGAAGGCGCTGGTTGAAGCGTGTAACATACCTGTTGGTATGAACGGAAAAATACTTTAGTACTTCGGGCGAAATCCGTTTATTTCCTTTAAGCTCTTTTTCAAGGGCCGCGTACTTATCTATTTCACCTAAAAGATCTTCCAGCTTTTTGAAACGGTTGTTCCATTTAACAAAAATCTTTTTGTCATAGGCTTGTTTATGCAGACGTGTCAATGCCTCCAGCATAAATAAGCAGGTTCTTGCATCGTGCTTAAAGAGCCATAAGGCAGGGTTTTGTTGTTTCGTCGCTTCCGACAATAGTTCTTGAAATTGTTTGCTGTAAAACAAAAAAGGATTAAACTCCCTGGTTCCCATAACTGAAGATTTGGTTTATGTCAATCTCATTAAATTCTTATGCCAATACATCCTATATCAAAAGTCATAGGGTACCAGGCCCTGTTAAACACGAATACCGATCACACAAATATCATCCACCTGCTCCAGGCTTCCCCTCCACTCTTCAATGGTTGCATCGAGTTTTAATTGAAGGTTGTTTAAAGGCAGATGCGCGTTGGCCAGCAACAATTCTTCCAGTTGCTTGTATTTGAATTTCTTTCCTTTTTGCCCACCAAACTGATCGGCATAACCATCGGTTAAGGTTACCACGAGGTCACCTTTTTGAAGCTTAACTGTAAATTCCTCAAAGGGTTCGCTGGAATTATGGCCGGCTCCCACAGGCATTTTATTTGACCGGGATACAATAATTTCCGCACCGCGAATGATATAAAAAATAGTATTGGCGGCAGCATAGTTCAGCTGCATGTTAGTAAAATCAAAGCTGCACAGGCAGCAATCCATCCCGTCTTTGGTTTCAACCATACTTCCTTCAGGGTTCAGGGCTTTTACAATATCGTTCCTCAAATTATTCAGTATTTCTGCGGGACTATCAATACGCTTCTCGTTCACAATCTCGTTCAAAAAGTTAATGCCCATCATGCTCATCATGGCTCCCGGCACACCATGGCCGGTGCAATCAGCCGTCATTACCAAAAACCGGTTGTTATGGTTCAGCGCCCAGTAAAAATCGCCGCTTACAATATCCTTGGGTTTAAACAAAATAAAAAAATCGCTTGTGTTTGTTTTGAAGTAGTTATGGCTGGTTAAAATACTTTGCTGGATGCGTTTAGCATAATTAATACTATCGGTTATTTCCTTATTCTTGATCTCTACCAACTCTTTTTGCTGGTTGACCTCCTTATTAAAAGCTTCCAGGTTCTTGTTGGTTTTTTGTTTCAATAAATTATTACGATATAGCACAAGCAGTACAAAACCAAGAATGATGATGCCCACAACCGCTGCCGACAAATAGATCTTCTTCTTATGATCTTCTGTTGCGTTGATCTTTTGCCTCTCGCCCAGCAATTCAATCTCCTTTTGCTTTTTTTCGTTCTCGTATTTCGCTTCTGCGTTTTTAACCTGCTGAATGCTCTCGTGGTTTAACGAACTGTCCTTGTACGATTTATACTCCTTAAAATAAACGAGGCTGTTTTTAAAGTCACCCTGTTCCTCATAAAGTTCACTTAAATAACCTGCCGTTTTTTCAAGGGTTGGTATATCGCCTGTTTCTTTCGCTACGTCAATCGAATGATGTAAGGCGTTCATGGCGTCAGGTATCCGTTTATTGATTTGGTATGCAAAAGCCAGTTGTTGGTAAGCATGGGCAAGCGTATACCGGTCGTTAAGTTTTTGAGCAAGCTCAACCGACTTGTTGGCATAAAGCAGGCAGGCAGGCGCTTCATTCTTCTCATAATGTATTTCCGAAAGCAGCATGTAATTATTCATCAACCTTTGCTCATTGTTGGTTTTTAAATGATAAGCCATGCACTTGTTAAGATAATACGTAGCGCTATCCAGGTTTTTGAACCTGACGTAGATGCTGGCAATATTTCCGTACACAAGATAAGCCGCGTCTTTACGATCACTGCTATTGGCCATGTCAACACTTTTCAAGTAATGCGACAGGGCCTTTTGGTACTCGCTTCGCTTTGAATATAAATTCCCCAGCGAATTGTGAATGATGCCCAGCTGCCCGGTTTGCGAATATTTTTTCGCGTACTTTAATCCCTCCAGGTAAAAATTAAGCGCTTTGGCCAGCTCCGCCATATCGTCGTAAATTGCGCCCTGGGTATTGTAAATATTAGCGTAGCCTTGCTCGTAGTTGAGCTTTTTAGCCAGTTCAAGGCTGCGGTTAGAATAGTCAATCCCTTTTTGCAGGTTTTGATAGCTGATGTTCCACGCTATGTCGTCGAGTAAAAGTACTTTATTGGTATCTTCTTTGGCTGTTTTTAAAACCCGCAAACAGGAATCGATATTAAGCCCCTGCGAAAACGATTGGCCACAAAGCAGGATACTGCAAAGCAAAATGGCATATGTGAAGCTGCACTTTTTCATGGCACTATATCCTGATCCCAATAACACATACATCGTCTACCTGCTCCAGGTCACCCTTCCAGGACTCAAAAGCATCATCCAGTTTTTCTTTTATTTCCGCTAATGGTAAGTGAGCCGATGCAAGCAACAGGGCTTCCAGTTGTTTGTATTTAAATTTCTTACCCCGTCCAAACGCTCCATGCTTATGCGCGGTTGGCCCACCAAATTGGTCGGCATAACCATCGGTTAAGGTAATCACAAGGTCGCCCTTTTGAAGACCTGTTTTATATTCCTTAAATAACATGTCGGTATTATGCCCGGCACCCACCGGCATTTTATCTGCCTGCGACACCATGATCTCTTTTTGGCGTATGACATAAAAATTGTTGTTGGCAGCCGAGTAACTTAGCTCCATACTCTGCAAGTCAAAACAACAAAGGCTACAGTCCATGCCATCTTTTGTTTCAATAATATCTTCAGGGTTCAGGGCTTTTACAATGTCTTTTCGCAACTGGTTCAATACATCGGCAGGATTGGTGATCTTTCGCTCATTGACAATCTCATTCAAAAAATTAATGCCCATCATGCTCATCATAGCCCCGGGCACGCCATGACCTGTGCAGTCGGCTGTCATCAGCATAAATTTATTCTCATGGTGCAATGCCCAGTAAAAATCGCCGCTTACAATGTCCTTGGGCTTGAAGAGGATAAAAAAATCATTTGTGTGATTCTCAAAATAAGCGCTGCTTGTCAATATGCTTTGTTGTATGCGTTTGGCATAATTGATACTATCCGTTATTTCTTTATTTTTAACTTCAACCAGCACTTTTTGCTGGTTAATGGCTTTGTTATACGACTCCAGGTTTTTATTGGTGCGCTGCTTCAACCTGTTGTTACGGTACAATATAACCAGTACAAAACCCAGTGCAATGATGCCGCCTAATGCCACATACAAATACGTTTTCTTTTTCTGATTTTCTGCATCGGCCAGTTTTTGCTTTTCGCTCAGGAGTTCAATCTCTTTTTGTTTTTTCTCATTCTCATATTTGGCTTCAGCATTTTTAACCTGCTCAATACTTTCATTATTCAGAGTACTGTCCTGGTATATTTTATAATCTTTATAATACTTTAAGCTGTTTTTATAATCGCCCTTTTTTTCATAGATCTGGCTTACATAAAGTGTAGCCAACTCTAAAGCCGGCATATCGCCTGTTTGTTTCGAATAAAAAACAGCCTGTTCAAGCGCGTCGAGTGCTTCCTTGTATCTTTCGTTCAATGAGTAGGCATTTCCCAACTGAACATAAACATGCGACAGGGTATAATCGTCCTTCATTTCCTTGGCCAGTACAAGGGCTTTGCCCGCTGCTTCCAGCGATTTTTCACCGTTCTTTTGATTGGAGTAGATCTCGGAAAGAGCAATGTAATTGGTCATCAGGCCGGTTTTGTCGTTCCTTTTGGTGTTATACTCAATGCATAAGTTGGCATAATACATCGCGCTGTCATATTTCTGCAGGGTGGTATAAATCCCAACCAGGTTACCGGCAGTTAAAGCAGGAAACCTATCGGGATAGATCTTTTGCAGCTCCTTCATGCTCATGAGGTAATTGGACATGGCCTTCCTGGTTTCGCCGGTTGTACCGTATAAGTTTCCAAGGGAGTTGTGCAATGCCGCCAATGATCCGATATCGTTATGCTTTTTCGCGTATTTTAAACCTTCAATATATTGGTCAAGTGCCAATGCTACCTCCGCCATATCGGCATAAATGAGGCCATAGGTATTGCTAATGGTTGGATACATCCGCTCATAATTCAACTTTCTGGCAAGGTCGTAGCTTTGTTTCGAATAGTCCAATCCTTCCTTAAGATTTGAATAGGCAATATTCCAGGCAATTTTATTAAGAAGGATAACCTTGTTGGTATCCTCTTTTGATGCTTTTAGAACCTGCAAACAGGAATCGATATTTAAGTCCTGGGAAATTGACCTTTCGCAAAGAACAATACATAATAAAGCCGCTAAGTATCGGATACAGGTCATTTTCATTCGTTTAAAGCTAACTGTTTTTTCTTAAATACCGTTTAATTTTTATATTTATCTTTGCTGGCTATGGAAAAAAGAGTTCGATTACGTTTTGCGCCGAGCCCAACCGGTGGTTTACACATGGGAGGTGTGCGCACTGCCCTGTTCAGTTATTTATTTGCCAAAAAGCATGGCGGCGATTTTGTATTGCGTATTGAAGATACCGATCAAAACAGGTTTGTACCGGGTGCCGAAGAATATATCATCAATTCATTAAAATGGTGCGGTATTGAGCCTAACGAAGGCGTTGGTTTTGGCGACGGCCCTTATGCGCCCTACCGCCAGAGTGAACGAAAAGAATTAGGTATTTACCAAAAATATGCCGACCGTTTGGTGGCCTCAGGGCATGCTTACATTGCCTTCGATACCTCCGAAGAGCTGGATGAGATGCGCAAGCGCCTGGAAGCCGCTAAAGTAGTGGCCCCACAATACAACGCGGTAACTCGCCAAAACATGCGCAACTCATTGACCCTGCCCGAAGATGAAGTAAAGAAATTAATTGATAGTGGTACGCCACATGTGGTTCGTTTAAAAGTTCCGCGTAATGAAGAGATCCGTTTTCATGACATTATCCGCGGATGGGTTACAGTTAACTCATCGCAGGTAGATGATAAGATCTTATTGAAATCGGACGGAATGCCAACTTATCACTTAGCGCACATTGTGGATGATATTGAAATGAAAATTTCTCATGCCGTGCGTGGCGAAGAATGGTTGCCAAGCGCGCCATCACATATTCTCATTTACCGCTATTTAGGTTTGGAAGAAGAGATGCCAAAACTGGCACATTTACCTTTGATCCTGAAACCGGATGGAAACGGTAAACTATCAAAACGCGACAAATCGGGCTTGCCTATGTTCCCGTTAAACTGGCACGACCCTAGGGATAATGCCGATTACGTTGGCTACCGCGAATCAGGCTTTACACCCGATGCCTTCATTAACATGCTGGCTTTATTGGGATGGAACCCGGGCGACAACCGCGAGATCATGAGCAAGGAAGAATTGATTGACAGTTTTTCGTTTGAACGTGTGAACAAGTCGGGCGCAAAATTTGATCCTGAAAAAACAAAATGGTTCAACCAGCAATACCTGCGCATGCAAAGCGATGAGCAGCTGGCAGAAGCGGTGATGCCTTTGCTTGAAGCCAGGGGTGTTAAAAAAGACAAAGCCTTTGTGACTGAATTTTGCAGGCTGGTAAAGGAAAAAGCGCATTTCATCAACGAGTTTTATGATTTGGGTTCTTATTTTTTTGTAGCGCCAACCAGCTACGATGAAAAAGTAATGGCAAAAAAATGGAACGAAAATTCCAAAACTACTTATACGGCATTAACTGAGAAATTAAATGCGTTGGAGCCATGGAACACCAATTCCATACACGACCTGTTTGCATCTGTTGAGCCTGAACTTGGAAAAATTGACATGCAGTTGGTTCGTGTATTAACCACGGGAGTTGCCGGTGGCGCGCAGTTATTTGACATGCTGGCCTTGTTAGGAAAAGAGGAAGTGATTGCCCGCTTAAAAAACGCTTTAGCAAAATTATAAAATCCATCAACCTTCATTAGCGATGAAATCTACCAACATATTCGGATTACGAACCACCATTTACAGGGTAGGAAATATAGACAATGCTAAAGAATGGTACATTAAAGCGTTTGGTGTAAAACCATACTTTGACGAACCGTTTTATGTTGGTTTTAATATTGGCGGTTACGAATTGGGGCTTCAACCCGAGGAACAAACAGGGATTGAGAAAGGAGATAGCGTCCTGTCGTATTGGGGAGTAAAAAATGTGGAAGAGGCCTTCAAGCACCTGCTAAAACTGGGAGCTACCGTGCATGAAGAACCCCAAAATGTAGGCGGCGAAATTATTGTAGCTACCGTTAAAGATCCATGGGAGAACATCATTGGTTTTATTTATAACCCTGATTTTAAAGCCGCCAAGTAATGGAATTATACTCTGACGATTACTTTATGAACGAAGCGCTAAAAGAAGCCCGCAAGGCTTTTGAGGCCGACGAGGTACCGGTTGGCGCCGTGATTGTAGCCAACAATAAAGTAATTGCCAGGGCACATAATTACACCGAGCGTTTGAACGACGTAACCGCACATGCCGAAATGCAGGCCATTACATCTGCTGCCAACGCTATTGGCGGAAAATACCTGAATGACTGTACCTTATACGTTACCCTGGAACCTTGCCTGATGTGTGCCGGCGCTTTGCACTGGACCCATATTAGCAAAATAGTATACGGCGCCACCGATGAAAAAAGGGGCTTTACTAAAGTAAACCAGGTAGTATTGCATCCCAAAACGATAGTAACGAAAGGAGTATTGGAAAATGAATGCGCTGTTCTTTTAAAAGATTTTTTTGCCTCTAAAAGAAAAACCTAACTACTTTATACTTCACACAGATTCGTATATTCGTATTTTATTCGTAATCACACATTCGTATCAAATTCGTAATCTCACATGAACTTAGACTTAAAAAATAAACAGGCCATTGTTTGCGGGAGCACACAGGGAATAGGAAAAGCCATTGCTATTGAACTGGCAAACCTGGGCGCGGCGGTGACATTAGTAGCGCGAAATGAAGAAGCATTAAAAACAGTAAAGCAGGAGTTAAGCACCGCTGCCGGTCAGCTGCACTCTTACCTCTGTGTTGATTTCAGCAAGCCCGAAGAGTTAAAGAACATTGTAGAGGCATATTTACAACGCCAGCCAACAGTACATATTTTAGTGAATAATACGGGCGGTCCACCTGCCGGCCCTGCGCATATGGCAAAAACCGACGAATTCCTGTCCGCTTTTAATAACCACCTGGTATGCAACCACATTTTGTCACAGGCTTGTATTGAAGGGATGAAGCACGCGAAATACGGCCGCATCATTAATATTATTTCCACATCGGTAAAGGCGCCATTGCCAAACCTGGGTGTATCCAACACCATCAGGGCCGCTGTTGCCAACTGGGCAAAAACACTGGCAAACGAGCTGGGAAAATTCAACATAACGGTTAACAATGTACTGCCGGGTGCTACTTCCACGGTTCGCTTAAAAACCATTATCGAAAACAAGTCGGCAAAAACAGGACATGCGTTGGATTCGGTAACTAATGAAATGCTTTCCGAAATTCCGATGGGACGTTTCGCGGAAGCTTCCGAGGTTGCCAATGCGGTGGCCTTTTTAGCCTCGCCGGCCGCTTCTTACATCAACGGGATCAATTTACCGGTTGATGGGGGAAGGACTGCTTCGTTGTAAAAGCAAAACATATTGTCAGTTCGAGTAGCGGAACAGAGTGAAGCGTATCGAGAACCAATCTTCTACTAATCACTTCTCGATACGTTCCTCCTATCGTCGGAACTACTCGAAGTGACAGGAAATTTATTTCTTAACCAATACCGTTCTATTACCGTCTTTTATTCCCACCAGCTGATCGCCTTCATCCATAATGAATGTATAGATTGGCTTTGCAATCCATTCACCTTTACTGTTCATCAAGCCTGTAAAAAACACTTCCTTTTCTACAAAAAAATAAGCGCCGTTCCAAACAGCCTGTATATCATTAAAGGACTCTTTCTCAAAAAGTGGTTTAAATTTTCGGTCTATTCTCTGGTATCGCTCATTCTTCTTTACCCAGGTCCAGTCATTGGCAAAAGGCAAAGCTTCATGGTAGCGTGGTGAAACTTCTTTGCCTGTTGTGTCTATAAAAACATAATCAAGGAAAACGGAACTGGATAAAAATAATGAATCATTCCGCTTTTGTTCCGAGCCAGGCTCAGCCACGGCAATCAGCGCAAGGCCATTGTTGTAAAGCGGTGGTGGATTAAGCGGTTCGATGTAAGGCCTTAAGGAATATTTATCGAGCTTACGGCTAACCAGTGGCAACAATGGCGAGGCCACAACAATTGTCATTCCTTTAATGATGGTTTTTCCTGTTTCCGAAAAGCCTCTTTGCCCAACGCGGTAATACAAAGGATAAAAATTACTGCACAGTCTTCCGGTTTCAGCATCGATGTAAGCGAAGCTGGTTCCTTTTGTAACCGCCAGCCGGTTACACGAAACATCGCTATAAACAGAACTGTAGCTGTCGCCAAAACGTTCCCCGCTAAAAGAATAGAGTGCTACCTCATTATTTGTAGCAACCAGTATACGCTCTGTTCCGGCCCTGTCAATCTTAATTCCATCTATGCGTTTCTGTTTTCCCTGCACATCAGCAATCAGTGAAAAGGAGCTGTCGGCAGCTGAAGCCCAAAAATACCCGTTAACAAATTCTATCCCTGCTATACCGTCCGGTTTTATGAGCCAGTTTTGACTTTTAAAATTATATATGCCTGTGCCTGATGCGGTGGTGACTTTTGCCAGATCTTTATCATGAACATTGAAAGTCAGGATGTTTTTTAAAATAGCGGTTCCTGATGCATTCATCAAAAAGCCCGGTTTTCCACCAGTTCCTTTTACATACCAGAGTTGTTGTGTTACTGCTTCCGGAATTGAACCTTCATGCAGCACCTGTCCTGTGGTGTTCAATAACATCCCGCTACTTTCTCCTCCCGCTTTTTTAATAAACAGCAAAGTATTACTAAGTCGTTCAATCCGCTCATATCCCCTGCAAATCACATTTCCATAACAATCGTAAACCGCAGCATCAAATACCAGCAGCTTATGATACCTGGAAGGTTCTGTTCTTTCGTAATAACTGCTTAAGACTTCGCCTTTACTGTTAATTGTGTAACAATTAAACGTTTTATGATCTATGACAAAACCATAGCCGTTTTTATATGGCAAAAAATCAGATTCCTTAAGGCTATAAATTTCTTTGCCACCGGCAGTAACATATTGCCAGGTTCCATTCTTTAAGAGCGCAAACACAGCCGTATCGCCAATCACAACACGCTCATACTTTGCCTTGATAATAATTTTATCATTTTGTTTTACGCCCTGCTTATCACCATCGCTATAAACGCTGTATTGCGCCCTTGCAGTAATGCAGGCTATCGCGAAGATGAAAACAACAAAAAACCGTGTGAATTTCATGTACTGAATATAGAAAATAAATAAGAGAAACCGGTTAATTTAAACTCTACTGAAATAAAAGGTTTTATTTCATGCCTTCATGTTCATTATGCAGATAGTTGGGCCTAAAATTAACCAATTCACAAAATTTATTAATTGTTAAAAATCTACCTTCTATCAGGCTTATAATCCTGAAAAACTCAACGATTTAATAGTATATTTGTTACTGCTTATTACAGAATTATAACCCATTTATGAAGATTATTATACCCATGGCAGGTAAAGGAAAGCGTATGCGTCCGCATACCTTAACCGTTCCTAAACCTTTGATTAACGTAGCCGGAAAACCAATAGTACAAAGGCTTGTAGAAGACATTACAAAAGTTTGCGGCGAAAAAGTAGATGAGATCGCCTTTATCATAGGTCCCGATTTTGGAAAAGAAGTAGAGGAAAACCTCGTGAAAATAGCCCAGGAACAAGGCGCCAAAGGCACCATTTGTTACCAGGAAAAAGCCTTGGGAACTGCCCATGCCATTATGTGCGCCAAAGAGTCGATTACTGGGAAAACTGTGGTTGCTTTTGCCGATACCTTATTTAAGGCCGATTTTGTGATGGATACCAACCAGGAAGGTGTCATCTGGGTTCAGGGGATTGAAGACCCCAGCCAGTTTGGCGTGGTTAAATTAAACGACGCGGGTGTGATTACTGATTTTGTGGAAAAACCTTCAACCTTTGTGAGCAACCTGGCCATTATTGGTATTTATTATTTTAAAGACGGCGATAATCTTAAAAAAGAATTACAGTATTTGCTGGATAACGACATCAAGGAAAAAGGCGAATACCAATTAACCAACGCCCTTGAGAACATGAAGAAAAAAGGCATTGCCTTTACTCCCGGCAAGGTAACCGAGTGGCTCGATTGCGGTAACAAGGATGCTACGGTATATACCAACCAGCGTGTACTGGAGTTTGACAAAGGCAACGCGCGTTTAAAAGGAAAAAATATTGTTACCGAGAACAGTATTATTATTGAGCCTTGCTACATTGGCGATAATGTGGTGATAAAAAACTCTATTGTAGGGCCGCATGTATCACTAGGCAATAATTGTGTATTAACTGATGTGTTGTTAAAGAACAGCATTATCCAGGGTAGCACTAAATTATGCAATAGCGTTATCACCAACAGCATGATTGGCGAAGGTGCCGAAGTAAAAGGAAAGTGCATGGACATCAGCATGAGTGATTATACCACCATCACTCTATAACATCAATTTTGACAGAAAAAAAACATAGTCCTTTCATAGCAGTGTTGTTTTTAACAGCACTCTGCCTTGCTTCCTGCAAATCGACCAAATCCACAACAAACGCGGATCAGGATCTTGTATTAACACCAAAGGACAAAGGCATGTCGGCCGAGAACCAGGCCAAGTTCGCTTACTATTTTGTGGAAGGCTGTAAGGAACGCATGGGTGGCAATATTGAAAAAGCGGAGTCCGATTTTAAACTCTGCCTGAGTGTTGACCCTGCTTCTTCGGCGGTAAAATATGAGTTGGGTAACATTAACCGTTTCAACGGATTGTACGACAACGCGCTTAAGTTTGCGAAAGAGTGCGCCAACGAGGAACCAAAGAATGAATGGTACCAGCTATTATACATTGAATGCCTTCACAACAAACGCCAGTACCCGCAGGCTGCAGAGGCCTATGCCCGTTTAATAAAAAATTACCCCTCGCGCCCCGATTTTTACGAAGGGTTAGCCGCGGAATACATGTACGGCGGCAATTATGAGAAGTCGTACAAGACCTATGACGAGTTGGAGAAAAAATTCGGGCAAAACGAAGCTTTCTCTTTGAACAAGATCAAATTATTAAAACAGCTTAAAAAAAACAATGAAGCTGAACAAGAGTTAAAAAAGCTCATTCAATCAAAACCCGATGAAGCCCGCTATTATACGTACCTCGCCGAGTTTTACCAGGAGAATAACCAGGACGATAAAGCCATGGCTACCTACCAGGAGATCCTGAAAATAGATCCAAGGAACCCCATGGTTCACCTTGCCCTGGCCGATTATTACAAAAGCATCAATAACAAAGAAGAATTTTTTAAAGAAATTAAAATTGCTTTCGAAAACCCTGATCTTGAAATTGAAACAAAAACAAAGATCCTTGCTTCTTATTACGAAATATCGGAAGACAATACCGAACTTAAAGCACAGGGTTATGAGCTTTGCAAAATAACAAACGAAATTCATCCTTCATCGGCAACAGCGCATGGTATCTATGGCGATTTCCTTTACAGGGATGGCAAGTTAAAAGAAGCCCAGACGGAATACATGGCTGCCGTTAAATGCGACAAAGGCATTTACAATGTCTGGTTCCAGTTAATGCGCGTTGAAGGGGAACTGGGCGATTACCCTCTCCTGGAAACGCACAGTGCCGAAGCTATTGAACTGTTCCCTAACCAGCCTTATGGCTATTATTTTAACGGGCTTGCCAACATAAGCCTGAAGAAGTATGATAAAGCCCTCGAATCTTTGAACGATGGTTTGGAATTTGTATACAATGATAAAATACTCTTAACCGGTTTTTACAGTAATATTGCCGATGCTTACAACACGCTAAAAGATTACGAAAAATCGGATAAAGCATTTGACAACGCCCTGAAGGTAGAACCCGACAACGTAGAAGTATTAAACAATTATGCCTATTACCTCTCGCTAAGGAAACAAAACCTCGATAAGGCTGAAAAATTTTCGAGGCGCTCGAATGAATTGGCGCCAAATAACCGCAATTACATTGATACTTACGGATGGATCCTTTATCAGCTTGGTAAATACCGCGAAGCCGAGGAATGGCTGAGCCGTGCCTTAAAAATTGGTAAAAGCGCGGTGATTATGGAACATTACGGTGATGTACTTTATAAATTAGACAGAAAAGAGGAAGCCTTCAACTACTGGAAACAAGCCAAAGAAACCGGTAAGGCATCGGAATTGCTGGATAAAAAAATTGCGGATAAAAAACTGTATGAATAATCAATTGCCCCATAAGCGTGTAAAACTGTTAATTGCTGTTCCTATAAAAATTGGGGTGTTGGTAATAGCTGCTTTTTTACTGGCAGTATCGTGCAAATCCAAAAAAGTAGTACAGCAAACACCTGTTGTTCAAAGCGAGGATACCTTACAGGGAAAATGCCGCCTGATCTTTAAAACATCAAAAGCACTGACCAAGCATATTAAAGAAAATGAGTTAAAGTACGATTGGATCAGCGCCAAAGCCGATGTGGAAACTTTTATAGATGGCGAAGACCATAACCTGGATATTAGGGTAAAAGGCAGAAAAGACAGCGCCATCTGGATCTCCATACAAGCAATAGGATTGGTGGACATTGCAAAACTGCTCATTACCAGGGATTCGGTAAAAATGGTGGTGTATGTTAAAAAACAGTATTTCAAAGGCGACTTTAATTACATTAACCAATTGCTGAACGCCGATCTTGATTTTGACCTGATACAAGCCGCTTTGTTTGGTAACAGTGCCGATTTTGATGATGACGATTCCAAATTAAAACCTTCTGCCGACAGGACAAATTGCCATTATTTGTTAAGTACCGAACGAAAGCGCAAACTAAAACGTATCACATCGGGCCAGGATTCGTTGAAACGTTCATTGCAAACCATGACACTTGATCCTGAAACATTTAAGATCATACAAAACGACTTTGAAGATGTAACCACCAACCGGAGTTTCCATGCAAACTACGATAAATTCAGCGCCAGGGACTCTGTTTTTGCACCACACCATGTTAATATTGAGATAAAGGCCGAGAAGAAAATAAACCTTAAAATTAACTATGTTCGCATTGAGATAAATCAACCTCAAAAAATAACACTGAGCATTCCAAAAAATTATGAGCCGATACCAGTTACAAGAAGTCCGCATTAGCATTTACATATGCTTATTGCTGCTCTTTACCGGTATGCCAATTTCCTATTTTTCTCAAACCAAAGGTCAGCCCAGCCAAAAAGACCTTGTCAATAAAAAGAACAAGCTGAACGATGACATCAAACAGCTAAACAATCAGCTGAGCCAAACCAAAGCCAGCAAAAAATCGCAGATCAACGCCATTGTGGTCATCAACACAAAAATTAAAGTGCGCGAAGAGCTGATATCCACCATTAACAGTGAACTGGCCCGCATCAATTCAAACATTAAAAGAAATGTAGCCGAGGTTAATTCACTAAAAGCAAGCCTTGATAAGCTAAAGAGCGAGTACGCCAAAATGATTTATTTTGCACAGCGCAACCAGGACTCTTACAACAAGATCATGTTCCTGTTTTCGGCCAGTGATTTTAACCAGGCTTACATGCGTATTAAATATTTTCAGCAATACGCCGCCTTCCGTAAAAAGCAGGCCAGCGAAATAACAGCTACCCAGTTAATTTTAAACGGAAAATTAAACGAGCTGGAAGAACAGCGTCATGAAAAAAACATACTGTTGGGCAACGAGAAAGAAGAAAAAACGCAGCTGGATGGCGAAAAGCAACAGCAGGAAATTGTATTAAGCGAGTTACAACAGCAGGAAAAAGAATTAAAAGAAGAGCTTGAAAAGAAAAAGAAAGACGCTGAGAATTTACAAATCGCCATTAAAAAATTAATTGAGGCGGAGATAAAACGTAAGGCGGAGGAATCGGCAAGAATTGCGGCAGAGAAAGCCGCAAAAGCCGAAAAAATTGCCGCCACTAAGGCAAAGACAAAAAACTCGAAAACAAAAACAGAAACAAAAGTTGTTGAAGCAAAACCAACGGCGCCTGAACTCACCGAAGAAGCGGAAGCGCTTGGAGCCGACTTTGCCAGCAGCCGTGGCAAACTACCATGGCCGGTAACCAAAGGCGTTATTTGTCAACCTTATGGCGAATACGAGCATCCGGCCATTAAAGGTTTTATGATGAATAACAATGGTGTTGATATTTGCGCCAATAAAGGCACACAGGCGCGATCCATATTTGCCGGTGAGGTAACCAGTATCGCTATCTCGCCAACAGGCGGCAAGCTGGTTATTATCCGTCATGGCGAGTATTTAAGTGTTTACAGCAACCTGGGCGACGTATTTGTGAAACAGGGTGAGAAAGTAACTGTAAAACAAGCCATAGGAACCATCATGGATGAGGATGGAAAAACCAGCATGAATTTCCAGATCTGGAAAGGTCAGAAAACAACCGACCCAAGCGGCTGGCTGTTCAATGCAAGGTAAGTTAATTCTTAATCACCTTGGTCACCGATTTAAAATTGTTTTTCTCCGAAGTGATCTTCAAAAGGTAAATCCCGTTTTTTAATGCGCTCATATCGGTAATCAGGTTGTTTTTACCGGCCTGAACCTGCAAAAGGTTTTTGCCCACTAAACTTCCAGTAAAATCAAGAATCTCTACCACTACCTCTGTGTTGTCAGGAGTAAGCAATTCGCAATTAATAGTTTCATTGGTAGGATTCGGGTAAACATCCTTTACCATCATCTTCGATCCTTCGGAAGTTTCAATACTGATAACCGGTGAGTACTCAAAGGTACCATTCAGGTCGGTTTGCTTTAAACGGTAATAATTAATTGCATTGCCGGCAAATGTATAGTCCTGGTAAGTGTACAACCTGTTTTGTGTGGAATTACCTGCTGCGTCAACCATGCCCAATGCTTCCCAATTAATGGCATCCAACGACCTCTCAACTGTAAAATAATCATTGTCCTTTTCTGAAGCGGTGATCCACTCTATCTGGTTATAATCTGTTTTGTAGGAACCTGTAAAAGACAATAGTTCAATAGGCAAAGTGGTACAAGCCAAAGAAGCTCCTCCGCTTAATTGCCAGCTTAAGGTATATGGCGCACTGGTGGCATTCCAATTATCCAGGAACAAAATATATTTTTGGCCGGCAGTTACATTTATGTTTGATAACCAGCCGTTACCTCCCGATCCTTCATCCGTATCGGCAGCTCCATTTCCTAAGCCGGTTTGCCCACCGGTTGAATTTGCTGCGGAAGCGGCCGAACATCGAAGCGGTGTGCCGGTTGGCGGGCAGGGCAATGTGGCATAAGGCCCCCAAATGGCCCAATCATAATCGGTGGTCGCTGCTGAGGGAGCAATGGTTAGTCCTATGCTACCACTCGCCGAAGGAGAAAAATAATACCAATGCGACTGGTGCTCGGCAGAACCGTTGGGGTTTGTGACATAGTCGTTTAAGCAACCTATATTCCCCAAACCAAGATTAACATCGTTATATTGCCCGCTACCCAAACTTGTACCGGTTACCGATTGATTGTTACAAATGGTATTGGCGCCTATACAATCCTGCTGAACAACGGTGACTGTACCTGGCGGTGTAGCACAGGCGGCGCATGAAATATTAGCCGACCAGCCGGCTCCACCGGAGCCCGCATCGGAAGAAAAACGAAAGGTAAGACAACCGGAAGTATTGATGGTGGTAGCGGATATGGTTCCGGGAGAGGTTGCCGAAAATGAAGAGCCAATAATCATAGGCGCCGAAGTGGAGTTCCCGTCATACACTGAGAGGTAATCGAAATTATCTTCCAGGTCGAAGGAAGAAAACGCGGCCCTTATGCATTGACCGGCCGTTGAGGGGCAAATAGTATGTACCAGGTTCTGGCTATTGCTGTAATTCCCTGTTCCACCGTTATCCTGGAACGTAGAGGTGCAAACCGTTGATGTGCTGTTAGCCATAGTAATAACAGGCGCCGCGGTAGTGATACAGATGGTGAAATTACCGCCGCCTGAAGCATAGTCATGCACACATATGTAATAGGTAGTTCCTATGGTCAAACCTGTCACCACACGTGTTTCAATACCATCCGTTCCTGTTGCATCAATACATCCTCCACCGGTGGGCTGTGCCCCACTGCAATTTGTATATACACCAAGTACAGCATCAAAGTTCGAAGCACCGTCAACCGTAATGGTATGGGTTGTAGATGTGGCCACAAAACGGTACCAGCCATCATCATCTTCCGTGCCGTCGGTACAACCCTGGTTACTGTCCGTAAATCCTGAGCTGGTATTACCCGCTACAGTGGAACAGGCTGCACCAATTGCTCCTGGGGTCAACAACGTAGAAGATCCTAATACACAGTTATCGCTCTGGGCGTAAATAGTTTGATAACACAGAGCTAATAGGATCAGAACCTTAAAAATTATACAGGACTTCTTCATTACTTAATGGGCATTATGGATCGGTAATTTATACAGCAGTTCATCAATAGACAGAAAGGTGATCTCGAAACCGTATTTTTCGAAATGGCGCGTAAACCTGGTGGTTTTTTTCCGCATATACTCGTACTGCGAAACATCAAAGGTTTCGGCAGTTATTTGCTGGCATGAGGTGCAGGCTACACTTTTAAAGATGAACGATTGTGTATAGTAATAGCAAATGGTTTTAAATTTCAAGGTATCTGTTTGTTGCATAGCCTGAAGATCCTGAACAGAATAATGCTTTAAAATAACCTGGTTATGGAAAGGACCAGCCGAAGCTGTTTGAGCTTTGAGGGTGATGCTTAATAAAAATAATGAGAGGTAAAAAATAAACTTCATTGTACAGTACATTGGTCCTACCTATAAAGTTATAACATTTTTCCAATTCTGTATTTTTTCTGTAGAAATAAAAATGATAATTAAAATTTCTTCGGCATATTTTTTAGATATGTAGAATGATTTCTACACAATTAAAGTGTTGTTTTTAAACAACTTAAAAAAAATAGTGGGGAATAACGGTAAAGGTACTACTTCTAAACCCATTAAGTGCCCATCTTATTCCACACACCCTTACCCGTAATTTTTTCATATAGGGTTTACCCTACATACAAGGACTTTAGCGTATTATTTTGGAAATCAATCATTTTTAGGGCCAATCACCTTGAGTAGGATCAAATTCTAAATTTCTTCAAAATTCATTAGCTACATTTACTTTCAAATGAAAGTTTTACTGATAGAGGACGAGGCAGAGCTGGCCCGGAGCATACAAAGTTATTTAACAGGCCATGATTTTTTATGCGAATGGGCCAATACCATTGACCTAGGAATTAGCAAGGTAACAAACTATAATTACGATTGCATCCTGCTCGACCTGATGCTTCCGGATGGTGATGGATATGATATTTTAAAAGCCCTGAAACGGCTCAATAAAACGGAAGGCATCATTATTACCTCGGCAAAGGAAACGCTCGAAACACGCATTGAAGGCTTTAATTTAGGGGCTGATGATTACCTTACAAAACCTTTTCACTTGTCGGAACTACTGGTAAGGATACAGGCCCTTATCCGAAGGAAAAATTTCAAGGGCAACAACCGCGTCACATTTCAAGACATTGAAATTGATTTCCTTTCAAAAACGGTATTGGTAAAGAACAAAAAACTGGATGTAACCAAGAAAGAGATCGATCTGCTATTGTACCTGATAGGCAATGTGAATAAGGTATTATCAAAAAGCGCTATTGCCGAGCATCTGTCGGGCGATATGGCCGATATGCTCGACAATCATGATTTTGTGTATGCCCACATTAAGAATTTAAAAAAGAAGTTAAGTGATGCGGGTTGCGGCGATCACATCAAAACAATATATGGCCTGGGCTACAAATGGCAACATGACTAAAAAGCTTTTACATAAAACATTACGCTCGTATCTTATTTTTTCGGTACTGGTATTGCTTGTATCGGCCCCGGTATTTTATTATACAACACAACAGCTTTATATTGAAGAAACCGATGAGTCGCTCATCCTTCATAAAAATGAGTTCCTGAAATATACCTTGCCGGGCTTAAGGGTTAATGATATAGGCACCTGGAACCGCTTTAACCGTAATGTCACTATCGATTCCGTAAAAACAGTAAGCAAAGATACTTTCTTCGATACTAGCTACTATGACGAGTTAGATGATGAGCATGAGCCTTACCGGGAATTAAATGTTCCTATTCGCATACAAAACAGGCCTTATACTTATGCCGCACGAATTAACTTAATAGAGAGTGAAGACATTACTGAAAATACTGCGATCCTGTTCCTTATCATCATCGTGGTTTTGCTCTGTGGTTTATTCATCATCACAAAAAGGTTTTCCATGAAGCTTTGGAAACCCTTTTACCATACACTTGGTGAAATTGAGGCCTTTGAAATTGATAAAGCCAAACAACCGGTTTTTGATGACACGAACATTGAAGAGTTCAGTCGCTTAAACCAAAGCCTGGAAAAACTTATAGAGAAGAATGCCGCCATTTTCAGCGACCAACGGGAATTTGTAGAAAATGCGGCGCATGAGTTGCAAACACCTCTGGCTGTGTTCCAGGCAAAAGTGGAAACACTTATTCAGCGTGATGACGTAACTAAAGAACAATCGGAGATCTTAAGCTCACTGAATGACACCATTTCAAGGCTAAACCGCTTGAACAAAAACCTGCTGCTGCTTTCCAAAATTGAACACCAGAATTTTGGCAACAACCAATCCATCGTTCTTAACCATTCCATTGAAAAAAATCTTGATTTTTTCAGAGAACAGGCGGCTGCAAAAAACATCGTCATTAAAACAGAGTTCAATGATACCACCGACTTGTTTGCCAATCCCATGGTGTTTGAGATCCTGGTAAGCAATTTATTCTTAAATGCCATCAGGCATAATCATATCAATGGAAGCATTCTTGTTTCGGTAACAAACAGAACAATGATATTTGCAAATACAGGCAAACCCAATGCTTTAGCACAGGATAAATTATTTAAACGCTTTGCCAAAACCAATCCTTCAGAACAAGGAAATGGGCTGGGATTAGCCATTATAAAAAAGATTGCCGACATGAACGGCTGGACCATTTCCTACACTTTTACAAACAGTCTGCATGTTTTTTCAGTGATGTTTTAAAATTCAAAGTTCCTTCTAAATCGTTCTGCAACTTTGTGCCATTAAATTAATTCATAAAAAAACAAATCATGAAAAAATCAATCATTATTGCGGCATCGCTTTTAGTTACAACACTTTCACATGCTCAAAAAATCCAGGAAAAAGATGTTCCTGCTGACGTTAAATCTTCTTTCACAAAACACTTTGTCGCTGCAAAAGAAATAAAGTGGGAAAAAGAAAACGGAAATTATGAAGTGGAATTCGATCTCAACAAAACAGAACAATCGGCTTTGTTTGATGCAAAAGGCGCTTTGCTTGAAACAGAAGTTGAAATTGAATTGAGCCAGTTACCTGCCGGCGTTTTAGATTATGTTAAGGCACATTATGCGGGCCAAAGTGTAAAAGAAGCCGAAAAAATTACGGATTCCAATGGAACGGTAACCTTTGAAACTGAACTAAAAGGCATGGACCTTATTTTTGACAGTACAGGAAAATTTATAAAAGAAATAAAGGAATTAAAGGAAGAGAAAGATTAAGGGTACTATGCAAAAAAAATCTTTCGTCCTCTTGATGCTGACCATGATGCTCACACTAAGCATGACCGCTCAGAATAAATCTGTTACCATATCAGGCATTATAAAGGACAGGGCGGTGAAAACTGTCCTGCCTTTTATAAACGTCATCTTAAAAACGGAAAAAGACAGCAGCTTTGTAACCGGTACTATTAGTAATGAAGAAGGGCGTTTTACCCTTTCGGCTGCACCCGGAAGTTATTACCTTGAGTTTACATCCATAGGATACAACACAAAAAAACAAATGCTGTTTTTTGGCAGCCTAACCGATTTTTTAGATGCCGGTACCATTGAGCTGACTGAGGATGCGAAAAATTTAACGGAGGTGGAAATAAGCGCCAGACAGGATGAAATAGCCGGAAAAATGGATAAAAAGGTTTTTTCGGTTGAAGATAACATTAGCCAATCGGGTGGTTCGGTATTGCAAAGCATGCAAAACCTGCCGGGTGTTACTGTACAGGAAGGCAAAGTACAACTGCGCGGGAACGATAAAGTAACCGTACTCATTGACGGGAAACAAACCGCTTTAACTGGTTTTGGCGGGCAATCTGGACTGGATAACATTCCGGCATCTGCTATCGAAAAAATTGAGATCATCCATAACCCCTCGGCCAAATATGATGCCAATGGGAATGCGGGCATTATCAATATTATTTACAAAAAAAATAAGCGGGAAGGTTTTAACGGGAAACTTGGTCTGGCAGGTGGCCTGGGTGCACTTTGGATAAAAAAAGAGAACCTGCCTGGCATAAGGCCCCAGTACAGGTACACTCCAAAAATAAACCCATCCCTGTCATTTAATTATCGTAAAAACAAATTAAATGCTTTTTTGCAGGGCGATTACCTCTATACACAAACATTGAATAAAAATGAGTTTGTTACCAGGACCTATGACGATGGAACTATTATCAGGCAACAAACCAAACGAAACAGGAATACACAATTCACGACTTTAAAAGCCGGAGTAGACTGGAACATCAACGAACAAAATACCTTAACGGTTTCGGGCCTGTTTGGCAGTGAAAAAATAATCGATCATGGCGATGAGCCTTTTTTTAATAATGATCTATCACAACGTTTACGTTTATGGCAGTTTTTGGAAGACGAGTTAAAAACAACCCTTATGGGAACCGCGGCTTACCAGCATAAATTTAAGGAGGCAGGGCACTTGCTGAACATTGGCTTCAATTATACATTTCATAGAGAAGATGAAAAATATTTCTTCGATAATATCTTACCGGCTTATACCGGCAAAGACGCTTTCAAACTCTTGTCGGACGAGCAGGTATATGACCTCAACCTGGATTATATTAAACCCTTAAAATACGGACGGATTGAAAGCGGCATTAAATTCCGAAAAAGGGATATCCCAACCAACATGCAGTTCTTTCCGGGCATCAATTCACCCCTGGACATGAGTGCCGGTGGATGGGCTACCTATAAAGAAACCATTCCGGCAGTATATGGAAACTATATTTTTGAAAACAAACGCTTTGAAGCAGAAGTGGGTTTACGCCTTGAATATGTTGCCATACAATATAATGTGAACCCCGGCCACAGAACTTACAAGAGCAACGGCTACAATTACACACAGCCATTCCCAAACCTGCGCCTGGCGTATAAACTAAATGAACGGAACAAATTTTCACTATTCTATAATCGCAAAGTAGACAGGCCCAATGAAGTGGATATCCGCATCTTTCCAAAGTACGACGATGCGGAAATTATTAAGGTGGGGAATCCGGCGCTGAGGCCACAATTTACCAATGCCATTGAATTGGGTTTTAAAAGCAGCTGGAAGCGTGGTTATTTGTATTTGGCTGCTTATCATAAGATCATTGACGGAACCATTACCCGGATCTCCAGCACTGCTGATAGCAGTAAACTGATCTATGCCATTTTTCAAAATGCGGGTCAAAGTTACAATAGCGGCATAGAGCTCATGCTTTCGCAGGAAGTTGCCAAATGGTATTCGTTTAATTTCAATGTGAATGTATACCGCAATCAAATTAATGCGTTTACTGTGGTCAACCAATATCCTGTAACCAATACATTTACGGCAGATAAACAGGAGATCATTTCAGGAAATGCCAAGTTGAGCAACAACTTTCATTTCACAAAGAAGTTTGATGTGCAGCTCAGCGCTGTATACCTGGCTCCTGATATCATACCACAGGGAAAAACAGCTGCCCGCTTCTCACTGGACCTGGGGATTAAAAAAACAATTCAAAAAGGCAAAGGTGAATTATTTGTAAATGCCACAGACCTTCTTAATACCATGGTGATTAAAAAAGAAATCCAGGGAGATGGCTTTAATTATGTGAGCGCTGACTATTACGAAACACAGGTGATTCGATTTGGGTATAGTTATAAGTTCTAATAAAACCGAAAATCATTTCCGAACTACCATGTAATGCTTCATTGCCTGGTTATCACAAATTTAGTTCTGTGTACAGAATTTCCTTGATTTATTTCTATAAAATAAATGCCTTTCGCCAAATCAGAAAGTCCTATTATATTATTGTTTTCTCTCAGCAAAACAGTCTTTACTACTTTACCTTCTATTGAAACAATTTTTGCTTGATAAGGATTTAGAGTATTAAGGTTTGTGGCATCCAAATGAATCAGATCATCCGCGGGGTTTGGGTATATATGCACATTTTCATTTACTATTTCATTCTCTTTGACCCCAACACAATCATTAGTAAAAACAGTTATTGTATATGTTGCATGGCAGCCTGAAGGATATGTGTAAGAATAGTAGGCATCCGTTGACCCTATGCCTGAAGGGGCTGTATAGGTATTTGCACTGATATTTGTGCCGGTAAACGTGCCGCCAGTCGGGTACCCTGTGAGTGGCACCACTGCGTTAGGGCAGGTAACAACCGGACTTTCGGAATAAGCATATTCAACCATCACCGTATCATAATCAAAACTGATGCAGTTATTATTAGAAACTGCATAATAAAGAATTACTTTACCTGTGTCCAGAGATAAAATCTCCGGAGCAAAGTATTCCGTATATAACGTGTCATCTATCATAACAAAGTTTTGAGATGAATTGGTACTGAAATACCCGCCGGGTGGTGAAGCATAAAGCGGAATTTTATCTCCCAGGCAAAATGTTTTTATTGAAGTTATAAGATGAGGCTGTGGTGGATAGGGATAAACCGTAATGTTTAAAGTTGCCGTTTTATGACAAGTTGAAGTAAAAAGCACCGGAATGGTACCTGTTCCCGAAATACTGGCATCAAAATAATAGTTATTATAAACACCTGTTCCTGTAAAAACAGAGTCCAGGGAAAGTCCTACGGGTAAGGTTAAGCCTCCGCCCGCACAGGTTTCCATTGTATAGGTTAAGGGTACAATTGAAAAGGTTTTAGTTGTTGCATTTGAGCAGTTGTGCTGGTCTGAAACTGTATAAGTAACCAATACAGTATTGCTTGTTATTCCTGCCGAATAAAGCACATTACTACTGACTCCATTCCCGCTAAACAACCCATTAGGAGGACTTGCACTTAAAATTAAAGAGTCGCCCCCACAGATAAGGGAGGAGCTTGTAATTTGAGGGGACGGCAAAGCCAAAACTGCTACATTTAAAGTTGCTGTATTAACACAACCATTTGAGGCATACACCTGGTAATTACCCGTTGCCACAGGATTAAAAATATTATTTTTCACAGCAGCTCCGTTAAAATAACCTGTACCAATTTGGTTCAAATAAAGTGAATCTCCGATACAAATAGAGTCCTGGCTAAGTGTGAATGAGGAACTGACTGCCGAAGAATGCTTATAAGCGTACGAAATCAATTTTCCGGGTATGTGCGAATCTATTAATAACCATCCCAAAACGGTGTCATTACCCGGAAAAATTTTCCTATATCCGACATAAAATGTGTCTACATTTTGCCCGCAAAGTTTTTGAGGACCTGATATATCGTGATAATAAACATAAGGAGAACCTGTCAGGGTCCAGTTTTGGGCTGACGCTAAAGGCGATCCATAAGATATGTTTTTTATTGTGTTGGCATAGGCACAATTTGTTCCGGTAGAAGGTCCATAAACAAACTCGACGTTGGAAGTAGGCGATGTGATTGAAAAAATTTTATAATCAAACGGTGCTGAACAGGGACCTGAAGGAACCGGATGGCAATAAACATGAACACTCTCAAGCTTAATATCAAATATGCTATCGTTGTTCAGATCGATCTTATATGTATTCTGTAAACTGCCGAAAAAATCATTGAAAACATAATTTACTTTTTGATAGTGGCAGCTTGTATCGCCAACAAAAAAATTTTGTGATGAAACAGAAAAGCCAACAAGAAAAAACAGAATTATCGCTGCAATCTTATTCATATACTAAATTTATGAAATAATTTTTAGTATATCGTAAACAGGCTTATTTTTTCCAGTTAATCAAATCCTTCCCAATATCGCTGCGGTAATACTTTCCTTCATACGATACCTGCTCGGCCGTTGCAAAGCTTTTTGAAACAGCTTGTTCAATAGTTTTTCCAAACGAAGTAATGGCAAACACACGTCCACCATTGGTTACGATCTCTTCATTTTTAAGAGCAGTACCTGAATGAAAAATATGACTATCTTTTGAGTTTTGTAACCCTGTTACGGTTTTATTCTTTTCATACTCTTCAGGATAACCGCCTGATACCAGTACAACGGTTGTAGCTGTTTCAGCATTTACACTAAAATTTTTTTCGTGTAATGTTTGCGTGGCCACACCTTGTAATAAATCCAGCAGATCGGATTCTATTCTTGGAATTACCACTTCCGTTTCCGGGTCGCCCATGCGGCAATTGTACTCAATCACGCTTGGTTCGCCATCACAATTCATTAAACCAATAAAAATAAAACCACGGTAATCAATGCCATCTTTTACCAAACCATTAATGGTTGGCTTTACTATTTTTTCTTCTACTTTTTTAATAAAGGCCTCATCGGCAAAAGGTACCGGGCTTACAGCTCCCATGCCGCCGGTGTTTAAGCCTGTATCGCCTACTCCAATGCGTTTATAATCTTTAGCGGCAGGTAAGATCTTATAGGATTTACCATCGGTTAGTACAAACACCGATAATTCAATGCCTTTCAAAAACTCCTCGATCACCACGGTATTTCCGGCGCTACCAAATTTGGCATTCAGGATCATGTTTTGCAATTCCTTTTTCGCCTCTTCCTTATCCTCCAGGATCAAGACCCCTTTACCCGCGGCAAGTCCGTCCGCTTTTAGTACATAAGGTGCTGTTAACGAGTCAATAAAGGCCGCTCCTTCATTAATATTATCTTTGGTAAAGCTTTTATATTTTGCGGTAGGTACACCATGCCTGAACATGAACTGCTTGCTGAAATCCTTACTTCCTTCCAGTTGCGCACCGTCTTTTTTAGGACCAATCACTGGTATCTCCTTCAACACCTCATCTTGCAAAAAATAATCGTGGATCCCTTTTACCAGGGGATCTTCAGGTCCAACCAGCACCATATCAATGCTTTTTTCCCAAACCAGGTTTTTCACCGCGTCAAAATCGGTAGCCGAAATGGCCACATTGGTGCCGCACTGCGCCGTACCGGCATTACCGGGCGCTATGTATAAATTTTCTAATTGTTTGCTTTGGGCCAGTTTCCAGGCGAAAGCATGTTCGCGGCCACCCGATCCTAAAATTAATACGTTCATAGATGTTGAATAAAGCGTAAAAATAAAAAATCCCACCTGAATAGATGGGATTGATTAAAAAGTTTTAAAAACTATTAATGTTTTCGCTTACTAAAGCTTTGATTTCCCCGTACCCTGTGCTTGGAACGGCTTCTGTTTTGCTGTGCAATAATACCATCGGTAAAGCGTTTTCCTTTGGTACGGTTGCGGCTAAATAGCTTAGGCTGTTCTTTACGTTGTTTGATACCGGGCTTGGTTTTATGGTAAACCCATGCCCCACCGCTTTTCTTACCTTTAAAGATCCTGGCTAAAAAGCCTCTTTTATTGCCTCCTTTTGCAAAGGCATCGGCATGGCCGCCGCTTCGTTTCCGGTGAAAACCACCGCCGCCACCGCCGCGTTGGTTCCTGTGTTCCCGCTTACGGCCACCTGTTTGCGCAACAATTGGAGTAGTGGCTCCAATGGCAAATAACAAAAGGGCGATGGCAATAAGTTTAGATAGTTTCATTCTTAGTTCTATAAATATCCTTTGGGATTAATGGTAGTTAATCCGCATATACAATATTACCAAAAAAAAAGCATAAAAGCCATAGGCAAATGATTTTATAGGGTCAACCAGCCTTAAAGTTTCAACATCTTATTATCAATAACTTGGTTGTACAAAAAAATTACAGGTTCTAAATACTAAAATTTAAGCATTTGATGAAAAAAATGTAGCTTCGGGCAACATGACGGCTGAGGCTTTAAATATAGATGATTTTCTTTTTAAAAGTAAAGGACAGCTGATTGTTGATGTGCGTTCACCTATAGAGTTTTTTAAAGGTCATTTATACAACGCAGTGAATATTCCTTTGTTTGAAGACATTGAACGGGCGGAGATAGGCACCATGTATAAACACCAGGGAAAAGAGCCGGCAGTTTCAAGGGGAATGGAAATTGTTTCTCCAAAATTCGGCTTTTTCATTGATAGGGCCCGCGCTTTAAGCAAAAACAAAAAGGTATATGTGTATTGTTTCAGGGGTGGCATGCGTAGCAATAGCTTTGCCTGGCTTATGAACCAGAACGGATTAAACGCCCAGATTTTACGCGGAGGTTATAAAACATACAGAAACCATGCATTAAATTATTTTGAGAAAGAAAGGCCCTTGATATTGCTTGGCGGAAAAACAGGCAGCGGAAAAACGGATGTTCTGAAAAAGCTTGCCGAAACATCGGGGCAGGTCATTGATCTCGAAAACATTGCCCATCATAAAGGTTCGGCTTTTGGCGGCATCAATGAAGAGAAGCAAAACCCACAACAGATCTTTGAGAACACCCTATACCATAAAATGAATGAGACCGATCCCTTACTTCCGGTCATCATGGAAAATGAATCGCAGAACATCGGTTATAATAAAATTCCGACAGGCCTTTGGAACAACATGAAAAAAGGGACCATTATTAAATTGAACGTCCCTTTGGAATTACGGATTCATAAACTGGTAGCGGATTACACCACTGTTAATGTAAACGAGTTGAAAAAAAGCGTGTTGAAAATTGCACAGCAGCTGGGGCCGCTCAATACAAAAAACTGCCTGCATTATTTAAACGAAGGTAATTTAGCGGATGTAGCAAGGATTTCGCTGTTGTATTACGACAAGGCTTATGACTATAACAAAACAGGCACGCAGCTGGTTGTTCCGCTTGATTGTGATACCATAGACGCGGAGATGAATGCAAAAAAAGTGAAACAGGTTCTGGACTCTTTAACTAACTAAACCATGTCGGTAAAACTAACGCAATACAGTAAAGCATCGGGTTGTGGCTGCAAAATAGCTCCCGCAGTTCTAGAAGAAATTTTAAACGGTTGTAAACAGGATGTTTATTTTAAGAATTTATTGGTTGGTAATGACAGTAAGGACGATGCCGCTGTGTACGAAACAGAAAATGACAACTGCATCATCAGCACAACCGATTTTTTTACGCCCATTGTTGATGACGCGTTTGATTTTGGAAAAATAGCTGCCTGCAACGCCATCAGCGATGTGTATGCCATGGGTGGAAAGCCATTAATGGCAATTGCCATCCTGGGCTGGCCGGTCGATAAAATTCCGGCAAGTGTTGCACAACAGGTTATTAAAGGCGCGCAGGAAATTTGTGCAAAAGCAGGCATTCCTTTAGCCGGCGGACACAGTGTGGATACACAGGAGCCCTTGTTTGGGTTGGCTGTAACGGGCATGGTGAAAAAAGAAAACCTCAAAAAAAACAATACCATTAAACAAAACGATCTTCTGTATATTACCAAGCCTTTGGGTATTGGTGTGTTGAGCACCGCGTTAAAAAGAGGGTTATTGAAAGAGAATGAATATGCTTTATTGCTGGAACAAACTGCGTCATTAAACTCCATTGGCGAAAAGCTGGGAACATGCGGCTATGTAAATGCCATGACAGACGTAACCGGTTTTGGTTTCGCGGGGCATTTACTGGAAATGCTTTCCGGTTCGGGCTTATCGGCCCTTATTACAAAAGAAACTTTGCCCATTATACCCGAAGCAAAAACATACGCGCAACAATTTGTATTTCCCGATAATACCACCCGAAACTATAACGACCAGGCAAAACACATTGCGGGCATGACGGACCTTGATTTTATTTTTTATTGCGATCCTCAAACCAATGGCGGTTTGTTATTTAGCATTGATCCGGCTTATGAAACCGAGATGGATGCATTTTTAAATGCCGAAGGGCAGTATTTTGCAAAGATCGGAAACATTTCTTCGGGGCAGGAAAACAGGATCGTGTTTGTTTGACGTTTTTTGTCAGTTCGAGCGGAGTCGAGAACCTATTTAACAGTCTTAGAACACTTCTCGACTCCGCTCGAAGTGACACCCGATCATGGCACCAAATTTTAACAGCTCTGCAATGGACCTATCCACACAACTCATATGGCTTTTCATTCTTCCGCTTCCCATATCCTGCGTGGCCTGGATTGTAACACATGAAGAGATTTTCAGGGAACCGAGGGAATATTGCCAGAAATGCTCTACCGAACGAAAATCGCTGTTACTGAGAAAATTTTTTTACATTTTCACCTGCGAGTATTGTTTTAGTTTTTACGTCACCGTATTATTCCTGGCTCTTACCAAATACAAACTGCTCATAAACGATTGGCGGGGCTACATCATTGCAGGCTTTGCCCTGGTGTGGTTGTCCAATATTTACATGAGCCTTTTCTTTTTAATACGCACCAGCATTAAAAAAGAAGGGGTTGAGATCAGGAAAGAAGAAAAGGAACTCAAGGCTTAATTTCCTGTTTTCCAGGCCTGAAGTTTAACGTTTGTTAACGCCCAAAAGCCTAATAAAGGCTTAAAAATCACGTTTTTACAATTCATAAAATAGTTTATCTTTGTATTAATGGAAATTGTAAAAGGTTCCGGGGTTATTCCCGGCGAGTTATTGGCTAAGGTTAATTCTCCGGCCGATTTGAAAAAATTAAAAGAAGAACAGTTAGAGCAGTTTTGCGCTGAACTTCGTCAATTCATCATTGATATTGTATCGGTAAAAGGCGGGCATTTTGGTGCTTCCTTAGGCGTTGTAGAACTTACCACCGCTTTACATTATATCTTTAATACGCCTTACGACCAGCTGGTGTGGGACGTTGGCCACCAGGCGTACGGCCATAAGATCATTACAGGTCGCCGTGATGTGTTCCATACAAACCGTATTTACAAGGGCATTAGTGGTTTTCCAAAACGTTCGGAAAGCGAGTACGATACCTTTGGCGTTGGGCACTCCTCCACTTCCATTGGTGGCGCCCTGGGCATGGCGGTTGCCAGCAAATACAAAGGCATAAAGGATAAACAACACATTGCCGTCATTGGTGATGGCTCCATGACTGCCGGAATGGCTTTTGAGGCCCTGAACCACGCGGGCGTTGAAAATGCCAACTTACTGGTTGTACTCAACGACAACTGCATGAGCATTGATCCTAACGTTGGCGCTTTAAGGGATTATTTAACCGATATTACCACTTCCCATACCTATAACAAAACAAAAGATAAAGTTTGGGAACTATTGGGCAAGATCAGCAAATTTGGACCAAACGCGCAGGAAATTGCTTCCAAACTGGAGAACGCGGTTAAGACTTCTTTGCTTAAACAAAGTAATTTATTTGAGTCCTTAAAGTTCCGTTATTTTGGTCCGGTTGATGGCCACGATGTGGTTCGTTTGACCAAAATTATGGCCGATCTGAAAGATATTCCGGGACCAAAAATATTGCACGTCCTTACTAAAAAAGGAAAAGGTTACAAGTTCTCGGAAGAAGGCAACGAAACCATCTGGCACTCTCCGGGATTGTTTAATAAAGACACCGGTGAGATCATTAAAGTAGTTCCTAAAGAACCTCAGCCGCCAAAATACCAGGATGTGTTTGGGCATACCATTGTGGAACTGGCCGAACAAAACAAAAAAATTATGGGAATTACTCCCGCCATGCCATCGGGCTGTTCATTGAATATTATGATGAAAGCCATGCCCGATCGTGCATTTGATGTGGGTATTGCCGAGCAGCACGCTGTTACCTTCAGTGCCGGTTTGGCAACGCAGGGATTAGTGCCTTTCTGCAATATCTATTCATCCTTCATGCAACGCGCCTACGACCAGGTTGTGCATGATGTAGCTTTACAGAATTTAAAAGTGGTGTTTTGTTTGGACAGGGGCGGCATTGCCGGCGCCGACGGGCCTACACACCATGGGGCGTTTGACATTGCTTACTTCCGTTGCATTCCTAACATGATAGTGAGCGCGCCAATGAATGAGGAAGAGCTGCGTAACTTAATGTACACAGCGCAACTGGATGAAGTGCAAGGCGCTTTCAGCATTCGCTACCCAAGAGGGAATGGCGTAATGGTTGACTGGAAAACACCGTTCAAAAAAATAGAGGTTGGTAAGGGAAGAAAATTAAAAGATGGAAAAGATGTAGCCATTTTATCTTTAGGTCATCCCGGAAACTTTGCTGCGAAAGCTATTGAAGAACTGGAAAAACAAAATATCAGCATAGCGCACTACGATTTACGTTTTGCAAAACCTTTGGATGAAACCATGCTGCATGAAGTATTTGCCCGCTACAAAAAAATAATTACCATTGAAGATGGAACTATTGTAGGCGGTGTGGGCAGCGCTGTGCTTGAATTCATGGCCGATCATGGCTACATGGCCCAGGTAAAACGCTTAGGCATTCCTGACCAATTTATTGAACATGGCGAGCCAAAAGAACTGTATGAAGAATGTGGTTTTTCAGTACAACAAATTCAGAATGAAGTGTTGGAACTATTGAAGGAAAAGAAATCGGTGAAAATAGGTTAGTCCAAAAAACTATTAATATGAAAAAGGGAGCGGTATCGCTCCTTTTTTGTTTTCACTTATTTTAATAACTATTAGTTGCATCTGTCAGAATCCCGAAGGGATTCAACATGAATAGCAATTCAATGTAATAATTGCGCACGACCCTGACGGGGTCGAATATTCAAAAATTGTTTGATCAGAAATATTCAACCCCTTCAGGGTTGTAATTGTTTTTTTTAATTTTTCTCTATTCATGTTGAATCCCTTCGGGATTTTGATTCCAGTCAAGACATGTTACCCGGGATTTTCTCTACGGTGTTATAACTACTACCTGATTTTATTCCGGCTTCCTTAAAGTATCTTTCTTTTCCGGTGCCGGTGGGGGCGGTGGAGCAGCGGGTGGTGGTGCAGGTGCCGGCATATCATCGGCCGCCCTTGTCTTAGCCGCTTCTTTTTTCTTTGGCTTAATGCCCGGTTCATTAATAGATCGTTCCTGGCTTGGTGGCGGTGGCGCGCCTTTTTTCTTAGGCTGCTCCTGCGCTTTTATTCCTAGCGAAATAAAGAGGATGATAAACAGAACAATGCTTCTCATGCAATATTATTTTAATAATTCCTGTGCTTCCTGTATGGAGATGATCTCTCCCTTAAAGGTAGCAATAACAAATGCTTCCACAAAACCCTGATCTGTTAAACTTTGGCGGTATTTATCGGCATCGTTGTAGCTTTTAAAAGTTCCGGTAGTGTAACGGATCATACCCGAACCTGTGCCTTGTTTCTCTACATCTTTCAGGTCTTTTGTTTTTTCCTCCATGTCATTGCTTCCTGCCTTACGGAGCGCACCTAACTGCACTTTAAAGCTAATCAATGATTTATCGACCGAACTGAAATTACCTTTATCCGTAATATCTTCTTTTTCGGTGGTTTCCATGGTTGCCTTGGTTTCACTCATCGGGATGCGTTTCCCGTCTTTGTACGCTGTAATAAAAGCATCGCCATAACCTTCCAGTACCAGGTCGGCCTTCAGGTTGGCGGCACCCTGTATGGTTTTAAATCCTTTGGTAGTATAGCGGAAATAATTATCGTCGGTTTTCAATTCCAGTACGTTGCCGGCATTCCTGAACACTTCTTTCGAGATCCTGTTTTTGTAGGCGCCTAATTGCACACGGTAAACGATATCGCCTTTTGCAAATTCATTTTCATCGGATGGCGCAAAGGTTCCTCCTGTTCCATTATTGCCACCATTATTGGTTGTAGCGGAAGACGAGTTTGTTGCAGCTGCGGAGGTATTGGTAGTTGCCGCGGATGTGGCATTGCTGGCTGCTATTAATTCCGCTGCTTTTTTACTCTCATCCATCAATTTGCTTATTTCCTCATCCGATAACGTAATCAGGTCACCTTCTTTAAAATAACCCACCTGCGATTTTTTATTGCCTTCGGCCCTGAACTCATCCCTGCGTTTCACCGCATTTGCAATTTCCTTATAGGTACCTGCTGTGTACAATACGGTTGAGTTATCGGGCAATATGGTCGATTTCACATCTCCAATACTTAAGAGATACGCCATCTCATCATTAGGTACAGGTCCCGAATAACGCGCCAGTTCCACCGTATAGGCTTTATCGCTTTTCGACGCCTGTGTAGCGTTGGCAGAGCTGTCTTTTTTAGCAGCATAAAAATTCTCGATCACTTCCTTCTTCACCAGGTTACCCGAATCCATGTATTGGTCGTACCATTGTTGCCAGTAGTCATCGGTTCGCGCTACACCCTGCGGGTTCACCTCTACTCCTGCCGGCGAAGCCAGTTCTTCATCCGCGTGATTAGGCACACCGTCATTATCATCGTCGTAAGGACAACCAAAGGCATCCACTTTCACACCTTCAGGGGTACCGTGGCATTTATCATCCCAGTCTTTAACGCCATCTTTATCATAGTCGCCATTATCAATGGCCAGCCAGTCAACGTCATCAAAATAATTATCAGGCAGCGTATCGATCTTCGATTTCTTCTTCAACACCAGATCGTACTGCACCGAGAAAGAGGTGTACACAAAATTATCTTTTTGTCGTGTGCCCGCTCTTGTACCTAAACTATTATTGGTAATGCCATCAATATAGTCGGTGGTTGTAAAATAATACTGAAAGCCGATCTTAAAATCAACCCTGTCGGTTACTTTCATTAAAGCGCCGGCTCCAACCGGAAATGCCCAGGCACGTTCCTGGTATTTACCAAAACCATCCTTGTTGAGTTCCCTGATGTCGCTCTCATAATAATAATCCCTGTTCAAGTTAACCGCGTTGGCTGCATTGGGATCATTTTCAGCCATGTTTTTTATGGAACCATCGCTCCAGTAATAATAGGTATTTCCGTACCTGTCTTTGAGGTCGGTTTTCGATAAAAATTCAAATGAGCTTACACCCGCTGAGATCCATGGACGAAGACGGCATTTATCGGGAATAAAATTCCCAAAGTCGTACAACAAACTTAAGCCTCCGGCGCGGATCTCGGATTGGAAGTTTTCCTGGCGGTTATCAATCCATTCGTTTGCGCCGAGCTTACCAAACAGGATGTTAAAATTCAACTGCAAAGGTTTAAACAAACGTTGTGAAATATTGAGGTCGTAACCAATTTTGGCGGTCCAGGGCGCCTGGTAATGCCTGGCATACAAATCGCCATGAAATGAAAGCATCCCTGCTCCTAAAGCTACTTTTGGGTGGAATACATCACCCAATTTTGGAGGGGCCGCTTGTTCCTTTTGTTTTTTGGAAGTACTGTCTTTTTTAACAGCCGAGGTATTTGTAACAGAAGGGTCGGTTTGTGCTTTTGCAAAAAAACAAACGGACATTAACGTTATAAATAGTACTCTTTTAAGCATCGGGTTAAAGCTTATACACTGTAAAAACAAAAAGGTTATTTATACCATTTTTGGCTGGTGATCATTAAAGCTTCCTGAACCGTAATTCGTTTAGCCCCATTATAAGCAACCACAAACGCGCTGTTACAGCCTTTTTGTTTCATGTCTTCCCTATGATTACGAGCCTCTTTATACTCACCAAAACCACCAACCATAAACTTGCTGTAGCCTTCGGCCATTTCACTTTTAATTGTTTCTGAAATATTGAATTTTTTGGCTAATACGTCCGATTCGATGGCGTTCCTGAAAGCGCCAACCTGTACAGCGTATTTCACATTGCCTTCTTTTTTGGCTACTGTATTGGTTGCCACCGGTTCGGTAGTTGTATTTTTTACGGGCTCTGTGGTTGCTGTATTGGTATTTGCTACCGGCTCAGCAGTTGTAACCGCGGTTGTTGGCTGCGTTACTGTTCCGGCAACTGTTTGAGTAGTGGTTGCATTATTCACAACAGGTTCCGAGGTGGCTGCTCCCGCTTTAACGGCCTCAACCGGCATTTTTACTTTTTTGGTCTGATCGCTTTCCAGGTACGAGAATTCACCATTCTCTAATTTCGCGTCAGCCGAAGCCGATTCACTTTTTTCGAGCACATAGGAAATAATCATTTCATCTTCAGGTGGCAGGGACACCCAAACAAATTTGGCTTTACCATCGGATACTGAAAATGAACTGCCGTTTGTTTTTACACCTTTGGCATTATAGCCTGCCGGTAATACTTCCTGGTATTTGGCAAAACCTTTTATGCCCGGTTTTTTGATCTTTACTTCCACATTCATTTCGTTGGCAGTAGCTCCATTGGATATGGTTCGTGAGCAAATTACAGTCGAGTTCGGCTCAACGGGGTTATCCAGCGATTGGCCTGTATTGCCCGAAGGGCTGCTTGCAGGTTGTGTTGATGAAGCGCTGTTATCGGCACTTGCCGCCGGTGGCGTTGACTGGGGCTGTGTAGTGGTAGCTGCAACAGGGGTTTCGGCAGAACCTTCGCCAATCATTACCTCAGCGGGTGTCATATCAACCACTTCTTTATTGTTATTGTTAACGTATGAGAATTTAGCCCCAATGGTTTTTGGCCCTGATACCGACGCGTCGGTTACCAAAATAACTTTCACCGTAAATTCCGGATCGCTTGGGGTGGAAGTCCAGATGATTTTACCAATATTAGTGGCAAACGAAAAATTACCGCCTTTACTATCTGATTCCTTAACGGTAAAGCCCTGAGGGACTTCTATCTGAAACTTGGCAAAGCCACCAATATTACCTTTATTAATTTTTATTTCCACTGGAAATTCAGTTCCGGGTTTGGCATTCTTTGGAAAATTGCCGGTAATTGCTACAGGTGTATCGCCGAAGAAAAAACTGAATAAAAATACAGATACAGTGTTAAATAAAATAATGAATGGTTTTATCATATTGTTGCGTTACTGTTCAAAGAAGAAATCGATGAGCTTATTAATTTTTTCAACGGTAAAATTAGTGTCGCCTTCAAAGAAACCATCAATGGTTTGGGTAATTTCTTTTGCGGAGATATAGCCATCTTTATTTAAATCGGCAGGCTGGAACTCAGCAGGAATGCTACTGGTTTTACCACCTGTTTGAGCTTTGGTTTCTTTCGATTTGTTCTCTATTTCCTGTAAGTAAGAAAGGCTTGGCGCGGCATTAAATCCTTCGCTTCTTTCGGTTGACAAGCTATCCCACTCCAACTGGCGTTTAGCCATGGCTTCCTGGTCAATGGTAACACCATTACCATCTACCAAAGCTCCTTTTTTAGTCGTCAATTCTTTATCCATGTAATCAAAAATACCGTCCTCATCTTTATCTTCCGGACAACCTTTTCCATCCACTTTCACACCTTTTGGCGTACCTAAGCACCTGTCATCCAAATCTTTTACACCATCGCCATCGGTATCAGAATTATCAACCGATTTAAAGTCAACACCACTGTAAGCATCTTTAGGTTTTTTACCGAAATGGATATTGATACCAACATTGGCAGAAGCCCAACTGTCGTTACCTCCTTTTTTATAATTATCAATGTAATCGCTCATGCAGATGTTGTACATAACACCTATTCTTAAGCTGGTACGGAAACCCATTTGGAATTTAGCGCCCAGACCTAATGGAATGTAAAATGTATTACGGGAATACTTTGCCACCGAATCTTTTAGCTGCGTTTCGTATTTATAATCCCTTTTCATAATAACAGAAAAAGGCTCGTTTTGGGCCGATTCGGATAAATTACGGATGGAACCATCTGACCAGTAATTGTAAACAGTACCATTTTTATCGCGTAAATCGCCATAAGGGTCGAACATTAAATAACCAAAACCGGCCTGAATGTATGGTGCTACAGCCATTTCCTTTTCGCCAAGCCTGTCGAAAAAAGCAAACAGGTTAAGCCCGCCACCCATTACAGTTGACTGGAAATTTAAATGGGATGTCTTGTCGTTGTCGGTTCCGGCAAATTTGCCATACATACCGTCAATTCCTATTCCTAACACTTTACCGATGCGGTATTCTATGCCCAGGTTGTAACCCAAACGCATATCGCTAAAAAAGTTAGCGTTGTTCTTTTTGCCAACATCTCCTAAAAATTTTAGTCCGCCAGCTTGCGCTGTAACCGATAGTTGGGCATAAGACGTGCTTAACACGAATAAACAAACCGCCAATAAAGATAGTTTTGTAGAAATCCTGTTCATAAATTTATCGTTTAATAATCGATTAAATTAGGTCTTTTCCCGATAAAAACAAAACTAAATCAAAAAAAACCTAAAGTTTTTAAACTTTAGGTTTACTTGTAAACACTTATTTGTTAGTTAAATAGGGCGGTTTTTAGCCGTTAAAAAGCCTGTTTCTATGGCAGGAGAGCCCTTTTCGCAGCCTCAGGGCCTGCCAAACAAAGGGAACATCGGTATGGTTTTGCTTTAAGATGATGATAATAAGTACAATCTCAGATTGAACAAGGAGGCCATACCAAAAACTAAAAGCAAAACTAACAGGAGCCGACGGATGAAGTGTGAGGTCGATAAAAAACCATAGTAAACACAGGGCCCAGCATTTGGATAAAATAGTGTGATAAGAAACACGTTCCTGGAACTTTATAGCTCCCAACGCAATAATGAGCAGCTCGGAAAATACCAGGATAAATAATTGCAGAAGATGCGTTTTTAAAAACAAGGGGCGGTTGATGCACACATAAAACAAACAACTAAACCAAAACACGGTATCAATCTTTGTATCGAGCCTTCGCATCTCTTCGGTAGATATGTTTAGTTTACGGGCAATGATTCCATCCAGCACATCGCTCACAATGGCATAAATGCTCAAGGCTACAATGATGTAAGAAGGTACTTTGCTAAATGAAAGTATAATAATCAGTACCGAAACAAGCAAGCGCGAATAAAGCAAGGCTTCGGGAATTTTATGAAGGAGTTTTGTTTTCATGAATATTAGTATTTAATGAGTGAGGTGTTTTGCTGACATACATTAACTGCAATGGTATCTGTTTTATGCAACGAAAATTTAATAGTGCATCCCGAGTAAACTCCTTTTGAAAAGGGATCATTAACAATTTTGCGGTAATAAAGGCCTCCCAACCTCTTTTCTTTTACCCTGCAATAATAGCAATAGGGTCCTGCCCAGCCTGCCCGCTTTTGAATACGGGTTTTATAGTTACCTGTTTTCCATTTACCCGTTGTTGTCCGTGTTTCTACCGACATCATTAATGCGCCAACATAAATGCACCTGCTAAAGAACAGCACTGCAAAAAAACAACTTATGATTATTTTATATGATTTGAAAAAACGTTTCATACTTATTTATTTTTTGCATTAAAGCCCAGCGATGCCCCAATCCTGAACCCATCCCTGTTGGGAATAACATAAGCGTTGACCGGTAAATTCAATTTACCCGACCTGAAGGTGCGGCCAAAAGCCAGAACGAAACCGGTTTGAATGGCATAATCGCCACGGCTATCCAAACGCTCTTTGACCTCGTATGGATTTTTCACATTCTCATTTGCCGGGTCATTGGTCCAGTCCGATTCACGATGCCAGGTGTTGGATTCATCGTAATACCCATGTGCTTTAGGCGACAGGTTAATGGTTGGCCCAAGGGCAAATTCCCAACCATTGACATTGCTTCTTAAACCGTGTAACAGCGTAAAGCCCGGAATAAAATAACCCTGGTCAACGCCGGTAATCATGGGTATAAATTCGAATAAGGCCTGAATCTTTCCTTCGTTGAGGTACTGCTTTTCAAACTGGTAACCAAACTGGAACATTAAAGGCACCGCTTCAAAACCGCCAACCGATTTATCCTGCTGCAAAATGTTGGCAATGTTGCCGGTATAGGTTACAAAGCCCAAACGTGGTCCATCAAGCCTTAGCCGGTCTTTTTTAGGATTGTTAATCGCATTGTCAAAACCATTGCGCTGTGTCAGTTTCGACAACAGGTTCGCATCAACCGGCCGGCCAAACATGGTACGAACAGCTACGGATGTGAATGCCTGGAGCTCTTCGGGCAGGTTGAGGTACTCCATGACCGTTGTTTTTTCAATTGATTTTGTTTTTACATCAATTAATCTTAAGGTATAGATGATGGATTTTGGATAGAGCTCAATACTTCCGCTCAGCATTTTATCGGAGTGTATGGTCTCACCTATTTCGGTAAGACAAAGCTTGCCATAACAATTATTAATGCTGAGCTTATTTTTTTCCACCATGTAAGCCACATCGTAACGGTCCATGACCTCAAAGGTATCGAGCTTCTCCAACTCCGTACGAACAAGGTTTCCCATTTGTTGCGGGTCGGTTTTGAAACCCGCAATATCAATGGACAAGATCGTGAGCGATGGTTTTTGTTTCGTTACAAGACTGTTTTGAGCGTTTGCATTTACACATAGCACCGTTGCTGCCGCTACCATGAGCGGTTTAAATAATGATTTCATAATCTTTCGTTTTAAGGTTTATATTTTCAATTAGAAGTTTACACTGAGTACTGTCACTTCTCGATACTCATCCCGATGGGATCGGGATGAGTATCGAGAAGTGAAGATGACGAACAGTTCTCGATACGTTTTTTGTAAGAGACAGACAAAAACGCTCGAACTGACAACAGGCATTAGATCAGGCGGCTTTTAATTCGCACACCTCATTAAACATATTGGTCACCACTTCTCTGGCATTTGTTCCTTTGCAATAATGCAGATCGCCGAATACAACTTTGCAATTAAAGGGCATTGGTATGATGCGGTCTTTTGGCAACACATGGCCGGTGTTTTCAATATAGGTGGGTATGTAGGCCAGGTGCGGGTATTTTAAAAGGACATGTCCAATACCATTCTTAAATTCCTGCATTTCGTTGGCTTTACCTCTTGAACCTTCGGGGTAAATAATGAGCGACTGACCTTCGTTGATGGCTTTCATCATAATGGCGAAGGGATTTTTTTCCTTGTTCCTCAAGGCGCAGCTTCGCGGAATGAGTAACGCGTTGGTGAACGCTTTGGTTAAAAAACCTCTTATTTTATTTTTACCAAAGTAATCGCTTGCTGCCACCGGCTTTATCTCGGTAATTTTATGTTTTGGCATAGCGCTCATTAAGGCCAGGGTATCAATGTGGCTGTTATGATTGGCAATAATGATGAATTGCTTTGCTTCGGTTAACACTTCGCTGTGCTTGTACTTTACGCCGGTTAAGGGTTTTAAAATAAAAGGGACGATGCCTTTGTAAATGATATTTAAAAATAATTGTCTCATGATTTTTTTATTTAGTGATGTAATAAATGATGTGAAAAAATACAGGGGCTGCTACAACCAGCGAGTCTACCCTGTCAAGCACCCCGCCATGACCCGGAATAGCGGTGGAAGTATCTTTGAGTTGCAGGTCTCTTTTTACGGAACTGATGATAACATCGCCAATAAAGCCGGCATTGGCGGTTAAAAAACTAACAAGCGCAATTTGCGGAATGGAACACGGTGTTAAGAACCGTAATGTAATTCCCAAAGCTGTGGTCGTTAAAACACCGCCAATAAATCCTTCCCAGGTTTTATTGGGGCTTACACTTGGCAAAATTTTATGTTTCCCTAAAAGCTTACCCCATATGAACTGGAAGACATCATTCATCTCTGTTACAAAAACAAGAAAAAATAACAAAGATCTTCCTCCCGGCAACGATAATAGTAAACCCATATGGCTTAAGCCAAACAGGGCAATCATTAAAGCGCCGGGAATAATAGCCATGGATTGAATGATGCCTTCCGTTTGTCCAACAATAACCAGCCTGAATGGCAATACCACAAACATAAAAACAGGTATAAACACCAGGCTGGCAATAAGGTAACCCTGGTAGGTGAAAAAATACTGAACCGGAATTGCCAGGTAACACAGCAGCATGGCACTTCTGTCGGAGTGACGCAAATGAAGGATTGAGAAAAGCTCACGCAAAGCCACAAACGATAATAAGGCAAAGGCAATGTAAGATACTTTTGTACTAAACACGGTGGCAATTAAAAATACAGTAGCCATGATCCACCAGGAGCGGCAACGCGTTTTCAGTTCACTTAATTTTGCCGTAGGTTTTAATTTTTCCCACACAAAAAACAAGATGCTTGCAAACGACAGGACAGAAAATACGATGAGGATGAATGAAAGCATCCTTGGGTCAATATGGTTAAACAAAGTATACATATGGTTTAGTTTAAAGCGTTTGATATGCGTTTATAAGTGCTAAGGACTAACAACAAAATGGCAATGATGAAAACAGGATTAAAAGAGTTCTTTACAGCAGGAAAAACAAAATAAAGAATGCACCACATACCAATGAGTAAAGCCCTGTCGCTTTTACCCATTGGTCCATCGTAGCGGCGCGTACCTGAAATTAATTTTGCCATAACACCCGCAAATTCATTCATAACAGATAGTACAATGAATGCCAAGACGAGCGCTTTATTTGAAAACGAAAAGCCAAACAAGCCGCAAAAAATAAGGGTGTCCGAAACTACATCGCCAAACTCGTTCAGCACTTCCCCGAGTTTGCTTTGCTGGTTATAGGTTCGGGCCATCATGCCATCAAGGGCGTTCAAAGCCATTCGTACTAACAAGCCAAAGGCCACAGCAACCAGGTATACAGGATGCCCAGGCGACAGAAACAACAATGCTCCCAAAATGGCCGACCAAAACATGGCGGCAATGGTAATTTTATTGGCCGTAATTTGTTGCTGGTGCAGGCATTTTAAAACAGGCACGAGCAATTGCTGAAATTTTGGCTTGAGCTGATAAACGGAGATCATAGGTTTATTTTTTAATGGTTAATACTAAAAGCAGGAGAAACAGCTGGTAATGAATGATTTGTTTTTTCATGGTATTTATAGTTTACTGGATCATGTCAAAAAAACAAGTCACACCATTACCTGCGGCCTCAAGCCCATACAGGTGTTTAATGTTCCTGACAATGTTTTTTGTAATAGCGATAGAACTTATGATTTACTGTAACAACAATAATGACGTGCAATACTCTTTTAAGGTTGATGGATGTTTTCATGATATTTGATTTTTAGTTATTAGGTTAAGATTGATTTAGTAAATGGGTTCATTTTGTCCATATTTTTTTAGAAAAGCGAGTTGGCGTGCCTTGCTTTTGTTTTTAGTGATCTTTACAACCACGTGGCCTGCAATTCTGAATAAGGCACCTGTAATAGCGCCGGCCACAATTTCATTAACAGCATTTTTGTTGGCATCTGCATTGTCCTCAAACAATACCCCAATGCTCACCACAGCCGGTACGGCAAAACCGGTAACAAACAAGCCTGTGCCCAAAGCATTATAGCCATGTTGCTTGCGTTTCATGCTTATCATTTCCTTTATAACCGAAGCCTGGTTTGGGGACAAGACCTTGTTCTTTAATAAAAACCGTGCTTTCATTTGTCCCACAGCCTGGTTGCCATAGTAAAGCTTCGTTCCAATTAACCGGAGATCATTTTTATGAGACGCGGTATCTGCTATGGCTACATCCGCTTTTGATGAAACATAGGTAATCGTATCTATTGCCCCGTTGGAATATTTTATTTTAGTAATCTCGCTTTTAGCGTTGATATAGGAAGGACCTTCCGGATTATCAAAACGTTTGTATTTAATTTCTTCGACACCAATTTCACTGATCTTTGCCGCTACCGCTGAGTTGTTTCTGAAATAAATTGTATCCTGTGCGCCCATCTCGAAAGCGATGAAGAATAACACAAGGTTTAATACTGTTTTCATAATAGTCATTTTTAGAGGTTAATAAATTATAGGCTCAGTAATAAAACGAAGGAGAGAATGATGAGAAAACCAATTATAAATCCAATCACAAGAGAGCTCATAATAGTGGAGATGGTAACGGCCAGGGTTGTTCTTGCCGAATATTTATGAAGGTCTTCGGTTGGGTTCGCCGCTTTATATTTTCTGAGCCTTTTTTTAAGTTTAAGGGCTACGATCAACCCCAGAACCGGCACCCAGCAAAAAGCCAGGGCAATGGTGCTCATTGATTTGATCTGTTTAAAGACGGGATCGTTCTTGGTCTCAGGATTTAAGCTTGCATGAGGCTGTGTTTTTTGCGAAACAACCAATCCCTTTTTATTGATAACAGTGATTACATCATGGTCAAGGTCATTCTTTTTAACGGTTTTTTGATCTTTACCTCTTTTGATCCTGATAAAGATGCTGTCCTTTTTAATTGCAGATGCTATTTCTGAAGGGATGATCTCTTTCTCAGTATAGTTATCCAAGCTCCCTGATGTTTTCTTTAATTCAATGTGATCTGATACAGAAGAATACCTAACTGCAGTATCGGCAAAAATGGTATTATGTTTTAAGGTCCTTTTTGGTTCAAGAAATCTCCCCGAGGTATATTTCCTGTTTAAAAATTTGTTCCCTGAGCAGGAACCTAACACGATAATAAGGCTGGCTAAATAAATGATAGTTTTCATGACTTCTACGATTAAAATGATAGGTCAAAATTAGATCGGAGCCAAAGCGAAATGAAACGGCGTAACGGACAGGCTTTTCCTTTTTTTGCAAAAAACAAGAATTGCTTAATTTTAAGATCCCTTTTAAAGCTTGGTTTTTGCAATAAATAATAGTTCAAATGTCGTTTTTTGCATTTTTTGCAAATAATTAGTACTTTTATTAGTATTAATTACCATACAAAATGGCCAGCAAAAAACCCGAATTTGCCATGCAGGAGGTGTTTATTAAGCACTTAAAGCAGGTTGTACCCGCCAATGTTTCGTTAGTAGACGACATTGCCGACCTTTTAAAAATAAGCAACGATAGCGCCTACCGCCGGTTGCGGAATGAAACCGAACTTAGCCTGGACGAAACCTATAAGATTTGCAAGCATTACCGCATTTCGATAGATTCTGTATTTTCCAACAAAGGCGATTCAGTGACCTGCAATTATATTAAGCTAACCGACTCTTCCGAAAATTTTGAAACCTATCTTACAGGCTTGCTCAACCAGCTGACGCGGATCGAAAAAATGGAGGATGCCAGGGTTATTTATGCTGCCGAAGAGATCCCTATTTTTCATTCGTTTTATTCCGAAAAATTAGCAGCCTTTAAATTATTTTACTGGCAACGTTCGGTATTAAATGTTCCCGAATACCAAACCAAAAAGTTCGATTGGGATGTTATTCCTTTAAAGCAACTTGAACTTGCAGCCGATATTCATAAAACTTATTTACAAACAGCAAGTACCGAGATCTGGACAGAAGAAACCATACAAACCACTATTAAGCAAATAGAATATTATTTTGAGTCGGGAGCCTTTAAAGAAAAGGAAGATACCATCACCGTGTTAAACGAATTGAAAAAAATGATGCAATCCATCCAGGGTTTTGCCGAACATGAAACCAAGAGTGATAAGAAACAGAGCCCGGCTTTTAGTTTATATAACAGCGATCTTGTTATAGGCACCAACTGCATTCATGTAACGTTGAACGGAACCGTATTTTCCTACATTTCCTTCAACACATTAAACTCACTAACCACCAGCAACCAGCAGTTTTGTGAAGAAATTGAGCATTGGATGAAGAACCTGATTAAAAAATCGACGTTAATAAGCGGCATAGCCGAGAAACAGCGTTTCCAGTTCTTTAATAAAACATATAAGGCTATTGACCTGAGCATTGAGCGGATAAAGAATTATTAATGACAAGAGACTAAAGGGACTGTTTGACAGAAGAGACTTAAAAGACAAAACAAGAGATGAATCATTCACAATACAACATCATCATCGTGGCCGGAGGTACGGGTAGCCGAATGCAATCCAATATCCCCAAGCAGTTTATTGAAATAAAAGGCAAACCCATTTTAATTCATACCATCGAAAAGTTCATTGAATTTGACGAATACATCAACATCATTGTTTGTGTTCATAAGGATTATTTAAGCGATGCCAATTTTATGCTGGCCGAATATTTTCCTGACAAAAACATACAAACCGTTGTGGGTGGCGAAACACGTTTCCATTCTGTGAAAAATGGGCTCAACGCGATCGCTAATAAAAATGACATTGTTGGGATCCATGATGCCGCCCGGCCTTTTGTAAGTGTTGAAACCATTAAGCGGTGTTTTGAAACCGCCGCTAAAAAAGGAAATGCCATACCGGTTTCGCCGGTAAACGAAAGTATGCGTATGGTGACCAATGGCATTAATAAAGCCATCAGCAGGGACGATTACAAGATCGTTCAAACACCGCAATGCTTCATTGTATCAAAAATTAAAGAAGCCTTTGAGCAAAACTACTCTCCTTTTTTTACCGACGATGCTACCGTGATGGAAGGCATGGATGAACAAATTTACCTGGTAGAAGGAAACCCTGAGAATATAAAAATTACCAACCCATACGACCTTAAATTTGCCGAACTGTATTTATGATGACAACCGAAGACATAGCCGATGCTTTAGAGCTTACCGCCAAGCTCATGGAGCTGCATAACGAAAACCCATTTAAAGTAAAAGCCATTAGCAGCGCCGCTTACAAATTAGGAAAAACACGCCTCGACCTGGAAGGACAAACTATTGAAAGCCTGAGCAGTATGGAAGGCATTGGCAAGAGCCTTGCCGAAAAAATAATGGAGTTCATTAATACAGGAACTACAAAAGAATTACAAAAGCTGATGTCAAGCACGCCGGCCGGTGTGATTGAAATGTTAGGAATTAAAGGACTTGGCCCTAAAAAAGTGCGGCAACTTTGGGTAGAGCTGGAGTTGGAAAGTGTCACCGAATTATTATACGCCTGCAACGAGAACCGTTTGGTTGAGTTAAAAGGCTTTGGTGAAAAAACACAAAACACCATTATTCAAAACATACAATTCAAACTAAGCAATACCGGTAAATTCCATTTTGCATACGCCGAAAAAATTGGCCAGCTTATTATCGACTCCATTAAACAGCAAACCGACCTTGTGAGCTTTACCGGCGCCATGTACCGCAAATGCGAAGTGATTGACGAGATCGATATTTTAGTAGGCGATGAAAGCATTGACCTGGATGAGTACGTGTCGGAAACTGTGCCTGTAAATTTCATACAGGTAAACCCCAATTTATTTTACCGTAAGCTGGTTGAAACGTCGGGAACAGCGGAACACCTGGAAGGCATTAACTTCAAAGCTTTAGAAACCAAATTATACAAGACTGAAGAAGAGGTTTATGCGAATTTAAAAATTCAGTACTGCGAACCTGAGCTGAGAGAAGGCTTGTTTGAGATTGGAAGAGCAAAACTAAATGAGCTCCCGAAGTTGATTGAGTACACCGATCTGAAAGGTATTTTGCACAACCACTCAACCTATAGCGATGGGATGAATACATTGGAAGAGATGGCCTCCTACTGCAAGGAATTGGGTTACCAGTATTTAGGTATTTGCGACCACTCACAAACAGCGGTATATGCCGATGGCTTAAAAATTGAAACGGTATTGCTGCAGCAACAGGAAATAGAAAAACTGAATAAACAAATGGCGCCTTTCAAAATATTTAAAGGCATTGAGAGCGATATTTTAGGTAACGGCGATCTCGATTACCCGGAAGATATTTTAAAAAGTTTTGATTTTATTGTGGCCTCTGTTCATGCCAATTTAAAAATGGACGAAGAAAAAGCGAATGCCCGCCTGATAAAAGCCATTGAAAATCCATACACTACCATCTTAGGACATCCAACAGGCCGCCTTTTACTCGGTCGCCCGGGCTATCCCATCGATCATAAAAAAATAATTGATGCCTGCGCCGTCAACAAGGTTGTTATTGAGCTGAACGCGCATCCTTACCGTTTGGATATTGACTGGCGCTGGATCCCATACTGTTTGGAAAAAGGCGTGATGATCTCCATTAACCCCGATGCGCATCAGCTGAAAGGCTATCATGACATGCGCTATGGGACACTGGTAGCCCGCAAAGGGCTTTTAACAAAAGATAACTGTTTAAATGCGATGGATTTAAATACATTTGAAAATTACCTCTCGCAAAAAAAATAATTACCCGGTTGTTTTCCTGATCTTTATCAGCCTTTCTTTTTCATGTTCACTCTTTTCGCAAAGTCCACAGCAGGATAGCTGCCGCTGGTTTGGCGGGAAACCAATATACCCCTATTACCATCCTACACAACCACGGCCGGTATCGGGCAAAGATTTTTACACGCTTAAAAAAGAGTTTTCAAACGCTTATGTTACCAAAACAGGGTTCAGTGGTTTAATCACCATTATTTTTTACATCAATTATAAAGGCGAAACCAATTATTACCGGAGCCAGGCTGCCGACCTGGATTATAAGCCCATTGAGAACAACAAAGAGGCGAAAATTATTGCGGAGCAATTCATACCGGTTATAAAAAACATTGGCGCCTGGGTGCCGGGCCGCGATGCACAAAATGAGATCGTGAATTCAAGAAAGTTTTATGCGTTTAAATTCGAAAAAGGTGAGCTGGTTGAAATACTTCCTAAATAGTGTCATCTTTTGCATGTTGTTTGCGCAAAACTATTGCTTTGCTCAATCAGATACAACGAAGTTAAGTTACCGTTGCATTCGTTGCATGCCCGAATGTAATGCCGATACGCTTTTCAAAAAATTAAGCGCCGGCGGGTACTCACCCAAAGCCATTACAGACATAGCCCGGTTCATAAGTTACTATGGCCAGGAAGCTGCCGGTAACGAGCTGCAAAAAATGTGTTTTTCTAAAATGGACACGCTTAGCTCCGACGACTATCACGAATACTCTGTGCAAAACACCAAACACGGCAATTATGCGGAAGCCTTTGCCGCGCTCGAAACAGCGGTAGTGATGGACGCTAAAAATATTGAAGGATATTATGGCTGGGTATTGTTGTATTACTACAGGGATTACAACCGGGCCTTAGCGCATCTCAACCATTACGATAATTTAAGTGTGGGTGTGGAAGCGCCTGTGGGAGAGAACATCAACTTCTTGAAAGCGCTTTGCCATTACCAGCTGCATGATTATAATGCTGCCATTACCGAATTGTTATTAAATGAAACATTTGAAACAGAACGCTTTGGCAAAAAGAATTGCAACTTTTACATATGGTTTTACATGGCCCGTTGCTATGAAAAAATGAACGATCCCAAAAAAGCCATTGATTATTATAAGCAAGCCATTAAGCAAAGTCCATATGCAACCGAGGCCTGTTACTACTTAGGCCTGTTATACCAGGCACAACAACATAAAAAGGAAGCGGCATTGTATCTTCAGAAAGCTTACGATCTTATTAAAAAAGGGTACAAGCAACAGGATATTTATGTGGAATTGTTTGATGAAGTGTACCAGGTGCAGATTGAGGAAGCTTTGAAGAGTCAATAATTTATTATATATTTATTTAATAACTACAATATTAAAACCATGGCAAACTATTTAACCTGTGAACATTGTCAGACTAAAAATGCAATTATTTCAGAACGACAGGTGTTTTGCCAGAATTGCCATAAAAAACTCCCGACTAATTTTTACGACTGGAAAAAATCGAAAGCCGACGCGTCGTTTGAAACATACCTCAGCCATATTGCCAAACAAACAGAAAAAGAAGAGGAACTCTTCAGAAAACGGGAAATGATTACTATTACCCGTGAAAGAAGATCGGTATTCAGATCATTCTTACAGAACAGGGAAGCCAAAATACTCTCTGTTTTCATTATTTGTTCAGTCATTGTAGCATTTTTAGTCACTTCGCAAAAAGAAAATTACAAACCCCTGGTTGATGATAGCGCTCCCAAATCCATTACACAAAATTACCTGCAACAGGTGAAATGGGAAAACCACATTGTATCAACTGATTTAAAACTCACGCTGCCTTTTGAGCTGAAAGAATCGCCATCCATTGTTCCTGATTACGTTTACCAGCATACACATGGCGTTAAAAGCAAAAAAGCCGACATATCCAATTCCTTTTCGGTGACCGTAGAAGAAATAGAACTGGGAGACACGCACATCAATGAAAACTTTTTCACCGATCTGAAAGATGACTGGATGAATGACCCTAATACCTCTTTTGTAGAAAATCCTGTCACAGAACACATGACCATAAAAGGTTATAAAACACAAATAGCCCATGGCTCATACGATTTGAATGGCCAACGCTACAATTACGAGAACTATACCTTGTTTGGCAAGAAGAAAACCGTGAAGATCATTATCAGTTATTTAAAAAACGACCGGCTCCTGAATGATTATGCCAACATTGTTTCCAAAAGTATCTATTCCAATAAAGCCATTATTTAAACTACCAGTACTCTAATGCCTATCCTCAATTCCATTGCATCATGGCTCATGAAAAAACGCATGCACCAGATCGAGCTCTTTATGAAATACCCGCACGATGTTCAGGATGAATGGATGCACAACTTATTATCATCGGCCAAAGACACCGAATTTGGAAAAAAACATGGCTTTAAATGGATCGGTAATTACGAAGAGTTTAAAAACAATGTTCCGGTACAGGATTACGAAAGCCTTAAGCCATTGATAGAACGCACGCGCCGAGGTGAACAGAATTTGCTGTGGCATACCGACATTAAATGGTTTGCCAAAAGCAGCGGAACCACCGATAAAAGCAAATTCATACCGGTGAGTAAGGAGTTTCTGAATGGTTGCCATTACAACGGTGGACGCGACATGATTACCTTTCAATGCATCAACAATACCGACACAAAACTGTTTACCGGTAAAAACCTGGCGCTTGGCGGGAGCTTTAAAACCGATCATTTTGGCGATCATAATTCTTTTCATGGAGATGTAAGCGCTATTATTATTCAAAACCTGCCGATGTGGGCCGAGTATTTCAGGGCACCCGATGTGAACATTGCCCTGATGGAGAACTGGGAAGACAAGCTGGAGAAAATGGCCAACACCATGGCCGATGAAAATGTCACCAGCCTCGCCGGAGTTCCCAGCTGGATGCTGGTTTTGATAAAACGCATCCTGGAATTAAAAAAAGCGGATTCCTTACGGGAAGTATGGCCAAACCTGGAAGTCTATTTTCATGGAGGCGTCAGCTTTACACCTTACAGGGAATTGTTTGAGCGGCTCTTTGATAATAAGGATGTGGCCTATATGCAATTATACAGTGCTTCTGAAGGTTTTTTCGGGATCCAGGATGAACGCGTAAGCCACGAAATGCTATTGATGCTTGACTATGGCATCTTTTATGAATTTATCCCGGTAGGGGAATTGCAAAAAGAAAACCCACGCACCTACAATTTATCGGAAATAGAAAAGGATAAGGATTACGCCATGCTCATTACCACCAATGCGGGCTTATGGCGTTACCAGGTAGGAGATACCATTCGCTTTACTAATTTAAGCCCCTACCGTTTTATCATTACGGGCCGTACCCGGCAACATATTAATGCCTTTGGAGAAGAATTGATGATACACAATGCCGAACAGGCTTTAAAAGCCGCCTGCGAAAAAACACGGGCCCACATTATTGATTTTACCGTGGCACCTGTTTATATGGATAAATCGACCGGCGCGCACGAATGGCTTATTGAGTTTGAACAGGAACCAAGCAACCTCGACTATTTTACAAGCATTCTGGATGATACCTTAAAACAGATCAATTCCGATTACGAAGCCAAACGTTTCAATAATTATGTTCTGCAACCGCCACACATTAGGATGATGCCAAAAGGTACATTTTACAGCTGGCTGAAAGCAAACAATAAATTAGGCGGTCAGTACAAGGTACCACGCTTAAGCAATGACCGTAAGATCCTGGAAGAGGTATTGAAGCTGGCGGGTAATTAATTTTTTCTAAATCTTAATTTTCAGGTCATGCTGAACTTGATTCAGCATCTCCGAGACCCCGACTCAGTTAAGGGTGACGAATAAATGTCATATAAGACATTTAATAAAATACATTCGGACTGGTGTACCCGTTCAAAAACAATTTTGCTTTTCTTACCTTTTGTCCCTGACGGTATAAATATTGGTTTCCTTCCGAATCGATCATTGGAATGTGCAGGTTTTGTGCTTTGTTCCATTTTTTGGGAACGAAAGGCATATCATGAATGATCTTATTTTGCACCACATTTCTTACCTGCTCTGCATCAACACCCGCGTTGGCCTGCACATACTGACCGTACTGGTTCGCATATTTTACCTGCGCACTCAACAAACCATGCGATAAAAGGCCATGCACGCCATTCACCGAACTTAAATACCCCTTGCCATGGAATAAGGAATCGTTTTTAATCGCCTCGCCCATTCGGCCCGTCCACAAAGAGCAATTGAGTGCATATTGAAAACGATGGTCCTGGTACTGGATCAAAAAAGCTCCCGTGCGAAAACGGTCCAATGCCGGTTTGGCCAGGATGTCGTTTTCGAACACGACAGAAATATGATTGAATTGAAAAGCGACTATGCCGGTTACCTGTGATGTTTTTACTTTATTGTACCAGATATTATAACTGTAGGAAATCGAATTTTTATAGCCTGTTTGATTGCCAATGGAGCTCACAAATAAATTCCGCTCATGTGATTTGTTGCCATAGCCCAGGCACAAACCCAAAGCGGCATTCAATTCGGCATGTTCACCTTTGGGGCCCAGGTCTTTGAAATTATCATACACCCTCACAGAGGCATTTATTTGAGCAAAATTGTAAACACCATAGCCCTGCACCACAACACCAAAGCGCTGAACATGCGTGCCAAGCGCGCTCACAAAACCAACGTTAAATCCATAATTTTTCCCCAAATGAAGCTGTGCAGAGAGCGTAGAATAAAATCCTATTGTGATAAAACATATAACATATCTAAATTTCATTTCTGCTTACAATAGTACTCATATTCAACTCCGCCAGCTGGCGGATCGGGTATTACACTAAGATGGCTGGTTCAGCACCTCATTCTTTAACGCAGTGATATCAACCGATATGCCACTTGTAATGACCTGTGCCTGCTTGTAAAATTCTTCGCGGACTTTCAGTAAATTTTCAATGTATAAGAACATTTCTTCGTTGTCCTTACCATTAATCAAAGGTCGGTCGCCTTTGGCATTGAATAAACGGTTATACAAAGCCTTGGCATCCATTTTAAGATACACCACTTTACCGTTCTCAAGCATTAATTTCATATTATCATTAAAGCAGGGTGTACCACCCCCGGTAGCGATCAACGCTTTTAAATTATTAGCGATACATTCCTTTAAGGCATCCGTTTCAATGTTCCTGAATGCTTCTTCGCCTACTTCCTGGAACAGCTCGGTGATGCTGTTGCCTTGTTGTTTTTCAATGTAATCGTCCAGGTCAATAAAATAGTAACCCAATTCCTTAGCCAGCTTTTTTCCCTGGGTTGTTTTACCACAACCCATAAAGCCACAAATAAAAATTAACTTCTTCTCTTCCATTATTTAATATTCATTAAACGTATCACTTTTTCAATATCCTCCGGCGTATCAATGCAATGGCTGTCGAAATTGGTTACCGCGCATTTTACTTTAAACCCATTCTCCAACCAGCGCAATTGCTCAAGCGACTCCGCTTTTTCCAGGGCAGATGGCTGTAACTTGGTGATCTTTTCGAGCACATCAACCCTATAGGCGTACATACCAACATGCCTGTAGTAATTATGGTGCTTATGCCATTCGCTCTCCGGTTTTCCTTTAATATAGGGGATGACCATGCGGCTAAAGTACAGGGCTTCCATCTCTGTATTTAAGGTAATTTTCACTTCACCCATATCAAACAACACCTCATGCGAATCCACAGGGATCATGAGCGTTGCTAATTCCGTGGTGCCTGTACATACCTCGCACAACAAGTCTATCTGGCTGGGGTCAATAAAAGGTTCATCACCTTGTATATTGATAACGTATTCATAATCATCATTCATTTTCTGAAAGGCCTCAAAGCAACGGTCGGTACCACTTGGATGATCTTCTTTGGTATAAACGGCTTTACCGCCAAAAGCCTCTACATGCTCATAAATGCGCTTATCATCGGTAGCTACCACCACATCGGTGAGCAGGGTCGATTTAACAGCCTGTTCGTATACACGCTGTATCATGCTTTTTCCTAAAATATCGATCAGCGGTTTACCGGGGAACCTGGTGGATGCATAACGGGCCGGAATAATGCCTAAAATTGGGTTCATTTTAAATTGATTTAATAAGTTTTAAAAGTACAAAAAAGTACAAACACTTGCTTGTAATATCTTTGCTAACTGCTATCTTCGTAATCCCATGTTTAAATATCTTTTGATCATATTATTGGCTTTTTCAGGAACTGCATTCGGTCAACATTCCAAAAAACGGTCAAAAGAACATGCTAAAGAAGTTCACAAGGAAATTTCAAAAGAACATTTCAAAGATTTCAAGATCATCACCGACATGATCGACTCCGCCAGGAAGCTCACCACATTACGGTGTGGCATGAAATCGCTGGAGCGTATTGAAGATGGCTACGCGAGCGCTGAAACAAAAGTAAAATTACAAATGCACCCGCGTAAGTCATACCTCATCAATATGCAAAAGAAACTGGAAGTGCTGTACAATGAAGGCGAAGGAAAGGACAAATGCCTGGTAAAACCTCATGTGTTCCCTTACTTTACTATATCGCTCGATCCCCGTGGGAACATCATGCGCAAGAACCAGCATTTTACCGTATTGGAACTTGGTTTTGAGTTTACCGTGCAAACCATAGCGGTAGCGCTTAGCAAGGAAAGAGACCAGATCGCAAAGCATCTGACGTTGATGGGTAAAGTGGAAAAAAATAAAATGCTCTGCTATATGCTTGTTTATGAGAACACCTCTTTTTCGTACAACGATTATGTGGTACAGGAAAAAGAAACCGTTTCGAGCATTGCCGCCAAATTTATCGTTAATGATTACATGCTGCGCTGCAAAAATAAATTATACGATGAGTATGGCTACCTGAAAAAAGGATCGGTGATAAAGATCCCTACATTTTACTGCAAGAAAGCCATCTTTTATGTCGACACCAAAACCATGCTGCCTATCAGTATTACTATTTATGATGAAGTTGGCGTGTTCGAGAACTACGAATACTTTGACCTCGAGATCAATAAACCGATTCCTGCAGCTGAATTTGAAAAGAACTACAAAGGTTACGGCTTTTAAGCGATTTTATTTAAGTTACTGCATACGTTAGTAATAGTGCGGCTGGTTTGGCGAAATGGTGCGAACTACAATTTTTTCGGCGGTTCTGCGTAGGCCTTGTGCGAGAAAAAGATTGGAGTTGGCATTTCGCCTTGAATTTTTGTTTCTTTTTGTTCAAGCAAAAAGAAAAGAAAAAATTAATGAAATTTAGTATACAACACCTAAATTAAAAAACACAAAGCTCCACATGTCGGCAAACTCTGCAATTTGCTTGTCCGTTGGTTTTCCCGATCCATGTCCCGCATTGACATCTATCCTGATTAATGTAGGATTGCTGCCCGTATTGGCTTTTTGCAAGGTTGCCGCAAACTTAAAGGAGTGCGCCGGCACTACCCTGTCGTCGTGATCGCCGGTAAGCACCAGTGTTGCCGGATAAGCCGCTTTCTTTAAATTATGCAAAGGCGAGTATTTGAACAGGCAGTTAAACTCCTCTTTATTCTCGCTGCAACCATAATCAACCGTCCATGCCCTGCCAATGGTAAATAGCTGGAACCGTAACATATCCAGCACACCTACGGTTGGTATGGCCACTTTTGCAATATCGGGCCGCTGTGTCATCACCGCGCCAATTAATAAGCCCCCATTACTGCGCCCGTGTATGGCCAGTTTTTCGTGCGATGTGTATTTATTAGTTACAAGGTAATCGCAGGCTGCCATAAAATCGTCAAACACATTTTGCTTTTTGCATTTGGTACCGTTCATGTGCCAGTCCTCGCCAAACTCACCGCCACCACGAATATTGGGCACGCAATAAATCCCACCCGCTTCTAAAAACACCGCACGGTCAATCCTGAACTCGGGTGTATACGAAATATTAAAACCGCCATATCCAAATACAAAACATGGATTGTTCCCATTCAGCTCAATCCCTTTTTTATGGGTAATAAACATCGGGATCTTCGTGCCATCCTTACTGGTAAAAAATACTTGCTTGGTTTCATAATCCCGTGACATGAACGCGCAATTGGGTTTAAACACACGCTTGCTGGTAAATACCCTGGCATCGTAATAGTACACTTCCTCGGGGCTTGTAAACGATACCGTTGAGTACAAAGCAAAATTTTCTTCGCGCGACGAAAAAACGCCATTCACTTTACACAAGCCTGGCAGCGCAATTTCTTTTTCTACAGCACCGGTAACCGAATGTAAAAATAACTTTGAAGACACATTTTTTAAATAATTTGAAATGATCTTGTTCCCGCAAAAACTCACCCCTTCCAAAAGGTCTTCCTTTTCTGCCAGCACATCTTCCCAGTTATCCCTGGCCGGATTGTTCATGCTAACTTTAACCAACTTATAGCGTGGGGCTTTATAGTTTGTAAATACATAAAACTGGTTCCCTATGTTTTCCACCACACCATACTCATTGTCAAAATCGGTAACAATAGTTATCCACCTCGAAGCAGGATTAGTCAGATCTTTCACCATCATGCTTTGCCCGCTGGTACTTTCGCTTCCATAAATTATCAGATAATTTTCGTCGTGGGTTACCTGTGCCGAAAAGTTGCGGTCGGCATGGGCCTTATCTTCAAACACCAAAACATCTTCCTCCTGTGTTTTTCCCAGGGTATGATAGTATACTTTATGGAACTCATTTTTTTGGGTAAACGTTTTATCACCAACTGGCGCGTCGTAACGGCTGTAATAAAAGCCATTTCCTTTCCAGGCAATGTCCGAAAATTTCACCCATTTTATCACATCGTTCAGGTTCTCTTTGGTGCCGATATTTTTCACATGGATCTCAACCCAGTCGCTCCCCGCTTTTGAAATGCCATAGGCCAGGTAAGTTCCATCTTTGGAAATGGATGTACCGCTTAAGGAAGTAGTTCCGTCTTCCGACAAAGTATTGGGGTCCAGGATCACTTCAGGCTTGTCGAGCAGCGAGGTTTGCGAGCAAAATACCGACTGGTTCTGAAGCCCATCGTTACGGAAACAAAAAAACAGTTTTCCCTTTTTATAGGGCGTGCTCATTTTATTATAGTTCCACAAGGCCGTTAAGCGCTCTTTTACTTTTTGCCTGTAGGCAATCTGCGACAGGTAATTATAGGTTGTTTTATTCTGGCTTTCCACCCAGGCCTTCGTATCTGCCGCATGGTCATCTTCCAGCCAGCGGTATGGGTCCTCTACTTTTGTTCCAAAATAATCATCGCTTTGCTTTACCGATCGTGTTTCGGGATAGCTCAGCTGGGCAATGGTATTTAAACACAAACCTGTGAAAAGAAGAACGCAGAACCTTGTTTTAATTGTATACATATTATCTATTTTTGTGATTGTGAAAACCCTTTCCCACAAATATACCAAAGAAGTAGAAGATACTCTAGCCCGATTGTCATTAAAATCGGAGAAAGCGAACGCGGAAAAGATCAGGAAATACATAGGTACTAACTTGCTGGTATTGGGAATGGCCACAAAATCGCAAACAAGCGCTTTTAAAAAAGGCTTTACGTTTTACTCGGACAATAAGGAAAAAACCTACCTCATATTTCATGAGATCTACAAGCAAAGCAATCATTTCGAAGCAAAGAACCTGGCTTTTATTTTTTTAGACAAGAACCACAGGCACATCCCGGTAAAAACCCAACTCAAAACATTACCCCAGTGGGTAAAGCAGGTTGATAACTGGGCGCATTCCGATGGCTTATCAAAATACCTCACACGTTTGCTTGAGCATGCCGATACCAGGGACGATATGCTTAACATTATTAAAAAATGGAACGGTTCCAAAAATTTATGGGAACGCAGGCAATCACTGGTATCGTTATTTTATTATGCCCGTACTAAAAAAACGCACCCCGATTTTGATCTTGCAAAACAGCTCATATTTACCTTAATAACAGATAAGGAATACTACGTGCAAAAAGCGGTTGGATGGGCGTTAAGGGAAAGTTATAATGTTTACCCCAAACAAACCTTTGCTTTTATTGAAGAGAATATTAAAACCATCAGCCCAACCGCATTTACAACCTGCCTGGAGAAAATGACACTGAAAGAAAAAGAACATTTGAAATTGAAAAGAAAAGATAAAAGGGACAGAAGAGACAAAAGAGATTGAAGGGACTAACATCAAAATGAAATTATTCATCACATATAGCTTACTTTTTTTAAGTGCTGTTGTTTTTGCGCAAAAAACAATGACACCCGAAGATTACATTAGCGCTTACAAGGACGATGCCATTAAGGAAATGTACCTGCACAAAGTACCCGCCTGCATTACCCTGGCACAGGGCATGCTCGAAAGCGGGAACGGCAACAGTTTATTATGCAGAAGCGCCAACAATCATTTTGGCATAAAATGCCACAAGGAATGGAGCGGTGAAACATTTACGATGAATGACGATGAGGACAATGAGTGTTTCCGTAAATACGACAATGTGCTTGATTCCTACAGCGACCACAGCATGTTCCTGTTCTCCCGTTCGCGCTATGCCGAATTGTTCCAGTTACCTATTAATGATTACAAAGGCTGGTGTTATGGTTTAAAAAAGGCAGGTTATGCTACCGATCCAAGGTATCCTGAAAGACTAATTGAGTTGATAGAACGCTATAAGTTGCAGGAGCTCAACACCATTGAATCGACCCCAAAACAAAGCTTTCCATCCAACGATATCATTAAATCGGAGATGACCATCAGGGCAGTATACCGTTTTAACCGCATACGGTTTGTGATTGCAAAAGACAACGATTCATTTTACAAGATCGCACACGATTTTAACCTGGAACTGGACCAGTTATTGGAATACAATGACATGGAAAAAACAGATAAACTCCAGTACGGACAAAAGATTTATATTGAGAAAAAAAGGCGAAAAGCGCTTGAGCCTTATCATGTGGTGCAAAAAAATGAAACCCTTAAGTCCATTTCCCAATTACATGGCATTCGCCTGAGTATGTTGTGCAAAAAAAACAAACTAAAACCAAGCGATAAGCTAAAAGTTGGCGATGTGTTATACCTGAGACAAAAAAAGAACAGCCCTTCTTAAAAAAAAATACTCATGTTTATTCCTTTATGAGCTAGCTATTTCCGTTTTTCATCGAAATCTTACATTAAGGCCTGGAATTTGTAATATTTTTGGATATTATTAAAATGAAACGGCCCCACATATTTATCATTTTAGCTTCCTGCCTGTTATTATCGGGCCTTAAAGCCCAGGTTATTTATAATGCCTATGCCAATGTAACGGCTGTTACCGGCAGCACGCTTCTCACTGTAAATAATGTAAACCAGGCAAACCATGCATTTAATGTGAATGAACTGGTTATTGTAATGCAAATGCAGGACAATGCCATTGGAACCAATACAACCAACGCCTCATCGTTTGGTGACCTTTCAAACATTCAAAATGCCGGACGTTTTGAAGTCGCACAGATCTCAGCGCTTACTTTAACTTCCGGAACACTCACCGGTGTTGCATTGGCCACGCCACTGGTTAATACTTACAACACAGGCGCCAATTCTTCCGTTCAACTCATCAGCTTTCGCCGCTTAAGCACTGCCGCTTTTACAACTACCAATTCCATTACCGGGCTGGCCTGGGATGGCTTTGTTGGCGGTGTGGTGGCTATTGAAGTTCCCACTACTTTAACCCTGGCCCACAGCATTACAGCTAATGGTATAGGCTTTAGAGGTGGCGTGAAAAATACCCCCAATGGTTACACAACCTGTGACGCTACTACCTACATTACCGCCCTGGCTACCCGCTACGCCGGAAAAGGCGAAGGAATTTATAAAAACACCAATACAGCTTTTGCAGCGGCGCGCGGAAAAATATTAAACGGCGGTGGTGGCGGTAACGACGTAAATGCCGGTGGCGGCGGTGGCGGAAACTATAGTGCCGGAGGAATTGGTGGCTTGGGCTGGGTACCGGCCGGTACGGGCTGTAGTCCCGGAGCATATGGTTTAGCAGGTATTTCATTAAGTGTCAATATTAATCCATCAAGAGTATACATGGGTGGCGGCGGCGGCGGCGGTCATGAAAACGATGGTGTTGGTTCGGCCGGAGGCAACGGTGGAGGAATCATTCTGATAAAAACAGGAACGCTGGTAACCACAGGCGTTTGCAGTGCATCCATAACCGCTAACGGCAATACAGCGGCTAATGCCATTAACGACGGATCGGGCGGCGGCGGAGCGGCCGGATCAATTGTCATGCAGGTAACTACTTTTAGTGTTACAGGGACTTGTCCTCTTATTATTACTGCAAACGGTGGCAATGGAGGCAATAGCGTTACGGCGGGCAGTGTGCATGGCGGCGGTGGCGGCGGAGGACAAGGCGCGGTTATTTTTGCCATACCGCAACCATTAACCAATATAACAACAAGCACTACTCCCGGAACCGGCGGCTTAAGCTGCACCGGCTGTACCGGAACAGTGAGCGCCAACTCGGGTGCAGGACCAACTAATTCGGGAATTATTACAAATACGATTGGGGTACTGCCAATTGAGCTTCTGTCTTTTCATGCAACAGATAATGCAGGCTCCGTTTTACTAAGTTGGAAAACCGCCAGTGAAAAAAATACAGACTATTTTTTGGTTGAACGAAGCACCAACGGAATTCATTGGAACAGCATCGGTGAAGCAGATGCCGCAGGAAATAGTAGTATTATTCGTGAATATGAATTGAACGATTACAATCCACTGGAAGGCTTATCCTATTACCGTTTGAAAAGTGTTGATTTCGACCGTAGCTATCAGTATTCCGATATTGAAGTGATACAGCGTGAAAAGGATGAGCTGTTCAACGTATATCCTAACCCATCGAACGGAAGCTTTCATGTAAAGTTAAAGCATACTCAAACACAATCCTTGCAAATCAGCTTATATGATGTTGCCGGTAAACTTGTTTTCATGGATAATTTAAATTCAGATAATGAAAGCATGGATTATCACTATGAAAAGTCCCTCGAAGCTGGCATCTATTATATAAAAATTGATGGTGCAGGCAAGCCGTTTCATTATAAGCTGAGTGTTATAAAATAAACGATTTTATAAATACATTCCCTATCCCAATCCATCTCAATAACCATTTTAAGCATTCAAGCCCTTCAGGCTTGGATTTTAAGATTCATAATCCGGCAGCGGACGCATTAACAAGATTGATTTTCAAATTCACAATTCCAAAGGGATTGAATATGAATAGGACTAATAACATAATCATGACACAACCCTGAAGGGGTTGAATATGAAATAACTGCATTCAATGCATATCTCTATAAAACAAAAGGCCTTCTCCGCTTCCGGAAAAGGCCTTTGCTTATTAAACTTTAAAAAACTACTCTTTCACTATGGTAATCACTTTGTGATCGTTGCCTGATACAACCCTTATTGAATATAAGCCTCTCGCTAAGTGCGCCAATGAGAAAGAAGTAACCGTGTCGGTCGCTTTTTCTTTCATGATTAACTTACCAATGCCATCGTATAGTTCAATAACAGTTTTGTCTATTAAGGAAGCGTCTAACTTAACATTTAACGCGTCGCGAGTTGGGTTAGGATATACCGAAACAGTTGAGCCGTTCAACTCGGTAATGCCTGTACACAGGTCAACGATTACCGATTGCAGATCAGAACCTGAACAGTTGTTCGCATCTGTGTAATCATACGTAACCGTAATAGTACCTGCACCTGCTGCTGCCGGATCGAATACCGAACCTGTAACACCAGGACCAGAGTAAGTACCGCCGCTTGGGCTGCCCGATAAAGCAACCGTGTTATCATTTATACAAAGCGGACCCGATATGGCGCTTAAGCTTACCACCGGAGGAGTATTTACAGTTACTGTTGCCATGCTCACAGCTGTTGTAGGGCAACCGGAGATCATGCCCGATACAGTATAAACTGTTGTGCTGGTAGGACTCACCGTAATGCTCGGTGCATTGGATGATGTATCCCAGGTGTAAGTTGTAACACCGCTCGCTGTTAAGGTAGCGGAAGAGCCTGCACAAATAGTACCTGAATTAACAGCAATAGCCGGTGCGCTGGTTACTACAACCGATGCAATGGCTGTATTCGTACAACCGTTAGAACCCGTTGCTGTTACTGTATAATCTGTATCCGCAGTAGGACTCACGGTTAAGTTTGCGCCGCTGGCGCCTGTATCCCAACCATAAGTTGCTGAAGTTCCCGATGCAGATAAAGTAGCTGAAGTTCCCGAACAAATGGTTTCGCTGTTAACCGAAACGGTTGGAACTGTGACATCCTGCGAAACCATTTGAGAACCGGTTGCCGAGCAGCCGTTAGAAGTGTTTGTAACGGTGTAGTTAAATACGCCTCCCTGGTTCACCGTAATCGTAGCGGTTGACGCTCCTGAGGTGATGCCTGTTCCCGACCAGTTATAGGTAACCGGGCTGGCTGTAGTAGAGACAACTGCGTTTACTGATGAAACCAAACAGTTAAGACTTCCTGTAGTGCTTGAAGCCACTACCGGTAATCCCGCGCTGGATGTTACATTAACGGTTACCGGAAGAGATGTACAACCCGAAGAACTTCCTCTTAAGGTATAGGTTCCTGCAGATCCAACAACCGGGTTAGCGGTATTGGCTCCTGAAACAATTCCTGAACCTGACCAGGTGTAAGTAGTAACTCCCGAACCATTTAAAGTAACAGTTGGCGAAGCACAGGTTAATGTTTGTGATGCACCGGCATTAGCAGTTGGCGTAGTTGCTACTGTAACCGTTACCACTTTTACAGCCGAACAACCATTGGTTGTTCCCGTTACCGTATAGTTGGTAGTAGTAGACGGCGACACGGATATGGACGCGGTTGTAGCACTTGTATTCCAACTGTAAGTAGTAGCACCGCTGGCGCTTAAGGTTACTGCATTACCCGAGCAGGCCGTCGTATTGCTCGCTGCTACGGTTGGTGTTGTTTTTACAGTCACACTTACTGTTTTGGTATTAGTACATCCGGTCGATGTTCCCGTTACAGTATAAGTAGTGGTAATGGTTGGTGAAACAGAAATAGAAGCGGTGGTAGCCGACGTATTCCAGCTATAAGTAGTAGCGCCGCTTGCGCTTAAGGTTGCTAGATTTCCTGAACAGATAGTCGCGTTACTTACTGCCACGGTTGGCGTTGTATTAGCCGTTACACTCACTGTTTTGGTATTAGCACAACCGGTTGTTGTTCCGGTT